>NZ_JBQENA010000003.1:0-430696 GCF_052044425.1 Paenibacillus sp. 22594
GCCGCCAGCGTTCGTCCTGAGCCAGGATCAAACTCTCCAAATTGGTATTTAGAAAGAGCGATTGCTCATTTTGAAACTGACGATTCAATAAATGAATCTAATAAAAATTAACGCGTTCCATTTGTTCAGTTTTCAAAGAACTTGCTCCTAACATCTCAACACTTCGTGTCAAGCGCAGGAATTAGATCATATCATGTTTCGTTGTTTCTTGTCAACTTATTTCTTCTTCGCTTTTTCAATCAGCGTCGATGCCTCATAAGCACAAGAGATAATATATCATGCCGTCCTAATGTTTGCAAGCTTTTTTTATAAATAAATGAGTTGGCGTATAATTCGCATGGATGGGGCACAAATTGATTTCCATAGTGCAGTACTTATGGCTACAATGAAGCTAAATGAAAATCAGCAATAATCAATATCCATAACCAGCTTGAGAGGAGATCCAATGAACGACAATCCCATACCGGGCTCACCACCGGTACTAAATGAAGACCAGCAGCGACATCTGCAGCAGGCTACCATTTACCGTATTTTATTGGCAGTCAGCTTTGTCCATTTATTTAATGACTCCATTCAAGCACTCATTCCGGCAATGTTTCCTATCCTTAAGGACAATATGCTGCTCTCTTACGCTCAGGTGGGATGGATCGCTTTTGCCCTTAATATCACATCTTCAGTGATTCAGCCCGTTATCGGCTATGCCGCTGACCGTAAACCACGCCCTATATTGCTTCCGCTAGGGATGTGCTGCACCTTCTCCGGTGTGTTCCTGCTGGCCTTTGCCGGTAATTATGCACTGGTGATCTTTTCAGTTATGCTTGTCGGATTCGGTTCAGCAGCATTTCACCCCGAAGGCATGCGTGTAGCTCATATGGCTGCGGGACAGCGGAAGGGGCTATCACAATCCATCTTTCAGGTTGGCGGCAACGCTGGGCAGTCCTTGGGTCCGCTTTTGATGAAATGGGTATTCATTCCTTTCGGGCAAATGGGCGCGCTTGGGTTCACTGTCATCGCCGCAGCAGGTATCGCTGTTCAGACCTACGTAGCCAGCTGGTACCGGAAAATGCTGAACGAAGGATACACCTTCCGTAAAAAATCAGCTGCACGCACCATAGATCCTGCACGCAGCAAAAGTATTTTGACTGCCACTATCATTCTAGTCTTCCTGGTATTTGTCCGTTCCTGGTACGGCGCCTCTATCGGCGGTTACTACGCCTTCTACTTAATGAAGAACTATGGAATGACCATTGATCATGCTCAAATTTATATTTTTTTGTACTTGGCTGCCGGTGCGGTTGGCACATTCTTTGGGGGACCGCTTGCTGACCGCTTTGGACGGCGCAATCTGATACTGATCTCTATGGTGGGAACCGTCCCCTTTGCACTGGCGCTTCCTTTTGTAAGTCAAACCTGGGCGCTTGTTCTGCTGGTCATATCGGGTTTCATCCTGTTATCCAGCTTCTCCGTGACCGTAATTTATGCACAAATGCTGTATCCGGGAAATATCGGGACGGTCTCAGGACTGATCACCGGACTTGCTTTCGGACTAGGCGGTATTGGTTCTGTTGTCATTGGTGCGCTCATTGACCGGATTGGTATCGTGACTGTCTTTGTAGCTTGTGGGTTCCTGCCTCTGCTAGGCCTGCTTGCACTGCTGCTCCCCGGGGATCAAAAACTGGAGGAATGGGCTGCAGAGTAATAAACAACAAGTTGCGCATTCTTCATACTTTTGTGGTAAGTCCATCCTTCTCCTTTGTTGAGAATGATGGGCTTTTTGATAAGCGCATGGACAAGCCTACCCTAAAGAGAATTATTCATTCACTGAGTTATGCGGTACAATTAGTTAAAAGTTGAATGATTCACCACCGATCACGGGTTAGAGGAGGGACATCATTGAAAAAAGCACTGGCGGGGCTCCGCAAAGGGTATGGCAAAAAGCTTATTTCCATTCACATGTGGAATGCATGGCTGGTATTGATTCTGGCCGTGAGCGGTTTAATGCTGGTTGGCGGTTTCTGGCGGGAGCTGCTTGGTGAGGGTCGGGTGTGGCTGAAGTGGGCTCATATCGCTTTTGGGCTGGTACTGCTTGTTCCGGTCATCTACTATTTGCTGCTTGCGGCCAAGCATTGGAAAAGGCTGAACGGGAAAAATTCGCAAAAAGCCAATGTGGTTTTTGTGATGGCTATGCTGACCGGCTGGATTGTATCCGGGATTGTCCTCTGGCAGTTCAGGCTTGCCGGACCGAGAGCGGCCAATACGGCGCTATTTATTCATGATCTTCTCACCTGGGTGGGGCTTCCGGTCATGATCTACCACTCCATTACCAGGGTCAAATGGCTGAAAGAGCCCAAGAAGCGCTCCATTGTACCGGAAATGGCACCAGAAGGCGAACCCCCGGATTATGGAGTTAAACAGAAGCCGGCAGCTGTAAACGGACCTCAACCAATATATACGCGGCGGGGTTTTATTAAGGTGGCTGTCGGAGCAGGCCTCGCTATAACGCTCGGTCCAACCTTTGTACGTTGGATCGGCAAATCATTACAGCTCCCTGGGGCTGCCGAATATGCTGCAAGTAACGCCAATGCCCTGATTCCTGATCCAGTGCCGCTGGCGGATTCCGCGCCACCCATTGGAGGCGGAGCAGAAGGCAGCTTTCGGGTCTACACTGTAACTGATATCCCATCCTTCGATAACAGCAATTGGTCTTTTACGATCGATGGCCTGGTTGACAAGAAGTTCACTTGGAATTGGGATGAATTCGTCAAGCTGCAGCGTGAGGTGCAGGTCAGCGATTTTCACTGCGTCACGGGCTGGTCGGTCTATAAAAACACATGGGAGGGCCTCCCGCTCGCAAAGCTGCTTGACATGGCCGGAGTGCAGGAGCAGGCAGTAACGGTAAAATTTTATTCCGGTGATGGTGTCTACACCGATTCACTGACTCTGGACCAAGCACGGATGAAGGATGTAATGGTTGCTGTGCTACACGACGGCAAACCTATTCCGAACCAGCTTGGAGGACCCGTACGTCTGGTGACTCCGCAAATGTATGCCTATAAATCAGTCAAGTGGCTAAACCGGATCGAGCTCATTGCAGAAGATCATGTCGGCTATTGGGAACAACGCGGATATGACAAGGATGCCTGGCTACCCAGTGCAAAACGGGTATAGACCTTTATCGCCCGGAGCCGGTATACGCCTTGTTCATCACGGTGGAAAATAAAGCAGCCGGCATCCCGCTGCCCGCGGTCATATAGTTATCCTTGTCGGTATGGTCAAACCCCATCCATACAGCGGCTGTCCAAGCAGGGGTGTACCCGACGAACCAAAGGTCCCGGTTGGCCTTGCTGGTGACGCCTGGCAGATCAGCCTGGGTCGTTCCGGTCTTCCCGGCTACCGGGATGTTCATCCGTGCTTTTACACCTGTCCCTTTGTTCACTACGTCGCGAAGCATTGCAGTCATGCTTGCAGCAGTGAGCGGTGAGACAACCTGCTTTCTTTTAGATGCATACCTGTACAACATTTTACCCTGCGCATCTGATATGCTCCGAATGGTATGGGCTTCGTTAAAGGTTCCACCGCTTGCGAATACACTGTATGCCTGTGCCATTTTGAGAGGAGAGACACCTGTATGCAGCCCACCAAGCGCAATTGACAGATTATTGTCTTCCTGCGGCAGCACTATACCGAGCTTGGCTGCGAATGCACGGGCGTTCTCAACACCCACCTGCTTCAGCAGCCAGACTGCCGGAGCATTAATAGATTGCTGTAGTGCCTGACTCATGCTTACCTGCCCCCGGTATATGCCATTATGATTATCAGGGCTATAACTCCCATATCTCTGTTTCCGGTCAAGGAGAAGACTGTCCGGCATGAATTTTCCGCTCTCAAGCGCCGGACCGTAATCAATTACCGGCTTAAAAGCGGAGCCCGGCTGACGTGCATCAATAATTGCCCGATTAAGGCTGCCTATACTTGGATCACGTCCTCCAGTTAACGCCACAATCTCTCCATTATCATGGTTGATTATAACCATGGCTGCCTCCACTTGCTGCGTTTTCCCATCGGAGGGGAAGAAATCAGAATTGCGGAAAGTCTCTTCCAACGCTAGCTGGGCACCGGGATTCATTCCCGTCACAATCGTGTATCCGCCTGTTTGCAGTTCTGTCTCCGTCTTCCCGGTCAGCCGGGAGGCTTCTTTAAGCACGGTATTAATGTAGGAAGCCCCTGTTCCAGTAGAATACGACTCTTTACCCGCTTCAGGCCTAATCTCCTGCTTCGCAGCAGCCACCATTTCCTCATGGGTAATCAATCCCCGCTGCTCCATGATCCGTAGAACAAGCTTTCTCCTCTCCACGGGCCGTTCCCCCGCCGACTCAGGATTGTAAATAGAGGGGCCTTTGGGAATCGCCGCCAAAGCAGCAATTTGCCAGATTTCCAACTGCTTCATATGCATTTTGCCGAAATAATGCTCGGCCGCCGCCTTCACTCCATATTGTCCTTGGCCCATATAGATTTGGTTAAGGTAGAGCTGCAGTATCTCCTCTTTCGACAGCCGTTTCTCCAAAGCTATAGCCAGGGAAGCCTCATTCAGCTTACGCAACAGATTTTTGTCTCTGTTCAGATATAGATTTCGGGCGAGTTGCTGAGTAATGCTGCTGCCTCCCTCCAAATGGTCCAGATCCACCGCATTGTGCAATGCAGCCCGCAGAATTCCTGTATAATCCAGGCCCTGATGACTGTAATAGCGGTGGTCTTCGACCGCCAAAAAGGTCTTAATTAGCAGTTCAGGCATCTCTTCCAGACGGGCTGACATCCTATATCCTGATTCCGGCAAAGGAATTCTGCGCAGCACGGTCCCATCGGAGGCAAGAATTACACTGGATTCCGCCAGCTTCAACTTCTCTGGATGATGGCCTAATACAGCATCCCCGTATAGATGAACGTAGACTATAAGGGCCACCAGCAATAGGGCACAGGCAACCCCGATGTCAAAAGCAGTATAAAAAATGCGCAGCAGTTTTCGCCTTGCCCCGGCGTCCAGTCGGCTCATGAGCGGACCATCAGGTTCTCCATGAACCTCTCCATACCCATTGCCTCGCGTTTCGCCGCCTCCACCTGCAAAGTCTGTATCTGCTCCCCTTCTTCAGTGGACGCTTCATTCAGCAATCGCATCAACGTTCTTGTTCTTAAAATCAGCGCCATGAGCACATCATTTTCCAAAACCGGATCAGCTGAATCCTTTAGATTATAAGCGCAAGGACCTTGGTCCGCCGATTTTTCCGGCCTGTTGACTTTATGTAAATGTTCGGCCAATTGGCCCAGTTCACCACCGCTGACCACCTTAAGCTCCCGGAAGAAACCAAGGGTAGACAATTCTTCAGAAGCCCGCAAAAGACTTTTGAGATCATCAGATATTTTTTGCGACCGAAGCAGAAAGATTACAGTGAAAACCGCCGTAAACATCAGGACAGCGAGTGGTATACGGCCGATATGATTGATCAGCCAACGCAGGCTGCGGACCCAATAGACCGCGGAAGCTGCAGTATGGCGGGAATACAGTAATGCAGCCAACGAGTATACAGCAGCAAGAGAAATACCGCTGAGCAGCGCAGTTCCTCCAAAAATGTACAGATAGCCGGAGCGTACCGTTTTAAATCTTTTCAAATTCTATCCCTCCAGTCACACAGGTGATAGTCACCTCATGTCACACAAGGATAACGGCTATTTCTTAAGATGCACCCGGCAAAGTTCTGAAGATTTTCTTAAGAAGGGTTCCGAGACAACGGATACCGTGTAATAAAATCCGTCCGGTACATATCGCTTGCAGCCGAGATTACTCCCTGATGACGTTCAACAATACCCTTCGCAATTGCCAAGCCCAGGCCCGAGCCACCGGTGTATTGAGAACGGGAGCGTTCAGCCCGGTAAAAGCGTTCGAAAATATGCGGGAGATCTCTTTCCGCGATCCGTTCCCCAAAGTTACTGATCCGCACTACGGCTTCATCGCCCTCACGGGCCAGACCGATCTCTATCCTTTTACCATCCCGTCCATATCTGATCGCATTCGCAATCAGATTCTCATAGGCGCGCAGCAATTCATAAGGAGCTGCATCGATCCACAAGGATTCAGTTTCATCCACCATCTGGTAGGTCATCCCTGCCCGAGTAAGCTCCGGAACCGCCTCTTCTGCCAACTGGCGCATAAACGCTTTTAAATCCAGACGTTCTGGCACGAGTGGCAGTCCTCCGTTGTTAACACGTGTATATTCAAACAAATCATCAATGAGTTTTCGCAGTACCTGTGCTTTCTGATAGGCGATGTCTACATAATAGCGCAATTCCGTTTCTTCCCGGCATCGGTCCTGCTCGATATATTCAAGATAGCCGAGTATTGAAGTCAGCGGGGTGCGCAAATCATGGGATACACCTGTAATGAGCTCATTTTTGGCTTCGACAGCCTTGCGTTCTTCCAGAAGGGATTGCTGCAGCCGTTCAGACATGATATTGATGTTCTCCGCCAGCATCCCCAGCTCATCCGCAGTTCTAACCTCAATCCGATGCGACTCACCAAGCTTCGTAATTTGCTGGATGCCGCGCGTGATTTCCTCCAGATATGAGACTATTTTTCGTGTGAAGATAAAAAAGAAGAACAAAAAACTGAGAATTCCCGCAGCAGTCATCACAGGTACGGAGCCAATATGATTAATGACCCATCTCAGTAACTGTGAATACGCCGCCGACGGGGGAGAAGGGTTCAAATAGAGCAGGGCATTCACCAGCCGGTAGCCACCCAGCAGTAGAATGGCTCCAGATAGAACGCTCAACATAAATGCCCATATGAATTTCCAACGGATTGTACTTATATATTTCGCATTCAACGTCTCTCACCTCAAGCTTTCAGGACGGCCCGTCCAGTTTGTATCCGATCCCCCACACGGTCTGTAAATAACAAGGATGCTTAGGATCCAGCTCAATTTTTTCACGGATATTGCGAATATGCACCATCACTGTATTGCCGCCATCCAGGAATGGATCAGACCAGATATTCGTATAAATCTGCTCCATACTGAGCACCTGTCCTTGATGCTTTGCCAGCAGTTCCAATATGGAAAATTCTCTGGGTGTCAGCTTCACCTTCCGGTTATCTACACTGACCTCATGCTTAGCAATATCTATAATCAAATCTTCGAAAATGAGTTCATTCTCGCTGCCCCTTGCCGGAGCATCCTTGTTGAATCGATGGTAACGGCGTAACTGTGACTTAGCCCGTGCCACGATCTCCAGCGGATTGAACGGCTTTCCGACATAATCATCAGCCCCTATGCTCAGCCCGAGAATTTTGTCCATATCCGTGTTTTTGGCAGAGAGCATAATAATCGGCATGTTCTTCTCCTCCCGGATTTTCATACAAGCCGCAATTCCGTCCAATCTGGGCATCATTACATCCATAATAACTAGATCTACTGTTTCTTCTCTGAGATGTTTCAGTGCCTCCACTCCGTCAAAGGCTTTAAGCAGCCGGTATCCCTCATTCCGGAAATAAATGTCAAGCAGTTCTACAATTTCTTTCTCATCATCCACAAGCAGGATCGTTTCTTGTTTCACAGGCAAGTATCCTTTCTAATCCTTAAATAGCCTTCTCCCTATTTTATATTATAAATGAATATGGCAAAAAGCCCTGTATTCGATGTTATCGAACCAGGGCTTTGTGAATGTATCTGTTCTGTTGTCTGCGTCTAACTCTCCAATAGCCGCAGTAGCTCTTCCTCATCCTCAATCACTTGAATACCCAGCTGCTGAGCCTTGGCCAGCTTGCTGCCCGCTTTTTCGCCGGCGATGACGAGATCGGTTTTTTTGGAGACACTGCCGGATACCTTGGCGCCTAGCGCCTCCAGACGCTCCGCTGCTTCTTCCCGGGTAAGCTTTTGCAGCGAGCCTGTGAGCACTACTGTTTTGCCGCTGAAGAAAGAATTGGTATTCACTTGGCGTGGAGCCTCAGGCGCCTTCGCCTCTACACCGAGTGTAAGCATACGGTTAATACTGGTTACTACAAAGGGATCTGCGAAAAAGCTCACAATGCTCTCTGCTACAATGCCTCCAATGTCAGGGAGTCCGGACAATTCCTCGGCGGTTGCATGCATGACTGCGTCCAGGCTGCGGTAGTGATCGGCCAGCATTTTGGTGGTTGCTTTGCCAGTGTTCGGAATACCTAGTGCAAACAGGAAAGACGCAAGGTCCCGCCCTTTGCTCTCCTCCAGCGCCTTAAGAAGATTATCGGCTTTCTTCTCCCCAAAACGTTCCAGCTTCACAAGCTGCTCGAAGGTCAGTTCATATAAGTCAGCTGGTTCTCGCACCTCTAGTTCCTCATGCAGCTGTCCGGCAGTCTTATCACTGAAGGTTTCGATATCCATGGCATCACGGGAAGCAAAATGGGTGATCCGCCCGATGATCTGCGGCTTGCAATTCAGCTTGTTATTGCAGAAGAGGTGCGCGCCGCGCATTTCCAGCGGGAAACCGCAAGCCGGACAATCCTCAGGAAAAATAATCTCTCCGCCGTCACTCTCTTCTGTTACCTTGCCAAGAATTTCGGGAATGACATCATTCGAGCGGCGGATGAACACACGTGTACCCAGAGCGTGCTTGAGATTCTTGCGTTCGATATCACCAACGTTGTTCAAGGTGCAGTTCTGGACGGTTACTCCTGCCAGCTCCACTGCTTCCACCCGTGCCAACGGGGTGACCTTGCCGGTACGGCCCACGTTCCAGCTGACCGACTCCAGGATCGTTGTGGTTTCTTCCGCTTCGAACTTATAAGCCACCGCCCAGCGCGGGAATTTATCGGTGTACCCGAGTACCTCACGGATGCGGAAATCAGTTACCTTGATAACCGCGCCGTCAATCAGATAGTCTAGACCGGAACGGCCCTCTTCAATTTCTGCCAGTTGTTCGGTAACATCGTCAAAATGATCAAAATAGGTAAGGTATGGGTTAACCTTAAAACGGTTATTCCTCAGAAAATCCATCATTTCCTGATGGTCTGTGAACTGTACACCCTCCGCATAGCCTACATTATAGAAGTATGCGTTCAGCCGGCGGTCGGCGGTCGTCTTAGGGTTGAGGTTGCGCAGTGCCCCCGCTGCCCCGTTACGGGCATTCTTAAGCGGTTCAGCCGCTCTTGTATTATAGTCCGCCAGCACAGAAAGATTCATAATCCCTTCGCCTTGCACTTCAATGAGACCTTCCTTAAATGGAATCGTCAACGGGACCGATTTGATGGTTTTCACTTGGGCAAGAATGCCTTCCCCGGTCACACCATTGCCGCGTGTGGCTGCCTGTACCAGCACCCCGTCACGATAGGTCAGGTTAAGTGTTAAGCCGTCAAACTTCAGTTCTACCGCATAGCAGGGCGCAGGAAGAGGGGTTTCAGGGTTCTTGGCGTTATAATCATTCACCAGCTTCAGCACCCGCGTATTCCAGCTGCGAAGCTGTTCGATATTCTGCGCCTTATCCAGACTCCATAGCGGTGCCAGATGCCTGTGGGGTGTGAACCCTTTGAGCAGTTCTCCCCCCACACGCTGAGTAGGAGAATGAGGCAGCACGATGCCGCTCTCTGCTTCAAGGGCTACAAGCTTATCGTAAAGAACATCATACTCTTTGTCGCTGATCTGCGGCGCATCCAGAGTATAGTAATGATAGTTATATTGATTCAGCTCAGCTACGAGCTCCTCCATAGTGTGCATAGCATCCATCGGGGGACATCCCTCCATCAAATTGTTTCCTACGGTTAGCGTGGTCCAAAAACACATTCGTTAATCGCAGCCGAATTATTCAACTTTGGTGATCGGTGCAAAGCCGGCCAGGAGCCGCTTCACACCCACCGGCGCCGGAAAAGCAATCTGCAGTTCCGTATCGTTGCCGCTGCCCTTCACCGACACAACGGTGCCGATGCCCCATTTGCCGTGGGAGACCTTGTCGCTGGCTTTGAATTCGCCGGGCGTCGAAGCCCCCGGAGCGCGCTGCGCGCCTCCTGAGGTCACGGTCACTCGGCTCGTACCGGTCGCCGCTGACGCTGTGCTGCCGCCGAAGCCGGCGTTCCCGCTTCCTGCCGGCGCATTCCCGGCAGCCCCGCTGCGGCTGCCGAAGTTCCCCCGGCTGCCTCCGCCAAAGCCGCGGCCGCCATAAGCACCACCAACCTCCGCGCCGCGCCGGAAGCGGTCCGAAGCCCCTCCCGTATCTTCCTTCAGCTCCTCCGGAATCTCCTCCAGGAAGCGCGACGGCGCATTGGCCGTCGTCCGGCCGAACAGCGTGCGCATCCGTGCACAGCTGAGGAACAGCTGCTTCTCCGCACGGGTGATCCCTACATACGCCAGACGCCGCTCTTCTTCCAATTCGTCATTGTCCTGGAAGGCACGGCTGTGGGGGAATACGCCCTCTTCCATCCCGATAATAAAGACGGTCGGGAACTCCAGCCCCTTGGCGCTGTGCATAGTCATCAGCACTACAGCGTCACTGCGCTCCTCCTCATCGTTCACGCTGTCAATGTCTGCGATCAGCGCCAGGTCAGTAAGGAAGGAGACCAGTGACTTGTCTTCATTATTTTTCTCGAATTCCATAGTTACGGACAGGAATTCGTCGATATTTTCCAGACGGGAGCGGGATTCAAGGGTATTCTCATTCTGCAGCTCCAGACGGTACTGCGATAGCTCCAGAATCTTCTCGGTCAGCTCCGTCACCGACAGGAACTCCACCATCCGGTGCAGCGCTTCGATCATATCGTAAAACTCTACCAGTGTATTGCGCGTCCGTCCGGCGAAGCCGAGATCATCCACCGTCTGCAGCGCCCGGAAGATTGAGACCCCTTGAGATGCAGCGGCGGCAGCCAGCTTGCCCACCGTCGTATCCCCCAGCCCCCGCTTCGGAACGTTGATAATCCGCGTTAGGCTGATATCGTCATCTGGATTGGACAGCAGCCGGAGATAGGCCAGCAGATCCTTAATTTCTTTGCGGTCATAGAACTTGATCCCCCCGACAATCTGATAGGGAATATCCGATTTGATCAAAATTTCTTCTATTACGCGTGATTGCGCATTGGTACGGTACAAGATCGCGTGATTCTGATACGCCTGTCCCTCCTTGACATTTTTACTGATTTCTCCCGTGACGAAATAGCCTTCGTCATGCTCTGAGTCGCCGCGGAACACTTTTATCTTCGCGCCTTCCACAGAATCCGTCCACAGCTTCTTGGGCTTGCGTCCCGTATTCAGCGCAATTACGCCATTGGCCGCATTCAGAATGTTCGAGGTAGAGCGGTAGTTCTGTTCCAGCATAATCGTCTTGGCTTCGGGATAGTCCTCTTCAAAATTCAGGATATTCGTAATATCCGCCCCACGCCAGCGGTAAATCGACTGGTCACTGTCGCCGACGACGCAAATGCGGTGATGGCTGTCCGCCAGCATCCGGCAGAGCATATACTGCGCCCTGTTCGTATCCTGATACTCATCGACATGGATATACTTGAATTTCTTCTGGTAGAAATCCAGCACCTCCGGCACTTCCTTGAACAATTCGATCGTCTTCATAATCAGATCATCGAAATCCAGCGAGTTATTGGCTCTCAGGCGCTTTTGGTACATGGTATATACCTTGGCCACGAGACCTTCCAAATAATCGCCGATTTTCTGCTCATATTGCGCCGGTGTGATAAGTTCATTCTTGGCGGTGCTGATCATCGACTGGACAGCCTTGGGTTCGAACTTCTTCGTGTCGATATTCAAATCTTTCATGCAGTTGCGGATAACAGACAGCTGGTCGGTTGAATCCAGAATGGAAAAATTGGAGGTAAAGCCAATCCGTTCAATATCCTTGCGCAGAATCCGCACACTCATCGAGTGAAAAGTGGAGACCCAAATATCCCGGCCTTCCGGCCCTACCAGCTTCGAGACACGTTCCTGCATCTCCCGGGCGGCCTTATTAGTAAAGGTAATCGCCAGAATCGCCCAAGGCGGCGCTTTACGGTTCGCAATCAGCCAGGCAATGCGGTGGGTAAGCACGCGCGTCTTGCCGCTTCCTGCTCCGGCCATAATGAGCAAGGGACCTTCCGTGGTTTCTACTGCCTGACGCTGCGGAGGATTAAGCCGGCTTACGGCATCCTGTATGTTAACAAGTTGCATGTGTGACATGCTCCTTTCTAAATATCGTAAATTAAGGAAATGGAATCTCCGTTCTTTTATGTTGTAAAGTCAATCTGCGGTGTTCTCTTTACCGCCTGTACGGTGAGCAGTGCCTGCCGCACATCCTGGTAGATGATATTGCCGACCACTACTGTATCACATAGGGCTGCAGCCTGCTCGGCTTCAGATTCACAGGTAATTCCGCCCCCATAAAAAAGCTGACTGTGCTCCACAGTCTCTCTTACGGTTCGCACCGTCCCCATATCACCAAATGTACCGCTATATTCCAGATAAACGATTGGCAGGCTCATCAGCTTGTCCGCAATCTGCGCGTAAGCAGCAGCACCCTCTCCGCTCAGCAAGCTCTCAGCTCCTGTAAGACGGGCCACGGAAGAGTCCCCGTTCAGCACAATATATCCTTCTGCAAGGAAGTGCTCCCACGGAATCAAGCTCCCGTAACGCTCAATGGCCCGGCGGTGATGGCCCAATATCCAGTCTGGTTCGGGACTGTTCAGCACCATAGGAATCAAATACAGATCAAAACCCGGCACAGCCGCCTCAAGGTCAGAAACTTCAAGGGCACAAGGCAGTTCGAATTGACGCACTCGGGCCAGCAGAGCAGCCGTGTTCTCATAAGTAACCCCGGTAGAACCGCCGACTAGTATCGCGTCCGTTCCCGATAAGCAGACCGCAGCCAGTTCAGTCTCTCGAAGTTCCCGGTCCGGATCCAGCTTAAACACATGCCGCCACAGCTGAATCGTTTGCCTTATTTCATTCATCTTCGTCCATCCTCATTATTCAACCGATTAGATTAGGTGCGGTTTACATGCTTGTTTTTCATGCCAAAAACACTTCCGCTACCGCAAAAGCTGTATCTCTAGTCTATGCCAGCACTAAGGGGGGTGTCAATTTAAAGAGCGGAAAAATGCGAACATTTTTTCGCCTTTTTCCGCTCCTTAACGGAACCCTTTACGCAGGCTCAAATCCTCCTCGGAAATAAAGTCCGTATAGAAACCGTCTACCCCCAAAGTTGGAGTAAAAAAAAGAAACGGATATGTCTTCCTCAGCTTCAAGGATGGCACCCGTTTCAACAGATCAATCTATTTTGCTGTTATAAGTTCAGTAAGCATTTTTGAAGCCATTGCGAATGGTCTTGATAATAATCCGGATATCGAACAGCAGCGACCAATTCTCGATATAAAAAATATCATGCTTGATCCGATCTTCAATGGAGGTGTCTCCACGGAGGCCGTTGCTCTGTGCCCAGCCGGTAATTCCCGGACGTACATGATGCTTAACCATATATTTCGGAATTTCCCCGCGGAACTGCTCCACAAAGAAGGGACGCTCCGGCCGCGGTCCTACCACACTCATCTGGCCAAACAGCACGTTGAAAAATTGTGGCAGCTCATCCAGACTGGTCTTCCGGATAAAGGTTCCGAACCGGGTGCGGCGAGGATCAACCGGAGTACTCCAGCCTGTATCTTCCTTCCCATCCTGCTGCATTTTCATCGAGCGGAACTTGTACATCATGAAATTGCGCCGGTTCAGCCCTACCCGTTCCTGTTTGAAAATAATCGGACCCGGTGAAGTCAGACGCACACCGAGCGCTACAATGAGCATCACTGGCGACATCACAATAATGGCGAACAGCGAGAAAAGAACATCAAAGGCACGTTTGGCCAGCTTGTTGCCGGTCATATCCAGCGGAATGTCACGCACATTAATCATCGGCATTCCGGCAAAGTTATCAAAGTATGGACGGGCTGGCAAATAATCGAAGAAATCGGGAATGATCAGCGTCCGTACTCCAGCCTTCTCGCAGGCGGCGATAATTGCCGGATATTTAGAATGGGCATCCAGTGGAAGGGCAAGAATCACTTCGTCGACCGGCAGCATTTCCAGCATCCCGGGCAATTCATCCACGGTCCCCAAAATCGGCTTGTAGCGTTCCCCTTCAATGCCATCCCATGTGTGGTAGTCATCCAGAAAGCCGATGGTCTCATACCCGAGCTCCGGGTACTGCACCAAGTTGTTGTAGAATCTTTTACCCAAAGTACCGGCCCCCAGAATCAGGACGAATTGACGGTTGAAGCCTTTTTCACGGAGGGACTTCAGCATCTTCTTCAGTACATAGCGGTACAGCATGATGGACAGAACATTAAAACCCATATAGATCGCAAGGTATTGCCGGGATACGTCAATTTCCTTCAGGAAGAACATTAAACCGAGCAGCATAAAGATGGCCATGATATGCACTTGAAAAATCTTGAGGAACTCGTCGACAAAACGTTTTTTGCGCTTCGGCTGATACAGTGACAGCACAATCCCAATCAGCACTGCTATCCCGCCGTAGATAAAACTCCAATACGCATATGACTCCACCGGCAACGTCCGGTAAGACTCCAGCCAGCCACTTTTGAACTTGAGCCACCAGGCTGCCAGAAAGGCTATCTGGATCACCAGAAAGTCCGCAACGATATATAGCTGTGTCAAAAACC
This sequence comes from Paenibacillus sp. 22594, assembly GCF_052044425.1. NCBI lineage: Bacteria > Bacillati > Bacillota > Bacilli > Caryophanales > Paenibacillaceae > Paenibacillus > Paenibacillus sp. 22594. The sequence goes on from NZ_JBQENA010000003.1 coordinate 14,672, forward strand.
TTTGATTACGGCGTATCATAATCTCACCTCAGCATTCGATTCCGTTCTTGAACCTGATTCTGCGGAGCCTGTAAGGGTCTGTGCCGGTGAAGGCACCGCCCGGGGACGGATCAGAGCATTACGCACCAGCGAAAGCATGAACTTCACACCCACTCCAGCATAGACCGCTCCATTAATCATACTGTTGTACCGCTTGCTATAATGCTTACGGTGAAATAAAATCATCGCTCTATGAAACTCATAGACGATCTTGAACGGTCTGCGCCGCGCGCTGCCGCCCTTCAGATGGACAATGGAGGTCTGCGGATAATAATAAATCCCCCAGCCGGCCTCTTTGATCCGGAAGCACCAATCCAAATCCTCACCATACATGAAAAAATCCTCGTCCAGCCCGCCTACCTGATCAATCGTCTTCCGCCGCAGCAGCATGAACGCCCCGACCAGACAATCTACAGGATAGTCCTGATCCGGATCCAGATAACCTAACTGATAGCCATTGAATCTCGGTCGGTCCGGGAACAGCTTGCTGAAGCCAAATGCATAATAGAAGGAAGCGGATGGAGTAGGAAACCCCCGCTTGCAGGCTTTATCCAATGAACCATCCGGCAAAATCACCTTGCAGCCCGAAGCTCCGAGATCCGGCCGGCTGTCCATAAAGGAGACCATCGTCTCCAGGGTATCCTTCCGCACAACCGTATCCGAATTCAGCAGCAGCACATACCGGCCTGAAGCGACTTCCATCCCCTGATTATTGGCACGGGCAAACCCGACATTCTCTGAATTGGCGATCAGCATCACATCGGGAAATTCCCGGCTGATCCTCTCTACCGAGTCATCCCGGGAGTTATTGTCTATTAGAATAATTTCATAGAAAAATTTAGTTTTCGAATCATACACCGACCTCAGACAATCCATCGTCAGGCGGCATGTGTTGTAATTTAGGACGATGATACTGACATCTACACTCAATGCATTACGCTCCTGACAAATATAGTAATCTATCGACAATCATTATAACACAAAAACCTCCTTGATAGGCTCGGCCTGATTAGGAGGTTTTAACAAATTGCACCACATATACGGAATGGACTGCGGAAAATATTAGAACGCTCCTGCAGCTCTTCTATTTATCTTTTCTCTCTCATCTGGTTTACTCGCTTTTCAATCTTCTAACTTTGGTTTGAATACACTTGCGTTTTTGCTTGAGATTATTCCATTGTGCAAAAAATAATTTCCAGGCTTGGATTAGCTTCGGTTCCTTAATCAGCATATACCCATGTGCCGCGACCTCGTAAGGCAAAGCATAGAGGAATGTAGAAAATAACTTGCGGGCAGGTTCGTTTTTATAGATCATTTTATAGCGATTAATATAGGAAATTCTCCGGATGAACATCGGCTTGCTGTCACGTCCAGCTGTTTTCCAGCCCCGTTCGTGGTGACCGATCGCCTCCGCATCATAATAGGCTAACCAGCCGAAGAGCCCAGCCCGCCAGGCCACATCCACATCTTCCTTATAAGCAAAGAAATCCGCATCAAAAAACTCACCGTCTATACTGATATCCTCAATCATCCGCCGGGAATACAATGCAGCCGCACCAGACACTCCAAACACCGGACCCGACTCCAGCCAGTTCGCTGCAGGCTCTCCCGCTCCACGGTCAAACGCACGCCGTGCCCTGTTCATCCGCAGCCCCGTGCTGTCTACAAGTGAGTGGTCCTCTTTTAGCAAAAGCTTGCCAGTAGCACTGCCGATCTTCGGGTTGGCTTCCATCTGCTTGATGAGTCTGGATACATAATCCGGCGCCAGCGTAAGATCCGGATTCAGAACCATAACATAGTCTGTATTGGTGGCAGCAATAGCCTGGTTATGGGCGGGGGCGAAGCCGGTGTTGGTGTGGTTTTCCAAAAAAATCAGTGAAGGAACTCTTACCTCCCCCTTCAAGGTGCCCTCAACCCCTGCTTCCTGCTGCTGAGCTGGATGGGCCTCCGCTTCGATTGTATGACTGAACTCTTTCACCTTATCCTTGCAACCGTCCGCCGAAGCATTGTCTACTACCACAATCTGTTCAATGGGATAGTCCTGGGCGATAACTGCCGTCAGACAATCTATAATGTCATCTGCGCTGTTATAGGTAACAATATGTACGCTAATTGTTTTGTTATTGATCGTATTGCTGATATTATTATTTATTTGGTTATTCATAAGAGTCCTCGGATTCTGGTTTATATAACAGGTAATCAAACTGACCCAAAAACTGAATCAGCTACACTCCATTATACCGAAAACAAGAATGGGCGGCTAAGAAAAAAACTCCCAACCCGCCGTTGCGGTTCAGGAGTCCCTATCAATTTATTTTAGCTCGAGCAAAAAGTCCCTCAGCCCTTCACGCCATGGCCGTATATCCTGAAACCCGTTCGTGCGAATGGATAGATGCTCCATCACTGAATACGCCGGACGCGGTGCTGGACGTGGAAACTGCTCGGTTGTGCAGGGTTCCAGCTTTGCAGTGAATTTCAATCCAAGGATATCCTCCGCTTCAGCGAAGATCGCCTGCGTGAACTCATACCAGGTACAGAACTCACTATTGGAGGCGTGGTAGATGCCGTATTTCTCTGTCTGAACAAGATCCAACAGGAAGTTGGCCAGATCCACCGTATAGGTCGGCGAGCCGACTTGGTCGTGTACTACCTGCAGCAACGGTTTTTCCTGCCCCAGCTTCAGCATGGTTTTCACAAAGTTATTGCCATACTTGCCATACACCCAGGAAGTACGAACGATGAAGAATTTCGAGGATATGGACTGCACCAGGATTTCTCCAGCCCGCTTCGATTTGCCATAGATGCTTTGGGGATCGGTATTATCATATTCATGGTACGGCTGTGTCCCCATGCCATCAAAAACATAATCCGTGCTGATGCATACCATCTTCGCTCCCACCTTCTCCGCAGCAAGCGCTACATTACGGCTTCCAGTGGCATTAATCAGGTAAGCAGCATCGATGTCAGTCTCAGCGGCATCTACCGCTGTATGCGCAGCACAATGAATGACAGCATCCGGAGCAAATCCGCCGATGATCTCCACGCATTGATCCAGATCGGTAATGTCCATCTCCTGACGGTCGCAGCCCAGAACCTCATGACCTTGCGCCTGAAGCAACAGCACCAAATCCTGACCCAACTGTCCGGCTGAGCCTGTAACAAGCACCTTCATCTTCGGCATTACAGAGAATCCCCCAGACGACTGCCGTACTGGAGTGCAGCATATTTCTGGTATTCCCCAGATTGAATGCGGGTCCACCATTCCTGATTATTTAGATACCACTGAATCGTTTCCTTAATCCCTGTCTCAAAGGTGTGCTTCGGCTTCCAGCCCAGTTCATTGGTAATCTTGGTTGGGTCAATGCCGTAGCGGCGGTCATGACCAGGACGGTCTTGAACATAAGTGATCAGCGAATCCGGTTTGCCCAGCTCCTGCAGCACCGTGTTTACAATATGCACATTCGTGCGCTCATTGTTCCCGCCAATATTGTACACTTCACCATTCACACCTTCATGAATAACAAGGTCAATCGCACTGCAATGATCCTCAACGTACAGCCAATCGCGGATATTCATCCCATCGCCATATACCGGCAACGCCTGATCCGCCAGTGCACGTGAAATCATCAGTGGGATCAGCTTCTCTGGGAACTGGTACGGCCCGTAGTTGTTGGAGCAGCGTGTGATATTTACCGGCAAGCCAAACGTCTCATGATAAGCACGCACCAATAAATCCCCGCCTGCCTTGCTTGCGGAATAAGGACTATTCGGAGTCAGAGGCGTTTCTTCCGTAAATAGACCGGTTGCTCCGAGTGTTCCGTACACTTCATCCGTGGAGACCTGTACAAACTTAGTCACGCTATATTTTTTTGCCGCATCCAAGAGCACTTGAGTCCCCAATACATTCGTCTTCACAAATACATCCGGCTCCAAAATACTCCGGTCCACATGTGATTCCGCTGCAAAGTTGACCACAACATCAACCCCTTGGCTGAAAAGCGCGTCCATTGCCTGGACATCCGTAATGTCTGCTTTTGCGAAAGAGTAATTCGGGTTTCCTTCAATTGACTTTAAGTTCTCCAGATTTCCCGCGTACGTCAAAGCGTCTACATTTACAATTTTATATTCCGGGTGCTGCTGCAGCATGTATATTACGAAGTTGCTGCCGATGAAGCCGGCTCCGCCGGTAACGAGTAGTTTCATTTGTGTACCCACCTTTTTTCTAGAAGTAATAATGTATGAACCACTTCCGCCCAGAAGCGATTATTCACAATAAGCATTAATCAAAATTCAGCTCCGCATCCTTTAATAACGGATGACGCTGGTCTTTATCCGACAGCACAGGAGCAGACGTCGGCCAATCAATGCCAAGCGCCGGATCACTCCATAATATGCCACGGTCATTCTCAGGGGAATAATATTCGTCCACTTTGTATAAGACTTGGGTGTTTGGAACGAGTGTGCAGAAGCCATGGGCAAAGCCTTTTGGCACCAGCAACTGGCGCTTGTTATATTCACTGAGGATAACACCAACCCATTGGCCGAATGTTGGAGAGTTACGACGGATATCAACGATTACGTCATAAATAGCCCCAGTGAGCACACGAATCAGTTTCGTCTGTGCCTTGGGATTCAACTGGTAATGCAAGCCTCGGAGTACACCAACCTCTGCTGAGAGGGATTGATTGTCTTGAATGAAATGATCTTGAATACCGATTCCATGCATGATTTGTTCGTTGTAACTTTCCATGAAATAGCCCCGACTATCCCCGTGTATAATTGGCTCTAATATATTCGCACCCTGTAATCTTAGAGGAGTGACTTTCATAACTAATAGTTCCTCCCTATATCTATATTTTCAATTTCCCAAATGCCTCTCCAAACAACAAGTTCTGAGACAGTTCATTAGCACGTGCCAAAGATGCGTGAGTCCCAGCATCTGTCCACCAACCCTGAAGAATATCAAATGTAAGTTCATTCTGTTTAATATATGCATTATTTACATCCGTAATCTCCAATTCTCCTCTGTTTGAGGGTTTTAGAGTCTTAACTATATCAAACACCTTATGGTCAAACATATAAATTCCTGTTACTGCATAGTTAGATTTCGGTTGTTCCGGCTTTTCTTCAATTGAAACAATTTGTTGTCCTTTAAGCTCAGGTACTCCGAACCGTTTAGGGTCTTGAACTTCTTGGATGAGGATCTTGGCACCATTCTTCTGATCCTGAAAGTTACTAACATATTGAGTAATATCATCTTCAAACACATTATCTCCAAGTATAACGACCATTTGATCTTCACCAACAAAATGTTCAGCTAAATCAAGTGCTTGTGCGATACCACCAGCTTCATCCTGAACCTTATATGTAAAACAAACACCCATATCTCGCCCGCTGCCAAGTAAGTTTACTACATCTCCCATGTGCTCCTTGCCTGTAACGATAAGAATGTCATTAATCCCTGCTTGTTTAAGTTTGAAAACAGAATGGAAAATCATTGGATATTTACCAACGGGGAGTAAATGTTTATTAGTAACTTTGGTTAAAGGGAAAAGGCGTGAGCCTGTACCACCTGCTAAAATTATACCCTTCATTATCTTACCTCCATTATTTATTTACTTTTTATAATAAGCTTAGAAAGTGCATAGGTAATTGGAATTGTTACTACAATAACAATTAAAGGTACAATACCAGTAGACAAATGTACACGCTCTACTAAAACATACAACATAAATATGTTAACTAAATACTGTATCAAATACACAATAGGAAACTTAAGAAATTTTTTGAATGAAACTTTTTCTTTGAATACAAACACTGTATTTAAGTAGTAGGAAAGAAATATTCCTGAAACATAAGAAATTGTATAAGACAAAGAATAATTAAAGAATAATAGCAGCAGTAAATACATTAAATATGTTGCTAATGTATTAATCCCCCCACTTATTACAAATTTCAAGAATTCTTTATTCAAAAGTTTGGTCAACAACGTAGGATGGCCGCTCTCTGCTTTCATCTAAAATCCTCCACAGATATTCACCTATAATACCCAGCATAATCATAATAATTCCCAATAAAAAAGTAATTAAAGCAATAATTGTTGTCCAGCCTTGAAGCTCAATAAACCCAGATAAAGTACCAATTATTACAAAAACCCCATATAAAAAACTTAAAATCGCAGTTATGACACCTATAAAAGACATAAAGCGGATAGGGGAATATGAGAAGCTTACAAAAGAATCAATAAAAAGCTTAATTTTTTTTGAAAGCGTCCACCTGGATTTGCCTAGTTTTCTTTCCTGTCTTACATAAGGGATTTGTACTTGATCATGCCCCAACCAATATATAAGACTCATAATATTAGTATTTTTCTCCTGGATATGGACTACTTCATTAACAACTTGTCTATCTATTAACAAAAAGTCAAATCCGCCCTTTGGATATCCCTTTAAAGCAAATTTCTCTAGCAAATAATAATAAGTATTAGAAAACATTTTTTGTGAGAATGATTCTTCCCTATCTTCTCTTGTAGCAAGAACAATCTTTTTACCTAATTTCCAATGTTCTATCATCTCCTTAAACATTTCAGGAGGGTCTTGTAAATCGGCTGCAATGATACCTACACAATCACCAGTAGTATATCTTAATCCTGCCTGTATAGCAGACATTGAACCAAAATTACGGCTTAACTTAATGACTTTAATCCGCGGATCTTGCTGCTTCGCTTCCATCAACATCGAAAATGAATTATCCTTCGAACCATCATCTACAAATACAAACTCAAAATCACAATCCGTTATAATATTTTCTAAGTTCTGCAATCGAGGGATAGTATGTGGAATGTTCAATTCGTTATAGTATACAGGTACAACAATCGATAATTTAATTCGGTCTATACTCATTTACAACCTCCACAATTCTTTTCACATCATCCATATCCATTACAGGACTTATTGGAAGGCTCAGAATTTCTGAATGGATTTTTTCGGAAATAGGGAAAACTAGATCATTCCATTCTTTATATGCTTTTTGTTTATGAGGAGGAATAGGATAGTGAATCATTGTCTGAATTCCATTATCGGTCATATAATCAATAAAATGACTTCTTAACGAAGTTCTGACAACGAAAACATGCCAAACATGTGATAACGGTCCTTCTTCGACGCTTGGTAATACAATGTGTTCATTATTGATACTATTTAAATAATAGGTTGCTATCTTTCTTCTATACTCATTATCTTGATCTAGATATTTTAATTTCATACTCAATATAGGAGCCTGAAATTCATCTAATCTGCTATTATATCCTTTAAAGAGATTTTCGTATTTCTTTTGTGACCCATAGTTCCTTAAGGCGTGAAGATCTTTATATAAGTTTTCATCATTTGTCGTAATTGCTCCGGCATCTCCTAAGGCACCCAGGTTTTTACCCGGATAGAAGCTAAATGCTGCGGCATCTCCTAAATCTCCAACTTTTCGATCAGCATAAACAGCACCGTGAGCTTGAGCACAATCTTCGATTATCTTCAAATTATATTTTTCTGCAATATTCTTAATTGGTCCCATATTACATGCCTGACCATAAAGATGAACCACCAAAATCGCTTTAGTATTAGGAGTAATACTTTCCTCTATCTTGTCAGGATCCAAATTATATGTCAGTAAGTTAGGCTCTACTAACACAGGTATAGCCCCATTTGCAGATATTGATAAAATGGATGCGATATAAGTATTAGAGGGCACAATCACTTCATCACCGGGGCCAATATTGTAGGATCTCATAATTAATTCTAAAGCATCTAATCCATTCGCTACTCCCAGAGCAAACTTAGTCCCGCAATAATCAGCAAATTCAGCTTCAAAAGTTTTGACTTCCTCACCCAAAATGTACCATCCGGAATTCAGAACTTTATGAACGCAATCTAATATCGCTTCTTCATGACGCAAATTAATTTTCTTCAGATCAAGGAAAGGGATCATATTAGCCCACCTATTCTATTTCAAGTAGTTTATTGTTTTCAATAATATTCCCGTCTTTCAAAGAATACTGTTTACCACATGCTAAACAGGAAAATTGAGTACTCAATTTCTCTCCACAGTTACAAATATACCCTTTAAACTTTGCCGGATTGCCATACCATAGTGTGTTATTAGGGATATTTTTAGTTACCAGTGAACCCGCCCCTACCATGGCATATTTACCAATAGTGTTGCCTGCGATTATAGTTGCATTTGCACCTATCGAAACCCATTCTTCAAGGACAGTTTTTAGGAATATACTTGGGTACTGCTTGGAACGGGGTCTTAGATCATTAGTAAAAGTAACATTGGGTCCAATGAAAACATTGTCTTGTATTCTAACACCGTCCCAAATATACACACCAGATTTAACCGTAACGTTACTTCCTATAATTACATCATTTTCAACAAAAGTATGGTCATTCACGTTACAATTCTCACCTAGAACGGCCCCCGGTAAAATATGAGCAAATGCCCAAATACGAGTATTCGCGCCAATATTCTCTGATTCCACAATGGCTTGTGGATGACTAAAATATTTCCCCATTCATCTACACCTTCCAATATTATTAATCACGAATTATTTCACACTACGAGACTTTATTATTTTCTTACTCCTAGTAGTAATTATGCCAATCAATACGCTACACACCAAGCAGAATATTGGAAATAATATCTTCCCTGAATTAATCGTCAGTAATCCTATTTTTTGTCCATAGTAGATAAATAAAGAATGATATAGAAATACATAAAGAGAATTACTACCAATTAATTCTATTGGTGTGAAAATTAATGAGAGTCGTTTGAATCTTTTTTCAGCAATTTGAAAAATAAAAAATAAAATCGCTGCTATTATAAGTGTATAGACTAACGTGCTTTTATTAGGAGGGTTGGCCCAACTCTTGTCTAACAAATGAGTATTTAAGTATACGAACAATGCAAACAATGAAGCTACCAGCCCAAATACAAGTCCCTTTATATCAGATTGAAATATTCGCTTTAGAAAACTAGGCGGATTGGTTGAGAGTAATTGCAGAAAAATCCCTAGACAAAAACAGAATAAATATGATCCACCTAGAATTCTGCTAGCTCCTCCGTAGTAATTCGCAACATTTGTGAAGTGAGTTAAATAAAAACTCATCAAATAAATAAATAATAAACCTAATATCTGTTGATAAAATTTATGTCCTTGAAATAATTTATAAAGTAGCGGGGAAACGACTATTAGTTGGAGGAAAAATAAAACAAAGTAAAAAGGAGCTGCACCATTGAACATTATAACCTGATTTTTAAAAGTATTAAAATCAAAATGAAACTTATTCCAATACAAATGATAAACCAAAGTTGCAACCAAATATGGGACAACAATTGGAGCTACCCTTTTATATATATACGATTTAATTGGTAACTTCGTTCTTCCTATAGATATTGATGAAGTAAATCCAGCCAAAATGATAAATAATGTGACTGAGTAAATCGTTAAACTATGAATAAAAGTATTTAAATAGACCAACCCGTATAAATGATCAAAAACAACCGCAAGCATAGCTGCACCCTTTAAAAAGTTGATCCATCTTATCTGCACGTTTGACCTCTCCTCTTTCTAAAACAAAATAACTGAATAACTCATTAGCTTTTTGAATAAACTTTTATGAATTTATCGTAATCACGAATATAATCTTCGGGATCATATAAATGAGATGCAAGTACTAATAATACACAATCAGGTGAGAAGTCATACATTTCATGCCAATCATTAGGTTCAAGAATGAGTATTGTATTCGGGGAATCTAATTCTACTTCTTCTGTCCTTTTGGTATTATCCAAATGCACTTTGCAACTCCCCTTAACACATATTAATGCCTGCCTGGTTTTATAATGGGCATGAAATCCCCTGCGGACTCCTGCTATAGTACCATATATGTAGAATACTCGTTTGAACTCAAAAGGGATGGATTTATTCTCTTCCAGTACCGTTAGTTGTCCCCTTTCGTCACCCAAAGATTCTATTCGCACTATTCTACTTGATAATGTCTGCACTTTAATCCTCCTTATAATTCGTCCAATATCCCAACCGATTCTTAAACATAGTCAATTAGAATGAGAAATTTATATAATTGATTTTCTAAAAATGAATGACGATAGAGCTTTGATCTTTGCAGAAATTGTAATTTATCTTTCAATGACTTTCGATCTTGGATAAATAGCTTTAACTGATCGAGTTTTTCAGCATCTAACTGATCTGCATAAAGCTTATTAAACTCCATTGCCTGCTTTTTCAAAAGTTTATGACCGGAATGCTTTCGAAAACTCCTCCACTTATTCCACAATTCATGCAGAATAGTTCGATGGCCACCTACAACATTATTGTTATGCTGCCTATAATATAGCGTTGGTTGCTCGTCATAATATACTCTTCCAAATGCAGATACACATAGATAAATCCACCAATCATGCATTTGAAGATTTATTGGATTAATTGTTTTAGAAGTAACTAAGTCTCGCGCCGCTCTATTAATAACCATGGTCGCACCTACAGCAATGTTTTGTACTAGAGCATTGTAGAAGTGAGGAGCCTTTTGCGGAGGAGCTGGCCACACTTTAATCGGACTAAGGTTTTGATCTGCCAGCATTGTAGATGAGAAATACATCCCAGCCGTATCACATAACTGCAAAAACCGCACCGCTCTTTTAACCTTATCATTCATCCAAACATCATCTTGATCACAGAAGCAAAAATACGATGCATCTAAGTCTACTAAGTGTAGTAACTCAAAAAAACTTTGTATAACCCCTACATTACTACCTTTAATGAAACGAATTTTGTCAGAATACAATTTTACATATTTTTGGATGATAGGCACTGTATTATCGTTTGAACCATCGTCGCGTATAAGAATGGCTATATCATGATAGTTTTGTTGTAATATACTTTGCAGTTGTTCTTCAATATATTTTTCGCCATTAAATGTTGACATTAGAACCTGGACTTTATTCATTTTTCACCTCAAGAGGATGGTTACTTAATTTCAATTGAATTGATTAAAACTGAAAGTTCCCTGGTATCGTTATTAATATTCAATTCAGCTGGAATCATCGTTCTAGCTGCTTTCAGGGTAACTTTAATCACTTCATCGAAAGGAACTTTAACATTAAAAGTGAAATTGCCCTCTCTTACTATTTGTCTGTCCATTTCAGATCCGTCAATCAGAACCGCAATTTCATTTGACTCTATATAATTTGTCATGTAACCATTAATAACAAGTGTCCCAGATTGTCCGGCTAATAACTTGACACTTGCTTCTTTTCCCATCCATCTACCAGATCCATTGCTCTCTGGAGCATACCACCCTGTCTGTTCAGCTCCTGTAGCCAATGTACTTCCAACCTTGCTTTTATATAGCTCATAACTTTCATATTGACCAGTGACTAATCCGATACTATTCAAATTCATTGTCTCTCCCTTGAGATCAAAGATTAACGTCCCTGGAAGTTTATCATTAGTAAAAGCATCCTGGACTTGAACATTAAATTGGAATATATCGTTTACAGATATAGCACTTTGATTATTTAGTGTGACACTTTTATCGCCGCCACCGTTCATCTTACCTTCTATAATATGTTGTTTCTGTTTACCGCTGTATAACACCAGGGCTTCATTACTCGTGAAATCAGCAAGTTCTACACTTTCATTCATTTTTCCGAATACGATATATCGTTCATTTCTTGAGTCAAGTTCGGTCTCTTTCAGGTAATATACAGGTATATTAATACTTGAATTGGGTAACTCTTTTGTAAAATGAACGGTTTTGCCTAATTGAATCTTTGTATATTCATCCCAAAACGAATCGTGGATAGCCAGACTCATTTCAGATTTAAATATAGAAGGGGAATATACCATTGCACCGTCTTCAATATTCCTGAATGCATCACTTTTAATAAATGAGTTTATAAATGATAACCGCTGTTTTAAATAATTTTGATGTTTAGTAATTGTATTACTCTGAAAATTACTAAAAATACATGCCAAAGCGATCATACTAGAACCTATCAAAAGTACAACTCTTCGATTCTTCTGAGAGGATATTCTAGGCAGTATCCAGCTTATTAATAAACAAAAAAACAAAATAAATGCAAATAATGAAATATACGAGGCAGTAACCGTCACAAACGTACTTGTTTTCACTGCATTTTGATAAAGGGGAGTAACTGACAGTAAAGTACTTGGTAAAAACACATAAGCTGCAGTCACACACAACAAGGCGATCATTTTTTTCAAAGGCAGTGTCTCGTTAGAATCTTTCAATAATTTATAGAAGACATAGAAAGATAAAATCCCTAAAATAATATTTTCCAGTGTAAATACTTGGGCTATCATATTTAAATATTGGTTATCAAATTGCTGATCACCATATAAAGTAAATAATATATACCGATACTTAGCACTAAAGAATAATAAACCCGGTACAGCACTAAGACTCAAAACTACGATAGCATGTATACAGTCACGAATTGAAAAGCTAGCAATATCAACAGTTGCACCTTCATATCCTGCACCGAAAAGTGTTCGCCAAACCAGATAAAATATTAGATATGCTGCAGTAGATATTACTATTGGAAGTACTCTTAGGATGGACTTTTTCAGTCCCTTCTCTCTACTAAGTACTATTAACAAATAAAGAGGCGCGAATAAAATAAATAATTCGTAAGTAAAGAGACATATAACATATGCTAATGTACTGAAAATCATATGTTTTGTTTGCTTATTCTCAAGGTATAGATAAAAACTCCTCAATGATAAAAATAAAATAGTTATACTCAACCCATAAAACGATGTATATGCATTAGGGATAGTCGGTTCCCATGAAAAAGTTAAACATACGAAATAAGCAAAGCATACCATCCAGCATAAGACGTTGGATTTCCTGATTTCTTTACACAACAAAACAAATGAATATATGTTAGATAGCAGTATTAATAAACTCAGCACACGAAAAACAAGCGTGTTTTTAATAGCAAACATTAGCATAGCTATCACATTACCAAAAAAATATGCTCTTCCTTGACCTAGTGTAATATTGGCAATAGATTCATAGATTGATCCTATACCTTTCTGGGAACTTATTAGTGTTATTAACTCATCATTAACATTTATCCATGGTCTCATAAAATATGTAATTTTATATCCAACAATGACCAACATAAAAATAACTAGTATTGGTTTTTGCTTTATAAGGAGAATAAAATCTGATATTTTATCATAAATTGCTGATTTCATCTTCTCACCTAATTTAATAATTGGTTTAAAGCAATAATCTAATAATAATGATATTTGTTTTTGAAGATCTGTCCGTTTACCTAGTAGTAAAGTAGACAAAATACTATTTTTTTGCAATATTGCATTAGTAAACAAACAGAAAATAATAGTAAACACAAGAAGAACTGGCTCGTAATTTGGATTCTTACTTGGTATAAGCTGCTGTACTTGGGTGCGTTCAACGATATTAAGCATATAAAGAAACCCAAAACAAATTCTAAAAGCTAAGAAATGAAAAAGTGCTATTGTTAACGTATTCTCACCTAATGTAGTGAACACTCTTTTCAATATATTAATATTTCTAATTAAATAACTTATTATAATTGTAATTGAAATGCCAATAAAAGCAGAGATTACATTAATGATAGGATTACCAAAACTTCTGCTAGGATAATCCGTACCTCCCCATTTTATGTTAGCAAAATAATACAAGGGGTAAAGAAGCAATACTAGCGCACATATAAGAATATCGCTATTGATTTTCATTTGTGTCGTCTTAAATTTGCTTTTTGATAAAAGAAGGCCGCACATAAAATAAAACTGTGCAATTAAAACCAGATCAAATAATGTTCTTTGAAAAACAATATTATGTCTTACATACCAGTACCCAAGAATAAAAAGTATTAATGATGTAATTAATACTGCAGTCTTTCTTTTACGAAAAATATCATATAAAGCCTTCTGCAATACGGAGCACAAAAATAAAACAATAAAAAACCATGATACCCCTGCTAAATCTGATCCTATGTTAAAAGCAAAAAAGTTATAAATGCTTTGGATAAAACCTTCAGTATTCATTGGCTCGTTATAGAACAACAATCCAAATCCCAGCAAATTCATAATCCATCTAAATAAGAAGAATAGAATATTAATACAACATACAGGTATTATTAGTCTCATAAACCTGTCTCGGGTGAAAGCATAAAAACCTTGTTTGTCTAAGTTCGAAGTGAATCCGGATATAAAAAAAAAGGCAGGCATGTGGAATAAATAAACGTATTTAACCAGAAATCCATTCTCATGCCCTATAACTACAAAGAGTATAATTAATCCCTTGAAAATATCAATCCAATCAATTCTTTTATTTATTCCCAAATGATTACCCACCTATTTATGTCCCTTCTTAACAATCTGCGCGTTTACTTTTTCCGCTAAATTTACAAACTCAAAAAAAATAGAAGTGATTAAATATAGTTTTCTTTTGAGCAACATTACACTTAACCTCTTAAATATTCTGTGCTTGCGATTATCTATTAACCCGTTATCCACAACATATCTGTTTTGAAAAAAATCGCTAAAGCTAATATTCACTTTCCCCATAAATTCCCTTATCATAAAATATCTTCTAAAGAAACTTTGATTCCTGATTGGATAGAGAAGAACCCCAAGAATTTGATGAATATATAGTGAGCCTTTGATCTGCTTTTGAATATGTATCGGTAGATCAGCGGCACGCTTTATCGCAATATTTGTTGTATCAATAATAACAAAGCGTTTATTACTAAATTTTGAATTTTGTATTGATCCAGGGCGCTGTACATACTTATACATTGGTTTTTTCACTATCACAAAACGATTAGCCCGAGCTAAAATTATAGGAGTAACAGCTACATCTTCATTGTTAAGGCCCGTTGGATAGTCCAACCCCTCAAACAAACTTCTGTGAATAATTTTATTCCAGGATGCAGCAACCAAAGGAGTGTCCATAATCTGAAAAAAAGCACTCCCTCTATTAGGGTTATAGCAGCAACTTATTACACTGGAGCCATCTACTTCATATTCACAATTAATATCGCAAATCCCCAACTGCGCGCCAGTTTGTATCATTTCATTTAGAATTTCATTATACATATCCAGTTCTACATAATCGTCTGAATCTAAAAATATTATATATTCACCTTCAGCATGATTGAGACCATAGTTTTTCGCATCAGACAGCCCACCATTAGTCTTGTAAAAATAACGAATTATAGTTGGAAAGTCCTCACTATATTTCAGAGCGATTATTTCAGATTGATCAGGGGAACCGTCATTAATAATAAGTATTTCTGAATTTCCTGGGAGCGCAGCCAATGCAGAATCTAAACAACGTTTAAGATACATCTCAGTATTATAAACAGGTATAATCACTGAAAGTGTTTTATTATAGTCCAAATCTGAGTCTCTCCCTTTCTCTTCTTTCAAGTACTCTTTGCTTAACCTCTTCTTTTAAAGTGTAATTATTTAAAGCATAATCTTGCACTCTACATATTTCAGCAAACTCCAACTCTTTATTAATACTAAGAGTTACACTTTTTTCTTGCATTCTATGATAATTTAGAGATTCATCCAAATAGGCTACTTTACCAAATTCGAGAATCCTCATGTAGGCATACCAATCTCCAGCTAATCTATATCCCTTAGAAACTTCCAGTATTTCTTGGTAATCCCCATTTTTAAACACAGCACTTGAGGCATTAGCTATAGTGTTATTGATACACATGGTTGAGGTAATCTCCTCTGCTCCATCTAAAATATAGCTTTTATCCCATTTGCCAGTTTTATAAATATCTATCCATGGCCGAAGATCTTTCATCAAGACTTGATTATGCTCATTCATCGTTAAAGACTCACAGTATGAAATTACAACGTCTTCGTCGTGAAATCCTTCCATTACACTTTCAAGAAATCTAGGATGGCAACTATCATCGGCCTCTGCAATCCATACATAATCTCCTGAGGCATGTTTAAATCCATACTGCCATTGAGCGAATACATTCCCACTATTTTTTTCATTAATAATAAATTTAATATTTTGCGGAGATCCAAGTTTTTTTAAGTGATCTTCAATAACTTCCACACTGTTATCTCGAGAACAATCGTCTATTATTATTAACTCATGAATAGGATAGGTTTGAAGCAGGACCGAATCAATTCGTTCAACTATATATTCAGCATAATTATAATTAGGAATCACAACTGAAACTTTTTTTGCATTTTCATTTAAAATGCTTGATTTATACGAATTGCTATATATATCAATAATTCCTTCCCCAGAATACTCACGAAAAAAGTTACGTTTAACAAAATAACTCATTCTTTTTTTCATCTTATAAGGAACAGGCGACAAAATATATATTCGCTTTGCTATCTTTCTAATTCCTTGTTTTATATTCAAAATCATTACTCCTCAAATTAACTATTTTTTAAAATAGCTTTTCCAAGCTTTTCGTACTAATATATAGTTTTGCTGCGTTTCATTTCTATATAATTCCAATTCCTTATTTGTCTCTTGTACCAATGACATTTCAACACTATGCTCACTAATGATTGCATTAAGTCTAGCTATTTCATTTTCATAATCGTCACATATCTCTTGAATACGACAATTATTTTCGTTTTGACGTCTATCAATTTCCTTCTCATAGTCTTTAACAATTGATTTAATTTGATTGTTTTTATTATTCAACTCATTTGAATTTTCATTATGAATTCGTACTATTTCTATTTCATATTCATTACAGATTTTATTTATTTGATCGGAATGTGATTCTTCAAGGCTATTACTATCATTAAAATGACTTCGAGTTTCAAGATATTCTACTATGTGCTTATCAAGAATTCGTTTCATTATTTTTTCTTCTAATTCATTAAAATAATCAATTTTATTGTCATCTATGCTGTATCTTGAAAGAAGTTCATTCATGGAAATTATCGTTTCAATAAAACTATTAAAACGATATAAATTGACTATAGCTCTAAATAAAATAAACTCTGTTGGAATAACCCCGAATTTCCACTCTTGATCAAAAAAATAAAATTCTTCTTCTTTTATGAAGCAGTTTGAAAAGATTAGATCAATGTAGCCGTCGATGTAAAAATAAAAAGAGCTGTTATTATCAGCTTTATTTGTTGTTGAACATGTCAAAAGTAGATTCCAAAATTGATCAATCACTTCAATGGCTCTATCTTTTTTTCTGTTTTTAAAGAAATCAAGAACTCTATCTTCAACAGTTTCAGAGGAAATAAAATCACTAACTAATCGGTTATTATTCAACACTTCTTTGATCATAGGCATTCCCAATTTAGTAAGTTGGATATTATTATCCTCAATTTCCTCTAAATGCTTCAATGCCTTTCTATCACAAAATTTTTCCACTTTCTTATTGTTTACTATTCTTGTATGCACTCTCAAATATTCATACCTGTCGTTGTTAAAAGTAACAAAAGAAACCTTTGAATCTTCATTATAGTTAAAAGTCGATTCAACAAAAAAAGAATTTGCCATCATAGGGAACAAATTGTTATCAATCACAGCATCAATGGCACTATGTTCACTCAAATGTAGATTTTCAATTTCAGCATAAAAAGGTCTGTATCTCTTCGAGTTTTTAATTGTAGGCAAAAAATCATCTGAGAATATAACCTGTGGAAGTTTATAATCTGGTAACGGATAATAAAATTGATTATTCTTAAACCCCGAAGAGAATAATAACTGTTCAAGTTCATTTCGCCCAAATGTTCTTACCCCCTTAGAAGAAGGATATCCAGAGATTCCATCATATCGTACATTAGTGTGATCCTCTTTAGCACCACACCAATATTTAAGTCCCAATCTATTTTCTATAGCTATTAAAACCTTACCATTAGGAGCAAGAAACTTACTGACTTTCTTCAAGAATTCGTTATAGGGTTGTTCTTCATGAGTAAAGGAACCAGCATATTCCAACACACCAATTAAAGTAATATAATCGTATTTATAGGGTAACTCAATATCGTTTAAGTTCCCGACAATTATTTCTAAATTGTCTCGATTACAATTTCTAATCGCAATTGCTTCTGCTCTCCGTTTAGATAATTCTATTGCTGTCACATGACTAGCATTATCACAAAGTGTACCGGTAATAGCCCCCATCCCTGCACCAATCTCTAATATCCTAGACCCTTGTTTAAAAGGATACCAATTAACAATATTTTTTCTAATATGAGATAAATGATAAACAATGGGCCAACGTGTATCCTTTTCGTATATATTTTCTATTTTTGTTTCGTCACCTTGTGACTCTCTTAGATAATTAATAATTTCCTCTTCAATTTCCCCATCACTATAATTGTCTTTTCCATTATAGTATTTTAGATTCAGTAATTTAGAATAAGCTTGAAACTCATCTCCAGCACTAATGATACTCACCCCATTACAAATTTAAATTAGTTATCAAAAACAACTTAAATCAATTGTTCAATTTTCATTCCAAGATCTACAATACCAAACCCTAAAGAATCATGATGAAACTTCAAATGTATAAGATCGTACCTTCTATCTAGCGGCGGAGCCTCTAATCCAGGAACATCTTCAGCTATCCCTAATGAAATAAAATAATCCCCTTCTACAAGTTGAGGAACAAAAGCAAACTGAACACAGCAAATATTAGCCTCGTTTTGTGAAGAGACCTCAATCGAATCATCTCTGGAATTGTTCCCATAAACAGTAACGCCATCTACCGTCTTAATAGTTAACCCGTATATTGGAGAAGTTACGTTATCATTAAACTTTACTTTCATGATTATTTGAAGTAATTCCGTAGAGCTACAATCGATTGGATCTGCCATATCGTTTGATAATACTAAATAATCTATAATTTCAGCTCTTTTATCTCCCCATCTAAATTCATTTTGATTATAACTCCTTCTGTTTTCACAGTTTGAGACTAAATTCTCACTCGTAATAAATTCAATCGTTTCTTGAGAATATTTATTTTGTACTTTTATATCTAATTCTTTACTTTGAATGTTTGCCTCTCGAGTTTCAGTCGTAACATTCAGTTTCTTTTGTTTACCATAGAGTAAATCCAAGTAAGTATTAACAACCTCTTTCGGAAGCCCCTCCTGGATTAATTCTCCTTGATTAATTAAATACGCGTAGTCACAATGTCGTATTAGAAGTTCGGTTGCATGTGTAACAAAAAGAATAGTCTTTCCTCGTTCCTGAAATTCCTTAAATTTACGAAAGCACTTACTCTGAAAACGCACGTCCCCTACAGCCAAAGCTTCATCAACAATAAGTATGTCAGGATCTGTATGAACTGCAGTCGCGAATGCTAATCTAAGGAACATGCCGCTTGAGTAGGTCTTAACCGGTTGATCAATAAAGTGACCTATTTCAGCAAACTTTTCTATATCACTAAATCTATCATTAATCTCTTCTTTAGTTAAACCTAATATTGTAGCGTTCATATAAACATTTTCTCTTCCGGTAAATTCCGGATTAAAACCCGATCCCAATTCTAATAATGCCGCAATTCTACCGTTAACCTTAATTTCACCACTAGTCGCCTTTAAAATACCTGTAATTATTTGTAGCAGGGTACTTTTCCCGGAGCCATTTTGCCCTATTAGACCAATAGTCTTTCCTCTTGGGATATTTATACTAATATTATTCAAAGCATTGACTTCATTAAACTTTTTAAAATTTTTAAATAACGAAGAAACCATTCTATCAGCAGGACTATTATATAAATAATATTTTTTACTTAT
This sequence comes from Paenibacillus sp. 22594, assembly GCF_052044425.1. Lineage (NCBI taxonomy): Bacteria > Bacillati > Bacillota > Bacilli > Caryophanales > Paenibacillaceae > Paenibacillus > Paenibacillus sp. 22594. The sequence continues at coordinate 34,560 of NZ_JBQENA010000003.1, forward strand.
ATTTTTTATTTCTATAGCATTATTCTCAGATAACATCTGCAAATGCCCCTTTCAACTTTGTAAAGAAGTAATAACCACCCACAAAAATCACAAGCGATATGGAGGTAATATTTGCCCACTGAATCCAGTTTGGCATTTCACCCCATAATACAATTTCTCTCATCTGCTGTATCACTATTCCAAGAGGATTAAAATTATAGATACCTTTCAAATAATCCGGAACATTTTCTATTGAATAAAAAACAGGTGATAAAAACAGCACGATTTGAAGAATTAGAGTAACAATATAATTTGTATCCTTGAAAAAGACTCCTAAAGCTGCTAAAAACCAAGCCAATCCCATCGATAATAAAATGATTGGAAATAAAACAACTGGAATTAGAAGAATTGTCCAAGATAAGGCTTGGCCCAAAAAAATGTTCATTATGATAAGTACAATTAAACTTATAAGTCCATTAAATAAAGCTGTTAGCATTAAGACAACAACCAGTATTTCAAGCGGAAAGATTATTTTTTTTACATAATTAACATTTGATTGAATAATCGTAGCGGACCGACTCAACACTTCTGAAAATAAATTATATACAATCATCCCAGTAAAAAGTGTCAACCCAAAAATAAAGGTACTTTCATTTTCAGTGTTTCCCCACTTAGACTTAAATATCTCACCGAATACGATAGTATAGATGATCAGCATTATTAAGGGATTTAGTATTGACCAGATCATTCCCAACATTGAACCTCTATATTTAACTAATATATCTCTTTTAGTTAGTTGTTTTATTAAATTTTTATTTTTATAGATTGATGAAAAAACAGACATTAATCTCTCTCCTTAATTTATAGATGAAATAAACTATAGATATATTATATATTTTGAAACAGTACTCTGTATTTGTTGTTATCTAAACTTAGCATTCAATATTTCCAGACTTGACCGTTAATAAATCGATAGGTTATATATATTTGATTCTGCACTAAACCAATTTCCCCCAAACTTCGATTTCGACCTTTTTTATATAAATTACCTCTTTATTAATTTGTTGTAATTTTATGCATACTAGATAAAATTGAATTATTACTGACTCTACATATAGTCATATGTTAAAATATCCACGTACCTACAGGAAAAGGAGATTAAAACGTGTCGAAACCAGTATACGGTAAAAATGCAGCTCAGTCGAGAAATGTTGAAAAGATATCCAGCCCGGTGTGGGCATTGGTTGTTGCTTTCATTATGTTTTTGGTGTGGACCCCATTTCAGGTAGGATTGTTTAATGGACAGCAGATCGACTTTGAAAAGCCGATTTATGTGTCTTCCTTGCTCAGTGGTCTTCTGCTGCTGGTCTGGATGGGCTTGTACTATAAGAAGTTCAAGCTGGAGGAGCAGCGCGACTTGCTGGTTGTGGCTTCGCTGCTGCTTCCTATAACGTATGCCCTGTCATTGTTTGTCGCTGTTTCGCATTATATGGCGATGAATATCCTCTTTGTTCAGAGTATGTATATTGCAGTCTTCATTATAGCGTTATATCTGCTCAAGCAAAAGCAACTAAATGTTGTCATTCAAAATGCTATATTGGCTATTTCTTATTTCATTGTAGGTTTTGGTCTGCTGAACTGGCTGGGCAGCTGGAAATTGGCCGGAGGTTTGGTGGGGTGGTTCTCCGATACTGTACGCGGAGGCAAATATCTGGATGCGGTAATGACTGACTCCAATGGCCTGCGGTTGACCTCTATTTTCCAATATGCGAATACATATGCTGCTTTTCTGATGGCATTTCTATTTGTGGCTGTCTTCGCGTTGGTTCGATCCAAGAAGTGGTATGGAACGCTGACTCATGGATTCATGCTTGTTCCTATCATTATTTCATTGCTGCTGACCTTGTCCCGCGGGGGATTAGTGATGCTGCCTGTGGTCTTCATTCTTCTGCTACTGTCCCTGAAGCCTGCGAAGCAGATTCTCTGGATTATCCATCTTGCTATTGCCGGCATTGCCTCGCTTGTCATTGCGGGCCCGATGACCAATCTTGGGACGGAACTGAATACAGCTTTCACTTCTGCAGCAGCATTAAAGGGCTGGGCTTATCTGCTTGGGGCCTCCGCTGTGGTCGCCGTACTTGGCTGGGCCATTCAGCAGTATCTCTCTCCTTGGCTGCAGAACAAGCTCGGCGGCTGGGAATCACGCAAGCTTTCTAGTCTGTGGCTGCCGCTGCTGTCCGTTGTGCTGGTTGCGGTTGTTGCCTTCCTGTTGATCGGTACAAGCGTACGCACCGTACTTCCTGCCAACATGGAAACACGTCTGGAGAACATCAACTTCAAGCAGCACAGTGTACTTGAACGTATTACTTTTTATAAGGATGCCGTAAAAGTTATTAAGGACTATCCGATACTTGGAGCTGGGGGCGGGGGCTGGACTTCGCTGTATGAGCACTATCAGAACAACCCGTATACAAGCCGCCAGGTGCATAACTTCTTCCTGCAATATCTGATTGAAGTAGGTATTGTCGGATTTATCGTGTTCATGGGTTTTATCGGCTATATTTTCTACAAATACATTCGTGGATATCTCAAACGGGATAAAAATGAATTTGAAAATGGATTCTTTTTCTATATTATTGCTTTATCGATTCTTCTCCACAGCTTGCTGGATTTCAATCTCAGCTATGCTTTTATGGGCATTCTGATATTCGTAGGTCTTGCCGGAATGGGCGTTGCCATGGACAGCAAATCACTGCGCCGGAATTGGAATACAACAGGGTTACGCTATGGTTACCTTGCGGCCCTGGCTATCGGTACAGCCTTTATGCTCTTCCTGTCGATTAGCGCCATTAGCTCCAGCAGTTCGGCCGTGAAGGCCAAGGAGTTGATGGGTGTAAGTCAATCATATGAGGAGCTCAAGGCACCTTTGGTAGCCGCGTTAAAGGATCGTCCATACCATCCGGAAGCAGCGGCATACCTCGCCTCTATGGACCAGCAGGTGTATGGCCAAACTCAGGATGAGCAGTACTTGAACGAATCGTTCACCGTGATCAACCGTGCGCTTAAGGATGAGCCTTATAACAAGAAGCTGCTCCAGCTATTGGCTACATCGTATGAGTTGAAAGGCCAAAGCGAGCTCTCCTTCGCCGTCTATCGGGACAACGCGGATAAGTTTAACTGGGATATTGAATGGTACGATGCTCTGATCAGCCGTTCCCAGGCGCTGGCAAGTGCCGCAAATGCCAAAAAGGACGAAGCCAAGAAGCAGGAGTACCTAACTGCAGGACTTGATGCTTATAAGCATGTAACGGATGGTGTTGAGCATCTGAAAACTCTGCCTCCTGAGCAGCTGCAGGGACGTCCATTCTCGGTAACACCAACGATTGCTCTGAATGTGGCAAAAATGCAGCAGATTGCAGGACAAAATAAGGAAGCCACGGCAACCCTAAAGCTTGGGCTGGGTGATCATTATACGGATGTTGTGAACAGCGCAACCCTCTGGGATACGAACTGGTACAGTTCGCTGATTGCCCGCTCCTATGAGCTGGCTCAGCAGGCTTTCACCCAGCAGGATGCTGACAGTAAAGTCATGTACCTGAATGTCGGGATTAGTGCTTACAACCAGGTACAAGCCGACTTGCAGCTCCAGTCACTCCCTGTTACTCCTGCACTTGCACTCAATGCGGGCAGAATCCAGTTGATGGCAGGTCAAGTTCAAGCGGCCTCCAATACCTTGAAGCTTGGTCTGTCCGAAGATTACAAGGATGCAGCCAACCGTGAGATTGCCCGTTGGTACTTGGCCGCCTTAAAAAAAGCAAATGCTGCTCAAGATCAGCCAGTCTATGACAAGCTGATTGCCGCAGATCCAGCGGAAGCCGCTCAAATCGATGCCATTGTAAATACGCAGTACTAACTAAATGAGATTGTAAGCAAAGCGGGTGTTGTCCTTTGTTAAGGATGGCACCCGTTTTGTGAGAAAATGACGAAATACTTGTTACTGTTACTCTAAAGATTCCAATGTTAGATTTACATGCAAAAGAGCGCCCCGCTGACTGTGTTCAGCGGGGCGCTCTTTTGGGATTGAATAATAATTTGTTAGAGATGAATCCGGGGGCCAGGTTAGAAAGAAAAGCTGTCCGCAGCCCTTTACTTCGCTGCTTTCTGTGCTTCGCTGTCAATCACTGCTTTGAGGTAGTCCAGCAGACCTTCCTTGAGCTCCTCATGCTGAAGCGCATAGTGGATGGTGGTCTGGATGAAGCCCATTTTCTCGCCGACGTCATGGCGTTTGCCTTCGAAATCATAAGCAATAATGCGCTCCACTTCGCTCAAGCGGGAGATGGCATCGGTCAGCTGGATTTCACCGCCTACCCCTACCTGCTGCTCACCGAGCATGTCAAAAATACGTGGAGTCAGGATATACCGCCCCAGAATCGCAAGGTTGGACGGAGCTTCCTCTCTCTTGGGCTTCTCCACCAGACGGTTGGCTTTGAAGACCCGATCAGCCAATTCCGTACCATCCACCAGACCGTAACGGGAAACCTCTTCCCAAGGCACAGGTTGAACGCCTACGATGGAGGATTTATATTGTTCGTAAATTTCAATCATCTGCTTCAGGCAGGGTTTGTCAGCTTCAACAATATCATCCCCAAGAAGAACAGCAAATGGCTCATTGCCGATAAATTTACGGGCACACCAGATGGCATGACCGAGACCTCTGGGTTCCTTTTGACGGATGTAGTGGATGTCGGCCATTTCGGAGGATTTGCGTACAGATTCCAGCAGCTCCCACTTTTGCTTCTCGGCCAGATTGAATTCCAGCTCAAATGAATTGTCGAAATGGTCTTCGATCGCACGTTTGCCTTTCCCCGTTACAATAATGATATCCTCAATACCGGAAGCGACCGCTTCTTCAACAATATACTGGATGGTTGGTTTGTCTACAATCGGCAGCATTTCTTTGGGCATAGCTTTGGTCGCGGGCAGAAAGCGGGTGCCAAGACCGGCTGCGGGAATAATAGCTTTACGGATCTTCATGACAGGGCTCCTTCTATGATCTTCTCTAATTTCCATTTCATTGCTAAAGGGAAAATGGCATATTTGCTTTAATTATAGCAGTTTTGGGTGTGTTTTGGCAGGGATGTTATTGAAACCGCAAGGGATATGTATATAAAAGGGCCAGTGTGCTAAGAGCTTGTCTACAAGCTCCTAATTACACTGACCCTGGGATTTATTAGGATGAACTGCAGGCACTATATAAACAGAACCTGCGTTGTTGCTGATCGATCTCCGCCCGAACGATCCGGCTTACTTCGCGTTCACCAATTGACCGCGCGTAACTCCAAGCTGGTTGGTAGCCTTGAGGCTTTTCCATACCTGTGTGCCGGAAATCTCTCCGCGCAGCGCACGGCTATAGAGGCTGAGGACCTCAGCAACCTGCTCCGGCGTTTCTTCCAGAAACTCTACACGGAAGGAGTTCACACCAAGCTCACGAAAATTGTTCAGATATTCCGCTCCGGACTGTTCCACTGCGTTGTAGACTGTATTCCGGCAACCCTCGTCTACACGAACAGGGTGGGCCATGCCGATGCGGTCCTGCAGGGAAGCTCGCTGCTCCTCGCAGGGACGTCCGCAGTTGGTATAATCCGTGCCTTCGCTCATGAAGGTGCAGTAGACACAGTGCTCGGTATGGAACATCGGCAGATGCTGATGGATCACGACCTCCATACGCGAGGTATCGCTGTGTTCCAGCAGATCGACCATCTGCTGGATGTTCAGGTCGTAGGACGGTGTTACTGCGTCGCAGCCTGCGTTCAGAAACAGATCTACCGCTTTGTGATTGGCGATATTCAGGGAGAAATCGCCGATCAGGCGCGGATGTACGGCATCCGGCTGCTCCATGCGGCGCTTCAAGTAGTAATAGAGCGCTCCGGTATTGCGCACCAGGACAGCATCCGGCTGCAAACGCAGGATGTTGGCATGGTAGCCGTTCTCGCCTGGCATATGAATGCGTGGCGTAGCCAGCGCAATACTGGCCCCAGCAGCCCGTACAGCGTCCACCGCTGCCGGGAACTGCTTGATGAATTCGAAGTCGGCGTATATATTCGTTACGCCAGCTTCGAGGGCAGCCTGCACCTGCGGCAGGCTGCGGCACAGCACGGTGAGCTCCGCTTCACCGCGCGGACCTGCGGCGCCCCTGCGGGAAGCGCCGCCGTAGACCTCTACCTCCCGTTTCACGTAGACGGGAGGTTTCGGGCGCTCGCCCGCAAGCAGCTCCACCGCCTGGCGGCGGATGCTGTTGAGCTCGCGCATAGGCACGATCACGTCGCCTTCCAGGTGCGACTCCATAGCCTCCAGCTGGAATACGGTCCCGCCCAGGCGGCCGAATTGCTCTTCCAGCAGGGCGGCATCCATCGGACGCTTCTGCGCGGCTTCCAGCAGCAGCTCCGAATCCACGCGGACCGTCACGTTCTTCTGAACGTCGGTCCACCAGGTGGCAAGCGGCTCACCCGCCCGCCCCTCTACCTTCACATGCACCGGGAAGACCCGGTAAGGCTTCTCGGTTTCGTAGGTCTGACGCAGCGCCTTGTCCAGCGCAGGGTCATTCGTCTTCCAGATGCGGTCGCCGACATGGAGGCGGCGCAGATCCACGTCACTCCGTCCTGGCACGATATCAATGATCCAGCCTTCCCCGGCTTCGCCTTCCAGCTTCACGCCTTTGCGGCGCAGATCGTAGACGCGTCCGCCTTCTTCTTTCTTCGTCGGATCGCCAGCGTCAAAAACAATGCCATCTCCACGCTTAAGCGGTGCATGAATGCGGCACACTACGCCATCACGCAGAATCTGCTCTACGGTCCCCATATAGACGCCGCGGCTTTTCGGGAAGGTACCGTCCACAAGCTTTTTATTGTTTGTACCTTCCAGGAAGCCATGCGTGAAGCCGCGGGAGAAGCTCTGCTGCAGCTCACGGATATCTTCCTTGGAGGTCGGTGACCAATTCCCTTCAAAGTACCGGTCAATTGCCTTACGATACTTGCCTACCACGTTAGCTACATATTCCGGACTTTTGAGGCGGCCTTCGATTTTGAAGGAGGTGACTCCTGCCTCGATCAGCTCCGGCATCAGATCAATCGCCGCCAGATCCTTAGGCGACAGCAGATAAGTGACATCGCCCATCGGCTTGATCTCGCCATCCACCATCAGGTCATACGGCAGACGGCAGGCCTGTGCGCATTCCCCGCGGTTAGCGGAGCGTCCGCCCCACATTTCCGAGGTCAGACATTGGCCAGAATAGGAGACGCACAGCGCCCCATGTACAAAAACTTCCATGGGCAGGCGCGCCTGCTCCCCGATCGTACGAATTTGCTTCAGGTTATTCTCGCGTCCGAGCACTACGCGTTCCAGCCCCCAAGGCTTGGTGAACTCCACCGCCTCCGGTGAAGTAATCGTCATTTGCGTAGAGCCATGGATCGGGAAGTCCGGGGAGATCTCGCGGATCATTTTGACCAGCCCTAGATCCTGCACGATTACTGCGTCCACACCCGCATCCACACAAGCATCAATCAGTTCCTTAGCGTCAGGCAGCTCATTCTCAAATACCAGTATGTTAAAGGTCAGGAACCCCTTCACACCATAGCTGTGCAGGAATGCCATAATCTCCGGCAGCTCGTCCATGCGGAAGTTGTTCGCTCTCGCCCGTGCATTAAACTTTTCTACGCCAAAAAAGACAGCGTCCGCCCCATTTGCCACCGCCGCACGCATGCAGTCCCAGTCACCCGCTGGAGCCAGCAGTTCCACGTCTTCTCTGCGTATTCCTTGCTCGTTCATTTATATCCTCCCAAACCGCCTTACCGGCGGGTCATTTAAAGCTTTTTAACCTGTTAATTGTATCAAACATCACACCAGTTCGCCATTGATTTGCCAAGATTTATATATGCTCAAGAACAAAAGTATCTTTAGGTAATCCGCGCTGCCGATTAACGATAATGTTAATTCATACCCTCAACCGGATCACGTGTTGTACAGAATACAACATTCCCGCAGAATTCGGGGCTCAAGTTAAGAAATGTTGTATGAAAGGCAGCATTTATCTGACTTCAGCATGGTTAAGAGAGAATATCTTGTATTTCGTACAACAATTCAGCGAATACAGCCTAATCTTCCATTCAAAGTTGTAATTCATACAACAATCTCAACGGACTCTCTTCGAGAACTCTCTAGAAGGACTCTCCACAAGGACTATCTGCAAAGACTGCCTACGACCATACTTCTGGAAAACCCTCAACCGGCTCGTAGCTACAGATATACGCATTTTTAAGTATAGGGCGCAACATACCTTTGCCAACCAGGCCTTGCAGCCATTTCCGTGCCGTTCGGAAGTTCACATCATAATGGACCATAATATCTTTGGGACGAATCCCTTGTCCTGTGCACCAGGCCATTCTTAATACTTCTCTTTCCTGAGGGGAAATTGAAGATGCCGGTGAGTTTCGAATTAATGTTGGGCCGATGACCATTTGCAGCAGCATGCGGCAGACTTCCGGACGCTTTTGAACATCATCAAACGAAAAATGAATGATTCTCCAGCCCATGCCTGTCAGAAAGGTATCACGGTTTAAAGAATAACTGAACTTCTCTCTGTCCATGTCTTTCACATGGCTCTGATATCCGTCACATTCCAGTCCGAATTTCCCGTAAGGTTGAATGAACGCAAAATCCAGGAATTGCGATTTACGGTTCCAATCATACACTTCATACTCTGGATGCAGATGATCCAGGTTACCGAACAGCGGCCACCAGACATTTTGCAGCAGCAGCTTTTCCGCATATTGGTGTCCCCTGGCCAGCCTCCCTCGCCGCTCCCCTGTTCGCACACTTAAATGGCGCTCTACTAACGACTCATGCGCTTTTTCAAAACTTCCACCCATTACTTATCCACCTCTTTCGCAAAAAAAAAGAACGCCCCAAGCTACCAAAAAGGTAATGGGACGTTCTTCGTCTGACCTTATTATACTTCTGCCAAAGAGGGGCAGCAACCGTTATATGAAGCAGTCTCCAATTCTCCTGCCCCCCCCCTACTCCCCACCCGCCGCTATGCGAAAGGACTTCAGCGTCGTATCGAGAGCTGCTTGCTGGGCAGGCGTCGAGTTGGCGTCATTTACGGTTATGGTGAGGGTGTAGACCAGATCATTTTTACCAAAAACTACTTGCTTCATATGTCCAGGGATACCGCCCCTAGTCTGGCGGACCGTCAGCATCGTGGCGGGGACTCCCGCAAACGTAATTTCCTCCATGCTGATTAGCTGAGGGCCTTTGGGATCATTTTTGCTGTTCTTGTAGTAACTTTGCAGCAAGCCTACCGCATAATCCACGGAACCCTCAGGGTTAGCATTGATCTGGAAGCGTCCGCCGGTGAACCGGTATTCTACGGTCTGACTCTCAAAAACATCCTGATAAGGTATCCACAGCCGTGGAATATCTATGCTATAGCCGTAGGTCTTGGAGCTTTTGGTTACAACCTGGCTGCGGAGCGCTATGTAATCATCGGTCTCCAGCCTGCCAAAGTTCTCCTTGATCCTAGAAAAATCGATATCTATGGAGCTTAAGATCGTCTTAAAACGAGCCTTGTCCTCATCCTGCCCCGCTGCTGCCCAATATTCCACGTAGTAGCGGTAGCCGGATTTTTGCAAAAGGATCTGATACTCTGTACTCCAGCCGCTGCCCGGGTTCAGACCCGTTTCCTTAACGAGCACAGGCTCACCAGAGACTACGGCCTCCATATCCTTTTGCATGGCATATGCACCCGGCACAAAGGTATCACTAATCTGTGAATCCAGATCTTTGCTCCAGCTCTCCAATGTAGATCCGGATGGCGCTGAAGAAACCTTTACAAGCAGATGGCTTCCTTTGTTACTCTCATAGTACAGGTGTTGATCATCCATAGTCCAACCTGCAGGAACCTGTAGAGATATTCCGTAATCGTCGTTGTATCCTTCGCGTAGACCGTTTTTGACCGTTGAGAGATCACGGATACTCTTGTCGCCGGCGTTAAATGAAGGGACAAATGAGTTCAACAGTGAAGCATATTGATTCAGATCCTTGTAATTCCCTGCATTATCATCTGTCAGGTAGAGCTCATATAAGTTTCCGTTACTGTAATATTGACGGCCTTCCCACAATGCACCGCTGGAATCCTTACTGACAATCCGGGCGTAGGGAACCTCCGCATTCGGAAAAACCACCCGGTCCAGAATCGTCTCCCCGCCTTCTTCAGCCGCGCGAACCAGTCTCTCCAGCAATTCATCAGGATCTGCTGCTATTTCCAGCGGTGAAGCATGAACCTCCAGATAATACAGATTCTCTGTACTTGTAAAAGTAGCTACACTTTCATTGCCGCCGCTGTCGCCGACCACCAGACCGGATGGATAGTTCATACTCCACCCATAGTAACTGTTGCCAATCCGTGTTTTGCCGACATCACTGTCGATTCCGCCGCTCTCCGGCGTTTCTTCTTCAGCCTCTGACGGCGAGAGCGTGATTAGCAGTCCACCACCGCTGCCAGGAGAAACCCGCGCTCCCAGAACTCCGGCCACAAAACGCATCGGTACGAGCAGTGTTCCCGAAACCATACGCGGGGGAACTGGCAGCGTGATCTTGACCCCATCCTTCCAGGCGGTTGTACTGCCGATGGTCATGGCCCCGGTATGGGGCCCGTACATCACCTTGACCACATCGCCCGCTTCAAGGGAGACTCTGCTGCCGAAGGCTTTTTTGAATATACCCAGCGGCACGAGCACCGTTCCGTTAACCTCTATGGGCTTTTGAATCACAACCTTCTCGCCGTTTACGGTTGCGGTAGTGCTACCGACCTTGAGATTCAGCTGCAGCAGCTTCTGCTCCGCTGCCTGCACCTGCTGGAGTGGCAGAACTGCCAACAGCATTAACACTGCCAGCAACGCGCACATCCCCGACCGTATCATTCTGCTTATTGTCTTCCGGCCTGCCTCCACTGGCAGTCCGCTATTCTTCTGTCTGTGCTTCAGCTTCTCCATCACCTTCCGCCTCCTCTCCCCCGGTCAGCGGGTCACCTTGACCCAGCACCAGCTTACGGGTCACAATATCCCCGTCACTTTGCATCAGCAGCTTCACTGCTGTACCCGGTTTATAACTCTTGAACCACTCGTTGATATCGACCAGTGAAGCAACACGATGTCCGTCAATCGCATACAGCACATCGCCTGCGGTAATCCCCGCCTGTTCTGCTTCTGCAGATACGACCTTGGTTACAGTCAGCGGGTCCTGAGCAGGCAGCCCAACAATCGCGGACCAGCTCTCCTCAAGCTCCAGGCCCAGGCTGGGACGTTTTACCTCACCATATTTAAACAACTGGTTCATGATGTACTGAACGGTATCCGCCGGAATGGAAAAACCCATATTTTCCACACCAACCGCAGCGTATTTCAGGCTGTTCACCCCCAGCACTTCCCCTCTCATGCTAACCAGCGGACCGCCGCTGTTCCCGGGGTTAATAGCTGTATCACTTTGAATCAGCCGATAGGCGGCATCGACGGCCCGGTTCAGCCCGCTGACCACACCCACTGTAGCCGAATTCCGCAGCGAAAAGGAAATAGGGGTCCCGATAGCAATCACCTTCTCCCCCACCTGGAGCTTGCTCGATGCGCTGGCAAACCTGGCGGGCTTCAGCGATTTGGCATTGATTTTGATTAGCGCCAGGTCACTGACTTCATCGATATAGGAAGCCGTGATGCTGTAGCTTTTAGCGTCTGACGTTACCACTACCGCGTTCTGCAAGCCTTTTATGACATGCGCATTGGTTATAATCCAGCCGTCCGCTTTGACTATAATTCCCGAGCCATGGGTCAGATTGTACCGGTCATCCGGTCCGCTGCTGCGGTCGCCGGAATATTTGCCGATAATGCCCACCACAGAGGGGGACACCTCTTTAATAATCTGCGGCACCGCGTCAACTGTCATCACCACATTTTTTTTGCCGGCAGCTGTTGCAGCTCCTACTTGCTTGAAAGCCCCAACCTTGAAGTCCTTGGCTCCAGCCGGACTATTGTCTGGAATTCCCGCTGCAAGTGCTGAATAGGCACCGCTCCCCGTACCGGACAGCAGCACTCCGCACAGCAGCAGGCTTAGACTCTTTCTATACTTACGTTTCCCCCACCACATCCGTCTTCACCGGCCCTCTCTGTATCTATGAATTGCTGAAATCTAATGGATATACCTTTAGTAATGATAAAAAGACGCCTTCAGCAGCGCCAGTGGCGGTTAAAGGTGTCTTCCTAGAATATAATGCTCTGCAATTGTCACTTGTGTACTAACTTATCCAGTTCATCACCATTGCGTAGTCCGAAACCACGAACACCAGCAGACTCACCACTCCAAAGGCAATGGCGAATTTGTTCTTCTGGGGTGCCCGTAACAGCCGGATCACTCCAATGAAGATCAGAACGGTGAACAAAATCATAAATACATCGAAGGTATGAAATTTAGACGGTCCTTGCGCGGCAGCTTCAGCAAGCAGCATGGCATTACCTCCCCAAGAGTATTGTCAAGCTAGTTCATCTATTCCATATCTCCTTCTATGTTATCGCTACCATTTCAGTGACGCAATAGAAAATCCTTAAAAACTTATGTAATTGTCACAAAAAATTTTTTTCTCCGGGAAAATATACTGCACATCAGCAATTTAGATCACAGAAGTTGCTGTTGTGCACTCTTTGTCAAAGAACTCAGCTTATATCTATTTATTCAACGAATATACCCCTCTTTGAATCTTACGACGGACATGCTCTGCATATGCCTGTTTGAACTATCAGCAAGTCCTTATTTATTGATAAACAATCGTTATACTGTAGTGCTACAACCCTCACTGCCGGACTACTCCGGACTATGTTACCATCGGGCTTATAATCTTAGGGCTTCTTGATTCATCCGATACATAACCAGAAAGGAAGTTAGATATGGCTTACGAACCGATATGGAACGCTGCACCCGAGAAACTGAGCAAGTTCGAATTCGTCAAACTGCAGAAGGACGGCCTGGATGTGATCCGCACCATTATTGAAAAATATGCCCTGGAGGGCTACAGTTCCATCCCGGCCGATGATATGGATCTGTTCAAATGGGCCGGAGTGTATCAGCAAAAGCCGCGTGATGGCCATTTTATGATGCGTGTGCGGATCAACACCGGTATTATGACTTCAAGCCAAGCCAGAGCACTGGCTGAAATCGGCAGATTGTACGGGCGAAGCCTGGTTGATGTGACTACACGCCAAGCCATCCAGTTCCACTGGCTTACTGTCGAGAATCTGCCGGATATCTTCAAGCGTCTCGAAGCCGCCGGACTGTATTCCTTCGAAGCTTGCGGCGACTGTCCGCGGACAATTGTCGGCAACCCACTGGCAGGGATCGACAAGGATGAACTGTTTGATACGACGGATATAGTAGAACAGCTGAATGATTTCTTTATGCTGAACCGTGACTTCTCCAACCTGCCGCGCAAATTCAAAATCTCTGTGTCTGCTAACAAGTACAATAACGCACAAGCGGAAATTAATGATCTGGCTTATACACCTGCAGTAAAAGTCATCGATGGTGTTGAAACTCTGGGGTTCCATCTGATGGTTGGCGGCGGACTGTCAGCCAAACCACATCTGGCGCAAAAGCTTGATGTCTTCGTAAAACCGGAATTGGCACTAAAGGTAGCTGCCGGTGTTGTCACACTGTTCCGGGATAACGGCTACCGGGAGAAACGTCATCACGCCCGCCTGAAATTCCTTGTCGCCGATTGGGGCGCGGAGAAATTCAAAGAAAAGCTGATCGAAGTCGTAGGCGAGCTGCCCCCGCGCGGCGAGGACCAGACGATTGGCTGGCAAGCCGCTTATTTTGACGGAGTCCATCCGCAGGTTCAGGAAGGTCTCAGTTATGTTGGCTTGAATGTTCCCGTCGGTAGGATGAACAGCGATGAGCTGGATCAGTTAGCCGAGCTGGCGGATCAGTACGGTGAAGGCAAGCTCCGCACCACGATGTCACAAAACATCATCATCAGCGGGGTTCCGAATGAGAAGCTCAGCGCTCTTCTGGAAGCCCCAGTGCTGCAGCGGCTGTCGCCATCAGCCAAACACTTCATCAGCCGCACTGTCGCCTGCACGGGCAATGAATTCTGCAACCTGGCCCTCGTCGAGACCAAACAGAGAGCTGTCAGTGTCGCTGCCTATCTGGATGAGCATATCCGGCTTGATGAGAAGCTGCGCATTCACTTCATCGGCTGTCCCAATGCCTGCGGACAAAAGCAGGTTGCCGATATCGGCCTGCAAGGCACGCTGATCAAGACACCGGACGGTATGACCGATGCGTTCGATATCGCTGTTGGCGGAACGCTTGGCTGCGGAGACCGTGGTCCTGCAGCTGAATTCGCCCGGCCGTTGAAGGGCCGCGTAAAGGCAGAACGGGTGGGCCCCGTTCTGAAGCAGCTCATTTCCTTCTACACGGAACAGCGTCAAGAACAGGAGAATTTCCATGCATTTACGGGACGCGTAGGCGAACCTGCCCTTCAGGAACAGCTTACCGCTATTTTGGAAGCTGAACCTGTAACTACGTCCAAGGAGTAATGTCTTCTGAAATATATTGAGTTCGGTGTTGGCAACAGATGGCTTCTAAGAACGGAAACGGAACTGGCTGATGGCACAGAGATCGAAGAAAAGGGTGTTGTGCACCCTATCAAATTTCACTCATTGTATATTAGAGTATGGATAAGAAAAACCGTATGGATTATGGATTTCAGAGAGGGCTTCAAGCGTTCAAGAAAAACGCGCAATGCCTTCAAAATCATCATCGGGATCAGCAGTCATTGAATAGTTTTCATTTATGTAAAAAGGCCGTGGTGCATTGCCACGGCCCTTTCCTGTTTTCGGCTACAAGCCGGAAACGCCCCTGCCCTGCTTTGAATCCTATCGGTTATACACTGTCCGAGGTCTGCAGCTCCAGAGCTTTGGTGCGCTCGGTGTCACGGAGCAATACCGGTTTCAGGTATCTGCCGGTGTAGGACTCCTCCACTTTGATGATCTTCTCCGGTGTTCCCGTAGCAAGGACAGTCCCCCCGCCACTACCACCCTCTGGCCCCATATCAATGATATAGTCGGCGGTCTTAATCACATCGAGGTTATGCTCAATGACGAGCACGGATTCACCGGAGTCCACTAGACGATGCAGCACCTCAAGCAGACGGCCTATGTCATCTACATGCAATCCTGTTGTCGGCTCATCCAGAATGTATAATGTCTTGCCGGTACTGCGCCGGTATAACTCGGAGGCCAGTTTCACCCGCTGCGCCTCACCGCCGGACAAGGTGGTTCCCGGCTGACCAATATTGATATACCCTAGCCCAACATCCAGCAGGGTCTGCATTTTACGGTGAATCTTTGGGATATTCTTAAAAAATTCTGTTGCATCTTCTACGGTCATTTCCAGTACATCGGAGATGCTTTTGCCTTTATACTTCACTTCCAGCGTCTCACGGTTGTAACGTTTACCCTTGCATATTTCGCAGGGAACATAAACATCCGGCAGGAAGTGCATCTCAATTTTAATAATGCCATCCCCACGGCACGCCTCACAGCGTCCGCCTTTGACATTGAAGCTGAATCGGCCTTTCTGGAAGCCGCGCACCTTGGCTTCGTTCGTCTTGGAGAACAAATCACGAATATCATCGAAGACGCCCGTATAGGTTGCCGGATTGGAACGCGGTGTACGTCCGATTGGCGACTGGTCAATTTCAATGACTTTGTCCAGGTTTTCCAGCCCGCGGATTTCTTTGTGCTGACCCGGCCGCACCTTGACAGCCTTATTCAGCTGACGCGCCAGACTCTTATAGAGAATCTCATTGATAAGCGAAGACTTGCCCGAACCCGAAACACCGGTTACGGCCGTGAAAACACCAAGTGGAATTTTGACATTCACATTCTTCAGGTTGTTCTCTTTGGCCCCGCGGATTTCAATCCAGCGATCATCTGTAGCGCGCCGATCGGAGGTAACCGGAATGAACTTGCGTCCGCTTAAGTACTCTCCGGTCAGGGAATTTGGATCATTCATAATCTCCTGAGGTGTGCCTTGTGCCATAACCTGCCCGCCATGAATACCCGCACCCGGACCAATGTCAATAATATAGTCGGCAGCCATCATCGTATCTTCATCATGTTCGACCACAATCAGGGTATTGCCTAAATCGCGCATATGCCCAAGTGTTGAGATGAGGCGGTCATTGTCCCGCTGATGCAGACCAATACTCGGTTCATCGAGAATATACAGCACGCCCATCAGACTGGAACCGATCTGGGTCGCCAGCCTGATCCGCTGCGCTTCACCGCCGGAGAGCGAGCCCGCTGCACGGCTGAGCGTCAAATAGTTCAAACCAACGTTGACCAGGAAGCCGAGCCGGCTGCTGATTTCTTTGAGAATCAGGTTGGCAATGGCTGTTTCCTTCTCACTCAGAGCAATGTTGTCGAAGAATTCAAGGCAATCTCCAATCGACAGATCGGTAACATCCGCAACATTCCGTTCGTTGACTGTTACGGCGAGAATTTCCTTCTTCAATCTTTTGCCTTTGCACACATGGCAAGGCTTGGCACTCATGAAGCCTTCAATGAACTCACGAATGCCATCGGAAGCCGTCTCCCGGTATCGCCGCTCCAGATTGGGAATAATCCCTTCGAAGGCGACAAGCGCGTCCTTCCGCTGGCCAAAGTCATTCTCATAACGGAAGCGGATCTTCTCGCTGCCCGTTCCGTTCAGCAGCTTCTGCATATGTTCTGGCGACAGGCTGTTTACCGGCACATTTTGCGGGATTTTGAAATGCTCGCAAACCGATTTCAGAAATTGCGGGTAGTAGTTCGATGTGCTGCCGGTCCAGGCCAAAAAGGCGCCTTCTTCAATACTCTTCTCTTGATCGGGAATTAGAAGATCCGGGTCGACAACCATCTTCACACCAAGCCCATCACATTCCGGGCAAGCCCCGAAGGGGCTGTTGAAAGAGAACATCCGCGGCGCTAGTTCCTCGATACTGAACCCGCAGATCGGACAGGCAAAGTTCGAGCTGAACAGCAGTTCCTCCTGGCCAATGATATCAACCAGAATTTGCCCGCCGGACAGTTTCAGTGCGGTCTCCAGCGAATCCGTCAACCGGGTCTGTACATCATCCTTAATGACGATCCGGTCCACCACGACCTCAATCGTATGCTTCTTATTCTTCTCCAGCACGATATCCTCAGTAACCTCACGCAGTTCACCGTTCACGCGCACACGGACAAAGCCCTGCTTCGAGATGTCGCTGAACAGTCCCTTATGCTCACCTTTGCGTCCTGAGATTACCGGTGCCAGAATCTGCAGCCGGGTCTTCTCGGGATACTGCATAATCCGATCCACCATCTGCTCCACGGTCTGGGAAGTAATTTCGATGCCGTGATCCGGGCAATGCGGATGCCCTACCCGGGCGAACAGCAGCCGAAGATAGTCATAAATCTCCGTAACCGTACCTACCGTAGAACGCGGGTTGCGGCTTGTTGTCTTCTGGTCAATTGAAATCGCCGGGGATAACCCGTCAATAGAATCGACATCCGGCTTCTCCATCTGGCCAAGGAACTGTCGTGCATACGCTGACAGGGATTCCACATAACGGCGCTGTCCTTCTGCGTAGATCGTATCGAATGCAAGCGACGATTTGCCGGAGCCGCTAAGTCCCGTCAGCACGACGAAGCGGTCACGTGGAATCGTTACGTCAATGTTCTTGAGATTGTGTGCTCGCGCACCCTTAATTACAATATTTTCATTCGCCAACGGTATAACCTCCTAGATATCAAGCCTATTTCAAAGCTATTTCAAAATATTTTCGATCCCTCCCAAACCCTCCCTTAGCCAAGGGAGGGCCCCAAGGGTTGCACCCTCTGGACACCCGCAATGCTGCTGGCGAAGGAGTGAGGGCGGATGGGCTTAGTCGATGTGGACTGAAGAGCGCTTGTCCCTAACGGGACCGCTGGAATGTGGGCGCTTCAGGGACAAACCGCTGTCCCTTCGGGATGCGCAAACTGCGAACTGCAGGCTGTCCCTTCGGGATGCGCAGACTGCGAACTGCAGGCTGTCCCTTCGGGATACGCAAGGACAAAGATCAATTTATCCAAAAGGAAAGGCCATATACAGCGCCGTTCCTGTACTTTACTGTACAAACCTCACTCTGCCCGAAGCTCCAGCAGAGCGTCGCGAAGCTCTGCGGCACGCTCAAATTGCAGGTTCTTGGCAGCATCCTTCATCTCGGCCTCCAGACGCTGCATTAGGCTTTGGCGGTCCTTCTTGCTCATCTTGCCACCCACGCCGGTAAGATACTCCGCCTTGGACTCGGCGACCTTAGTGGCCTCGATGATTTCGCGCACTTTCTTGTTGATCGTAGTGGGTGTGATTCCATGCTTTTCGTTGTAGGCAATCTGCGTTTCCCGGCGGCGCTGGGTTTCGAACATAGCCTTTTCCATCGAGTCTGTGATACGGTCACCATACATGATTACGCGGCCATTGGAGTTACGGGCCGCACGGCCGATGGTCTGAATGAGTGAACGCTCGGAGCGCAGGAAGCCCTCCTTGTCAGCATCGAGAATCGCGACCAGGGATACCTCCGGCAAATCCAGACCCTCCCGCAATAAATTGATCCCCACGAGAACATGGAAGGCGCCTAACCGGAGATCACGCAGAATTGCCATACGCTCCAGCGTCTTAATGTCAGAGTGCATGTAGCGGACCTTGATGCCGATTTCCTTGAAATAATCAGTCAAGTCCTCGGACATTTTCTTGGTCAGAGTCGTAACCAGCACACGCTCGTCACGTTCCACCCGGTCACGGATTTCACTGATCAGATCATCAATCTGCCCCTCTGTCGGACGAACCTCGATAATCGGGTCTAAAAGACCCGTAGGCCGGATAATCTGCTGAATCATCGTCTCGCAATGTTCAATTTCATAAGGGCCTGGTGTGGCGGACACATATACAATCTGAGTCACCTTATCTTCGAATTCTTCGAACTGCAGCGGCCGGTTGTCCAGCGCGGACGGCAGGCGGAAGCCATGCTCTACGAGAACTGTCTTGCGCGCGCGGTCACCGTTGTACATCGCCCGAATCTGCGGCAATGTCGCATGGGATTCGTCGATTACAATCAGCATATCATCAGGAAAGTAATCCATGAGCGTGTAAGGGGTTGCTCCCGGCTCACGGAAGGTGAGCGGTCCGGAATAGTTCTCGATCCCGGAACAAAAGCCGACTTCCTTCATCATCTCGATATCGTAACGGGTCCGCTGCTCCAGACGCTGGGCCTCCAGCAATTTACCTGCATCGCGGAGCACAGCCAGCCGTTCTTCCAGCTCACGCTCAATATTAACCAGGGCCACACGCATGGTTTCTTCCTGGGTGACAAAGTGCGATGCCGGGAAAATTGCCACATGGTCGCGTTCCCCGATCAATTCTCCGGTCAACACATCAATTTCAGTAATCCGTTCCACTTCATCGCCGAACAGCTCTACACGGATGGCATGCTCGCCCTGTGAAGCCGGGAAGATCTCCACCACATCACCACGCACGCGAAAAGTGCCCCGCACAAAGTTAATGTCGTTACGCTGGTACTGGATATCCACGAGCCGGCTCAGAATCTGATTCCGAGGCTTCTCCATACCCACGCGCAACGACAGCAGCAGGCTTCCATATTCCTGTGGAGAACCGAGGCCGTAAATACAGGAAACACTGGCTACAATAATGACGTCACGCCGTTCGAACAAGGAACTGGTCGCGGAGTGGCGCAGCTTATCAATCTCTTCATTTATGCTGGAATCTTTCTCGATGTAGGTATCGGAGGAGGGAATGTACGCCTCTGGCTGGTAATAATCGTAGTAACTGACGAAGTAGTCTACCGAATTGCTTGGAAAAAACTCCTTGAACTCACTCGCCAGCTGGGCAGCCAGCGTCTTGTTGTGCGCAATAACCAGCGTGGGCCGGTTTAGCTTGGAAATCATTTGTGCGATGGTAAAGGTCTTCCCTGTCCCGGTCGCTCCCAGCAGCGTCTGGTGCTTCTTGCCCTGCCGGATGCCGTCCACTAATTCTTGTATGGCATGAGGCTGATCGCCCTGGGGTGTGTACTCGGACTCCAACTGAAAAGTCTGTGTACTGACGACAATATCATTCATTTGCCCGTCTCCCCTCTATCGTCTAAAATATATGAATATATTATAATTGTGGCCCTGATGATTCTCTCTCCATACTAACTGAAATATATGGAAGATAAGAATACTTGTTCCCGTTTATTATACAGTGTTGCCCAGATTCATGCAAACCATAATATATAGAAATTTAAGGAGCTTGAACTCATGGATATTACTTCAATTATCGGCTTGCTGGCTGGTCTGGCAGCACTCATCGGCGGCTTTTTCTGGGAAGGCGGAAGCCTGTCCGGCCTGCTGCAGTTGAATGCTGCACTCATCGTATTCGGAGGCACGCTTGCCGCCGTGCTGATCAGCTTCCCGGCCTCCAGACTGCGCAGCGTGCCAGCGGCGGTGCGGATAGCTTTTGGCAGACATGCGGACACCTCGGAAGAACAGGCAGAAGAGCTGATTTCCATGGCTACAGTCACAAGACGCAGCGGTGTGCTGGCCCTGGAGAAAAGAGCCGAAGAGCACCCCGACCCCTTTACCAGTGAAGGCCTCATGCTCATTGTTGACGGAACAGACCCCGAGCAGGTCCGGCAGATTCTGGAGCTGGAGATGGACGCTAAAGAGCTCAAATACGAAGGCTATGCCAAAATTTTTGAAGCCGCAGGCGGCTATGCACCCACCATGGGCATCATCGGTACGGTTATGGGTCTGATCCGCGTGCTCAGCAGTCTTACCGATCCTTCTAACTTGGGAGCTTCCATCGCAGTTGCTTTTACAGCGACTCTATACGGTGTGGCCAGCGCTAATCTAATATTTTTACCCATTGCCTCCAAGATCAAATCCCGCAGCCAAAGTGAGCTGGGTACAATGGAAATGCTTATGGTAGGCATTCTTGCCCTGCAGAACGGGGATCATCCCCAGCTTGTGCGTAAAAAGCTCCGTTCCTTCTTGAACCGTTCCGCCGGGGAACGCGGCAGCGACATTACCAGAGGTCCCTCATGAGGCAGAGAAACCGCAGAAAGCCACGCATAGAAGGACGGGAAAACCGCGACCGGTGGATGATCACCTATGCGGATCTGATTACACTGCTGCTTATATTCTTCGTGATTTTGTTTGCCATGAGCAGTTTGGATACACATAAGTTCAACATCGTCACCAGCTCTTTATCGGACACTTTCAGAAGCGGAAATCCGGTATTGGATGGTGGAAATGGTGTTCTGGATGGTCAAAAAGGGCTGCAATCCGAAGGAACGGGGAATGGGAAGAATGGGGGGAACGGAGACAGCTCTGATACAGGTCAGGAGCAGGAAAATGCAGCTACCGGCCCGGCGGCCAGTCCGCCCCCTGCCGACCCGGAGCCTTCGGCGCGTGAGCAGGCCTTCCGCGAGCAGGAAGCCAAACTGGCTGCGCTCATGGGCGTCATCACCCAATATGTCAAAGACAACAATCTGGGTGACCAGATCTTTGTGGCGGATAAACCGCAAGGCATTGCGATTACGCTCAGCAACCGTTACTTGTTCGATGTCGGCAGAGCCGAGCTCAAAGCGCCAGCGCTCCCCGCGCTGCGACAGCTGTCAGGACTATTCCGCGGTATTGGAGCAACAATCAGTATCGAAGGCCATACTGATAATACGCCGGTGTCTGCCGGTTCCCGTTATAACGACAACTGGGAATTATCCGGCGCCCGTGCCCTCTCGGTGCTGCGCTTCTTTCTGGATCATGAGGGATTGAATCCGGGTACGTTTCAATATGCCGGATATGCAGACACCCGTCCAGCCGTGAGCAATTCCACCCCAGAAGGACGGCAGAAAAACCGGCGCGTGGAGATTACAGTGCTGCGGCAACTTCAGGAAGAGGAGTAACATTACCTTTCAGCTCAGAGTCAGCAGAAGACCAATGAATATACTTGTGCTGGTAAAGGAGACTGAAAGCGATGCAGGCCACTGAAGGAGCAACACCTGACCCCACCCGTTTTTTGAGGAATTTGCGGCTTTTCGTATCATTGATGGTTACCGCTTTTTTTCAAATTTTCTTCACCCCGCTGGCTGGTGCTGCCGTCGCAATCCTGATGTTATTCTCTCCACACTCCATTTTCTGGGGGAATAGTACTGAAGCATATAGCGCCAGTGATCTGTTATGGATGGGCGGGAATTTTCTGCTGGCCGGGGGGGCATTTGCCCTGCTCTGGCTCGGGTATTGGTGGATGCTGTATGGGCTGGCAGAAGACCGGCACATCCGTTTGTTCCCCTTACACGTCCTTTTCGCCTATTTCCCGCTTCTTTTTTTTCTGTACCAGATTGATCCTGGATATGATCCTATGGCGATGATCGTGGGCAATGCCGGGGAGTCGACCTTTATGGTATGCATGGCTATGACTCTTGCGTTACTGTTCCCCTTATACTCGTTTGGCGTGTACTATTTCGTGCTAAGGCCTGCGGGACGGCCACGGAAGCGTTACCGTTTCACCCTGCTGTGCATGGTGTTCGCGGTTATTGCGATCGCCCTGCTTCCTGTGTTATGGCACATCGCACCGCAGCTGTATCCAGGGCTTCTCGAATTCCCCAATTAGTGGCAGATTCCAATGTATAAGTGCAAAAAAATCACAAAAAGACAGACCTCACACATTAGTAACACGAAATTCGATGTGAAGGCCTGTCTTTATTTTATATGCAGAAAACTAGTGTCCGTAAGGTGTTCTATTCTTCAATCAACTTGCCGTAAGCTGCCGCATCCAACAGTCCGGACGCCACTTCGGCAAACTCCCCAGTGATTTCCAGTTCAAAAATCCATCCGCCGCTGTAAGGCTCATCGTTAATCAGCTCCGGGCTGACTTCGAGTGCATCGTTGATTTTGGTCACTGTTCCCGATACCGGAGAATAGAGCTCAGATACCGTCTTGACGGATTCGATGCTACCCACGCTGTCGCCAGCCGAGATGGCTGCACCCACTTCAGGAAACTCCACGAATACGATATCGCCGAGCAGATGCTGGGCATGATCCGTAATTCCGACACGTACTATGCGCCCTTCACCCTGCTGTGCCCATTCATGCTCTTCGCTGTACAACAGGTTGTCTAGCACTTCACTCATTCTTAAGCCGCCTCTTTTCCAAATTTGGAGTTGTAAAATTAGTTATAGACTAAGTTATTGCGCCGCTCAATGTCAATATAACTGACAGGAAAATAAAATTTGTCATCTTTTTGACGTTTTTTTGTTGACATCGGAGTTGTATACCCGCTTTAATGGAGTCAGTAGAAAACAATACGGTTTGCGAATGATGGCATAGGGAGAGACTGTCTCCGAGAAGACAGCGCCGAAGGAGTAAGCCCGGGAGGGTGAATCTCTCAGGCAAAAGGACCTTTGCCGGACGCATCTCTGGAGAGCTATCTGAAACCTGCCCGGCAGGGATTCGGATCACCAACGGGGAAACCTGCGCGCTGGTCAGCAGGGTAACTCTCAGGTACAAAGGACAGAGCGAAAGGCTTATATGCGGGTTGTGCATATTCGTCTTTTGCCTGTCCTTTTTCGCATGTAATCAGACAAGGGAGTGAGCCGATGGATGCTTTGAAAAGAACACCTTTTTACGACCTTTACTCCGCCTATGCGGAGTCCAGATGTATTGATTTCGGCGGCTGGGAGCTGCCGGTGCAATTCACAGGAATCGTGAAGGAGCATGAGGCGGTCCGCCGGCAGGCCGGACTGTTCGATGTATCGCATATGGGCGAATTCATCGTCACCGGCAACGGCTCGGAAGCCTTTCTGCAACAGATGACCACGAATGACGTCAGCCGTCTTCAGGATGGTGGTGCGCAGTACACCCTGATGCTCTACCCAAGCGGTGGTGTAGTCGATGATCTTCTGGTCTACCGACTGGGCGAAGAGCGTTACATGCTGGTCGTCAATGCCTCCAATATCGACAAGGACTTCCAGTGGTTGCAGGAGCATCTCACAGATGAATTCAGCGGTGTGACGCTGAACAATGTCTCCGATGAGACGCTGCTGCTCGCACTGCAAGGCCCTCTGGCTGAGACGATTCTGGCTGAAGTTACCTCAGCTCCCCTTGCGGAGCTTGCACCGTTCCATTTCATCGAGCGCGCTGTAGTCTGCGGCGTAGAGGTTCTGCTCTCCCGGACCGGATATACCGGTGAGGACGGTTTTGAACTGTACGCGCCACTGGATACGGCAGCTGTGCTGTGGAACGGCCTGCTTGCGGCAGGCGCTCCGCACGGTCTGACTCCCGCCGGACTCGGTGCACGCGATACGCTTCGTTTCGAAGCGAAGCTGCCGCTGTACGGCCAAGAGCTGTCGGCGGACATTACACCGCTGGAAGCGGGAGTCCAGTTCTTCGTGAAGCTGGACAAAGTCAGCTTCATCGGCAAGAACGCACTGGTGAAGCAGAAGGAAGCCGGACTGCCCCGCCGCCTCGTGGGCCTTGAAATGATTGACCGCGGGATTCCGCGCTCGCATTATCCGGTCTATGCGGATGGTGTAAAGATCGGTGAGGTCACCACAGGCACACAGTCGCCAACGCTGAAACGCAATTTGGGTCTGGCCCTGCTGGACGCCGCCTATTCGGAGCTTGGAACAGAGGTATACGTGGAGATCCGCGGCAAACAGCTTAAGGCGGCCGTGGTCAAAGCGCCATTCTATAAAAAGAGCCAAGGAGTGAAGCCGCAATGAAGCACCGTTATCTGCCGATGACTGAGCAAGACCGCAAGGAGATGATGGAGGCTGTAGGGATTCAGTCCGTGGAGGAGCTGTTCGCCGACATCCCGCAAGCTGTCCGTTATCAGGGAACGATGCCGATGTCAGAAGCACTTGATGAATACGCGCTGCTGCGCCATATGAAAGAGCTGTCCGACCGCAATGCCAGCTTCGACACCCATGCCAGCTTCCTCGGTGCAGGGCTCTATGACCATCATATCCCCGTTGTCATTAACCATGTGATTTCCCGCTCGGAATTCTATACCGCCTATACCCCTTACCAGCCGGAGATCAGCCAAGGCGAGCTGCAGGCGATCTTCGAATTCCAGTCCTATATCTGCGAGCTGACCGGCATGAAAGTAGCAAATGCCAGCATGTACGACGGCGCGACCGCCTTCTCGGAAGCTGCGGTGCTTGCCGCCGGTGCGACAAAACGCAAAAAGCTGATCGTCTCCCGCACCGTTCACCCCGAAGTACGCCAGGTACTGCGTACCTCAGCGGGTGCATGGGGGCTGGATGTTGTGGAGATTGACTACACAAACGGAGTAACGGATCAGGCCAAGCTAGCCGCCGCAATTGACGGCGACACAGCAGCCGTGCTGGTACAGTCACCGAACTTCTTCGGCGCCATTGAGGACCTTGGTGCGATGGAGCCGCTGATCCATGCCGTGAAAGGCCTGCTCGTGGTCAGTGCCAATCCGCTGGCACTGGGCATTCTCGAAACGCCGGGCAAGCTTGGGGCCGACATTGTAGTCGGTGACGCCCAGCCGCTTGGCATCCCGGCTTCACTCGGTGGTCCAACCTGCGGCTTCTTCGCCGTAGCCGAACCCCTCATGCGCCGCATGCCGGGCCGGATCGTCGGCCAGACAGTTGACCGTAACGGCAAACGCGGTTTCGTACTGACACTGCAGGCACGCGAACAGCATATCCGCCGCGAAAAGGCGACTTCCAACATTTGCTCCAACCAGGCGCTCCTCGCGTTATGCGCTTCCGTCTACCTGTCCGTCATGGGCAAAGAAGGCATGCGCGAGGTTGGGGAGCTCAACATCCGCAAGAGCCATTATGCAGCCGGCAAGCTTGGCGAATTAACCGGCGCAGCCCCAGCGTTCACGGCACCATTCTTCAATGAATTTGTTCTGAAACTGCCGGAAGGCTCCTGCGTCAGCGAGATCAATTCCAGACTATTGAAGGAAGGCTACCTCGGCGGCTATGATCTGGGCCGGGATTATCCTGAATTGAACGGACATATGCTGGTTGCCGTCACCGAGAAAAGAAGCAAAACGGAAATTGACCAATTCAAAGTGGCACTGGAGGGCTGTATATGAAACCGGAACAAAGTCTGATCTTTGAGCTTAGCCGTCCCGGCCGCACGGCCTATTCCCTGCCCGTGTGCGATGTTCCGCAGGAAGAGAGCATCGATGCCCTGATTCCCGCCGGACTGCTGAGAAGCGAGCCTGTAGTCTTGCCGGAAGTATCGGAAGTGGATGTCATCCGCCACTATACCGCCCTGTCCCGCCGCAACTTTGGTGTGGACAACGGCTTTTATCCGCTCGGCTCCTGTACGATGAAATACAATCCGAAGATTAACGAAGACGTCGCCCGTTTCCCGGGTCTGGCCAAGATTCACCCTTACCAGCCGGAAGAGAGCATTCAGGGTGCACTTGAACTGATGCATACTCTTCAAAAGGATCTGGCCGCCCTGACCGGCATGGATGCCGTGTCTCTGCAGCCAGCCGCCGGTGCCCATGGTGAATGGACCGGCCTGATGATGATCCGCGCCTATCATGAGAGCCGCGGCGAAACCCGCTCCAAGGTCATCGTGCCCGATTCCTCGCACGGCACCAACCCGGCCAGCGCCTCTGCAGCCGGACTGGAAACCGTAACAATCCCTTCCAATGACAAAGGAATGGTTGACCTTGAAGCCCTGAAAGCGGCTGTCGGCAGCGACACCGCCGCCCTGATGCTGACCAACCCCAGTACACTCGGATTGTTCGAAACGCAGATCATTGAAATCGCTCAGATCGTACACGAAGCAGGCGGCCTGCTCTATTACGACGGAGCGAACTCCAATGCGATTATGGGTATTGCCCGCCCAGGCGACATGGGCTTCGACGTGGTGCATTTGAATCTGCACAAAACGATGAGCACCCCGCACGGTGGCGGCGGTCCGGGAGCCGGACCGGTCGGCGTGAAGGCGAAGCTGATTCCGTTCCTGCCACAGCCGACGGTGATCCAAAACGAAGACAGCAGTTACTCGTTGAGCTACGGCGGTCCGGAATCCATCGGACGCGTCAAAGCCTTTTACGGCAACTTCGGCATCCTGGTCCGTGCGTATGCTTATATCCGCACCTACGGACCGGACGGTCTGCGCGAGGTTTCCGAGAACGCCGTGCTGAACGCCAACTATATGATGCACCGGCTCGCGCCGTATTTTGAAATCCCGTATCCAGGCATCTGCAAGCATGAATTTGTCATGTCCGGCCGAAACCTTAAGCAGTACGGGGTGCGCACACTGGATGTGGCTAAGCGGCTTCTCGACTTCGGCTACCACCCGCCAACTGTGTATTTCCCGCTGACGGTAGAGGAATGCATGATGATCGAGCCAACCGAAACCGAAAGCAAGGAAACGCTCGACGGATTCATCGAAACGATGATCCAGATCGTCAAGGAAGCCCAGGAAACACCGGAAATCGTGATTAATGCTCCGCATACTACGGAGATCAGCCGTCTCGACGAAACACAGGCTGCGCGGAAACCGGTATTGAATTGTTCCTGCGGCTAAAGCTGCGCTCTAGCAAACTCTGTGAACGCAAGGCGGCTAATCCCGAAGTCATTCCTGGCTTCGCAGATTAGCCGCTTTTTTACGTTCATATAAGCTTTTTGGCAAAATGGGAGCGGTCATTTACATTCATTTTGATATAAATGCTCTTCACTACATTCCGTACAGAGCCCTCACTGATCCCCAGCGCGCTCGAGATATGCAGCGCACTTTTGTCCGCCAGCCACAGCGCAGCTACTTCCTTCTCTCTCGCAGTCAGCCTATATTCGCCAAACACCGTGTCCCGTCTGAACTTTTGTAGGCTTTCATTATTAACCATCCGTTTATACGCCACATTATCAGCCAATTGCTGCACGAACGGAATCGCAAAATCTATCTGCTGCTTGGAATCAAAAGAAATATCCACATAGCCATGCGTACCACCGTCCAGAATCAAAGGTGCGCATACACAATTCCAGCTCTGGAAAGCAGCGTCTGTATGCTCCTCTCCCCGCACTACCCCTATAAGGTTCATCTCCATAGCCAGCGAGACTGCATTCAGGCCCGAATACCGTTTGGAGAGATTGATGCCCGCACTCATACCTGCACGGTCCATGTTCTCCTGAAGGCTTCGTGAAGAGCAGATCAGATCGAGAATCCAACCCTCTTCATCCGCCAGAAACACAACATAAGGAATCGGAATGAACTGGCTGATCGCCACCATCTCTGCCCGCATGGAAGAAACCATGGCTTCACTATATATCGCTTTGTTCTCTTTCACGCAAGAGACCCCTGGAGACTGCAACGGACTATATGTATTAGATGAATTACTAGAGTGAAAAGACGCAGCTTGATCTGCTGGAAGATCATCCGGCGAACACCACATTTTCATCTTGGAATTGAAGGTAGTCAACACAAACGCCTCCTCGGTTATTGTCATTAATTAACTCAGAACGATTGTGAATATATTCACTAATAATAAATCTATATTTGCTATAGCAATATTTCCTATTTCTATTATAAACTCACAAGACAGCATGGCCTAGAATAGCAGTAAATATATCATAGGATATTTAAGAGACAATTGACAGGGGCCATTCTTACGAATGAACGTTGAAAAATATTCTCTCTTTCATATTCATCTATTCCCTTCAAAAAAAGCAGCCTAAATGAGCGATCCAGAGGTATACGAAAAATATTAAAGCGGCTAACCCGGGTCTGTAATCCAGCCTGCGGCTAGCCTTTTTTTCATCATTCGTCATAATCTTATAAATTTTTTTACCGTCCGACCTAAACCGATAGTTTTCGACATCAGCCCGGTGCTATATTTGTTTATACGTCTTTGGAAGTTAGGAATGAAGGAGGTCTATACTTGAGTATTATTGAAGCCCGCGGGCTGTCCAAATCGTTCATGCAGGCGGTGAAAGAGCCAGGCCTGGCGGGAGCCGTCAAGCATCTGTTCATCCCAAAGCATATCGAGAAGATTGCGGTGCAGCCGCTGAATCTGAGTGTGGAAGCCGGCGAGACGGTGGCCTATGTGGGGCCGAACGGTGCAGGTAAATCCACCACGATCAAAATGCTGACCGGCATCCTCATGCCCTCTGCAGGCAGCATTTCTGTAAACGGTATCAATCCTTATAAGAAAAGAATGGAAAATGCCGCGCAGATCGGAGCCGTGTTCGGACAACGTACGCAGCTGTGGTGGGATATTCCGATTGTCGAATCCTTTTCGCTGCTGAAGGATATCTATCAGATCCCGGAGCCTGTCTATAAGGCAAATCTGGATCAGTTCACGGAGATGCTGGGCATGGATGAGTTCATCCATCTGTCTGCGCGCAAGCTCTCTCTGGGTCAACGCATGCGTGCGGACCTGGCAGCCGCCTTATTACATAACCCGCCGATTCTCTATCTGGATGAACCCACGATTGGACTGGACGTTTCCGTGAAGCAAAAAATCCGCGAGTTTATCAAAAAAATCAATCAGGAGCAGCAAACGACCGTCATGCTCACCACCCACGATCTCGGCGACATTGAGGATCTGTGCAAACGGCTGATTATCATCGACCACGGCTCCATCATCTATGACGGGAGTCTTAGCGAGGTCAAATCCCGTTTTGCCAGAAACCGTGTGATTTTCTTCCAAGTGGGCGCGCCGATGCCGGAGCTGTACAAGCTGCTCTCACAAACGCCCGGAATGAAGCTGGACCGGCAAAATGAACAAGAATTCTCCGTCTCCTTCGACCGCTATGAATATACGGCCAGTGAAGTGGTCAGCCGGGTGATGAAGCATGGCGAAGTGATTGACTTCCGCATGGAGGATGCCAACATTGAGCAGGTGATCAAAGCAGTGTACGACGGAAACCTGGACCTTAATCAAAAAGGGGAATGAGGAGGTGTGACGGCAGCCATGCCCGTAGTCAAGCTCAAGAAGTACCGCAGTATTGCCAACCGGTCCTTGCAAAATGTTCTATCCTACCGTTTCTCCTACGTCGTCACTTTTTTGTCCAATGCGATCAATCTGCTGGCGGTCTATTTTTTGTGGGCAGGCATTTATGGAGGCCGCGAGATAGTGGGCGGATACACCTGGGATCAGATGAAAACCTATCTGCTAGTCACTTTCCTGGCCAACTCTGTGCTCTCCTGGTATTCGGAAACCGCGATTTCCGGAAAAATCCTCGATGGCAGCGTTGCCGTAGACTTGCTGAAGCCCATTGATTTTCAAACGGCCCGTTTCTCCGAAACGCTGGGCACAAGCCTGCTGGAAGGCGGCATAAGTACGATTATTCTGGTGATTTTCTCCTTCTTCATTTCCGGCCTGGCCCTCCCCCATTCTGCGCTCGTCTATGTGCTGTTCGCGCTCAGTCTGCTGGGGGCCATTGCGGTAAAATTCGGCGTGGTGTATCTGGCAGCCTTGCTGTGCTTTTGGTCCACCGGCTCCATGGGCATTGTCTGGACCCGGATTGCTCTTACCAATCTGCTGTCCGGGGCTTTGGTGCCTCTGGCCTTTTTCCCCGGCTGGCTGGAAAAGACTGCATTGCTGCTACCGTTTCAGAGTATTATCCACACGCCGACTATGATTTTTCTGGAGCAGGCCGGAACCTTGGAGAGTCTGAAGCTGATCGGCATTCAATGCTTCTGGGGAGCAGCGCTCTGGGTCGCCGGGAAGTTCATGTGGAACTGGGCGGTCCGCCAGGTGACTATTCATGGAGGTTAGGCGGAAGGAGGAGAACCAATGACGTTGTCACGAATGTTCTATCTATATAAAAGACTCTATATTCAGCAGCTAAAAGCTATCCTGGAATACAACAAGGACTTTTACATCTTAATGTGTTCTGCCGCTCTGACCCAGGTACTTGGGTTTGTGTTCCTGTGGGTGATCTATGACCGGATTCCCGATATTAACGGCTGGCAATTCTGGGAGGTTACTTTCATGTATGCGATGATCTTTCTGACGGAAGGCATTGGCTCTTTATTCTTTGAGGGCACTTGGCGTTTGGGAAGATTGGTCAATCAAGGCGAACTGGACCGTTATCTGCTGCGGCCGGTGCCTGTTGTGCTTCAGGTCTTCTGTACGGGGATCGGCATTAATGGCCTTGGCAATCTGCTCATCGGCGGAGTGATTATCTGGCAATCGCTGGTTCACAGCCATATTCAGTGGAGCTTGGCCAAAGTGGTTATCCTTATTCTGCTGCTTTTGACTGCGGTTATCATTCGTGTATCGATCAATCTGGCCGGAAACTCGGCGGCCTTCTGGATTCGCAATGCCGGGAACGCCTTTCCGCTGATGGTGCATAATTTGGCCGATTTGGCCAAGTATCCGGTCACTCTGTTTCCGCAAGCGGTACGGGTATTTATTTCTACCGTGCTGCCATATGCCTTCATCAGCTTCTATCCGGCGACTTACATTTTCGGCAAAAGCGGGTGGACCGGCTGGTGGATGCTGGCTCCAGTTGTGGCAGCGGGCAGTGTGGCAGCAGCTTATGGCATCTTCCGGTACGGGCTTTCGAAATATGAGAGCACCGGTAACTAGGGGCCTCCAAGGAGACCCGCCGCCTCTTCGGCAGACATTCCGGATTCCCCCGCATCATTTCATATCGCCCATGCGAATATATGCCAAAGAGCAGTGCGGAAATCCCGCACTGCTCTTTGTATAGCTTCCTTCTTGGATAAGGTGCATTTGCTAACCTGCCAGACTTATTTATGCCGCAGTTGCAGCCTTTTGCTTCTTCCGTTCCTTTGCTGATTTGCGGAAGTACAGCAGCTCGTAGATGGCCGGTACCACTACTAGCGTCAGCAGAGTTGCTGCAATCAAGCCGCCGATAACGACGATGGCCAGACTCTGCGAGACGATGCTACCCTGCTCGGTATGACCGAACAGCAGCGGAAGCATGGCACATACGGTTGCGATAGCTGTCATTAGTATCGGACGCATCCGTGTTCCGGCTGCTTCAATGATGGCCTCGCGCACAGTCATATGCTCTTCATTCTGCTTAATCCGGTCGATCAGCACAATCGCATTCGTGACGACGATACCGATCAGCATCAAAGCTCCGAACAAGGCGGTGAAGTCAGGGGTCACACCGGAAATAATCAAGGCAACAACGGCTCCGATGGCCGCGAGCGGCAGGGAGAACATAATAGCCAGCGGTGCTCGCAGGGTCTTGAACGTCAAGACCATGATCAGATACACCAGACCGATGGAGATCAGTGCCGTCATGCCAAGATCGCTGAAGTCTCCGGCCTGATCCGCCGAAGCACCGCCTGCGAACAGTGTTACTCCTTCGGGGAGTGTAATACTGTCCGTTTGTTTTTTGATATCCGCTCCAATAGCCGACACTTTCTTCGGATCGACCTCAGCTGTAATGCGCACATAGGGCTTACCGTCTTTATGGTAGAGCATGGCTGGTTGATCCGTGACCTCAAGGGTAGCCAATTTCGAGAGCGCCTGCGGCCCTTCGGCGGTCATGATCGTAATATTTTGCAAATCCTGCTGCGACTTCGGCTGCAGCACAGGCTCCAATACCACTCCGGCAGGGGAACCATCCAGCTCCATTTGTCCCATCGGCACCGGATTCAGCATCGCCGACAGCTGCATGGAAATTTCCTGCGCATTTGCTGCAGTCGGATTCACCTTGAACGCGAACACCGGCTTGGTATCCTCCATGTTGCTGGTGACCTTTTGTACGCCATCTACCGTTTTTACTTTGGCAGCTACGGACTGGGCGACTGCAGTAATGGATGCCAGATCGTCTCCAACGATATCGACATACTCGCTGGTCGAGCCTCCACCAATCATGCTGGACTCATTTGCAGTCAGGGTTGCTCCCGCATAGGACTTCTGCAGGCCCCGGATATGGTCCAGGAACACCTGCGCATCCGCATCCTTCTTCATCATCACAGTGTAATCCACCTGGGTCAGTGATTTCACTGCGCCCCATTGTGCCGAGTCTGCGCTATTGCCGGTCATCATGATCACGGTCTCCGTCTGCGGCTGCTTCATCAGTTCCGCTTCCAGCTGTTTGCCCTTCTCCAGCACTTCCTTCACTGGGACATCATTCGGATAGACCAATTGTATGGTTACATTGCTGGCATCGGATGCATCCAGCGCCCCCTTGGGCATAGTAACATAAGCGGCAACGGAACCCACCAGCAGCACCAGACCGAGAGTCAGGGTAATCCATTTGTGGCGCAGGTTCCATTCGAGAAAACGGCCAAAACCTCTCGACGGCTTGTGCTCCTTCAGGGAAGAGCTGCGCAGCAGCCAGGAGCTTAACAGTGGAACTACTGTCAGAGCCACTACCAGTGAAGTAAGCAGGGAATAGGTTACAGTCAGTGCGAACGGCAGCAGGAAGGCTTGCAGGGTTCCGTTCAGCAGACCCATGGGCAGGAATACAGCAACCGTAGCTATAGTCGATGTAGTGATTGCCCTTGCGACCTCGCGGGTAGCGCTGATAATCATGTCCATGGAGAACGGCTCTTTCTGCATCCTGCGGTGAATATTCTCAATGACGACAATACTGTCATCTACCAGCCGCCCGACGGCGACAGCCACACCACCCAGCGTCACAATGTTCAAGGTAATGCCGGAAACGTCCAGTAAGTACAGAGTAACCGCCAGCGACAGCGGAATGGATACCGCCGTGATCAAGGTAGCGCGCACATTGCGCAGGAAGATCAGAATGACAATCGTCGCAAATAATGCACCGAGCAGCACTTCACGCATCATACTGTTGACAGAGGTGACAACCATATCCGCGGTGCTGAAAATGACGGCGACCTCAGCATTTTTGTTCGATTGGGTCAGGTCTTTCGCAACCTCGCGCACCTTGTCGCCCACATCGACTGCATTGGCATTCGCTTCCTTGGTAATGATGGCGAATAATACATCCTTCCCGTTCGAGCGGCTGACACTTTCCTGGTCGGTCACCGCTTGAACAGCAGCTATATCCTGCAGGGTTACACCTGAGGCGACCGGCAGCTTTTTCAGTGTGTCAATGCTGTCTATGGAGGAAACCACATTTACATTCCCCGTCTGTCCGCCAAGGGTCTGCTCCCCAATCGAAGCCGATACGCTGCGTCCCTGAAGCAGTCCCAACACCTGGGATGTGGCAACGCCCTTTGCAGCCATCGCCTTTGGATCAAGCTTCACATGGACCTGCGGAGCCGTTTTTCCGTATAGGGCTACGTTCGCTACCCCATCGATTTTTTGCAGTTCAGGAATGATCTTATCTTCAGCAAGCTTCAGATTGTCCTTGGTCATCCCTTCGTCGAAGGACATCGTAAGCTCAGAGATCGGAATCATTGAGGTGTTCAGCTGTACAACGAACGGGTCCATGACGCCTTCCGGGAAATGCAATGCGCGGACAGCCTTTTCAACCTCCTGCGCCGCATCCTTCATATTGGTTTTGCCGTCAAAGTAAATATCCACCTTCGCGTAGCCATCGCCGGAAGTAGACATCTGCTCGGTTTTGCCCTTCACGACTGAGGTTGCCGCCTCAATCGGCTTTGTCACATTCATCTCCATGGAATGCGCATCCTGGCCTGGCCCAAGCGCCGTAACGGTAACCTGAGGATTATCGGCCTCCGGCATAAACTCCATGGGCAGCGAGGTATAGCTGAGTATCCCCACCACCAGCGCCATGACAACCAGGAGGCCTACCGCCCCCTTATTGCCGAACGACCACTTTGTTAACCATGTCATTTCTCTTATCCCCTTCCACATCTGTATGAATTGGTTTCTGTGTGCCTGATCCTTATGTATTGCTGTCTTAGCTAAGTGTAGAGCCTGCAGGTGATCTCCAAAACCTCCCGGCGAAGGGTTTCTCTCTCAGTCTCAAGGCGGAGTTCTCCCCTCCCGGAGTCAGACAAAAAAGCCCCCCTTCCTTCGAAGGAGAGCGCATTTCCCGCGTATAGTTCATATACAGAAAAGATAGCCTTACTCCAGATAAAACACTTCACGCAGCGGAACCATCGGGTTTTCCTCATTGAAATCAAAGGAGCCTTCGACCATCTTCGACGTAATGGCGTTCCATCTGTTGCAGGCATCACTCTGGGCTATGTAGGCAAAAGCCGCTTCTGCATCCTTGCATTCAAAGCAATAGAAAAACTGATTGCCATTCTGAAAAATTGAATAATTCGTAATTCCGGCTTTAGAATGCTCCTCCAGGATTTCCGGCCAGGGATTCAGGTGCATCTGCACATACTCCTCCAAGCACTCCTCTTTCACCCGCCAGGTCCAAGCCAATTTGTTGCTGCCCATGATCTCAGCCTCCTACACATTTTGTGAACGTACCAGATTCCATTCGTAAGCATAAACTTAGTTCTATGAAGTATTACTTCCTGACTGTTCTTCGTAATACAGCTTGCGTCGGAAGCTTCTCTTACTTTGGATCACGTCTACTTCGTAACTGCCAATAATATGGTACCGCTTACATATTTTTTATGCAACACATTTCTGGTGAGCTCTGCAAGTACTATTACATGACTGGCTTCATTTGCATTACAATAACTACGAAGAAGGGGATTAGCGGTATGAACAGTAACAGGTTGCAAAAGACAAAGAATAGAGGGAGAACCGGCCATGCCATTGATGACTATCAACGCTGATAAAAATAACAAATATATTTCAGCAGTAAAAGAGCTTTATCATAGTTCTTTCCCCAAAATAGAACAAATACCATTCAGAAATATTTTAAAATTATGCGAGAAAGATAAGGCTGCTTTGCTGATATTTACGGATAATAATGAGTTTGTCGGATTCACTCTTTTAATTCACTATCAAGATATAATTTTCATACTATATTTCGCGATAAATAATCAAATTCGTGGAAAAGGGTATGGTGGAAGAGCGTTACAAATAATAAGGGAAACCTATATTAACAAACGTATTATTCTAAATATTGAAACCACAAAACAAAATGGGCAAAATCAAGAACAACGCATGAAAAGGAAGTTATTCTATCTAAATAACGGTTATACAGAAGCAGGACTTTCCGTTGAAGATAAAGGCGAAACCTATGATATGCTGATTTCAGGTGGGACCATAGAGAAAGAAGAATATCGTAAACTATTAATATTCACGATGGGAAAGTTTCTCTTTTGGTTTATGGAGCCGAAAGTAGTCCTCAATCCATGATTCAAAGAAATCAGCCTGCCGCTCCGGTGAATGGCCGGATACAGCAGGCTGATCTATTATACCTTAGGCATCAAATACTGGCCTACGCACTGATTCCCGTCTCGTTCGGACGGAGAATGGCTGAGCCAATCGCCAGCAGAACCGCGGCCATAAGGCCCAGGATGGCAAACGGCAGCCACAGCTCATTCCAGCCGCCGCCGGTTGCGGCGATATCCACTGCCTGGATCGCCCATTTCTGCGGCATGAAGTTGGCTGCTTTTTGCATATAGTCCGGCATCACTGAGAGTGGCCAGAAGCAGCCGCCCAACATGCAGGTCGGTGTAAGAATAAGCGCGTTCAGCATGCCTGCGTTGCGCGGATTGCGGACCAGTCCCGCAACGGTGCTGGCAATACCCATGGATACGAGCATAAATGCGGCAAGCACCATGAAATACAGATATGCGGGAACCTCATAGTCATAGCGCAGCACCCATTTTCCCAGGATCAGCACAACCACAATCTGGATGACTCCGACCATAAAGCTGCCCAGGAAGTTCCCCAGTGCAATCTCATAAGAACGGACCGGTGCGCTGAACATCCGCATCATGGTCCGGCCCCTGCGGTCATCCATAATCAGGGATACTGTGCTCGTCACCAAACCCATGAGGAACATTAAGGTCATCCCTGTAATGACTCCGAGGGTTTCCCGGGGATACAGGTCATAATCCGTACGTATACTTCCCACATGATGCTGCCCGGCCTGCTTCAGAATTGCACCAAGCCCGGCTTCAGCATCCCCCGTTCCTCCGCTGACCGCATGTACGGTTTGTGCGGTCTGGAGCATTTCATTTGCGATCGTATTCACTTTCATTTTGAACATGATCGAGGTTTCTGTCGTTCTAAGCTCATAGATATTCAGCTGCGGCTGCTCTCCATGTGCAAGCTGTGCGGTATACTCTGCCGGAATCCATATTCCCACACCACCCTCCTGACCGATAACGCCCTCTTTGAGCGCTGCCTCATCCCTTCGCGGAACAAGCTTATAGTCCCCGGTATTCTCCAGTTCGGCAAGCAAATGCTGCCCTGCTGCTCCTGTATCCATATTGGTATATAGCACGGTTGCCGAATGGTTTTCCATGCCTCCGGTAACCGATATAATCGCGGCAACCACGATACTTGGCAGCAGGATGTACGTGAGGAACCCTTTGCGGGAGCCGATGGTCCGCTTAACCATATTCCAGGCGATTGTGAATATTTTATTCATGGTAACCCACCTTCCGGTATGAAAAAATCGCTGCGCTGAACATCACGAGACAGATTATCGATATAATGAGCAGATTCGGTAAAATCTGTGACAATTCTGAATGCAGCATCATTCGGATCACCGCCTGCAGCACCCAATGATTAATAGTAACAGCACCGATAGTATTCACCCAGGCGTCTGGCAGCGGAGCCATCCCCCCACTCAGGAATGTCATACATACCGTGATTACACTAATGATACTGCTTGCGCTTGCCGCGGTTTTACTGAATAAGCAGATTACAATGGACAGCGTCATGGAAGCGATAATCATCAGCAGACAGAACAGCAGCAGAAGACCCGGGCGATTGCCCCAGTACACGCCAAACAGCCGGTTGCTGAGCAGAATGATCGCCAGACATTGCACAATGGACACGATGCCTACTCCGAGAATTTTACCGATAAACAGCTCTGAGCCCTTGACCGGCATAGAGTTGATACGGTGGAGCGTATGGTTATCCTTTTCACTGAAAAGAGAACTGGTCACCGTGATTCCGCTGTAGAGCAGAAACATAAGCAGCATGGATGCCGCGTAGAATTGGGAAGCCGTATAGGTTCTGCCCCCATTATTCAGATCGCCCAGCTTGACCGCTTCATGGTCAGCCGGTAAGGAAGCCGACACCGTCAGCGCCTCTGGCCCCAGTGTCGCCACCGCCGCCTGCTTGTAATTCATCTTGCTCAGAAAATTATCAAAAGCCGTTCCCGCCACCATATTGTCCGTACGGTTCTTACCAAGAATAAACTCCAGCTGTGCTTTTTTGCCGCTTTGCACTTCACTGTCGAAGCCGTCCGGAACGATTACTGCATAGCCGTACTTTCCGGTGCGGAGTCCGCTCTCTGCCGCCTGGCGGCTCTCTGCTTCTTGCGGGATAATGACCTCCTGCACCTCCGGCAACTTCAGAAAAGCTGCAATCATAGCCGATGGCCCTGCCCCTTCACCTGAGGGATTAACTACCGCCACCCGTACAGGGTCGATTTTGGCCGCGCCTTTGACACCAACCACCCCGGACAGTGAAGCACCCAGGAGAAAGATCAGTACCAATGGCAGCAAAAACATATTTAACAGCATAGAGCGTGAGCGGAATAGTCTGCGCAGCTCATAGATCATAATGGTCCACGTGTTCATGTAAGCCCTCCTCCTTCCTCTAATCCCGCAGGGTCCGTCCGGTCAGGTTAAGAAACAGAGTCTCCAGATCCGGCTCTTCTATATTCAGGGAAGCAATGATTCCTTCATGCTTAGCAAAGATAAATAAAATATCCTGCAATTGGCTTTGCGAGGAAG
This sequence comes from Paenibacillus sp. 22594, assembly GCF_052044425.1. Taxonomy (NCBI): domain Bacteria; kingdom Bacillati; phylum Bacillota; class Bacilli; order Caryophanales; family Paenibacillaceae; genus Paenibacillus; species Paenibacillus sp. 22594. The sequence continues at coordinate 73,397 of NZ_JBQENA010000003.1, forward strand.
GCAAATACAGCTCTACCGTATCTCCGCTGAGTTCAACGCGGCTTATCCCTGGATGCTGGCCCAGCTCCTGGATCAGGGCAGGTGTGATTTGAGAAGCTTTTATGACAATCTTTTCTTCATGGGCTACCCGTTCCCGCAGCTCGCTTTCGGTTCCACAGGCAATGATATGACCTTTGTCCATTATCGCTACCCGGTCACAAATGGCGGCTACCTCCTCCATATAATGGCTCGTATAGATCACCGTTGAGCCGAGCTTATTCAGCGCCTTGACGGATTCGAGGATATGATTGCGCGACTGGGGATCAATGCCTACGGTCGGTTCATCCATAATGATCAGCTTGGGGCGGTGCATGATCGAGCAGGCGATGTTCAGCCGTCTTTTCATACCGCCGGAGAAGGTGGACGGTTTATCCTTAGCCCGGTCGCTGAGTCCGGTGAAGGCCAGCGCCTCCTCGACCCGTTCCTTCAGCAGCTTGCCGCGAAGACCGTACAGCTTGCCGAAAAAGCTCACATTTTCCGCCGCTGTCATATTTTCATATAAAGCGAGATCCTGGGGGACGAGGCCGATTCGCTTTTTGACCTCTAGTGGCTGGTTCATTACGGACAGTCCGTCAATCACGATATCGCCGCCATCCACCTTGAGCAACCCGCAGATCATGCTGATCGTGGTGCTTTTCCCTGCTCCGTTCGGGCCGAGGAGGCCGAAGATTTCCCCCTCCTGAATGCTGAAATTCACGTGATCCACCGTTAACTTCTGATCGTACCGTTTCACCACATCGGTTAGTACCGCAAATGCCATTCTTCATCTCTCCTGTTCCTTATTGCTTCTATGTCTTCATTGTAGCGTAAGAAAACCGCGGCCGAAGGTACGAAAGGTCATTCTTTGGAGGTGACTAAAGTCATCTCCTGAACCAGCGGATTCTTATGTTAAGATAAATAGACCAACCCTATAAAGGATGACCTCCCTTTGAACAGAGAATTGAACGTTCTGCGTTATGCGCTTATTATCATCCCTGCACTGATTGCCATCTATCTGTATGACTATGCCGACTATGAGCTGTTCACCCTTCATTTTCTGCTGCTCCTGCTGATCGTGACTCTGGGCAAGCGGCTCCCGGGTCTCCTTACCGCGCTAGCCGCCGGTGTTGAATTACTCTATACGGCCTGGCTGTGCCAGCATTACGGGGCGCTGATGATTTTTCCGGCTATTTCGGCACTGCTCTATTACTCCCGACTGGAGCGCAGGCCGGTAGTGCTTGTCTTCTTCGCTCTTCATCTGGTGGCACTTAATACAGCACTTAGCGGATCCGATCCACGGGTGTTGGTCTATACGAACCTCACCTTTCTGCTATCTGCCACCTTGAACAGGTTATTGCTGAGATCGGGAAGGGGGCGCGACGAGACCCTATTCCTCTATGATGAGCTGCGAAAAAAACATTTCCAGCTGGAAGAAGCCCGCAGCCGGCTGCTGCAGTTCAACTCCCAGATCGAAGTGGCCGCGCAAGCGGAGGAACGGGTACGGATCGCACGTCAACTGCATGACGACATCGGCCACCGCCTGATCCGGGTCAAAATGATGACCGAGGCGGCCATCCACACCCTGCCGCATTCTGCGGAGACGGGGATGGAAATGATGAATCAGATTCGTGACCAGCTCTCGGGAAGTATGGACGATATGCGCGCCGCTGTCCGTCGGATTAACTATGGTTCTCAGCTTGAAGGGGCTTACGCACTGGACCGGCTGCTGGAGGAGCTTGGCCGTCACACGGCCATTGAAACCTCCTACCAGGTGCAGGGCATGCCTTATCCGCTGTATCCCAGCGTTCAGGTTACACTCTACAAAAATGCCCAGGAAGCTCTTACCAACGCTCTTCGCCATGGCCAAGCTACTGCAGTATGGATCAAAGTATCGTACAGCGGACACGAAGTGGTAATGGTGGTGGGCAATAACGGAGAGCGCCCGCAAGACAACCCTCTTGCGAAACTCAGAGGCACGGGTGGCATGGGCCTGCAGGGAATGATGGAGCGGACCCGTCTGGTGCGCGGAACGCTGGAGTTTCAGCTCGAACCGGAATTTGCTGTAATTACCAGAGTTCCAATGCACAGGCCGCCCGAAAAGCTTCCCCAGTAAACTTTTCACAGACCATTCTGCCTAAAGGAGACAGGCCTCTTATGATCAAAGTAGTTATTGTTGACGACGATTCATTTATCCGCGAAAGTCTCAAGGTGCTCGTTGCGCTGGACCCGGACATTGAGGTAGCAGGCGCTGCCGGCGATGGACATGAAGCCCTCGCTTTGCTGAAGCAGCTGCCTCATGCCGATGTGGTACTGATGGATATCCGGATGCCCCACTGCGACGGTGTCGAAGGTACAAAATTGATCAAAGCAGCCTTCCCGGCGGTTTCCGTGCTGATGCTGACGACCTTTGACGATGACGAATACATAATAGAAGCGCTGCGTAACGGTGCGAGCGGGTATTTACTGAAGAATATTCCGCCGGACCGGATCATCCAGGGTATCAAAACTGTGCATGAAGGCAACCTGCTCATCCATCCCGACATCGCCCGCAAGCTGGCGGGTTTTCTGCAGCCGGCTGCACGTCCGAAAGAGGCTCCGGCCCGGACACTGGCATCGTACGGACTGACCAAGGCCGAGCTGGCTGTGGTATCCTCGATCGCAGAAGGCCATACCAACAAGGAGATCGCCTCAGAGCTTTTTTTAAGTGAAGGTACGGTCAAAAATTACATCACCGATATTCTAAGCAAGCTGGGCCTCCGTGACCGGACCCAAATCGCCATTTTTTATTTAAAGAATGGTGGCTATGTAGAATGAACTTAAGAATTCATTCCCGTGAGCCCATAAAGCCCTAAAATAATTCAATAGTTCGACATCGTCCAACAATTTGTTCAGTGTTTGTTCAGTGCAACCTGCTACTATAGACCCAAACATCTTAGGTAGAAAGGATTGTCGGAATGAACAAAATGATATCATTTAGAACAATGTCCCTTGTTGTTGTCCTAAGTATGCTGGCTGGTTTGCTAGCCCCGCTGGGACGTGTACATGCTTCTGCAGACACAAGTGCTTATGGGGAGGTTCTTGTAAGCGATCAGAATACAGGCTGGACCATCGCGCCGGGCAACACCTCCAGAAACCTTGCTGTGGCACCGGATGGTTCCATCTATGCCGTCTATAACGGCAACAACGAAATCCGTGTAGCCAAAAGTATCACAGGAGGTCAAACCTTCCTCCCGAGTGTGCTCGTAACGAATGCAAGCTTCGAGCCGGAGGTTGCAGTCTCTGCAGCTGGTACCGTTTATGTAGGATGGGTAAAGAGCGGCAAATCCTATCTCTCCAAGAGCACAGACAGCGGTCAAACCTTTTCTGCCCCTATTGAGATCGGGGCTGTGTCGGCAGGGGCTGCAGCTATTCACTTGGCTGTGGACGGAAATTATGTCTATGTGACAGATAGAGCCGGGAGTCTATTCTATTACAGTAGCGATCAAGGCGATTCCTTCAATATGTATCAGTTTAACGAGTCCTATGCATTTACCGATATCCATATTGATCCTGAAACCGGAAATGTTATCGTGCAAAAGGACAATCCTTCCTTGAAGTACTACATCAGCACCAATCATGGGGTAAGCTTCGGAACAGGTGTTGTTCCTGGGGCGAGTGTGTTCTATTCAGTAGGCTCCTTATCGTCGGGACAAATGGGCAAATACTTGTTTGTCGCCGGTCAAGGCACTGTATTGACCCGTATGAATCTGACCAACAATACGGTCAGCAACCTTCAAGTCAGCAACAACACAAGCAGCACTGCACGCTCCTTGAGTGCTGACCGGTATGGAAATGTGGCCACCGGCTTCAGCGATGCAGGCAAGGTTTATTTTGAAGTGAGCCAGAATCTAGGTATTAACTTTGCTGCTGCCGTTGAGGTTGCGAATACATCTGTCGCTAACGCGGCAATCAACTCTACCAATGGCGATGTGATGTTCTTGTATGAGAACACCGGAAAAATCTATTTGAAAGTATACAAAAAGCTGCTGACTGGATATAAGCTCTATATCTCCAATACCAGCGTCTTCTTTCCAGATGGCGGAACCAAAGAGGCTGTCATCACCGTTACCAACACATCGGACACGCCTTTGGCTATTGATGATGTGAAGATTACCGGTGATTTTGAAATTGTGGAGAACACGACGACCGAGGTACTGCAGCCAGGGGAGAGCGGAGAAATCACAATCCGCTTTGTACCGAAAACTCTTGGCGATTCCACGGGTGAAGTCGTTATTCAAATACCCGATGAGCCTGACCGGGTAATCAAGCTGAACGGAACAGCCAGTACCCTTGTTCAGACTTCGGATTCCCCGAAAGATTCCGACATTACAGCGAACGCAACAACCGATAGCGTAACCGTGAAGAACGTTCCGGCTGGCGCTACCGTTAAGGTGTATGCCGCTGATGGCATCACTGTCATTGGCACAGCCACCAACAATGGAACCGCTGCGGGCGATGTTAACGTTGCAATCGCCGCTGGCCTTGATGATAATCAAGCCCTCAAGGTCAGTCTCATCGAGACTGACAAAGCCGAGAGCCTGCTGACCGCAGTCACTGCAGCCAAGGAAGTTAGTGCTGCACCACAAGCTTCCGACATTACAGCGAACGCAACCACCGATAGCGTAACTGTGAAGAACGTTCCGGCTGGCGCTGCCGTTAAGGTATATGCCGCTGATGGCATCACTGTCATTGGCACAGCCACCAACAATGGAACCGCTGCGGGCGATGTTAACGTAGCAATCGCCGCTGGCCTTGACGATAATCAAGCCATCAAGGTTAGTCTCATCGAGACTGACAAAGCCGGAAGCCTGCTGACCGCAGTCACTGCAGCCAAGGAAGTTAGTGCTGCACCACAAACTTCCGACATTACAGCGAACGCAACAACCGATAGCGTAACCGTGAAGAACGTTCCGGCTGGCGCTACCGTTAAGGTGTATGCCGCTGATGGCGTCACTGTCATTGGCACAGCCACCAACAATGGAACCGCTGCGGGCGATGTTAACGTAGCAATCGCCGCTGGCCTTGATGATAATCAAGCCCTCAAGGTCAGTCTCATCGAGACTGACAAAGCCGAGAGCCCGCTGACTGTAGTCACTGCAGCCAAGGAAGTTAGTGCTGCACCACAAGCTTCCGACATTACAGCGAACGCAACAACAGATACTGTAACTGTGAAGAACGTTCCAGCTGGTGTTACCGTCAACGTGTATGCCGTTGACGGAGTAACGCTGCTTGGAACAGCGATCAACACAGGAACTGCACCCGCTGATCTGACAGTTACAATTCAAGATGAAGGTCTACTTGAAGGGCAAATCGTGAAAGTCAGTTTAAGTGAAGAGAACAAGTCTGGTAGTCCGCAGATTGAGATCCCTGCTGCCACTGACCCTTCAGAGGCGCCAAGTGTGGCTGCAATTACAGCCAATGCCACAACCGATACTGTTACAGTGACAAATGTGCGGCCTGGTGTGACAGTCTCTGTGTATCAAGAGGATGGAGTTACCCTTATTGGTACCGTCACTAACACCGGTGAAGGTCCTGCTGACCTGATCCTTCCTGCCCAAGACGGGGGACTAACGGACGGACAGATCATCAAAGTTAGCTTCACAGAAGCTAACAAGTCGGAGAGTGCCAAGGTTGAAGTGACCGTCAAAGATGCACAGTCTGTTCAACCAGGCACCGCAAACATTATTGTAGAAGAAACAGAAGGAACCCTTATAGTAACCGAAGTTCCGGCTGGCGCCACCGTTAAGCTCTATAATGATAAAGGTGTCGTTATTGGAAGTAAAACGAATACCGGAAATGCTGCAGGTCCAGTAACAATTGACGGACTTGATCTGGAAGGTCTCAAATCGGTTAAGGTTACCTTGACCGAGTCGCAGAAGTCCGAAAGCCCTGCTACGACAGTAGCTGTAGCTTCCTCGGATGAACAGTCAGTCAATGCGGCCGCCAAGCTACTTAAGGTACGGTTCACAGAGGGAGACACCTGGGAAAGTGTTACTAGCCCTGTGTATGTTGTTTCAACCGGTAATTTCGGTACAGACGTTGAATGGAAATCAAGCAAGCCGGAAGTCATTGCATTGTCCACATCAGCTAATAATTTAATTACTGGTAAAGTTAATCCACAAACCGAAGATGAAAGTGTTATTCTGACAGCTACGGTACGCAAGGGAAAGATCGAAAAAACACGTACCTTCCTGGTCATTGTTAAATCGAAAGGCTCCACAAGAACCGTAGACACAGGCTATACCCGTAATGTTATTGTAAAAGACCCAGCCAATGCTTCTGCGAACATCCCGATTTCACGTATCAATGTGTTGAGTTCTACAGGTGAGTCCTCCACTATTGATAAAGTTGTATTCTCGCCATCCAAAGCAGAAGAAATCGTCGCAAACGGTAAGAATGGAAGCTCAGCAACGGTTGTTATCGACGAGGTAGCCGGCGACGTACCCGATGAACTAGCTGTCGAAGTTCCTGCCGCTTCCCTGAATGCCCTGGCAGGAAGCTCATACCAGTTAAATCTTCAAAGCGAATATGCCACCGTCACGCTTGAGGCCGCAACTTTACAGTCGATGCAGAACAATAACCTGGATTTATTCTTCCACCTTGTTCCACTGAGAAGTACAGCCTTGCAAACCCAAATTAATGGAGAAATTCCTGTTCAGTATAATTCTCAGACGGTCAATATTTTGGGAAGATCACTTGAAATTGAAACGAACTACAGCGGCTATGATACCGAGGTATACGTTCCATTCACTAAAAATGGCATCACACCGGATACGTCCAACCTAGACTCCCTCCGCGTTTATGTAATCCACAGCGACGGTGAAAAGGTAATGCAGCAAGGAACCCTGGTGCTGGATAACAACAAAAAGGCTACCGGAATTTCATTCCGGGTAAGTAAATTCAGTACCTTTACCATTGTGCAATTGGCTAAAGCCGATACATCAGGCCCAGCCACCACAACCGAAGAGACTGTTAAAGCAATTGTAGGCTCAGACTCTACATCTTCTGCAGACATCAGCATTAAGCGAAATATGAACACCGATGGAACGAAGAATGATGAGCTAGTCATGTCGGCGGCAAAGGCAGAAGAGGCGATCGCCAAAGCCAAGGATGGCAAACGTGACACGATTCAGATCACGATTCCGGATGTTAAGCATGAGGTTACCCAGACCTCTCTGCAACTGGACAGCGGCGCGGCTAAACAATTGGCTGCTTCCAAGCTCACACTGGAGATTATCACCAGTCAAGGGATCGTTAGCATACCTGCAGCCGCTCTTCAAGGTATTGAAGACACTGCCAAGCTAGTAATTAGTACTGTAAAATACAGCAATGACCAAACCCAAGAGCTGCTTCAGAACAAAATCGTATCAGCAGTTTCCAATCAGGTACAGCCTGTACGACTCACTCCTGCCCTGCAAGTAAGCGGCAGTGCAGCCATAACAGGACAAACCATCAAAGTCATTATTCCACTCCAAGGAGTAGCAGTACCGGCCAACGCGCAGGAACGTGAGGCATTCCTCAATTCCCTCGCTGTATATGCAGTCGATGCCAAAGGAACTATCAGCCTCGTCCGTGGAAGCCTTGTTGATCTTGGCGGCGGAAATTACGGCCTGGAAGTTAAGGGCAATGTCGGCGGTAAATATACTGTACTTCAGTGGCCAAATACCAACCTGTCCCAGGTATGGAATAAGGGCACCAGCTCTCACAATGCGTATATCACGGGGTATACCGATGGTACATTCAAACCGGACCGTGCCATTACGAGAGCAGAGCTTGCAGCCTTGATTGCCCGCAATCTGAATCAGGACGCTTCAGCTCACGCCACTGCAAGCAGCTTTGCAGATGTCAGCAACAGCCACTGGGCTGCCGGTTACATCGCACAAGTAGTTGCCGCAGGAATTATGAAGGGCTTCCCTGATGGTCAATTCCATCCGGATCAAGCAGTAACCCGTGCCGAGATGGCGCTGCTAAGCGCACGTTTCAAACAGCTGACCTTCACCGAAGATGGCACTGCGGTCTCCTCCATCCCTGATGTAGGCACTCACTGGGCTGCCGGAGCTATTGATGCAGATCGTGCAGCAGGTATCATGCAGCCGTATGCAAATGGAGCTTTTGCACCAGGCAAAGCATTGACACGTGCGGAGGCGGTCACCGTAATGAACCGTCTGTTTGACAGAGGGCCGCTTAACGGTGTGTCATCTCCTGATTGGGCGGATGTTCCCGCCAGCCACTGGGCATTTGCCGATATTGAAGAAGCAAGCAAAGATCACACCTACCGCATAGATAACGGCAAAGAATGGCTGACCAATTAATCATTCGTTAAGGGCTAGTTGAAGGGGGCGGGAAGCCCCCGACTTCTTCCACCATGTACATTACTGCCCACATCAAGGGATACGTCAAGCTTAATATGGCCGAGAACATCAGCAGCAAACATAAATGCCCTTTCGATTCCCAAGTGGGAATTCGAAAGGGCATTTAGTGTTTCAGGACATTCCGTACCGGGAGGCAGCAAGTGGAAGCAGCTTCACCGTCCTAATACAGACACTGCTGCTTCAGCACTAATAATTGTGCAAGCTTCCCATGCAGACGCTCCTGTCTATAGCCGCTTGTCCATCAGCCGGCTCCGGCTCTCTCCAGTCTTCATCCCGATGATACTGAAGATGCTAGAAGGCTTAGCCTCTGCGGTGACCGAACCGTCTGGCTCCGGCACCAGTATGATGCCAAGCTGATGATGATCGCCATCATAGATTGCGCGCTGGAGGTATTTGCTCTCGCCTTCGCGGTTCTGCACCTCCAGCTTGCAGAACGCGGGATTCATGCGCAGCGCCTCATGCAGCTGCGCAGCATCGGTCAACAGGACCCCGTTGACCTTCAGCAGGATCTCGCCCGGCAGGATGCCCAGCTCCTGCGCCGGGCTGTCCGGCAGCACGGCCAGCACCTTGCGGCCGGCTGCGGGGTGCACGAAGATGGGGCTTAGACTGCGCTCCTCCAGAGCGCTGTACCAGCCCAGAGCTTCGTGCAGCAGGACCGCCGCGAGCGCCGCGAGCACGGTCAGCGGGCTCCACCAGGCGGCAAGCCCGCTTAAGGCTAGCAGGACGATGCTGTACAACAGCAGACGTCCTGCTGTGCGGGCGCTTTTACGCCCGGGCAGCATGCCCTGGGTCATCTCGCTGAAGCCGATGATGACCGGCAGGGACACCAGGCCCAGCCCGCCGCCCAGCAGCGGGTGCCAGGGCAGATCCCCGATTCCTGCGCCCGAAGGCATCAGCAGGAATAGCGGCAGCGGCCAGAAGGCCTGCAGCTGATAGCCGCCAACCACCTTGCCGCGCTTGCCTTTGAGAAAGAGCGGCGTGGCCAGCCTTGCGCCTTGCCACCGCGCCAGCAGCGCTTCGGCCAGATGCAGCAGTGCGGCCAGCACCAGCAGTGCGGGGATATCCATCTCACGCAACGCGGTGGCGATGGTACCTGCCGGTCCGCTCTGCAGGATACCTGGAAAGAACGACAGAATAAATTGAATGATTCCAAGCAAGCCTATGGAATAGGCAAAACACAAATAACGGACACGAAAGAGCATAAGCACCAGACTGACGACCCAAATACAGGCCACTGCTGTACCCGTGAGCGAAATCCCCAGGGCCACAGCTGCAAGAGAAACGACAAGACCCATGACCAGGCCACTCCATACCGTGCGCCAGGTTTCCTGCCCCCAGCTATGCAGCTTCACATGGATCAACTTCCGTTCAAGCGCTATCTGTCTGCGGTAATAAACAGCAATAAAAAGGATCGCAATATAGTAATAGGGCTGTATCAGCAGATGTATCACTGCTGTGCCCCAGCTTGTAAGCAGTTCCGGCATTTCATTCAAACCGTTCGTCACACTCCTTTACGTCCGGGTGGTGATGATCTGCAGCGTTTAGCGCTCAGCCTAATAAGGTTTTAAAAAAAGAAGGCTGGAATCAGCCTTCTTACTTTTTCGACGACGAAGCCTGAATTTCCTTCTGAACCTCGGCAATTCCCTTGTTCAGCTGATTGTCATTCACCGGGTCTTGAATCACTTTGATTAGCGCGAGCTCCAGTGCTTCGGCGGTCTTGGCATCAATGCTGCCGGTCACCTTCAGCTTGGATGCACTCTGGAATTTCTTCACCGCATCCTTCGTTGCGGCATCGAAATATCCGTCCTTCCGTCCTGGCTTGTAGCCCAGACCGTCCAGCATCGTTTGCGCGTTCTTAACATCCGCGCTGTTCATATTGTATTGCAGGGTTAAGCTTTTATTAATCGGCGCTACCGAGAAGTAATCCGGCTGAGCCACCGCAATATCCGGCTTGATGCCCTTGCCGTGAATCCATGTGCCGTTTGGCGTCAGCCATTTGGCAATGGTAATCTTCAGCAGGCTGCCGTCACCAAGCTGCTTGTCGAAGCTGGTCTGGACTGTGCCTTTGCCAAAGGAGTTTTCTCCGATCAGCTTGGCTCCTGCAGATTGCTGCAGAGCTCCGGCCAGAATCTCCGAGGCACTTGCGCTGCCCTTGTTCATCAGCACGACAACCGGATAATCTTTGCTTGAGCCCGCAGACTTGCTAACTTCAGTGGACTTGCCTTTCTGCTCCACTTGAACAATCGCTTTGCCCTTGGGAACGAATTGCTCCGCCATCTCAATCACCACCGGGAGTACACCGCCCGGATCATTACGGACATCAATAACGAGTCCCTTCATGCCCTGTTTCTCCAGCTTGCCAAGCTCTTCCTCAAAACGTTCAGCCGTATTCATGGAGAACTGAGTCACCTCGATGATACCTACGCCATCTTTGCCTAGCTTGGCGTATACCGTTTCCAGCTTCACATCGTCGCGGGTAAGGACGAATTCAAGCGGCTCCGCAGATCCGGTACGCTGAATCTTTAAGGTAGCCTTGCTCCCCTTGGGCCCGCGGATTTTGGCTACCGCAGCATTCAGCTCCTTGCCTTCGAGCGTTTCCCCATTGACCGACAGAATCACGTCTTTGGCCTGGAGTCCGGCTTTCTCGGCGGGAGAACCCTTAATCGGGGATACGATGACGACCTTACCGTTATCCGAGGAGACCTCCGCTCCGATACCAGAGAACGAGCCTTCAATGCTCTCCTCGAACTTCTCAGCCGTTTCTTTGCCCATATAATTCGAATACGGGTCGCCCAGTGCCTCCATCATTCCGTTGACGGCACCGTCGATCAGCTTCGTCCGGTCTACGTCCTGGTAATAATAGCCCTCTATGAGGCTCATCGCGGTTCCGAGCTTCTGCGACTCTTTCTCCTGCAGGCCGCCAGACGGCACGACTGCTGCTGCCGCACTTTCACCCGCGGCTTGTCCGAAGATATCCGCATAGCCGGTGACGCCCAAGGTCAGCAGGCTGCCGCACAGCAGGGCGGCGACGATCATAAACGCCGCTGTGCTTTTCTTCAACATGATGTTCCCACCGTCCCTTCTTGTCCATCTTATGAAGCCCAAGACACAGCCGTTCTGCAAAGAACGGTATCTCTTCCAGTATATGCCGCAAAGTTAATTAATATTTATTAGTCCTTAAAATCACAGGTAAGGCATTGGATCCACCGGTTTGCCGTCGATCCGCACTTCAAAGTGCAGATGCGGGCCGGTGACACGGCCGGTTGCGCCTGACTCAGCGATAGTCTGGCCGCGCGACACCCGGTCGCCTACACTAACCTTGATGCCACCCTCGCGGATATGGCCGTAAAGTGTCCATACCCCGCCGCCATGGTCGATCACTACGGTATATCCATAGCCGCTCCACCATTCAGCCACAATGACCGTACCGGAGTCGGCAGCATGAATGTCCGTCCCTTGCGGAACCGCAAAATCCGTACCAGTATGCATTTTGCCTACTTCACCCGTCACCGGATGTGTGCGGACCCCATATGGTGAAGAAATCCGCGCAGATCCCACAGGGAGCAGGAACGGCCCGCCTCCACCGGCATATTCGGAGGACTCCCCGCTGCTATCTGAACCTGAGCCTGAGCCTGAATTACTGCTGGCAGCCCGGGCTTTGGCAGCGGCTGCTGCAGCTGCGGCTCTGCGAGCAGCTTCGGCTTTGGCAGCGGCTGCTTTGCGTGCAGCTTCTTCGGCTTTGATCTGGTCCTTCTTACTCTCAAGCAGTGAACGCTCGCTGGCCAGCTGCACCAGCTTCGCATCCTGCTCTTCCGTAAGACCGTCTGACTCCTGGATTTCCTTGTCATAGTAGGCGATAAGCTCCTGCTTCTCCGCCTCCTTCTCCTTCAACACACTGCGCTGGGACTCCAGATCCGTGTACAGCTGCTTGGCCTGGGCGTATTGCCCTTCGAGCTCCTGTTTCTTGGCAATGACCGTCTGCTTGTCCAGCTTGTGCTGCACCAGGAGATCCTGATCCTGATCCACAATCATTTTGAGCGAATCCGCCCGGTCCACGAAATCGGAAAAGCTTGTCGAAGAGAGCAGCACATCCAAATAAGAGACCGCACCGTCGGTATACATCAGACGAACCCGTGATTCGAGCAGCTTCTCACGAGATGCCACACGTGCTTCCGCCTCGTCCAGTTCGTTTGCTGTCACCGTGAGCGATTTCTCCGTGCTGGTGATTTTGCCGGAAATATCCGTCATCTCACCTTTAACCTGAGCAATTTGATCCAACACATACTGGAGATTAAGATTCGTCTTATTCAAATAATGCTTGGCTTCCTGGTTGCGTGAAGCCGCCTTATCCTGCGCGGCCTTGGCATCCTGCACCTCTTGCTGCAGCTGCTTCAGCTGCTTGTCGATTTCTGCGACCGTGGTCTTTTTGGCATATCCGTCAGAGGATTGGAATAGTGTGACAGCCAGCAACACTGCAGTCAATCCGGCGGCAATCTTCTTCAACTCGCACTCCCCGTCCTTTGTCTTGTATGATAGTCAGCTTTCACCTATATGTTGGGCCAGACACTATACTTTCAGGAACTTGCGGATCGATACGGTACTTCCCCACACCCCGATCAGCACGCCCAGGCCAACGAGCAGCCCGCAGAGCAGAACCCAAATATCTTCAAACCGGATCAGCTGCAGCCCCAGCATTGGATCTCCCTCCACGGAGGCCACGAGACTGCTGTAGCCTACATAAAGCGCTCCTGAGGTGACCAGTGAACCGATCAGTCCAATCAGTGCTCCTTCAATAAAGAACGGCCAGCGGATAAAATAATTCGTCGCACCCACCAGCTTCATAATCCCAATCTCCTTGCGGCGGGCGAGAATCGTAACCCGGATCGTGTTGGAGATCAGGAACATCGACATGAGCGCCAGTCCTGCTACAAAAATAAACCCGATGTTGCGCACCGCCTTCGTCACTTTGAAAAGCGTTTCTACCGAGCCTTTACCATAATTCACCTTATAAATCGGCTGTTCTTTATGAGTTTTGTTGAGTGCTTCTATCTTCTCCGCCACAAATGGAACCGTCGTCGGCTGGATGACCTCCACGAGCAGTTTATCCGGCAGCGGATTGTTGTCTTCATCAAAGCCTTCCAATAGCTCGGCGGCATCCGGTCCCATATCCTCACGGAATTCCTTCAGCCCCTGCTCCTTGGAGACGAACTCCACCTTGCTGACCTCCGGCATGCTGCCGATTTCATTTTCCAGCGTTTCACGCATTTTTTGGTCGGTATTCAGGGAGAGATGCACGTTGATCTGCACCTGGCTGTCCGCCTTGTTGGCGACAGCATTGACATTAAGCACCAGCAATATGAAGACACCAAGCACGAATAGGGAGACGACAATGGACGTGATGGAAGCCACCGACATCCAGCCGTTGCGGAATACGTTTTTGAAGCCTTCCCGCACATGCCGCAAGAAGGTTTTAAAACTCATAACCATATTCCCCTCTCACTTGGTCTCTAACGATAGTTCCGTTCTCGATGGCCAGTACACGCTTACGCATTTTGTTGACGATATCTCTGTTGTGTGTCGCCATAACAATGGTTGTCCCGCGAAAATTAATCTCGTCCAGCAGCTGCATGATTCCCCACGATGTCTCGGGGTCCAGGTTGCCGGTAGGCTCGTCCGCAATAATGACGGCAGGGTTATTGACAATCGCCCGGGCAATGGCAATCCGCTGCTGTTCCCCGCCTGACAGCTGCGAGGGCTCACGGTTCGCTTTGCTGCGCAGGCCGACTAATTCGAGCACTTCAGGGACACGTTTGCGGATCACCTTCTTCGGAGCTTCAATAACCTCCATCGCAAACGCAACATTCTCATAGGCCGTCAGCTTCGGCAGCAAACGGAAATCCTGGAAGACTACCCCGATATTCCGGCGGACATAAGGGATTTTGCGCGGCTTCAGCTTGCCTATATTGAACCCGCCTACCGAGATCTGTCCTTTGGTCGGCGTTTCTTCTCTATAAATTAATTTCATAAACGTTGATTTACCGGCCCCGGATGGCCCGACGACGTATACGAACTCATTGCGGTCGATCTTGACGGATACGCCTTGAAGCGCATGGGTTCCGTTCGGATAGGTCTTCCACACATCCTGCATTTCGATCACTTCATCACTTCCCGATTCTGACATATTCCGCTGCAAACCGCAGAAGCTTCCATAAACTGCATGAATACCGCAGGCGTATCTATTGTAACAAATCCGTAACTGCTTGAGTACCCGAAAGTTTTTCGGATATCGCACATATACATAAAAAGAGTCCATACCCATCTGAAAAAATATATCTCTTTGTAATATAAAACAGGTCCCTTCGCCGGTTCTATCTATTCATATATATCGGCTATACAAGCCATTCATTAAGCCTGTTGTCCCTGGCCTGCGCCTTCGTTAGCGCAAATCCGCCCAGCAGAAGGAGAACATTCATGAAAACGATCCACGCCGCCCTCATTGCGGTAATTGGCCTGCTCCTGGCGGGCTCCCTTGTAGCAGGAGGACTTCATTTATATGGTAATCCGCATACACTGCCCCAAAAGACCATTTTGGCAGGCTGGGATGTCGGAGGCATGGAGATTGGCGAGGTGCGAACCGGACTTGCTGCCAGGCTGAAAGCGCTGGAGGCGCTCCCCCTCGTGCTGAAAGCAGAGCCCAATACCGAACTGCCGGTTACGCTTCAGCAGGCTGGTATAACGTACGAGGCAGAGGATTTTCTCCATGGACTGGACACGCTCACCGGGGGAGGACTGCTGGATCGGGTACGCGCCCGCTGGGGCTTTTCCCGCAGCTGGGAGCTCGGGGTTCATTTGGACCTTGCGGAGCTGCAGAAAAGTCTGAGCCCGGCCTGGGAAAAAGAAACCTTTGGCGTTCCCGTGAACGCTGAACGGCGCATCACTGCAGATGACCGCGTGGTGTATACGCCCGAAAAAACCTCCTATGAGGTGGATTGGCATGCGCTGGAGCTTACCCTGCAAGCAGCAGCACCAGTGTCATTCCGTAGTGCCGACAGCCTTACGGGCAAGCATATCCTGCTTGAAGTTCCACTTAGCACACAGCAGCCGGAGGTCACGCTCAGGGCACTGAAGGAGCAGGGCATTGAGCGGAAAATTTCGCAGTTCAGTACCTCCCTCGGCGCCAGCGGACCCGGCCGCAGCTTCAATGTCGAGGCTGCCGCTCAGGCGGTCAACGGTACCATGCTTCCTCCTGGTGCTGTCTTTGATTACGGCAAAGCCATTCAGAAGGCCCAGGCAGATACCGGCTTCCGCGAAGCGCCCGTCATTGTTAACGGCAGGCTTCAGCCCGGTACAGGCGGGGGCATCTGCCAGGTATCCAGCACGCTGTATAACGCCGCACTGCGTTCAGGACTCGAAATCGTGGAGCGGCGCAATCACTCCCTGCCGGTGGGCTATCTGCCGAAAGGGCAGGATGCCACCTTCTCCGAAGGTAATATCAACTTCCGCTTCCGCAACAATACCGGCAAATACCTGATTATCCATGCCGCTGTCCAAGGGCGTACCTTAACCGTGAAGCTGTTCGGCACGTTCCCGAAGAACGTAACCTTCCTTGTCCAGTCCCGGACTATAGAGGTGCTTGCGCCTACTGACAAATACGTGAGCGATCCTTCACTCCCGCGCGGCGGCACCCGGGTTCTCCAGAACGGAAAAACCGGCTATATCGTTGAAACCCACATCACCCGTCTCGTGGACGGTAAAGCCGTAGAGAGGAAGCTTCTCTCCCGTGACACTTACTACGCGCAGAAACGCATCATCGCCATCAACCGGGGCGGCATGGGCAAGTCCATCCAGCCTGATTCCCGCAAGCAGCCACTGGTAGAGGATGGGGTTCGGGGGTGATTGGGCGAATGGTGCATGAAGGACTTGCTGCAGGAAAGCCTCTCCCTCCTGCCTGCAGTAAAAAGACGGTCCAGACATTCAGGGTCCGGCCGTCTTTTGGAAAGATAAGAATCTATATGCTTCTGTTCATCTAAGAACATTGTGAATTATTCAGTTTGATCTCCTATCGCAACTTGCTGCCCGGTATCCGGGGCTTCGGGGGCTTCCTCGTAATAGGCGGTGAAGGCGATATTAGCGGATATGATACTGCCAGATGACTGCTGGAAGCTGAAGGAATCCACATTTATAATGCGGGGCAGAAGCTGCAGCGCAGTCATCCAGTTGCGGACACTTGCGTAATCTCCTTCCACCAGCGCTGTCATTTTCAACTGCTTCACGGTAGGAAAGGCGGCCTCGGATGCGCCCGTCATTTCCTGTATCGGATTGCCCTCACCCACTGCAAAGCCGATATCCTTAAGCCTGGTATTGGTAAGCGTACCGATGGATCTCAGGTCCAGAATAAGCTGTTCACTGTTATCGCCGCGTGGAAGCTGTGCGAGCTGTGATTCCTGCTCCTTATTATCCGCAGAGGAACTCTTCAGCTCATTGATTTTATTTTGCAAAAGTCCATTTTGCTGCACAAGCTGGGACATCTGCAAATTTTGTTCCTCAATGGTATGGTTTGTCGGACGCACTCCAAGGATAAAAAACGCGAGCAGCAGCAGAAAGAGAACAAGAACGCCAAGCACAATGGGCGAACGATATTTATTGATCTGTTCCATCATCCTCTGCCTCCCCTTGATTGTTCTGTTCAATGGCTTCCTTCGGATTCCCTTTCGCCAGGTTCACCTTATACACAGCTGTGTATGATTTGGTCAGGGATGCAGAGGCTTGTGAACCCTCCTTCGAATCTCCTTCGCTTAACTTCAGTATAGAAGCCTCCACGCTAAAAGACATTTTCCGGAGGTTCGCCAAATAGAGAGAGGCATCCTCCATTGTAGGCACGTTCACTGTTAAATCAATGGATGTCAGATAGATATAATTGATAGTCCGGAGCGAACTTCCCTGCGGCAGCCCTGTGGCCAGCTCGTTCAACACAGAAACGATATTCAGCTTGTACTTCAAAATTTCACCGATGGCTGCTTTACGGTCGAGCTTTACGGAGCCGCTGTTATTGAGCTTGCTAAGCTCCAATTGCATCATCGCACTACGGTCTTGCAGCCCCTGAAGCTGCTCTGCCTGTTCGCTGATTTGGCCCTTGTTGGAGGCAAAATAGATCCCTGTTCCAATGGCCCCCAGCAGCCAGATCCCCACCAGTGCCATAGCCACATAAGGGAAAAGCTGCGCTTCGCGGTCTTCTCTGGGGAAAAGATCAATATGCCGGATAGAGCTGCCGAGCGCGGCCCCAGTAGCAACCCGGTAACTGTTCAGCTCAGCATCCTGTGCCGCTCCCGCTTCCAGTTGATCCAAATGGACCGGAACAATCTCCTGCTCACTTAAAGATTGGCGCAGCTCTTCATGAAGCTGTCTTCGTACTGTTGAAGTGCCTGTAATCACGATATTGCCAATTCGCGTACTGCCGTCATGCAGACTGTACTGATAGAAATTCAGCATCCGCGAGATTTCAGCCGTAATCTCCACCATTTGCTCCGGCGATAGACTCTCTTCCATTTCTTCAATGGCCGCAGCCGCTTCAGCTTCATACTCAGCCATATCCGGGATAAAGGCTGTCTCTATTCTGCTCTGTTGCAGATCAGCCACATTAATCGTTCGGATAAACACGGGGTTACCATCGCGGAACATATATATGTCCAGCATTGACCGCTCCAGATGGATCAGCATCGTTTCTGTGAATGCCTCTCCGTGAACGAGATGAATACTGCGGGCCAGGGCAGTGGCCGATATTTCGATAGTGCGTACCCGCAGGCCAGCGCTCTCCAGCAGATCAATATACTGCTGAATCGGCAGCCGCGGCGCCGCAAAAACAAGCAAATGCGTCTGATCCTCGTCGACATCGACTGCGGTTGTAACATAATCATAGACGGGATTCTCAAAAGGCAGATGAAGGCCTGTCTCGACCTCCAGCTTCACAAGCTGATCCAGCTGCTTCTCATTGATGCTGGGAATGGCCATCTGGCGGATGATGATTTGCGCCGGAGGAATAGCCAAAGACACCTTGGCCCCCCGCAGCCCCTGCTGCTTTACCCAAGGTTTGAGGACACCCAGCAGCGCCTCGCTGTCTGCGATCTGGTTCTCAACGATCATACCTGGAGGCAGAGTTAGAGTCCCTTTTTTGCGGACCTCCCATGTCTTGTTGTGCTTTAAGCTGATATAGCGGACCGCAGATTCCTCAATAGATATCCCGATCGCCCGATGACCCGGTACAAGCATGTGATATTGATCCTCCTAACCGATAAACGAGAGATACGCGCCGATGATGTCCGAACCGTACACAAAGGCAAGCAGGGTGCCTGTCACCAGAAAAGGCCCAAACGGCACATGCTGTTTTTTGCCGATAATGCCAACTAGCTGTAAGCATCCGCCCACCGCAGCTCCGAGTGCGCAGGCTATTAGAAAGGCTACAATGACACCTTGCCAGCCGACAACCCAGCCCAGCAGCGCAAACAGCTTGACATCACCCATTCCCATGCCGCCAAACAGAGCCAAAAGTAAAAGAATTCCACCGCCGCACAAAGCGCCAAGCAGATAATTCGAGAGTCCCCCGTCCCCCATCCAAGGCACCAGCACAAGAAAGAGAGGCAGAAAAAAGAGCAGCACTTTGTTGGGAATCAGCATGTATTTCAGATCGGCTACCGTGATGATGACCGACAGGCTTGCCAGCAGCAGGCCTGCCATTCCTTTCAGCGTAAGCCCCAGCTCCAGATACATCCACAGAAATAGTAGCCCGGTAGCCACTTCTCCAAGCGGATATACAGAAGATACCTTCGCTCCGCAGTGACGGCATTTCCCGCCGGATAATAAATAGCTGAATACCGGAATCAAATCCTGCGCGCCAAGCCTGGTATTGCACTTAGGACACCGCGAAGGCGGATGCACCAAGGAGTCACCTACCGGTACCCGCAGCCCCACAACATTAAAGAACGAGCCGAGTACCAGCCCGAGTAACGTAATATAGCTTGCGATTATTATAGTCATAGTAGTGTAGTTCCCTTTCGGGGATTGTGAAAAAGGAACCGGAATGGGTCCGATTCCTTAAAAACTAGAGAATTGATTTACTTACTCCTTCTCGGCATTCAAAACTTCTTTTGCGGTGAACGTTTTGGGTTTAGCATTTGTATATGTTTTTGTTTCTATAAGTACTGCTCCAGTGTCTTTTAGTTTACCGTCAATAAAGACAACAGATCCTCCTGTAATTGTTTCCTTATTACTAGGAAGTACCAAATCGGTTTCTAAGTAATGCTTATCAATGAGTCCAAGAGAAGCTGTGGCAGTGTTCTTAATGTAAACCGTTACAGTATCATTGGCGGTGGTTGGATTAGGATCAAAGATCCCATCCTTCTCACTAGTTATGTATAATCGTGCTGCATCATATATCTGACGGGCTGTTGCAGCATCGGCATCATCCCTAGTATTATTTATAATTCCGCCAATCATAGGAATCGCAATCACCGCAATAATCCCCAAAATAACGATAACCGCCAAAAGCTCAATCAGCGTAAACCCCTTTTGATTTTCTTCCTTGCTGAGTCTTCTTTTTATTGCCTGTGCCAACATTTAATTTCCCCCTTGATATTTAGTAGTGGTATGTTGCAACAATTCCCCCATCTTCGAGCACCAGCGAAAGCTCTTGAGACTACGCGCCGCCCTCCCCGGCGTCACCCCTCTCCATATGTACAACGAAGCGCAAGTTCACATATTGCTATATAGACTGAACATTGGCAGCATAATGGCTGCCACAATAACCCCTACCACACCTGCCAGAAAAGCGATCAGCAGCGGCTCCAGCAGTGACTTCAGCCGGTCGACCGTGTTCTCTACATCCATTTCGTAGAAATCGGCCACCTTGGACAGCATCGTGTCGAGTGCCCCGGTCTCTTCTCCGATGGCAATCATCTGTGTAACCAGCGGCGGAAACACCCAGGCCTTCTTCAGCGGCTCGGAGAGCGGATTGCCCTGACGCAAGGAATCACCCGCGCTGCGGATGTATTGTCCAATTACTTTGTTGCCCGCTACCTCCTCCACAATCGCCAGCGATTGCAGAATCGGGACAGAGCTGGCATAGAGCGATGAGAACGTACGGGTGAACTGGGCGATCGAGCCTTTCTGATTCAGCTTGCCGAACACCGGCACCTTTAGTTTGGCATAGTCAATCGCATAAGCTCCCCGCTCCGTCCGTTTGGCCACCTGGAAAGCAGTTACCAGCAGCAGCACGCCAAGCAGCCAGAAATACCACTGTCCCTGAATACTTTTGCTGAGGGCCAGCACAAGCTTGGTGATCGCCGGCAGCTCCGCATTCATCGACTCGAACATGGTGACGAACTGCGGCACAATCGCCCACAGGAGATATATAACTGCCCCTATAGCCATCACTCCGACAGTTATAGGGTAGGTTAGCGCGGATTTAATTTTTTCAGTTGTCGTGTGCTGCTTCTCAAAGAACATCGCGAGCCGCTCAAGCGTACCTTCCATATTGCCGGACTCCTCGCCTGCACGAATCATGCTGACGAACAGCGGAGGGAAAATCTTTTTATGGTCCTGCACCGCCTGGGAGAATGAAATCCCCCGCATCAGGCTGGAGCCGACATCCTGCAGCGCTTTACGCAGCGGTTTGCTCTCCGTCTGTTCCGCCAGAATCCGGGTACCCTCCAGGATGGACACCCCGGCACGCATCAGCGTGGCGAACTGGCGGCAGTAAATAATGAAATGGATCGTCTTGACCGGCTTTCCGATATAGAGCTCCATTTGCAGAATTGAGGTCTTACGCTCCACCAGAGAAAATACGGTCAGGCCGCGCTTGCGCAGCTCCTCCATCGCGGCCGGCTTATCTGAAGCAGTCAGCTTGCCTTTGATCGGCCTGCCTGCGGCTGTTTTCACCTGATATTCAAACAGAGCCATCAGGCGTTCACCTCATTTATGTATACTTTGGCCACTTCCGGGCGAACAAGCCCCTGTGCCAAATAGTCACGTATGCTCATTTCCAGCGTGTGCATACCCAGCGTGCGGCTCGTCTGCATGACATTCTTGATCTGATGGGTCTTGTCGGTGCGGATCAAATTGGCAACAGCCGGAGTATTCACCAGTATCTCCGTTGCGCACAAGCGCCCCCGGCCGCCGGCTCTTGGCAATAATCGCTGGCTGATGACAGCGAGCATGACGGATGCAAGCTGGGAGCGAATTTGCCCCTGCTGCTGTCCCGGAAAAGCATCGATGATCCGGTCAATCGTCTGCGGTGCATCTGTTGTGTGCAGCGTGGCAAGCACCAGATGCCCTGTTTCTGCGGCTGTGATGGCCGCAGCCATCGTCTCCAGATCACGCATCTCCCCGACAAGAATCACATCAGGGTCCTGCCGAAGCGCAGCACGCAGTCCGCTTGCGAAGCTTCCAGTGTCACTGCCCACTTCCCTCTGGTCCACCAGGCATTTGCCATGCCTGTGAAGAAACTCGATGGGATCTTCAAGGGTAACGATATGTTTGCTCTCCGATTGATTAATAGAGTGGATCATTGCGGCGAGCGTCGAGGATTTCCCGCTGCCCGTCGGGCCGGTAACCAGAATGAGGCCTTGGGGTTTCGTGGCCAGGGATGCCAAAAGTGGAGGCATACCCAATTGTTCCAGAGAAGGAATCTCTGCCGGAATCGACCGGGCAGCAATGCTGATGCCGCTGCGCTGCCTATAGACATTCACCCGGTACCTAACCCCATTCTCCAACGGAAAGGAGAAGTCGATCTCACCCGCCTCATCAAAGGCCTTGCCATGGCGCTCCCCCATCAGTATTCCGGCCATAGCCGCTGACTCCCCGGTTGTGACAAGCTCGCCTTCAATAGGATGAAGTGTACCGTCGATCCGTATCACCGGCGGAGAGCCTACGGAGATGTGCAGATCAGAAGCTTTGGAAGAATATGCAGTGTGCAGCAGTTGAACTATGTCTCTCGTGGATGTCGGCATGGTCTTCCTCCTCCCTTAACACTCTCGATGAATCATTCAAGTTCAAATTAGTGGGACACCGTTTCGCGCATAACCTCTTGAAGCGTAGTCATGCCTTGCGCAACCTTGAGGAAGCCGTCATCCATTAACTGCACAAGCCCAAGCTTCCGGGCAGCCCCCTTCAATTCTTCGACCGGGGCCATGTTCGTAATCAGTTCCCGCATAGAGTCATCAATCGTAAGCACTTCATGAATGGCGATACGTCCGCGGTAGCCCGTCGTATTGCAGCTGCCGCAGCCCCGGCCGCGGTGCAGACTTTCTGCCGGCAGGCCATGCTTGCGGAGCACTATTGCCTCCTGTTCGGACGGCTTATACGTTTCCTTGCAGTCATTGCAGATCTTACGGACCAGCCGCTGGGCGACTACCCCGATCAGCGAGGATGCGATGAGATACGGCTCGATCCCCATATCCCGAAGCCTGGAAATGGTGCTGATGGCGTCATTAGTATGCAGCGTCGACAACACAAGGTGACCTGTCAGCGAGGCTCGAACCGCAATCTCGGCGGTCTCCGTGTCACGGATCTCCCCAACCATGACGATATTCGGATCCTGCCGCAGAATGGACCTGAGCCCGGCCGCAAAGGTCAACCCGACCGCAGGATTGACATGAACCTGATTGACTCCTTCTAGCTGATACTCCACCGGATCTTCAACGGTAATAATATTGGTGCTTTCCACATTAAGCTGATTCAGTGCAGAATACAGGGTCGTCGTTTTGCCGCTGCCGGTGGGGCCGGTAATCAGCAGAATGCCGTAGGGCCTAGCGATCATTTCCCTGAAGGCTGCAGCATTCGGCTCGCTGAAGCCGAGATTTTCCACCGTTTTGATACCTGAGCTTAAATCCAGCAGCCGGAGCACGATTTTCTCCCCATGCATGGTAGGCAGCGAGGATACGCGGATATCGACCATTTTGTAGTCGAACTGCATCTTGATCCGTCCGTCCTGCGGCAGCCGCCGCTCTGCGATGTTCAGCTTGGCCATGATCTTCAGCCTGGCTGTAATAAAGCCCTGCATCTGCTTCGGAATCACCCGTTCTGTCCGCAGCGATCCGTCGATCCGGTAACGGATCGAAAGATGGTTCTCCCCCGGATCAACATGAATGTCGGAAGCACGCAGTGCAACAGCCTGCTGGATCATCTGGTTGACCAGCCTGACAATCGGTGAATCCTCGTCCGTGATTTCGGTTTCTTCTATTTCTTCCTGGGTCGGCAGCTCCACCATCATCTGGCTCATCGAATCACGCATGCCGTAATGACGGGCTATGGCCCGCTGCAGCTCATCCCGGGTGGAAATAGCAGGTTCTATCCGAAATCCGGTACTCATCCGCAGATCTTCAATAGCGAAGTAATCCAGAGGATCAGCCATGGCAACCATCAGTTTGCCGCCCTCTTTCATAAAAGGAAGAACCTGGTATCGTTTGGCCATGCTCTCCGGAATAATCTGCGTAATCGCCGGATCAATCTGATATTTGAACAAGCTGACATGCGGAATGCCGAGCTGAAATTCCAACACTTCAATGAGCTGTTGTTCGGTAATGTAACCTTGTGAGATCAACAGATCACCGAGCTTGCGTTTGCTCTTTCTCTGTTCGCCGAGAGCCTCCACCAGCTGTTCCTGAGAGATGATCCCATTCTCTACCAGCAGATCTCCAAGTCTCTTTTTTATGATTGGCAACGTCCACTCATCTCCACATTATCTAGTTTTAGTTTCCAATCAGATAAGCAAGGTAACATAGTTTCATATGGAAAGGTAGTTCTAAACTACTACTCTTCTAAAATATCAGGTGAAAATATGTAATTCAGTAGGAATCGGTCCATAAAATAAGAATAAATTGCCGAAAAATAGTTCCAATTACTTAAAATTCAGGGTATTTTTTCATAGATAATTATTGCCTATACATGTAAATTGTCCTAGAATGATATATAGCATATAACTGTTTTTTTTACAATTCCGATTTCCATTTCCGGTTAATTTCATACAAGATTCGTAGTTTATAGCAAATGTTTCGAACTATTATTCGGGGGGAATTGTCAGATGGAATTCATAAGGCGGAGAAAATGGATCCTTATCCCTGGAATCGCACTGTCGATTCTTTTGATCGCCGCATTTATTCAAGGTTATGTATTGCCTGTGAATGCTACCGACAATCATTACTCAATCCGCATTCTGGAGATTACCGATCCAACCAGCCCAAGCCTGAAGCTGAGTTCTACTGACCTATTCCCCCTTAGCGAGCTGGATGCTCTGCACAATCAGCCCAACGTTCAGATCGACACCATGACCATGAAGAAGTTCGTCTCGCTGCGTGAGAACTGGGACGGCAAATATGACGCTCTCTATATCGGCAAAGGCGATTTCAACACAGCAAAAGTCAACAGCACAGACAGCAGCAGCAACGATGCTCGAAGCAAAGCCCATAACACCACAAGTGTGGAGAACGACATCACTCTCCTTAAGGCTAAGGAAATAACCAATTATTACATCAACAAAGGCTTATATGTGTTTTTCAGAAACGAGACTTTCGACGCGCAGGAATCATCCGTTGCCAAACAAGGCCATTTGTTTTCCTCCTTCAATACATACCGTACAGCATCAGGCTCCAAATCCAATGTCGTTTTCCTTCCAAATCTGACGGGTCTGAACACCTTAACTGATAAAATAATAGACGCCTCCTCACCCTATATGGCCGGTCTGACCCAACGGCCAAGACTCACGCTGACCAATAAGACAAGTATTGTAAGCTACCGCGATAAGCCTGATCATGTCTACGTATCCGGGGACACTCTGAGCTTCGATGTCAAGCTGGACAATGTTTCCGACTTCACGCTACATCCCATAAGGGTCCGCTTGTTCATCAATGTGGATTCTTCACTGCCCATGACCGAAAACAATGTCGTCGCTACCGAAATGATGACCTCTTCGACGGGCACAATCCGCTACAAACTGCCGTCAACCTATTCAGGACCGCTATACTGGAAAATAGAAATCAGCGATACCCTTACCGGATTAAAGGATTTCGACGCAGATGTTATCCGGTACAGAGGGATTAAACCGGAGATTAAAGTTCTTCAGGTTATGCCTGCTGACAAGCCGGACAGCAACCTGCTGAGCACGACCAACAAGAACATGACTGCCTCTTACTTGTCTAATACCGATTACGATCTGAAAATCACTGTGCTCGACATGAAGGGGTTCAACAATTACATCGCCCAGCACATCAGCGCCACGGACCAGACCTCTGGTCTGAACGGCAACTACGATATGATCGTATTTGGCTTTCAGGATATGTACGACCGCGTAACCAAACCGATGCTATCCCAAGCCGCCGCCGATGCGGTGAAGGCCTTTGCCGAAGAAACCCGGCAAAGCCTGATGCTGACGCATGATACCATTTTCCGCGAGGTTGATGCGAATCCAGCTACGCCTGTATTGGACCCGTACGTGGAGAGTACCACCAATGGCGTCAAGAACTACAACTACTGGAGCTCATACTTCCACGACATGGTGGGACAAGCTTTACCCCGGACCTATCTGGGCGGCCAGGCGGTCAATTCCTCCACCTCGGTAGTGCCTGTTAACGAAGGGCTTTTGACACAGTATCCTTTCGATCTCGGCAAGGTTGCCTTAAGCTCAAGCACGGGACGATACACGGTGGCTACGACTCATGACCAGTTTTTCCCGCTGAATCTGGAACGGGCCGATGTCATTCCCTGGTACAACATTTCAGGATCGAACCGGGATACCGATGACAGCTACAACCATTTCTATACGTATTCTGTAGGTAACATCACCTTTTCCGGTACGGGCCATACCAACAAGAACTTTCCCCAATGGGAGCAGATGCTGTTCGTAAATACAATGTACCGTGCCTTCACCGGAGCCAATCACGCTCCCGAAATTACAGTGGCCATGCCGCAGGATCACAGCACCAAACCGTCCTACCAGAACAAGCTCGTTGTCAGCTATACCGTCAATGACTGGGATCTCAAAGATAAGAATCTGATCACCGGCATCAAGTTCAAGTCAGGTAATGAATACTTGACTGATTATGCGATGGCCGATAAGACTGTGCAGTCCGGGGAGACGGTAACACAGACCTTCAACAATCCGCTGCCCGCCGGTGGTGCTCTGCAAATTGAGATTACGGCAAGGGACAGCCAGGGAGCTCTGGCGACCAAAACAGTGAATGTGGCGGTAGAATACGTGGAGTCCAAACTATCCCTCAGCCGGACCGTTTCGCCGGATACGGTGGAACGGGGAAAAGCTGTGACCCTTGCCTATACAATCACTCCTAACCCTATCCCGGCCTATACTGTGCCAAATGCCGAGGCCAGCAGCCAGTTGGTCATTTCAAATATCGGGTATTCCGAGAAATTCCCAGCCATGCTGGAGTTTACGGAGCCTCTGCCGGCAGGAATCACCAAGAGCGGCAGCCTTGCGGAGGGATACACGCTAACGGGGAGCTTAGCTGATATCAGGTATGGATTATCCAGGGATGGAACAACTTTTGAGCCCGAGTCCAGTCAGCCTGTCACGTTCAATCTGACCGCTATCCCAAGTGAGAAGCGCTCTTATAATCTGGCTGAATGGAGTTCAAAATTGACGTACTATGAGGTACATTCCGTGAAGACGGGGGGAAATACTTCCGAGGTATTTGATAATATAAATACACTCAGCAATGAATATAACGCGTTCATCTTAGGAAATGTGAATTTGAGGAGCACCAGCACGGAGGGGCGTATCGCCGCGGCCGGCAATGCAGAGTTCACCAGCTATAGCCTGAAAGGACAAGGGGGCACCCGCAATAATGCATTGGTCGTCGGAGGGAACTTTATCTTCAACGGAGGAAACGGCGCTGCCATCCGCGGGAACGTCACCTATGGGGGCACCTCGGCCATTACGCCGAACAATTCCGTTACGGGTACCGTAACCCAAGGGGCTCCCATCAACTTCGCAGACAGCCAGAAGCTCCTGCTGCGCCAGTCCCAAGCCCTTGGCTCTTTAACGGCAAACGGCAGTGTGGACAGCTATCTTAATTTCACGGGTACAGATAACAATCGGAATGTTTTTGAGGTCAAAACGAATGTACTGAATAATATAAAAATCAAAGCTCCCCAAAGCTCGACCGTTATCATCAATGTACATGGTGAATCCGTCTCGATTTCGGGCGGGTTTGATTTAACGAATATACAGAGCAGTCATATTATTCTCAATTTTCCGGAAGCCACATCCGTAACCATCAACGGTGTTGGAGTCCAAGCAAGCGTGCTTGCTCCTGTAGCAAGTGTGCAGTTCGATAATGGTCAGCTTACCGGAACCCTTATCGCCAAAGAGCTACGTACCAATAACGGAGGTTATCTGCGACTCGGGGCATTTACCGGGACTCTGCCAGAGGTAGTTAAGGACCCGGAACCTGTCTATCCGCAGAAAACGATCTACTTTAATCCGGCAAGCTTCAAAGCGATTGTTAAGGTAACAGGGCTCACCCTGCAGAATGCACGGATTAATGTAGACACTGAACTGGGGATGAAACCCATGGTCACGGTCCTCCCTGACGATGCAGACAACAAGGAGGTCTTCTGGTTATCCCTCAATCCCGAAGTTGCTACAGTAACCGATGAGGGAGTAGTGAAAGGGCTTCAGGCGGGTACCGCTACTATTCAAATTAGGGCCAGAGACGGCAGCGGCATCACGGCAAGCGCTTCTGTGGAGGTGATTTCTCCCGACCTTAACATTATCGGTGACAGCACGGCTTATGTGGGGGAAGAGGCCCACTTTGAAGCTCTGTACAGTACCGCTGATGAGATTACGGGGTATGAATGGAAGATCAAACCGGGAAGCGATACCGCCGGGGTAGATTTGGTTGTATCTCCCGATTCACCTTTGAAGAACCATGCTATTCTGGTGGCTGATCACTCCGGTCAGGCTACGCTCGTGGCACAGGTCAATACCAACGTCTCGCCTGCCGGGGCCGCCACCAAAGAGCTTACGGTGACCTTCACGAATCCGGTACGCCAAATCAGGATTGAAGGATTGTCACTGGTCAACGTCGGACAGCAAATCCCGCTGCAGGTACGGGTGATTACACCAGCCAATGCAGATCCTGCAGTCTACACCTGGAGTCTGGAAGGCGAAGGTGGAACCTACGCAGAAATGATTAACGGCACGGACACCAGCAGCATTCAACTAAAAGGATTAAGAGTCACCGCAACGGACCACCCTATCACCGTTAAAGTTACTACACCGGGACTGGTGCCGGAACAACCGGTAACAGCCACGGCAACCATTACCGTAGGTGCCAGATTAACCGGCCTTAACCTGCCGGATTCGATTAGCATTGGAGTAGGGAGTGAGAACTCACACAACTTATTCAATATCCATGATCTTACCCTGTTCCCTGAGAGCATGACACTGGCAGATATCCAGGGCAAACTGGAATGGACGAGCAGCAACCCCGCTGTAGTGACAGTAAAGAACGGCCTTATTACCGGGCTCGTCAAAGGCTCCGCCTCCGTGACTGTTGTCTATAAGGACGATCCTTCCATTCAAGATACCATTCTGGTCAAAGTCACCAATGAAGACCGGTATTAAGTAACCACACCCAAACACCCCCCTGCTGTCTACAGCATCTTGTGCTGATAGATAGCAGGGGGGTGTTCATGTATCTGCTGAAGCCAATGATTAACTACTATGGATTCTGCTCAATTCAGCTTCAATCCTTCTACACGGATATTGACCGCTTTGACACGGGGGAGACCTGCCTGTTGATCGTTGAAAATCTGATCATTATAGGATGCTTTGAACCGGATCAGGCGGTTGTCGGGGGTAACGTCGATATCGTTTGCGCCTCCGGCTGCACTGCCGCGCACCGCATTTATGGTCAGATCGCCCTTGGCGAAGAAGCCCCCGCTCAGTGAGAAGATCGACCCTACACCATACAGCTCCGCTGCGGAATCCGTATAGAAAAAAGCATCGAGCGGTGCCGGTTCATCATTCGTGAAAGCGGCCAGCCGGTTGATCAGAATCGGGCCTTGCGAGATAAGCACCAGCTCCTTGCCGTTCAGGCCCTTAATCGACGCATCCTCCACGGTGGTCGTATATTCTTCTTGCCCGTTGATGACTTGCGGCTTCTTATACACAAAGAGGGTAGAATCAAACTCCACCTTCCCTCTGATCTCTACTTTGCCTGTCACTAGAATATTGGCACGTACCTGAATGGGTGTAGCGCTGCCGTAATTATTGATCCTCAGATCGCCGTCAATGATATACCAGTTGCGGGGTGACTTCTCCGAATACGTGATTCCCTTCAGCTCCGTGCCATCCAAGGTCAAGTCCCCGTTGTAAATCACTGATCCTTCAGGCACAGTCAGACGCCGAACCGCATCAGCATATTCTTGTTGAAGCTGCTTCCCATGGTCCGAGACGTCATTAGGATCAGGCTTCGGCGGAAGAACCGGGTGGTCAAACAGACCGGAGGATATGCTTTTCAGGTAGGCCGCCAAAGTACCGTTCTTCAAGTTGGTTGAGATGTCTGTTGTATTGGCTCCGCTGCCTACGGCCTCGGTGACTTTATCAATGAAGGAGGATTCGACATTCACTTCAACGAAGCTGCGGTGATTTTTGATTTTGACGTTCTCCTGTGGGATCTTGCCGATCATCGATGTGGCAGGGGTGATTTTATCTGCTGTTATATCCGGTATCCCCTGCTCCTTATACACCAGTTTGCGCAAGGATTGAACATGGGCTTCGCCCGTCAGTTCAAAGGGTTGGGATGTAAAAGTATGGTCAATATTTTTGTACGAGTATTGAGCGGTATCACTAATAGTCAGCGTATCACCGGCGTAAATATTACCTTGGATATAAGGTGCGCCGTTAATGGTTAGATTCTTCTCTGACCCTAATGTGTATTTGAGAAAATCAGGAGATGTGTCGATAACCACCGTCTGGGACAGCGTGTGCTTTACCCCGTTGACCTCAGCCTCAGCGTTCAGAGTCAGTCTGTAGCTGACAGTTTGACCGGCTTGACCCGTTCCCATTCTTTCGGAATGAACGCTGGTAATTTTACCGACTGCTTTTTCTCCATCGGCTTGCAGCAGATCGGTACTGGTAAGAAAACCGTTCGGACCGGCAGGCAGATTCTGCAGGAAGCTGTTGATTTTGATATCCAGATCAGCTTGACTTACGTCCACACCTTTATTAATTTCGTCATTCAGACCAGCCGTAATGTAGGCAACCGCCTCGTCCAATGTCTTTTCCGCCAGGTGAAGGCTCTGAACATCGTTCTTTCGCGTCTCTGTTCGCTGGGCTCCTCCAACCGCTGCACTAAGCACCCCCATCCCCAGAATGGTCAGCAGCAGAACAATAAACATGACCAGCACAAGTGCGGAGCCCTGTTCTCCATGAAGGTGCCGGAGCGGATCTCCAAGCCTTCTCTTAAAATTCATTTTGCCCGTTAATGGTCCAGACATCGGCCCTTGGCCTCCTAAAATCCGAATTTGCTTTTCAGTTCCATACTGTAAGTTCTGCCGTCATATTCCTGTGCCAGCTTCAGCGAGATATGGATCAGTCCGCTCTCATAGGGAAAAGAGATCTGGGGAGCCCTCCCGTCAGCCGCAGAAGAAGAAATGCTTGAACCTGAGAGACTCGAATGCACTGCAGTCCTCGGATTATCCGGGTCAGGAGCCGCTGCTTGCGCACCGATTACAAGCTGCCCTTGTGCAAAAGCAACTTTGACCACCTCATCTGCGGCCCCTTCTCTTGTTTTCTTCAGTAGAATGCCAGTAGCAGTATTTTCCACGGTTTCGGGAGAAAACGTATATAGCTCATTCATAATAGAGGACATAATGATGTCTGCTTCATCTCTTAGTGAATTTTCGATCGTTATTTTGTGATAACTTCGTATACCAAACATCGTAACCACTGAAATCATGCCGACAATCAACGAGAAAAGCGTCATAGCGGCAATCACTTCGATCAAGGTAAAACCCCGTTCGGACTTCAAACGCTCAGCGTATTTTCTCATCCGTGATATAACCCTCCACTACCGTACTTGAAGAACGGCCTTGAGGGCCGCCGGGTCCCGTGACAGTGACTTTAACCGGAATTAAATAGGGTGCCATTTCCTTTTTGCGTTCGTCCACTTGACTCTCATCTCCGCCGCTGATTCTGCCAGCCAGCATGTCCTGATGAAGATTCACCTGGTAGACAATGTTCACCTGATAGCTGATATTATTGATTACCGGATTCAGTACGCTGGCGAGTGCATTGGTGTCCGTAACGACGGTTTGATACGCCCCACAGCTTGCCGTGGCTTCTGTAATGAGTACACAGTCTGAGGCCCTAATGCTGGAATGGCCCGGTATAGCGGGATTCCCCCCCTCTGCCTGCTTCCCCTGAAAATATAAACTCATCGTCTCAAAATCCTGCTTCTCCGCATAAAACAGCGCATTACGCGCCAGGTTGACCATGATCGTTCGGTTCTGGTTCGATTTGGAGTAGGACATGGCGTTAGTGAAATAGGAGGTCAGCATCAATGAGACAATCGAGAGAATAACGATGGCTGCCAAAACCTCAATCAAGGTAAAGCCCTGCTGTCTGTTCCATAGAGGGCTATGCTTGTCCTTCCGCTGCATTCAGTCCGCTCCTTGTGCCAGATTTGATCTAGCCTGCATTTAATTTCACTGCCGGTGGGCCAGCTATGTACTTGTGATTTCAAAAGAATACCGTGTCTTCAGTCCTGTATCCAGATTCAAATCCATGAAACTTTATACCTATTTCCATTATATTCTTTCTGTTCCTGAACCAGCAATCCTTGTGTGTAATAATTCTAGAGATTTCTACAATTTATATCTAATTTGTGCTGTGCTATCATTTGGGCTGAATGGAAAGGAGACAACAATATGGCTTTGATCGAATGCAGGTTTTATTCGGATGTACTGGGACTGAGCACCTCTATGACGGTGATTCTGCCGCAGCAGACCACTACACAGATCGGCATGACTAATGTAACTAAAGGCAAGCTTCACCCCACACTCTATTTACTGCACGGCATGTCGGATGACGATTCCATCTGGCTCCGCCGCACCTCCATTGAGCGTTATGTA
The DNA here is from genome assembly GCF_052044425.1 of Paenibacillus sp. 22594. NCBI lineage: Bacteria > Bacillati > Bacillota > Bacilli > Caryophanales > Paenibacillaceae > Paenibacillus > Paenibacillus sp. 22594. The sequence continues at coordinate 105,967 of NZ_JBQENA010000003.1, forward strand.
GCCCAAATGGGGATCGCCGTGGTGATGCCGCAGGTGCACCGGAGCTTTTATACGGATATGGCCGAGGGAGACCGGTACTGGACCTTTATCAGCGAGGAACTGCCGGCACTCGCCCGATCCTTTTTCCCGCTATCACCGGAACGTGAGGATACCTTTGTGGCCGGGCTCTCGATGGGCGGCTATGGGGCGATGAAGCTGGGATTGCGTAAGCCTGAAACGTTTGCGGCAGCGGCAAGCCTGTCAGGAGCACTCGATATGGCGCATAATTTCTTGAACTGGGAGGATCCAACTAAGAAGACCCCGGAGTATGAACGGATTTTCGGTAAAAAGAGTATTGAAAACACCCCGGACGATCTGCTCTGGCTGCTGAAAGAGGCCGACCGCTCCAAGGGACCGAAGCCGCTTCTCTACCAATGCTGCGGTACGGAGGATTTCCTGTACACGGACAACCAGAGCTTCCGCAAGGCTTGCTCCAAAACTTCATTGTCCTTAACCTATGAGGAAGGTCCCGGCGAACACGAGTGGGGTTATTGGGATACCAAAATCCGTGACGTGCTGGCCTGGCTGCCTCTAGGTAAATGAATGAAGACCTGTACCTGGGCCAAGTGGAAAAAGTAAACTTAATTCTCACCACTTTGGCTCCTCTGCAGGTCCAAGTGGAAAAAGTAAACTTATTCCACTTGGACCTGCACCCTCACGGGTGAATTTGCTCAGATTAAGTCTACTATTTCCCACAAACCTCTCAGAAAAATGATTAAAGGCCCATTTAAGTTCACTAATTCCACATCACTCCGATAAAGCTAAAATTCTAAATGGGTGTCATGGTAAAGTGAAGCCCCTGGGCTCACAATGAATTCATCAGTCTGCTTGTCTTCATTCTCTAGTTTTATAGAGCAAAAAGAGACTGTCTTCCCACATCAGTGATGTGGCAGAAAGACAGTCCCTTGGTTCCAGCAGTCTATTTTCAGTCAATTGGCCTCTTCTTACCCTATAGTATTCACATGCTGCGCTATCCACTCACTGGTGTCGTTCAGCGCTGCTTCTGCCCGCTGGGTTGCTGCTATGACTTGCACAGTTGCCGTACCGCCATAGACGTTGCGTGCGTTCACAACAGCCTCCGGCTGCAGCACGGCGTAGATCTGCTCATCGAACAGCGGGGAGAACTGCTTGAACTCCTCCAATGTCAGATCCAGCAGGAATTTGCCTTCGTTAATGCAGTACAGCACCGTCTTGCCAATCACCTCGTGCGCCTGGCGGAAAGGCAGCCCTTTGCCCACCAGGAAGTCGGCGATATCGGTCGCGTTGGAGAAGTCCGTGTTGACGGCTTCACGCATCCGGACTTTGTTCACCTTCATGGTGGAGATCATGGGCGCGAACAGCTGCAAGGCACCCGTCAGGGTAGCTACGGTGTCGAACATGCCCTCTTTGTCTTCCTGCATATCCTTATTGTAAGCGAGCGGCAGGGACTTGAGCACGGTCAGCAGGCCGATCAGGTTCCCGTAGACACGGCCCGTTTTGCCGCGTACCAGCTCTGGTACATCCGGATTTTTCTTCTGCGGCATAATGCTGCTGCCTGTGCAGAAGGCATCATCCAACTCTACGAAGCTGAACTCTGTGCTGCTCCACAGCACCAGCTCCTCACTGAGCCGGGAAAGGTGAGTCATCACGAGTGCGGCGTTAGCCAGAAACTCGACAATGAAGTCACGGTCACTGACGGCATCCAGGCTGTTCTCATAGACACTGTCAAATCCGAGCTGCTCCGCCACAAAATGACGGTCAATCGGGAAGGTGGTTCCCGCAAGCGCCCCTGCTCCCAGCGGCAGTACGTTGATCCGTTTATAGCTGTCCATCAGACGCTCCGCATCGCGGCGGAACATGGACACATATGCCAGCAGGTGATGGGCGAACAGGATCGGCTGGGCACGCTGCAGATGCGTGTAGCCCGGAACGATTGTCTCCACATTGTCCTTGGCTTGCCCAATCAGCGACTCCTGCAGCTCATGCAGCAGGGCTACCAGTTCCACTACGCGGTTACGCAGATACAGGTGCATATCCGTAGCCACCTGGTCGTTGCGGCTGCGTCCGGTGTGCAGCTTGCCGCCGACCGGGCCAATCTCCTCGATCAGATTCTTCTCGATATTCATGTGAATGTCTTCATCCGCTACGGAAAAAACAATCTCACCCGCACGTACCTTATGCAGCACCTTGTTCAATCCGTTCTTGATGGTTTCTACATCCTCCAGCGGCAGGATGCCGCATTTGCCCAGCATCGTGACATGGGCCAGACTGCCCTGCACATCCTCTTCAGCAAGTAGCTTATCGAATCCGATAGAGGCTGTGTATTCCTCCACCAGCTTGTTGGTCCCTTTGGTAAAACGTCCGCCCCACAGCTTGCTCACCTGTTGTATCCTCCTCTATTGACGTTAGAAGGGCCGCTCCTGTCCTGACGGGAGGAACGGCCTTCGGCTGTCTGCTTATGTTTGCCTTATCTATATGCCTAACGCTTATCTATTGATTCGATTCCGCCACGCCCGCAGAAACCTTCAAACGCAGGGCATTCAGGCGGATAAAGCCTGTTGCATCCCCTTGATCGTAAGCCTGAGTCGGATCAGCCTCCATGGTGGCGATATCCGGATTGTACAGGCTGACCGGAGACTTCACACCGGCTCCGATGATATTGCCTTTGTACAGCTTGACGCGCACGGTGCCCGTAACGTTCTTCTGGCTTTCCTTCACCAGCGCCTGCAGTGCAAGGCGTTCAGGTGCGAACCAGAACCCGTTGTACACGAGTGTGCTGTATTTGGTAATCAGGCTGTCGCGCAGGTTCATCACTTCACGGTCCATCGTGATGGATTCCATTTTGCGGTGGGCTGTGAACAGGATCGTTCCACCCGGCGTTTCGTACACACCTCGGCTCTTCATGCCGACAAAACGGTTCTCCACCATGTCGACGCGTCCAATCCCATGCTTGCCGCCCAGCTCGTTCAGCTTCTCCATGACTTGCAGCGGAGTTAACGGCTCGCCATTCAGCGCGATACAGTCGCCCTTGAGGAAGTCCAGCTCCAGATATTCCGCTTCATCCGGAGCATCCTCCGGTGCGTTACTGAGAAGGAACATGCCTTTGTTCTCCGGTGCACTTGGATCGAACCAGGGATCTTCCAGCACGCCGCTCTCATAGCTGATGTGCAGCAGGTTGCGGTCCATGGAATAAGGCTTGGCCGCCGAGGCCTGAACCGGAATTCCATTGGCTTCCGCATAAGCGATCATTTCCGCACGGCCCGGGAACTGGTTGCGGAATTCTTCAAGCCGCCAAGGCGCAATCACCTTGATGCTTGGCGACAAAGCCGCCGCATTCAGCTCGAAGCGCACCTGGTCATTCCCTTTGCCGGTTGCGCCATGGGCAATAGCCGTCGCGCCTTCAGCAATGGCAATGTCCACCATACGCTTCGCAATCAGCGGACGGGCGATGCTGGTACCGAGCAGATACTGGCCTTCATACAAAGCGCCCGATTGGAACATCGGGTAGATGAAGTCATTCGCGAACTCGTCGCGCAGGTCATCGATATAGACCTTCGATGCGCCGGTAGCAAGGGCTTTTTCCTCCAAGCCTTCCAGCTCTTCCTTCTGGCCAATATCGGCTGTAAACGCAATAATCTCAGCGTCATACGTTTCTTTCAGCCATTTCAGGATGACCGAGGTATCCAGTCCGCCAGAATAGGCGAGCACAATTTTTTCTTTAGCCATGGGGGTGCAACTTCCTTTCGTGTGGGGGGTATAGGACCGAACTTAGCCTGGCGTATGGAGCTTCCGGTGCCTGGACGCAACTGCGTGAAATGTTTGGACTTTCGGCCGCTGTTATAATCGGATTTCTGTGATTTCAAGCCCGCAGGCTGCGGGGGAAATCCGATTATAAAGGCGGACGCTGACGCTCCTACAGTTCCAAACTTTCACTCCGTTTGCTATGCACCCGAATTCCAACCCTTAAAGCTTAATTTCATCCTATATCGTGTTTTATATAGCATAAGACCAGGCAAAACCCTTGCCTGACTTGCATAATCAACCTTCATTTATCCATATCGCTGCTAACTCTGAGCTTTAGTTTAGCCCGGAGATTCGCTACTTAGCCCATCAATGCAGCCATCAGCGCTTTCTGAGCATGCAGACGGTTCTCCGCCTGGTCGAAGATAACCGAGTTCGGGCCGTCGATTACGCCAGTGCTGACCTCTTCCTCACGGTGGGCCGGGAGGCAGTGCAGGAACAGATAGTCGCTCTTCGCGCCTTTGACCAGTTCTTCGTTGACCTGATAGTCCTTAAAGGCAGCCTCACGCGCGAGCTGCTCGGCTTCGAAGCCCATGCTTGCCCATACGTCCGTGTAGATGACATCCGCGTCCTGTACGGCTTCCTGCGGGCTGCGGGTAACCACAATCACTGAGCCGGTCTCCTTGGCAATCTCACGTGCCTCTGCCACTACAGCTGCATCCGGCTCATAGCCCTCGGGTCCGGCAATGGAGACATGCACACCCAGCTTAGCACCGCCGATCAGCAGGGAATGCGCCATATTGTTACCATCGCCGATATAAGCCAGCTTCAAGCCCTTCAGCTTGCCCTTGTGCTCATAGACGGTCTGGTAATCGGCCAGCACCTGGCAGGGATGCGCCAGATCGCTTAGTCCGTTGATGACAGGAACCGAAGCATATCGAGCCAGATCCTCCACTTTATCATGGCCGAAGGTACGGATCATAATGCCGTCCAGATAACGCGACATCACCTGTGCCGTATCGCCCACGGTTTCTCCGCGTCCGAGCTGGATATCATTTTTACTCAAGAACAGCGCATGACCTCCAAGCTGGAACATGCCCACTTCGAATGATACGCGTGTGCGGGTCGAGGATTTCTCAAAAATAAGCCCAATCGTCTTCCCCTTCAGCGGCTGGTAGACCTCACCGCTCTTCTGCTTACGCTTAAGCTCGATCGCCAAATCAATCAAATACGTGATTTCCTCCGGGCTGTAGTCGTTCAGCTCCAGCAAATCACGGCCTTTGAGCTGCTGCGCGAGTTTTCCGGTATCGCTGTGTACTCCCTGGCTCATGAACCTGCCTCCCATTTTCCATTGTTATAGAACGTGAACTTAAGAATGTAATATACGGAGTTGCCAGAAAGCCTTAAGTATAAGGCTTTACGGCAACTCCCTGCTTCATTCTTAAGTTCATCTTATTTAGCATAAGTATGAATGAGTTCCGAAAGGATGTCCACCGCCTGGTGGATCTCCTCAGTGCTTACATACAGGTTAGGCAGCAGCCGAATGACATTCGGTCCGGCCTGTACGAACAGCAGCCCGCGTTGCTGTCCGGCCAACACGATATCCGCTACAGGTGCCGCACATTCAATGCCGATGAGCAGGCCTTTGCCGCGGATCTCCTGCACAAAAGGTATATCTGCCAGCTTCTCTCTAAGCAGCCCTTTCAGATATTCGCCCATTTCGGCAGCTCGCTGCGCCAGATTGTCTTCAAGCATCGTTTCGATCGTCGCTTCCATCACTGCTGCCGCAAGTGGCGTTCCGCCGAAGGTGCTCGCATGACTGCCTGGGCTGAAAGCTTCACGCAAATAGCCTTTGCCAAGCATCACACCTGCGGGGAAGCCGCTGGCGACTCCTTTGGCCAGAGTGAATATATCCGGCTCAATACCGTAGTGCTGATGCGCAAACAGCTTGCCTGTGCGTCCCATGCCGGTCTGCACCTCGTCCACGATCAGCAGCAATCCGTGCTCCTTGCACAGTTCTACCACCGCATCCAGGAACTCCTGCTGCACCTCCAGCACGCCGCCTTCAGCCAAAATCATTTCCAGCATAATGGCTGCCGTATTCTCGGAAATAGCCGCCTTCAGCGCCGGAAGATCATGCAGAGGCACGGTCTTGAAGCCTGCCGGGAGCGGCAGGAAGCCTTCTTTTACCTTCTGCTGTCCGGTAGCCGTCAGCGTCGCCAAGGTACGTCCATGGAAGGATTGCTCGAAGGTAATCACTTCATAACGGCCCGTTCCCTTCACCTTCTGGTGATAACGGCGCGCCAGCTTGATCGCTGCTTCATTCGCTTCGGCCCCGCTGTTGCAAAAGAACACCTGATCCGCACAGCTGTTAGCCGTCAGCAATGCCGCCACCCGGTCCTGTCCCGGAATGTGGAACAGGTTCGAGACATGCCACAGCGTATCAATCTGCGCTTTCAGCTTCGCGCCAACCTTCTCCGGTGCATGGCCCAAACTCGTTACAGCCAGGCCGCACATGAAATCGAGATACTTATTGCCCTGATCATCCCATACCCAGCTGCCTTTGCCCTTGACCAGACTGATATCGTATCTGGCGTAGGACGGGAATACCGCACTCAGCTTGGCAGGAGCAGCCTCCTGAACCTCCGTCTCTGCTGAACGGTCCTGCGGTGCCCCTGTCAAAGAATCTTTTTCCGCTTGTGTAAGCTCACTCATTCTTAGTCACTCTCCCACCATGCTGCTTCCGGTATTCCCGTCAGCGCTTGTTATTAGTTATGAACGAATAATCCGTGTTCCCAGCTCTTCACCCTGCAGCACCCGGCTGAGCACCCGTGGCTCTTTGCCGTCAACAATCACTACTTCGAACACACTGCCCTGAATACAATCGATCGCCGCGCGTACTTTGGGAATCATCCCGCCATAAATTTCGCCGCTTTCGATCAAGTCTTCAATCTGTCCCACCGTCACAGACGGGAGTACGGTTTTAAGGCCATCCAGTGTACGCATTATGCCCGGAACATCCGTAACGACGATCATTTGGGGCGACCCGATAAAAGAAGCTACCGCCCCCGCCGCCGTATCCGCATTAATGTTGTATCGCTGGCCTCCGGCATCTACACCAATCGGCGCGATTACAGGGATATAGCCCATCGCCAGAACACCCCGCACAATCTCCGCGTTGACCTCTGTCACTTCACCAACCAGCCCCACTTCGTCACTGTTCGCGACCAGCCGGGCGGTGATCAGCCGTCCATCCACACCGGATAAGCCGAGCGCTTGCCCCCCGCTGCCCTGAATCCTTCGGACAATTGCCTTGTTAATGCTTCCGGCCAGCGTCATCTCCACCACATCCAGCACTTCCTCGGTCGTCACCCGCAGGCCGTTCACGAAGCGGCTCTCAATGCCAAGCTTCTCCAGATTGCCGGAAATCGCCGGCCCACCTCCGTGCACGATGACGGGCTGGGCACCACTCTCCTGCAGCTCCCGCAAATCATCAAAAAACGAATCCGGAAGCGCCGCCAGCGTACTGCCGCCACATTTCATCACGAACAGTCCGCCAGCTTTATGATCCTCAGTAGGTTCTACAGTCATTTTTCGTTATCCCCCCCGTAAGTGGAGTGCCAGCCATGAATCAGGTACGGTATGCGGCATTAATGCGCACATAATCATACGTCAGGTCGCAGCCCCAGGCGGTAGCCTTGCCGTCTCCATCAGACAAAGCTACGGTAATCAGCACGGTATCGCTTTTTTGCAAATAATGCAGGGCTTTCTCTTCATCAAAAGCCACTGGCCGCGACTGCTTGAGCACCTCAATCCCGCCAAGTGAAATATCCACCTGTTCCGGCGATACCGGCACCCCTGCGCGTCCTACTGCGGCAATCACTCTCCCCCAGTTGGCATCCGCGCCGAAAATCGCCGATTTCACAAGACTGGAGCCGACCACCGTCTTGGCAATCGCAGCCGCAGCCTCATCGTGCACCGCACCACGGATCTGCACCTCAATCAGCTTCGTCGCCCCTTCACCGTCACGGGCAATGGCCATGGCCAGACTCTGGCAGACATGCGTAAATGCCGCGGCAAAAGCATCCCAGTCCGCATGCAGACGTGTCAGCTTTTCATTCCCCGCAAGCCCGCTCGCCATCGTAACCAGCATATCATTAGTGCTTGTATCCCCATCTACCGTAATCATATTAAAAGTCGTATTCGTCGCAGTGCGGAGCAGACTGAGTAGAGACTCGCCGTCAATTACAACATCCGTAGTCATGAAACCCAGCATGGTTGCCATATTGGGATGAATCATCCCCGAACCTTTGGCCGCTCCGGCAATCGTTACTTCTTTACCCCCGACCCTTACTTTCACGCAGCATTCTTTTTTGACCAGATCTGTGGTGAGGATCGCCTGGCAGAACTCCTCTGCTCCGGTGGCTCCTCCGTCCAGCTTCTCAGGCAGCCCGGCAATCCCGCTTCGCACACAGTCCATCTTCAGCAGTTCTCCGATCACGCCGGTAGAAGCAACCGCAACATCCTGTTCATTCACGCCTAAGCGGCGGGCAGCGGCAGCACGCATTTCATAGGCATCGGCTTCGCCTTGATCACCTGTACAGGCATTCGCATTCCCGCTGTTCACGATAACCGCCTGAAGCGTACCATTCACCAGACTCTCCCGCGTTACCTTAAGCGGTGCAGCCTGGAAAACATTCGTTGTATACACAGCAGCCGCTGTCGCCGGAACCTCGCAGAGGATGGCTGCCAGGTCATTGCGCTCTGTTTTTTTGAGGCCGCAGTGCAGCCCTCCAGCCTTAAATCCCTTAGGTGTCGTAACACTTCCGCCTTCCAAGACGGTAAAAACTTGCTTCTCAATCATTATATTGTTGACCGCTGAACCTTAAGGATACACAGGTGTGTAGCCCAGGCCGCGGGTTTCCTCCCATCCCATCATCAAATTCAGGTTCTGAATCGCTTGCCCTGCCGCACCCTTAACGATATTGTCAATGACGGATACAATGGTCACCCGACCTGTACGGGCATCTGTAGCAAAACCGATATCACAATAGTTAGAACCGCTGACCTCTTTGGTTGCCGGCAGCACACCAGCGTCACGAACCCGCACAAACGGCCGTCCTGCATAATATTTACGATATAAGTCCACAAAATCCTGCTCGTTGTACCCACCGTTCATCCCGGCGTACATCGTGCTCATAATCCCGCGGGTCATCGGCACCAGATGTGTAGTGAATGTCACCGTCACTTTCTCTCCGGATATCTCCGCCAGGGTCTGTTCAATCTCCGGAATGTGCTGATGCTTGTTCACCTTATAAGCTTTGAAATTCTCGTTGATTTCGGAGTAATGAACCATCAGACTCGTTCCCCGGCCTGCCCCGGACACACCCGATTTCGCATCAATAATAATGCTGTCATGCTTGATCCAGCCCGCCTGCAGCGCCGGAATCAAGCCCAGCAGCGAAGCGGTGGAATAACAGCCCGGATTGGAAATGAAGTCTGCCCCGGCGGCACGTTCGCCGAACACTTCGCATAATCCGTATACAGCCTGCTGCAAATAGGAATCAGACGGAGCCGGATGCTTATACCATTGCTCATACTCTGCGCCGTCCTTCAGCCGGAAGTCACCGGACAGATCGACGACCTTCAGCCCTGCCTCCAGCAGCTGCGGCACCAGCTTGGCACTGACCCCCGACGGCGTTGCTGTAAATACCACATCCGCCCTGCCGGCAATCTCTGCCGCGTCCACTCCATCCAGATTACGCTGCACAATCCCCGTTAAATGAGGAAAACCTTCCTCAATAGGCACACCTGCGCTTGAAGAGGAAATCACTGAAGTAATCTCTATATCAGGATGGTTCTGCAGCAGCCTGATCAGCTCCACGCCCCCATAACCCGTTGATCCAACAATTGCCGCTCTCAGCTTGCCTGTCACTGTCATCCCCGCTTCCTGCCTGTTATGAATATCATGAATACCGCCCTTGGAAATATGTATTATTATACGACCGAATTAATATAAATACAACATGTAACGTCAAGTTTATTGAGCTAGAAAGATATCAGCGTGAAGCACATAATACTTATATTCCCAAAAAAAGAGTGCAGACCCCCTAAGGAGACTGCACTTCTCTTTTAAACCCTTCGCCCAGCACTTCATGTGCCTCGGTAATAATGACGAACGCCCCCGGATCAACAGAACGCACAATTGCCTTCAGCCGGGTAATCTCATTTTGGCCCACAACGACCATAAGTACTGTGCGGCTATCGCCCGTATAGCCGCCTTGCGCATTCAGCTTGGTCAGACCACGGTCCAGATCGTTCAGGATGGCCTGAGAAATCTCTTCTGTCTTATCCGCAATGATGTAGGCCACCTTGGTCGTGCTGAAGCCAACCTCCAGCGCGTTGATGACCCGGCCCGTCACAAACAAGCCAATCAGCGCATACATTGCCTGTTCCATTCCCAGTACAAAAGCAGCCAGCGTAATCACCGTACCATCCAGCAGCACCACAGACAGCGAGAAGCTGAATCCCGTGATCTTCTGAATAATCTGCGCCAAAATGGTCAAGCCTCCCGTGGACCCGCGTCCGCGGAATACCAGCCCCAGACCCAATCCCACCCCAATCCCGCCATAAATAGAAGCAAGCAGCGGATTCGTGGTCGGCACAGGCCCGTCTTTCGTCAAAAAGATAAACAGCGGCAGCACAAAGCTGCCGAGCAACGACCTAATTCCATATTGCTTGCCCAGGAATATCACCCCAAGAATAAACAGTGGAATGTTCAGTGCCCACTGGGTGAAGGCAGGTTCAGCCTTAAACCAGGCTTCCGCGAGTACGGATAACCCCGATACCCCTCCGGAAGCGATTTGGTTCGGCAGAAAAAACAGATTAAAAGCAAGCCCCGTAATCAGTGAGCCCACCAGAATCAGCATAATATCCACCGTATGGCGCAATGGCCCGTTCAGCGGAATCAGCGGGGGTTTATTGCGTGAATTGATTTTTTGCATGCAAAGTTATTCTCCTTAACGTTTATACTTGAAGCTATTACACCCTAAACTTCTCAAAAAAATTCCTACACCTCCGAAGACGCGTAGGAATTATCATTATCCCCTTATTCTGCTTCTGTCTTAATCTGGCTGCGCAAATATCCGTCGATAAAAGCGTCCAAATCGCCGTCCATCACCGCTCCAACATTACCGGTTTCCACAGAAGTACGGTGATCCTTTACCATACTATAGGGATGGAATACATAGGAGCGGATCTGGCTTCCCCATGCAATATCCGATTGCTCGCCGCGGATCTCATCGAGATGCTGCTGCTGCTCCTGCAGCTTGCGCTCATACAGCTTGGAACGCAGCATTTTCATCGCCTGTTCCCGGTTCTTGATCTGTGAGCGTTCATTCTGGCACGTTACCACTACGCCGGTAGGCAAGTGAGTAATACGCACCGCAGAATCCGTCGTATTGATATGCTGACCGCCTGCGCCACTGGCCCGATACGTATCGATCTTCAGATCCTCTGTACGGATATCCACCTCTACATCATCTGCAATCTCGGGTACCACATCACAGGATACAAACGAGGTATGGCGTCTGCCTGAGGCATCGAACGGGGAAATGCGCACCAGCCGGTGTACTCCCTTTTCAGCTTTCAGATAGCCATAGACATTGTAGCCTTTGATCAAAAGCGTAACACTCTTAATCCCTGCTTCATCGCCCGGCAAATAATCCAGGACCTCTACTTTGAAGCCCCGTTTCTCCGCCCAGCGGGTATACATGCGCAACAGCATCTGCCCCCAGTCCTGGGACTCCGTTCCGCCGGCACCGGGATGCAGCTCCAATATGGCATTGAGCTTGTCATACGGCTGGTTGAGCAGCAGCTGCAGCTCGAACTCATCGACCTTGCCAGACACACTGCGAATCGTTCCGGCGACCTCTGCCGCCAAATCCTCATCGCCCTCTTCATCTGCCAGCTCCGCCATCATCGCCGCATCATCGTATTCCTGCTGCAGCTTCTCATACTGATCCACGGATGATTTCACCGCGTTCATCTCGGCGATGACGCCTTGTGCCTTCTCTGGATCATCCCAGAATCCGGGCGCTGCCATCTTTTCTTCGAAGTTGGATATCATCTCCTGCTTCAGATCTAAGTCAAAGAGACCCCCTAAGGTCGGTAAGTTTCTTGCCTATTTCACGCAGGTCCTGCTTAACATTAGGATCAATCATGTGTGATCACTTCACCTTTCAATATAAAATCATTGCGCCGGGGCGGCTGGATTGGACATTGTCCATATAGTTGATAACCCTCGCTGTCTGAAGCTCGTCTTCTTCAACACTCGTTCCCGGTGATGGACGTAACTGCGGGGAATGTTTGGACTTCCGGCCGCTGTTGTTCACAGATTTCCTGATTGGAGACCGCTGCCCGCGGTTGAAATCTGTGAACAAAGGCGGACGCATTCGCTCCTACAGTTCCAAACTCCCCCTCCGTTACTTCCACCTGAATCCAGGTTTCAAGAATAACGCCTTCTGCTTCGCTTAGGAATCAACATAGCTCCCAAAGCCCAAAAAAGCGGCCGGGCCGCAAACGGGGAGTCCCCCGGGCCCAGCCGCTTTTTATTGTCATTATAACCCTTGAACTGTGGAGCACAGACATGAAGCATATGAAGTACATGAAGTACAGTTCTGTAAACAGCTTTTGCAGATTAATGTCTGCGCACTGGTTTACTGAAAAGGATAAAGCCGAAAGCCGGAAAATCAAAAGGCCCGCTGTACTTACGCGTTCTGTCCATGGCAGTTCTTGTATTTCTTGCCGCTGCCGCAAGGGCATGGATCGTTGCGGCCGATAGCGGCCTCAACATGCACAGGCTGCTTCTCGGCAGGCTCACCGTTGGTAGAGATTTTATTCTCTTCCACTACGGATTGCCGTTCCTGATTGGTTTCAATATGCGCCTTCATAATGTAGGTCGCAACTTCCTCCTGAATGGTGGCGGTCATGGCATTGAACATTTCAAAGCCTTCAAATTGATATTCGCGTAGCGGGTCAGTACCGCCATACGCGCGCAAGTGAATCCCTTGACGAAGCTGATCCATCGCATCAATATGATCCATCCATTTGCTGTCAACCGAACGCAAGACGATAACCTTTTCGAATTCACGCACCAGCTCAGAGCCCAGGCGTTCTTCACGGGCTGCGTACTTCTCCAGCACACGGCCAAAGATGAATTCGATGATCTCTTCAACTTCTTTGCCCCACAGATCGTCCCGTGTCAGCTCGCCTTCTTCCAAAAGCTTGCTGTTCACATAATCAGCAACTTCCTGCAGCTCCCAGTTCTCGGGAATATCGTCACTGCAGTGGGCATGAACAATACGGTCAATAACCGGCTTGATCATTTCAATTACGACGTCTTTGATATTGTCAGACTCCAGAATCTCGCGGCGCTGCTTGTAGATAATCTCACGCTGCTGATTCATGACGTCATCATATTGAAGTACGACTTTACGAATATCGAAGTTGTTGCCTTCGACACGTTTTTGGGCAGATTCTACAGCACGCGTGATCATACGGCTCTCGATCGGCTGATCCTCTTCAAACCCAAGACGGTCCATCATATTCAGCACGTTGTCCGCACCAAAACGCTTCATTAATTCGTCGCCGAGCGACAAGTAGAACTGAGTGGATCCCGGGTCGCCTTGACGTCCCGCGCGGCCGCGCAGCTGATTGTCGATCCGGCGTGATTCATGGCGTTCTGTACCAATAATATGCAGACCTCCGAGATCTGTCACCCCTTCACCGAGTACGATATCCGTACCCCGTCCAGCCATATTCGTAGCAATGGTTACGGTTCCCGGCTGACCTGCATGGGAGATAATTTCTGCTTCCGCCGCATGATGCTTAGCATTCAGAACCTGGTGTCTTACACCTTTGCGTTTCAGCATTTCGGATACACGTTCGGAGTTCTCAATAGAAACCGTACCTACCAGAACGGGCTGATTCTTTTTGTGGCGCTCTACAATTTCTGCTACCACTGCGTTAAACTTACCGTTTTCGCTTTTGTATACAACGTCCGGCATATCCGCACGCTGATTCGGTTTATTGGTTGGCACCTGCAGAACTTCCAGACCATAGATCTTCTTGAACTCTTCTTCTTCGGTCTTCGCTGTCCCTGTCATTCCACCCAGCTTGCGGTACATCCGGAAATAGTTCTGGAATGTAATGGTGGCCAGGGTCATGCTCTCATTCTGCACCTGAATTTCTTCCTTGGCTTCGATAGCCTGGTGCAACCCGTCACTGTAACGGCGTCCTGCCATCAAACGGCCGGTGAATTCATCTACAATGACAACCTCATCCTCATTCACTACATAGTCGACGTCGCGGCGCATAATTACGTTTGCCTTGAGCGCTTGTACAATGTGATGGTTAAGGGTTACATTGGCATGGTCATACAGATTTTCCACCCCAAAAGCACGCTCTGCCGTAGCCACACCCTTTTCCGTTAATGCCACGGATTTCACCTTAATATCAACAGTATAATCCTCTTCAGCAGTCAGTCTCTTTACGAAACGGTCAGCCGCATAATACAGCTCCGTCGATTTCTCAGCTTGTCCGGAGATAATAAGAGGAGTCCGCGCTTCATCAATCAGAATAGAGTCAACTTCATCAATAATACAGAAATAGAGCGGACGCTGAACCATTTGCTCCTTATAGAGCACCATGTTATCGCGCAGATAGTCAAAACCGAACTCGTTGTTTGTGCCATACGTAATATCGCAGGCATAAGCTTCTTGCTTATCAGCATGGTCCATGCCGTTCAGGTTCACCCCAACCGTCATACCCAGGAAGTTATAAATTTGTCCCATCTGCGCACTGTCGCGCTGAGCCAGGTAGTCATTGACCGTTACCACATGTACGCCTTTGCCGAGCAAAGCGTTCAGGTAGACCGGCAGTGTACCTACCAGCGTCTTGCCTTCACCAGTCTTCATCTCGGAGATCCGGCCTTCATGCAGTGCCATGCCTCCAACTAATTGAACGTCAAAATGCCGCATGCCCAGCGTCCGTTTGGAAGCTTCGCGTACGGTTGCAAATGCCTCGGGAAGAATTTCTTCCAAGGTTTCGCCCTTCTCAATCCGGGCACGGAATTCATTGGTCTTAGCTTTCAGTTCTTCATCCGAAAGTGATACGAAATCGGGCTCCAACCCATTAATTACATCGACCGTCTTCATGAGACGTTTGACATCACGTTCATTGGTGTCGCCGAATATTTTTTTTACAAGTCCTAGCATGGTTAACCCCTTTCATGCAACACAGATGGTGGAACCGAGCCCATCCTCACTAATATTGAAAGGGCCATATATGATTTCGATTCCGCTGCTTCATAAATTGTAACAGTTTGTAAGAGAAGCCGCAATACAAGCAGCCGCAACCTTATTTTTCAAGTGAGCTCATTACTGCTAAAGTGCCGCTATTTTGTCATAAACACATGTATATACGCACAAGAGCCCTATTCGCTTATGGCGAATAGGGGCTCGGTTAATTTTCTTTTGTCAGACTGAAGCAAATCCCCTGCTCCAAGTCGAGTTCGGCTTCATACACCCAAACCTAGTCTTGTTCGATCAGGCCGTATTTGCCGTCGTTACGTTTATAAACAACGCTAACTTCAGAAGTGTCGATATTGGAGAACACGAAGAAATTGTGTCCAACCATGTTCATTTGCAGGATCGCTTCTTCTACATCCATAGGCTTCAAGGTGAAGCGCTTGTTCCGCACGACCTCCAAATCATCGTAATCCTGTTCCTCTACAGCAACGCTGTTTGGTGCTCCTTCCACAAAGAGCGTTTTCAGGCTTCCTTCCTGGCGGAACTTACGATTGAGCTTGGTCTTGTGTTTGCGAATCTGGCGTTCCAGCTTGTCCACTACAGCATCGATGGATGCGTACATATCATCGCTGCGGTCTTCCGCACGAAGCGTAACACCTGCCAGCGGGATTGTAACTTCCACCGTATGAAGGCCGCGAACAACGCCTAGCGTCACATATCCTTCAGAGGTAGGGGGTGCATCGAAGTACTTCTCAAGTCTGCTGAGCTTCTTATCAACATAATCTCTCAAAGCGTCGGTCACTTCAATTTGTTGACCTCGAATGCTGAATTGCATGGGCACTCCTCCTTTGTTTACATAGCCATTATACCAAATTGTCAGGGCTAAGTAAAAAACAAATCATGACAGTGTTTACATCTAACTAACAAAAGATGTCATAGCCTCCCCATATACAAAAACAGATCCAGCCAGAGCAACTTGAGCTGCCCTGACCGGACCTAGTATTACTAGTTAAATATTGCAGATTCCCCGTCCTTACTTCGTTTGAATACGCAGAATTTCTACCGGTGACCAGACGCTACCGGAACCTGTAATAAAATATACCTTGTAGCTGGTTTTGGCAGTTAGCCCAGTCAAGCTCAGTGTCTGTCTTACCGCCGGTGAAGGCGCCGGAGTGATCCAACCTGTCCAAGGTGCGGTAAGTTGGGTCCCTGAGCTGTTTTGTCCAGCAGCAATCTGCGCCGCAGTCGGGTTGGCGGCATTAGCCGGCAGTACAACATATCTTACTGGAGCCGAAGCACCACCTGTCTGCCCATATTTCACATAGACATCTGCTGTCACTGTTCCCATATGTCCCGGTTCAACCAGCGTGATCGATGTTGGAGTACTTGTGTTCGTCTTCAAAAGAAGCTTCGATACCGTTGACATGTTCCCGGCAGTATCTGTAACGATAATGTATGTTGCATATTCTGTATTAGGCTGCAACCCGTACACCGAAAAAGAAACAGTTGACCCTGCCGCTGTGGCCTTGGTTCCATAGTTTACTCCCAGGGTTCCAGCACTTGTCTTTCCCAGTTTTACCTGCGAGGCACTAGGATTCGGCATGCTGCTGCTGTAAGGAGCCACCACATAATAGATTGCTCCGGTTACGGATGGAGTAAGGTACACATCTGCTGTCACCGAACCCACATGTCCATAAGTTACACCACTTACTGATGGTGTGGTGATAATACCACCGCCGCCACCGCCACTACCTCCACCTGTTACAGGGGTTGCAGTAGGAGTAGGAGTAGGAGTTGCACCAGGCGCAGGCGTCGCTGATGGAGTTGGTGTAGGGGTTAATCCAGGAGTAGAAGGGTTAAATACAACCGAATTGCTGATAATCCCTACAGCCTCTGCCCGGGTCAGCGATCTCTTGGGGCCAAAGGTTCCATCCGGGTACCCGTTGATGATCTTTTTACCTGCTGCGGCTGCCACTGCCCCTTTTGCCCAAGCGGCAATTTGAGCATTGTCTTTAAAGGTTGTAGAAGCTGCGGCGGTATTCAGGCTAAGCAATTTGGCAGCAATGACGGCTGCTTCTTGTCTGGTCAATGGATTAGTGGGACGGAATGTTTTATTCTCATAACCGCCGATATAACCGGCTTTCACGGCTTTCGCCACCTCGGAGTATACCCAGTTAGTCTTTTTCACGTCGGTGAAGCTGATCGTTCCCGTATCTTTGAACCCGAACAGACGATTAATCAGTGCCACATATTCGCCGCGCGTTATCGCCTTGTTAGGCTTCACCGTACCATCCGGGTAACCGCCCAAATATCCTTTATTCAGCCAATCCTGCAATTGCTTCTGCGCCCAGTGTCCTTGAATATCTTTGGGGGCAGGGGCAGCAGAGATACTGCCCAGAGATCCGAGTAGCATGCTTGCACCCAGTATCCCTGTCATTAATCCACGCCACGTCTTTTTCATTCTGCTTTTCATCCTCCTGAGTGTTTGATGGGCATAGGCTTACTGCATCGCTCCTGAACCTCTGTCTCGTCCAAAGAGCCATACGCCTAAGCATAAAGAATGTACGTCGAGGCAAGATAGAAAGCCCAACGTCTTCTATTACCCAAATACTGGAGAATGTTAACGTTTTTCTTGAAATTAATTTTACACTTTGTCTAATTCCAGCTAAATTCCGCCACATCTGGCATGACTTTATGTAAAAAAACATTAAAAAAGACCCTGGGAAAAATCTCCCAGGGTCTACGCTAGCGTTGTCTCAATTGCTAACCATCTACCATATATGTAGGTCGGCTGCGCCGGATGATTATAATTTGATGACGTTAGCTGCTTGTGGTCCGCGTGCACCTTCAACGATGTCGAACTCTACGGATTGGCCTTCATCCAAAGTCTTGAAACCGTCAGTTTGAATCGCGGAGAAGTGTACGAATACGTCGCCACCATCGGCAGTTTCGATGAAACCATAACCTTTTTCTGCGTTAAACCATTTAACTTTACCTTCCATTGACTAAACATTCCCTTCGTCATCAGATGAACGTGAGTCTTGCTCACAATTCGACTATACCACCGCTGCTTCTCCATTGTCAATTGGAATAGTAAATGTTTACTTTCAATATTTTACCATCCATTAATTAATCAAATTTAAGCAAAAATTGTGATATCCGGATCAAAAAAAGGAGCAGACGGTATATAATACCCGGCTGCTCCTGAGATGAAACATCAGGAAATTATTATTTTTTCCGGTCCATCAGGAAGCTGTCCGGGGTGTATCCGGCCTCGTAGGCATTGCGCTGCTGCTTAGCTTGATTACGCTTATAAAGCCAATCCTGAGCCTCCAGGCGAAGGGCATTCATGCGGGCAGTGATTTCCAGATCGTGCTGCAAGATTCGTTCGATTTCGACTTTTTGCGCCGCCGATGCAGGAATCGACGAGAACTGTCGGATGATGTCATCAATCAGCTTCTGCCGTTCTTCCACGAAAGTCTCCAACTCTTCAAAATCTGCTCCGTATAACCGCTCCATCATATTCTCTGTTAACTGCCGCAACTCTGCAATAAGCTTGTCCTTATCCATTAGCACTTTCCGTAGATGTCGGCTCTGGCCCCTGACCTGCTGCGATCTTCGAAGCCTGAAGCCAGGTTTCCCGCAGTTCAGTTAAGTAACCCAGCGCTTCTTCTGCCTTAGTCATATCTTTACGAATATTGGCTTCGACCAGCAGGAAATTCGTATATTCATACATAGAGTATAAGTTTTTCGATATTTCATAAGTATAGTCAAGGGTACTCATCAGCTCACTGACGATAGTCTGGGCTTTGCCGAGATTGATATTGGCTTTTTCATAATCCTTTTTGCTCAATCCGTCCAGTCCTGCCCGTACAAAACGGATTGCCCCGTCATACAGCATAGCGACCAATTGAGCGGGGGTAGAGGTCTGTACTACCGATTTCCGGTATTTATCATAAGGAGAATTGATCAATGCGCTCACCCTCTAACTATTTTGTAAGGCTCGATATGAGACCGGATGATTGGGACTGCAGTTTATTCATAGCCGCCTCCATGGCGGAAAATTGTTTGTAATAGCGGTTTTCAGTTATTGTTAGATTCTTCTGTAAGACATCAATACGGCTGTTATATCTTTTAAGTGATCTTCCCATGACACTTTCCTCTTTATATGTCCCGGTAGTGTCGGCGGAGAATCTGTTCGTACCAACTCTTTCAGAAAGTAGTTCCAAGGCTTCGCCTATTTTATCTGACATTTTATCAAATAATCCGCTTGAGGAAGAACTATCAGGTCCCTGAAATAAATCTATTATTTTTTGTGGATTGTCAGCAATAGCCTGTGTTAATTTGCTTTCGTTAATGCTCAGTTTCCCATTCTCATAATACTTCCCGGTCGTTATTCCCATCGTCCCAAGGTCGCCTAATTTTTCCGTAACCAACGTCCGCAAGGAAGAAACAACAGACTTTATAATATCGTCGTTTTTCAATAACCCGCTTTGTGCTTTCTGTGTCCAAGCCAAGATGTCAGCGTCCTTCATCTCTTTCTTCTGTTCATCAGTAAGAGGGGTATACGTACGATACTTGATTTCATTAGTTTTTTCATTTAACAGCTTAATTAAAGAATTATAATCCTCTACAAATCCTTTAATAGATTCCAAAACCTTCGTGGAATCGGTCTGAGTAGCCACCATAACCGGTTTATCACTGGCCGTAGTGGAAAGTAACGTTAAGTTAATACCGTTCATTACAAAGTTGTTGCTGTCTTTCTCCATAGAAGTGCCATTAATAGTCACCTTGGCATTTTTCCCTGAAGTATAGTTAAAGAGATCAAGTAAAGTGTTCTCTCCAACATTATCTCCAAATTTCACTTTGCCGCCCGCAATATTGGACTTAAACATCAGTTTACCTGTAGATTGATCAAAAGTAGCATTCAAATCCGGATCAGCATTTATTGAAGTAAGGACATCTTGAATGGAGGCACCGCCAAGAAAACTGAAACTTTTTCCATTTAAATTCAGGGTATAAGTTTTCGATGGGTCAGCCCCCAGCATTTGTACCAGCGAGCTTGCTTGAGTAAAGCCTGAACCTGCGCCCTTGGTTTCAATTGATGTTCTGGGCATACCGTTAAATAATCCAATGACTGATTCTTCCCCAACAGTTGTTGTTCCAATCTGTATCTTGCCAGTAGCACCGCCGGTTTTCGAACTTATAATTAATTTGCCTGTAATCTCATCAAAGGTGGCCGTTGCCTTTGCATCTTCGTTCGAGGTTATTGTTGACACCATAGTAGAGATGCTAGTAGCCGCTGTGAATTTGAAATTCACTCCATTAACCTTAATTTCATATTTCTTATCGCTCAGCGCCTTAACCAGCGCTTCTTGATCAACAACCGGCATTTCAGAGAAAACTTTTCCATTGTTTGCCGCTTCCCGTTCTGCAGCCAGCAGCATCAGCGTAGAAGAACTTTTCTTACCAGAACCAAGGCCTGATGTTTCGATGCTGGCATTAGTAGCAAGCTGCTCAACAGTTATCTTCATATCAATTCTGTTAGCCTCAGCCAATGCCTCGGCCTTCACGGCATCTGTGTTGCCTGTAACTACGGCTTTGTAAGAGTTCAAAGCTTCACTTTTGCCATATTTATCTGTAAGCTTGCTGCTTTTGAATTCATACAACTTGCTATTCATTTCACGATAACTGTCTCTCTTCCATTGCAAAAGCTGCTTATCCTGATTGAGCTTATCCAGAGGAACGCGTTTAGACGCCATCATGCTCTTAACCATACTGTCAATATCCATTCCTGAAAATCCATTAATACGTGTAACCAAAACAACACCCCCTGTTATTAGATTTTCTCGTCTATCAGTATCCCGGCAATTTCCATCATCTTGGCTACTAGATCTAATGTTTTTTCTGGAGGTATCTCCCGAATCAATTCCCCTGTATCCTTATTCATAACTTTAACCATGATGTCATGAGTCTTCTCGTGAACACTGATCTCCAAGGTAGTCTGTGGCCCTTGCAACGATTTAACTGCCCGTTCGATCGTCTTAATCAATTGTTCTTCCGCCATCGAAACGTTAGCACCTTGTCGTTCTCTGAGGTTCAGGTCCTTAAAATCCTTAATGTCCGAAACAGGCATAGCATCTTTGTTCCCCACAATCGGCACAACCACTCCAGCACCAGATATTACATCGGATTTACTTTGTGCCTTAACAACAGTACTAGTGGAAAGAGAAAACTGAACATTCATCAAACCCCAACCTCCACAGAACCTCGATTATATATAGTATATATCGGTTACTTGCAGGGAATGTTTAGGTTAGAACAATAATATAAGGTAGAGTCCCCTTATGATTATTTTTGAACTGCCCCTAATTTTAGTTATTACTAATATTGAAACAACTATATAAACGAAGCGAACTTAAGATTTTATAAATGAATCCCAAGTGTTACCAGGTGATGTTCACTTAACTCTTAAGTTCAGCGTATCTAGTGGCTCAATCTATAAATTAGTGATTGATTTTCCAACCGAGCATTTTGCATAATTCAATTTTCAATTCCAAGTCAAAGTTGGGCCACTTCCAAAGCTCCGTTTTTGAGATTTGTATTATAAGTGGGCAGACGGGCAGAATTTCGGTGAAGCTAAAATTCCCAAGCTGCGTCTTGGAAGAATAATTAATACCTACGAGAGAACGCTTCTCCCCACTCTCAGAGCATAGCTTTTGACCAAAGATGTTGAGATGCCAAAACTTCATTAGGTTGTTACAACCATCACCTTTCACATCTTGTTCGCAAGGTTGTTTGTAATCTACATGCGATGCCTCTAGATGAACTTCCTCGGTATTCATAGAGATGATTTTATTGAAGGATGAAGCTCTGGTAATCCAAAAAACTCATTAATATACTGGGATGGCTGTCATTCGCCCTTTTATTGTTAGCACGGGGCAGGAATTCCACCCTGAATTCGGGTTATGTCCAGATTCATGCTTGATTACTCTGGCACTAACCGAAAATACATCCGTTATATGAGAGGACGGTACCAGAATCCCGGTGACCAATCCTTTTTATGGCATTGTTATTGTGAGGGTACTAGCGACTGCGGAATGTCTATCAAAACCTTACCTCATTAATTGGTAACATACGGAGTGAAAATGTTGTGCAGCTCATTTTTCCACAATAAGAAATTGGGAACGACCTGTTGTATCAGTTCTAACTCCAATAAATCCCAGTATTCATGATTAAAGTGCATAACAGCTGCTAAAAGAGAGTTCTTGAACTGTGTACTAACTGCATGTAGGTTATTTTCACTTAGAAACCCGGAAAACGTATCTATACGTAAATTCATCTCCGTATGTGCATCTATTATATCCTGCATTACTACAGCAGCATCATTATAGTTCTTGTCCGATACCTTATCAATGATAAAACTAAAACCTTCGTCTATCGAATCGCAAATATCTAATAAATCGCCCATTAACTGAAATGAGCTAATCAAATTATAATCTGTTTTTATGTTATCCGTTATGGTAACGTTCATTGTAAAATCTTCCCTAAAATTAAAAATATAATTTTTATTACCACAATTCAATGAGTTGACTTCATTATTAATGAATTCGTTTTCGCCCCTTTCCTTCATCAATCCGTATTCCTTGTCCTGTTCGGCGACGTGGTCAAACAGTTTGCGTAAAGATGCATCCATCGCGTGTGCATATTTTTTAAAAAGCGTACCATCCAGATCACTCATTCCGACTCGTTTATAGTAGGTGGAATTATAATTGGACAGCAGAGCTACCACTTTATCTTTATCTTCCACGGAGGCAATTTGATCCTCTTCACAATGAAAAATATAATAACGTGTATCCGATTTAACCCTATGCTCTCTAATTAACAGGTTACGAATATGCTTATGAGAATCTCCAAAATAGTGGGGTGATGTCTCATCCATGATCGTCCAAGGATTATTATATGCGAATGGCAAAGTATAAAGTTTGTTATTATAATTGACAGTAACAGTATAATCATTTTCAAATATTTCTCTGCCTACGATGTGTTTCAATTGGGAACGTGAAAACCCTGAGTTGTCAATTATGACTGAGAAGGTATTGGGCGCGAATTTGCCACAAAGCATCGCTATATAACCACCATACGAACTACCGTAGGCAATGATTTTCCTCTTATTTATTGCAGGGTATCTTTTAAGAACATCGCCAAGCACAGTAAGGTTATCGAGAGCAGGTAAAAACCCAAAAGACTGATACTCATTCTGTTCCGTGATTTTTAAAGCCTGACAGTGGGGGTCTAATTGGGATAGCCCTTTACTTTCCAGTAGTTTTCCTACCTTCACATAAAAATCGTTATCCGATGAAATGTTATGCCAGTAAGTGCTCGGAACTCCATAAATCCTTTCTATATTATGAATGAAGTAGTCGTCCACTTTTGTAACACCACCTCGGTATATACCAAAATAATTCAAGGAGACTACTATACAATTATACTTTTCGGCAAGGTATGGATTTAGTTTTTCTAATTGATAAGTTGAATTAGCAAGTCCACCAAACCCTGGAATAGTTATTATCAGACCAGTTTCGTCAGTTATGTCTTTAACTGGTAACGTAACGTAATAGTCCAGTTCATTTCGGCTAAAACCCAATTCAATATCTGCATGCGGTTGAATTTTAAAACTTAGCGTCTCCAGAAATATTCGCCCCCGATTTTTACAGTTTGCATGTTAGCTAAATGTTAAACGCGTTGCGACATTACTTTTATTGAAAAGAAAGTTTCATTGTAAATATTATAATGCGCAATAAATTTCGTCTTTTAGAATCTATCTTCTACCTAATGAAAACTCACAAAAAAAGAAATCATCCGCAGTATCAATATCATTTGAACGATTCCTTGGCATTACAAATGCAACAGTCTCATCTTCCAGAAAAGAACCTCTTTTTAAAAGCCAATTTATCTCTGCTACATAAACAGCTCCATTTAAAGCATAAATGTCAGGTAGTTCCTGACGGCGTGTTATTGTCTCATGTTGTTCAATTAATGGTTTCAATATTTTATTACTTTGTAGGGTATACATCCAATACGGGGATTTATCCGTTTTTGTAACACTAACACAAGCAGGTGCTCCTACATTCACCATGTTTTCGATGCATCCATCAATATCATCTATCAATCTTAAAGGGGAAGTTGGCTGTAGTAATACTACATAATCGAAATCAGGTAATTGATTTATCGCATGCATAACTGGAGCAATACCCGGGGTTGTATCTTCAGATAATTCTTTAGGGCGTACAAAAGGAGCCTCACACCCGTAAGCTCCGGCAATTTCTATAATCTCAGGATCTTCTGAAGATAATATGAGTCTATCAATATACCTTGATTTATTCGCTTCTTCAATTGTCCATGCAATAAGTGGTTTCCCAGCTAATTGTTTAATATTTTTACGGGGAATCCCCTTAGATCCCCCGCGTGCAGGAATGATAGCAAGGACTTTTTTGTTATCGATCATATAAATACACCTCTAAAATCACCGTTTGCTTTCTCATAATCATCCACTCGGCCAATATCAAGCCAATACTCTCTTAATGGAAAAGCAGAGACACCACCTTGCATGTCCACCAATTTCTTGAATAAGTCCGGCATATCATAAAATTCGTCTTGTGGAACATGCTCAAGCACCTGCGGGTCCAACACGTAAATCCCTGCATTGACAAAGCTTTTGTGAACAGGTTTCTCTACAATGGAAAGAAGCCGATGATTCTCGGTTTCAATGACTCCATAAGGAATCTGATATTCATATTCTCTTACACATATTGTTGCGTTTGATTTAGTTTCACAGTGAAATTCCATCAATTGCTCGTAGTTCATTTTAGTCAGCAAGTCACCATTCATGACAAAAAATGGTGCACTCGGCTTTTCTGATAAAAGTGATAAAGCTCCCGCAGTACCCAATCTCTTACCTTCTTCAATGTACTCTATATTTACACCTAAGTGCTTACCCTCTTGGAAATATGCTTTGATTATTTCCTTTTTATAATTTACTGATAGGATAAATTTGGTAAACCCGTAATTTTTAAAGCCCTCAATAATCGTTTCTAAAATTGGCTTATCGCCAACTTTAAGCATTGGCTTTGGAATATCATCCGTAAAGGGCCGCAGGCGGGTTCCTAGACCTCCAACCATCAAGACTACAACATTTTCTTTTGGCAATACTTGTGCAATATCATCAGCAAAGAGAATGCGCTGAACCTGGTTATTGCTATTTACAATAGGTAATTGTCTTAACTGTCTTGTGCCCATCAATTCTTTGTAATGAAGAAACTTCTTACCTTGCTTCTCGAATATAGGCGAAACATTCATAACTAAATCAATCGGTGAGTCAAGTGGTATTCCTCTCAATATCCCTCTGCGAATATCACCATCCGTAACAGTTCCTAGCAATTTACGATCTTTATCGACAACAACTGCAAATTGCAATGAAGATTGATCAATAATTTTCATCGTTTCAATAACCGTCATCTCAGGCGCGATTAAAATACTTTGCCAGTTATCCATCTGCTACGCCCCTTTTGGATATAATGAATTCTCTTCAGTATATTTTGAACAGTCAATGTTTCATGCCGGTAACAATCCATTCAATCACTTTCTCATTCTGATTGTTATAGGTTCTTTCAAGCCTCTCTATCTCCAGCTCGCCAAAAATTTTCATAAGTTCTTCCATGTCTTCTTTTGTTGAAAACCGGCTCATCCCTTTATCCTTTAGAGGACCCTCGTTAGCAATCCAAGTGTTATTGCCGACACATTGACCAGTCCCGTCTCCCCAGCATCCCGTTGCGAACGCTCTACTGAATATTATACCGTTTTGTTTGAGAACTCTATGGATTTCATTATATATCATCACCGAATTTTCATAAGAATTTGCGTATATTGCTTCACTATCAATAACAGCATCAAACGTACAGCTTTCATAAGGTATTGAGACTATATCTCCTACTCCAAGTTCCCCCGCCCAACCGGGTACTTCATTATTTAATCTGGCCCTTGCCTTATCAATTGCTGTTGCAGAACCATCAATTCCAAACACCGAAAAGCCCTCTCTTGCAACATACCATAAATTCGCACCAACTCCACAGCCAACTTCAAGTATTTTAATCGCTCTCCTGTTAGGAGCTCCATAAAAATTACGTGCAATAAAGCGGATTAAATCCTCAGAAGGATACTTACCCCATTCCCGAGTTTTGAATATATTTTCCCAAGTTTGATCCCATGCCATTATCCACACCTCATTTCTTAGCGATAGAATAGAATAAACTGTTCTTTTTGTGGATTTTGTTTTATATATTCAGTTTTATACTCTTCATAAATAGCTTCACCATGCTTATAGTTACCAATGAAGAAGGTAGCTTCTTGTTTTGAAAATCCTTTTTTAAAAAAGAGCAAAGAATTTGAACTTGAACCGTTTGTCCCTCCACCTAAATACAAGGATTGAACATTAAGTTTTTTTGCATATTCTGCAAATTCGTAAATTAGTAGGTTAGTCACATTTTTTTCTCTACCTTCAGTATTAGAAGCAGAGAGATGATATTCTGCTATGGCACCATTGATAAAGAATATTGCAGCTCCGATTACTTCCCCAGATTCATTCTCTGCACTTAGTAAGTGAACAGCATCATTCTCTATTAATTCTATAAAGTACTTACTATTAAAATAATAAGTACCATCTGCATTCTTTTCCGTCATTAGCGAAATATACATTTCTAAAAACATTTGTACGTTCACCTTGGATTTTTGCATTGAGATACTTACTTTGTCCTTTTGAGCCTTCCTAATAGCAGTACGCACTCGAGTACTAAATTGATTAAGCAGTTCTCCACCGGAGTTCAGATCAATATAAACCGTCTGTCTGTTTTCTCTAACTTCCCCATAATAATTCAAATGATTGTTCAACAGTGGATGGAACCTGATAAATTCGACTATAACTTTTTGTTCCAAGCACCATCTTTTATAACCCTCAATGCTTGAATTAATAAATGGCCGGTCGCCTGTAATCAACGGCCCTCCATATCCATAAGGTGACTGAATATCATAGTACTCCGTACCTGGTACTTTACCCATATGAAAAGCATGATAATAAATATTATCATTATCCTCATGCACAAAAAATACTGGTTGTAAGCCCTCTTTATAAAACACATCATTAATTACATATTGAGGATGAAAGTAAAAGGATTGCATCGCTAAAGGTAGTTTCTCAAATATACTTATTGCCCGTTCAGCAGAAACTATCATGTTAAAGTAATTTGTTGATCATTATCAAAATCTCTAGAAGCTTTTATATTTAGCATATTCCAATATTCAAATGGAGGTATGCCGTTTCCAGGCCTTTTAACAGTTATATTTTCAGCAGTTAAGGTTTCACCTTGTCTTATTTTCCCAAGTGCAACGATGCTCTTTCTTGCAATATTAAGATTTTTCAACTCTGATTCTGAAGGAATCTTTATACCTGACCCTTTGGCTAATTCTACTTGTCTGATCCCTTCAACCATATGATGTAACTCTTCTGGGGAGAGAGATGCCTTATGATCCGGTCCTTCTGCTTGCCTATCATAGGTTATATGTTTTTCAATCACTGTAGCCCCCAGGGCAACAGCCGCAATTGGTATTGCAATTCCTTCTGTATGATCTGAGTAACCAGTCCGCAATCCAAAAGCAGTACTCATTGTATTCATAGCTAACAAATTCACATCGTGTACAGGTGCGGGATATTCAGTAGTACAGTGGAGTAAAGTAACTCTTTCTTTTAATAAACGCTGACCTTCGGAAGAAATGAACGCCGCTTTAAAGGCTTCAATAGAAGGAGACTCATTAGGTAATAGATATCCGTATGCTATGACACCAAGTGCAGATTCAATTTCGCTCAAAGTTGACATTCCTGTCGATAATATAATTTTCACGGATTTTTGTGCAATATGATGAATCAGGGGGGCATTGGTGATTTCACCGGAAGGTATTTTAATTGTTTGTAAACCTAAAGTATCAATTAAATAATCAGCACTCTCCATATCGAACGGAGTGGATAAAAATTCAATATTGTGATCATCGCAATATAATTTCAGCTCTGAAAATTGAGCAAACGAAAGTTCTAATTTTTTCACCATCTCAAACTGCGACTCTTCGCTGCCGGTTGTTTCAATTTGATAGTCAGCCTTAGGCGCGTTCATACTAATTACATTCTCTGTTTTAAATGTTTGAAATTTCACCGCATCAGCCTGAGCACTAACCGCAATATCAATAAGCTTCTTTGCTAATTTTATGTCACCATCATGATTAACGCCTGCTTCAGCAATAATATATGTCTTTTTCATTTAATCACCTCTAAGAAAAATTGATGGAGCTCTTCTACTACATACAAAATATGCTCTTCGCTAATTCTTTGGTCAATTGGAATAGTTAGAATGGCAGAACTGATCTTCATATCGTTATCAAAACTCTTTTGTGGGATAATCCAGTGAATAGGACAGAAAATATTATGATTAATCAAATACTGGCGAAGACTGTTACGTAAATCAACCGGGACAAGGACAGGGAACCCTAATGGAACTTCATTATCCATAATGGTAGTGTAAAGTGGTGTCAAAAACTTTTTGATTAAGCGATCGCTTTCAATCAAATTGCTAAAGACCGACCAATTTTCTTTTCTCTTTTTCTTAATTTGCTCAATATCTATTCTTTCCATTAAAAAAACTGAGAACTCCGACATTCTGCCTACGCTCATCCTACTATCTAATCGAGATTCAGAAGACTTGAGTAGTGACAAAAACTCACTTTCATCCTTGGATAATGAACGCCTTATTTTCCCTTCTACCTGACCAAACAAAAAATCTTTTTCATCTTGTCGGCAAAGTTTATTAAAGTTTAATTGCAATTGTTCCTTGCTTATCAATAAAGCTCCATCAGGTTGAGGAGTAAACTTTCTATAGCTATATATTTTGAAGTCGAACAATTCGTTATCGAATTCGGAAAATGCAGCCTGGACACAATCCTCAATAACGAAAAACCGTTTCGTAGATCTCTCATTTTCCAACCATCTTTTAATTGCCTTATTCTCAAGACCAAAATAATGTACAAATAAAAAGACAACATTATTCAATCTTTGAGGTAAGTGATCTGGTGTTTTCAAATCTGCACCCATAGAATAAAAATGAATTGTGTAATTCTTTTCCCTAAACGGCTGAACAACAGAGTCGCAAATATAGACGGGTAAATACGCTATTCTTTCAGCGCCTCTTATTTCCAGTTCTTCCAGAGCCAAAAGAATAGCAGCACGTCCAGTCCCGGTCCATAAATGATGTGGATATTCCTTAGTTAAAGCTTCTAGGTTTCTTTTCTTATTAGAGAGTAGTAAGGAGACGTCAATTTCTATATCACCGCCAACTCTGTACATCATATTTTCCATCCTCATCTATTTATATCGTAAAACTCTTTTTTGATAATATTGGATAAATCAATTTTCTTTAAGTAGTCCTTAATATCAGTAGATGTGGTTTGCCCTTCATACTTTAATTCTAGCTGGTTCAACCCGTTTTGAAACTCCACCGAAAGAGCTAATTGAATGGCCTCAGTAATATCATTAATAGTAGGAGCACAATCAATAATAGAGTCTGCCTTTAACCGGCCTTTCTGTCTATCACCAATATTAATTGTCGGCTTCGAAAATACTGGTGCTTCAACGATCCCACTTGAAGAGTTACCAATGACTAATGCGCAGTATTTCATAGTGCTTAAGTATCTTATTTGTCCTAAGGAAAAAAATGTCTTTACTCGTTCAGGATGAGATTCGGTATATTCATCTATTAACTCATTAATTCTTCTGCTGTCGGTATCTGCATTAGATTTAGTGAAAATAATCTTATAATCCGGAAATGAATTCAGTGAAAAAAGCAAGTTCTTCACCTGTTCTTCTGCCATTCTAGTCTCCAATGTGGCAGGATGAAACGTAATAAGGAAATATTCTGCTAACTCCCAGCCAAAAAAGGCACTCAACTCATCTTTGGTTTGCAATGATATCTTTCTTATATTTTCAACACCTGTGTCACCTACATTAAACACCCTATCCGGCTGCTCTCCAAGCTGAATAACACGTCTTGTATACTCTTCATTTGCAGTGAAGTGGATATGACTCATCTTTGTTAATGAATGACGAATGGACTCATCAATGGCTCCCTCAGTGAGTTCGCCACCAGAAATATGAGCAACAGGAATACGCATGACTAATGCCGTTTGTGCAGCACTGAATATTTCAAACCGGTCCCCGAGAAGAACTAGTATATCAGGTTTCAACCGCTGAAACGCTTCCGCAAATCCCAATGTAGCAATTCCCATGGATTTAGCGATGGCAACTGGGGTATCTGAAGATAAGAGCATTTCAATTTTTTCATCGATAATAAACCCATCTTCTTCAATTTGCTTATAGGTCAATCCAAATTCAGGTGATAAATGCATACCAGTAGCTATTAGTTGCAAATCGAGTTCATCATCTGCTTGAATTTCTTTCATTATACGATACAAAAGACCGTATTCTGCACGTGTTCCTGTAACAATACATATCTTACGTTTAGTCATTAGGTTCCCCCCTCAAAGGAGTTGAGGGTATATTAATGATACGCTTCTTCAGTAGTCTGGTAACCGGAAGATCTGCCTTTGGACAATGAAAATAAGGCTGTAGTTCATCAAGCGGTGTCCATATCGGACGAGCCATAACACCCTCACTATTAAGTACCTCTAACACAAAATTACGATCATCATGATCCTTATTAATTAGAAGGGTTTGCAGCCAATAATTGCTTGTTCCAAAAGAAGGCTCTGTAAACAGCTGGACATCTTCTACACCTTCGAACAATTTTTCATAATGCTTTGTTAATAGTCTTTTTGCTTTTTGAAATTCATCAATCTGCTCTAATTGGGCACAACCAAGTGCAGCATTAATATTTGGCATCCGGTAATTATACCCTACTTCATCATGAGTAAATTCCCAGCGGTGAGGATTTTTCGCAGTTGTAGTAATATGTTTGGCGTAATCGGCAAGCTTTTCATCATTAGTTAGAATGGCTCCGCCACCACCAGTAGTTATAATCTTGTTTCCATTGAAGCTGAGGGCTCCTACGAGCCCAAAACCTCCTGTATGCTTCCCTTTATAATAGGAACCGAGTGATTCAGCTGCATCTTCTACAAGAACAAGATGGTAACGTTGGCAGATATCCATTAACGGATCAAGATCCACGGAATGCCCGAAAGTATGCATAGGAACAACAGCACGAATGATCCTGCCTGTGTGTTTGTTCATGAGCTGTCCATTATCAATCATGCCAATTGCCTGAATATATTCCTCAAGCGTATATGGATCAAGTCCCAGGGTATGTTCGGATACATCTACAAAGTGCGGAACAGCCTGTAAGTACGAAACCGCATTAGCTGTTGCTATAAAGGTCAATGAAGGCATGAATACTTCATCATTTGCTTTAACACCAGCAATTTTCAGTGCAATATGCAAAGCCGCAGTACCATTTACGATGGCCACCGCTCTCTTCACGCCAGTGAAATCAGCAAGTCTTTGTTCAAATTCATTAACATATTTGCCTACCGATGAAACCCAACCAGTCTGGATACAGTTGGTTACATACTGTAGCTCTTTTCCTCCAAAAGTCGGCTCATGCAGAGGTACAAAATCCTTGTTGTCATATAGAGACTTAATATTCCGAGCGATATGCTGCCATTGACTACTCATATATTATATACATCTGCCTTATAGTTGGTTAGATTAGCTGGATTAATGAACCAGTCAACCGTTTCTTGTAATCCGCGTTTAAATCCTTCGATTCCACCATAGGATGGTTCCCATCCGAGTAGATTTTTTGCTTTCGTATTGTCTGCCCAGAGCCGTTCCACTTCACTTTTCTCGGGACGCAATCGAATTTCATCTGTTAAGATTTCTACCGATACCCCCATTACTTCTGCAATAGCCTCAACAGTTTGTCCTATAGAAATTTCGTAATTACTTCCTATATTGATCACTTCACCTATAGCTCTTTCATTATTCATCATCGCAATAAACCCATTTACTGTATCCTGAACATAGTTGAAATCTCTCGTCGGTG
Organism: Paenibacillus sp. 22594; assembly: GCF_052044425.1. Taxonomy (NCBI): domain Bacteria; kingdom Bacillati; phylum Bacillota; class Bacilli; order Caryophanales; family Paenibacillaceae; genus Paenibacillus; species Paenibacillus sp. 22594. Next base: position 138,188 of record NZ_JBQENA010000003.1, read on the forward strand.
TTATTGATCCAAGTTTAATTTTCTTTTGTCCTGTTGCAAGCTGTGTAATTATGGTTGGGATCACAGCACGTGCGGATTGACGCGGACCATACGTATTAAATGGGCGAATAACCACTACCGGTGTTTCAAAAGAACGATAAAAAGAGAGTGCCATTTGGTCAGCACCAATTTTTGATGCTGAATAAGGTGATTGCCCCTGTAAAGGATGATTTTCATCTATGGGTACGTATTGTGCGGTGCCATAAACTTCGCTCGTAGAGGTATGCACAACTTTTGATACATCCAGCTTACGGGCAGCTTGTAACACATTCAAAGTACCTTTGATATTTGTATCTACATAAGTATCAGGAGAATGGTATGAATAAGGAATCGCGATTAATGAGGCTAAATGTAACACATTGCTGCATCCTTTCATTGCTTCCATTACACCGTGTGGATCTCTTATATCTCCTGCAAATATTTCAAACTCTTTTTTATATGGGGATTGATCGAGCCAACCCCAAGAGTTAAAGGAGTTGTAATATACGAAAGCTTTCACTTCATATCCGACTTCAGTTAATTTTTCTGTAAGGTGAGATCCAATAAATCCATCCGCACCAGTTACCAGTATTTTCTTATTTTCTCCCATATCCTCACGCTCCAATATCCTTTAAAGATTATTTGAACTATCCTCAATAATAGAGATGATTTCCCCAAGGACAAAAACACTGACTGTGAGAAATTCGATTTGGATATCTCTGTTCGCAATTAAATTGGATGACGATAACGTTTGTTCTATCGCATACAAATTCCAAAAAGAACTCATCATTATCGGTTGTAAATTATGACGTAAAAGCCAATCATTCTTTATCTTCTCAAAAAGCACATCTGTTTTGCTTAACTTACCCAACACTTTCAACAATTGTTTTTCAGATAAACGGTCATTAATATTCAATTCCTTGATAATGTTTAATTGTTCCCCAAATTCAGTTTTCATACTGATAAACAGATCTTTTTGCTCTTTCAAGATCAATTTCATTTGCACTTTATCTAGAGGATATTTTCCCACACTATCCATGACTTCTTTGACTGGTGTTATATCATTTGAACAGTATTGTTGAGCAACTTCTATTAAGCTCATTTGGATGGTGTTTTCAATTTTAGCCCCACCTTCAGTGGCATTTATAACAACTATGTTCTCATTGAAAATCTCTATTTCAAACCACTTACGGAAATTAATCCAAATATCTGTTGTATGGACTGTTCCCCCATAATAACCTTCAGTATAAGTTTTATCAATTGTAGAAAACACTTCATTAGTGAACTCTTTATTATCGTATATTGTTCCTCCAGCATGTGATTCCTCTTCAGAATTTCCAAAAGCAAGGTCCTGACCCAGCAATACAATTGGGGACGCGCCTATGTGTTCTGCAAATCCAAAAGCAACATGTGCACAAGATAAACCAATGCTGATTGAATTATCACCCTTTAATCCCAAGGTCTCTTGAAGCCAGACATATTCCCCTACGTTCTCTCGCATTGGAATAATAATATCCCCCTTAAACTCCTCGAAAATTTTAGGATAAAGAAGAAGGGGAGATATAAGTGTTATTTCAGCAGGATAGTTTTTTTGCTCATAAAAATAGGTGTAAGTTTCTTTTTCACGCTCAATCGAACAAATGAAGTCTGGAATTATCCCTTCTTCACAAAGTCTTTGGACAATTGTGTCTACAGCAATTATAACAACCTTTGATGTAAGCCGTTTTAATTGTTCTATATTTTTATTAAGAGATGGGCCAGCTGCTACTACTATTGCTGGTATGTCTTTAAAAAGATTTTTCAAATGAGAAACGTCTTTTGAATGTACTAAATATGGTAGATTTTTCATATTGTGTCTAAACCCCGACAAGCTATCCTCAATAGAGTTCCCGAAAAGCATTGCTTTATATTTTGCCGTCTCCTTAACTGCCCTTACCAAATAGGTACATTTATCCACAGCATAATTTCTATAAAAATATGTGAAATAAAACCTCATGCTCTTAAGATAATAGACAAGAGTCGTCGAAAACATTTTATCCAAAAAAATAGATAGGTTATTCAACTCATCAACAAAGAGGATCACATTGAAATTCACAAAAAACGATAAATCCCTTTTATTCAATGCATAACTAAAGAAGATGGGGTTAGGTTCAATAATGATCAGAAAAGACTCTTTACTCATGGTTTGAATTAGCTTTTCAATTTCTTCTACAGAATTAATACCCATTACAAATATAAGCTCTCTTTTTAATGGATTGGGTAAACTCGATTTATCAATCTCTTTCTTCATCAACAGAGTTTGGTTATTATTAATAACGATTTCGTTATCTTCACTATCTTTAATAAATAAGTCATGACGAAAATCGGCTTCCTTTTGCTCACATATCCAGTGATCAGCATTCCGAGATAGAACTTCAATGTTTCTATTCAATAACATCATGCGGTGGTCTCCTTATTTACCTAAATATTAATTATTAATTTTGCTTAGTATTGTTTTGTATAGAAAGATGGCCCCACTATGTGGGGCCATACCTTCTATAATATTGCATCCTTTTCTAAATAAAACTGAGTTAATACTACATTTTATCTCAACAGTTGAAGCACACCTTGTGGCTGTTGGTTTGCTTGAGCCAACATTGCTTGAGCTGCTTGAGCAAGAATGTTGTTCTTAGTTTGAGACATCATTTCTTTCGCCATATCTACATCGCGAATCCGTGATTCAGCTGCAGTCAAATTCTCGGAAGCTGTTCCCAAGTTATTGATAGTATGTTCAAGACGGTTTTGAACAGCACCCAGTTTAGAACGTTCACTGGAGACTTTTTGAGTCGCTTGATCAATTACCTTAATTGCAACTGTCGCTTGGGATTGTGTTGAAATTTGCAATCCTTTAACACCAAGTGCGGAGGCACCCATGTCTTCAATCGAAAGATTCATTGTTTGGCCTGTGTTAGCACCGATTTGGAAATTCGCTGTTCCATCAGTTCTCTTGTTAACTGCAGCAGTGGTTTCAGAGAATGAGGAGAGTGCATTAGTTGCAGCAGTACGAACGTTACCGCTAGCATCTTTAACAGTTATTGTGAGACCGTTAACAGCTCCTGCTGTTCCGGCAGCAGCTGCAGTCACTACAGCTCCAGCAGTACTCAGAGTTAATGCCATGTTAGCATCATTAGCAGCTCCATCTGTTGTTCCCACCGCAGCAAGCGTCAGTGCAGCACTAACAGCAAAAGTATTAGTAACAGTCGTTCCGTCTTTGACATAAGAGATAGTAATTGAGTCATTTGAAGTAATACCTAAACCATTACCATTCTTGTCTTCAAGGGCTGTAAGCTTAGTAGTAAGAGCTAGAGCAGTACCAGAGAATGTCACTGCACCGTTCTTATTAACATTAGCCGCATCAGCATTAACCGCACTACCCATGGAACCATCCAACAAGTTCTTAGTATTAAACTGGGTTGTTGATTGAATACGGTCAATTTCCGAATTCAATTGATCCATTTCTTTTTGAAGCTCACTACGGTCGCCAGCTGTGTTTGTGTCATTAGCAGATTGAACGGAAAGTTCACGCATACGTTGCAGAATGCTGTGAGTTTCGTTCAGTGCGCCTTCAGCTGTTTGAATCAAGGAAATGCCGTCTTGCGAGTTGCGGGAAGCTTGATCCAAACCGCGGATTTGGCCGCGCATTTTTTCGGAGATTGCCAGACCAGCAGCGTCATCACCTGCACGGTTGATGCGAAGACCAGAAGACAATTTCTCGATATTTTTGTTAGTGTTAGCAGTGTTAGCAGACAGTTGGCGGTGAGTATTCAACGCCGCGATATTGTGGTTAATAATCATTTGATATTTCCTCCCTGAAATTAAGTTAGTTCCACATCCATGTGGTAAGCGCTAAGCCATTAAGGTCGGCCGCCCTGCCGGCTCAGTGCCTAATACATATATCGACTGCTTGTGCCCAACTGTTTAGAGCATTTCAAAAGTTTTTTAGAAAATATGCGGGATTTCTCCAAAACAAAAGAGGAGGTATCCCCCACAGCTATGGAAACGGCTGCTGGGATACTCCCTCTATGTACCTTAATTAGATGTTATTCGTTGCTTTGTGGTCTACGAAGCCGATGAATCAGTGCATTCAATTCAGACTGCTGTGGAGCCACAGACTCCCTGTTAGACTCCTGTATAGAGAGGTATACCTCTTTACGAAAAATATCCACATGTTTGGGGGCTGAGATACCAACCTTTACAGTGTCACCATCCACACTTAGGATCGTCAGTTCAATTTGGTCTTGAATAACGATGGTCTCTCCTTTTTTGCGGGACAGCACCAGCATATCATCCACCATCCTTTCCGTCTATTACTGGCTGCTCTTGCAGCAGGCTGTGCTTCGTGTGATAAGCTGCATGGTGGAGCACAATTTGTTTACCTGTCAATCCGGTTGGATTCAATACAATTGGCGCCAAAAGATTAATGGTAGAAGTCTCTATTTGTTCCTTCAATGTAATAATACAGCGAACGAGCACATCCAATTCTATTCCTAGTTCCTCTGCTTCATCATCAGGTAGTTCAAATTCGTAGGATGGATAAAAGACAAATGGATCACTCAGCAAAAAGGAAAGCTCTTGCTCCTTCAATGATTGCAACACCCAGAAAGGGGACTCACTCATCTTAATTAGGGCAAACTCCGTCTCCTCTTCAAAGCCTGGAATACCCTTAGGAAAATGATAAATCTGATCTTCATTTACTTCAAGTTTGCCCATTGAAAGTGTTTCTATAATCAAGTTATTCACTCCTTAAAAGTTCTGCACAGCAAAACCAGCTATCTCGTAAAGATTTTAATATAAAATTATATTAGATAACACAAAAGCTATAGAAGCGCTCTCTGGCACTTCCATAGCTTATATCCTTACGTTTGAACATTCAATTCCGGTGGAATAAATTGTACCGATGCATACTGCTGCATATAGATATCCAGCTTCCCACGTGTATACTCTGTCTCTGGACGATGCCTTTCCACCTGAATATCAACCTGTGCCGCCCGGAAGCTGATCTCAGGGGCTCTCGTCTCAAAATGAATGTCCACATTGTCATAGGATGCCGGACCACATGGTTCGGGAAATGAATTAGGTTCGGTATCCATTCCGTACACTTCCGCAATTGTATTACCCGGCTTGAAAAATTCGGCCATTCGAGTTCCTTGCTCTACTCTGCGCGCAATGGCTTGAAGATACAGTTGCTGAATTCCGGAATAAATTCTTTTGTTCATGTCTAATACACTGCCTCCATTATATGCAGCGCGTGCCCTGGTCTGATCAATCGTCAGATCAGGACGTGAAGACTGAACATTTAACTCTCCAGGTGTAGTCGTGATATTCACTTCAGCCTTAGGCTGGGTTATGGAGAACACGCCTAAATCAGCATCAATCCCGATGATTGCTGGCGTCTGTCGAATTTTCAGAATAGGCTGCAGCAAGGAGAACCACCTCCGTTATCTGATAAAGTCAACGAGAGTTGTAGAAATAATCTTGGCTCCTACAGATAAAGAAGCATTATAGATATTCTCTTGAATTTTCGACTGCATAATTAGTCCCTCGTAATCAGCATCCTCTGTCTTAGCCTGCAGATCTGTCAGGTTAATATTCAGATCACTTAGGCGTTCCTGCATTAATTCAACGCGATTAGTCTTGGCACCTATTTCCGAACGGGCTGACAAAATCTTTTCTTGACGCGAATCAATTTTGTCCAGCTGATTAGAAATTCCGGTAATATCCCCTGTTTTCAAACTGGCAGAAATACTATTAATAATATTAAACAGATTATCAGAATCGCCCGTATATCCGAAAACATCATTCCCAGTCATATTTATAGGCAGCTGTACCCCTTCACCTACGATATACTGAATCTGTCCATTGTCTGTAGTGACAGGGGTAGATGTGTCATAGGTACCATCGGAACCTTTAGCAAAATCATATGGCTTGGTTGTATATTGCTCACCATTAAAAATATATTTCCCGTTCAGTTTGCTGTTAGAAATATCCACGAGTTGTTCTTTGAGCTGCAAAACCTCTTCATTAATACTATCCAAAGCCGACTGCGGATTACTTCCTGTGGAAGCCTTTACGGTAAGCTCTCGCAGACGTTGAACCACATCTCCTGCCTGTCCCAGTACGGTGTCGTTATAATCAAGCCAAGACAGCCCGCTGTCTACATTTTTGGTGTATTGTTCATTCGAAGACAACTCGGCACGGTAACGCAAGGAGTAAGTAATCCCAACCGGGTCATCAGAGGGCTTATTAATTTTGCGGCCGCTGGACAGCTGGAGCTGGGTATCGTTCATAGTACGCGCATTGCGGTTCAGGTTAAGCAGCAGCTGTGAATTCATCATATTGGAGGTTACCCTCAACATATGTTGTTCCTCCTTTATCTGCCGACGGTGCCGGTAGAATTAATTAGTTTGTCGAGCATTTCGTCATAGGTCGTCATAAACCGCGCAGCAGCGCTATAGGCATGCTGGAATACCAGCATATCCGACATTTCTTGATCCAGGGACACTCCGCTTACAGACTGGCGGCGTGAATTCACCTGTTCCACCAGATAATCGGCATTACTCGTCTGACGTGTAGCTTCCTGGGATTGAATTCCCAGTTGCCCCACCATGGAGCTGAGATATGATCCGATAGTGCCGCTCTTAATACCATCCGCTGTAGTGAACGTATTGTTGTCCTTCATGTTACTGAACAAAAGTGCCAGTGTATTGTTTCCTTTAATTACCGATACCTTTCCGGCAGTGTCTGTAGTGGCGCGGAGAGAAGTAGCGAATAGGGAAGGATCTGCAGCAATTTCTGGATTCAGCCGAAGATTGCTCGCGGTGATCGCTTCTCCGGCCACTGATGGTGTAAAGAATGGGCGGCCTGTGCTGCCATCCATCGCATACCCCAGCTGATGAAGGCCATTCAGACCCTTGACTGTAGTTTTCAAATCACCTGTCAATGGGATAGGAACCGCAGCACCGGCAAGAAGCGTAGTTTTGGTTCCATCGGCATTAACAATTTCTGAATCCTTGAACACCGTAGTGCCAGCCGGAAGTGTTGAACCCGCAGGAATCGTAACCTTCACCTCGCCATTGGCGATTGTATTGGCCATATCATCCAACTGTTTCTTATAATCCGCGACGTAGGTTTTGCTGGAAAAGATCATTCCGTAAGCCTCTCCAGCCTTGAGATCCCCAGAGGCATAAGCAGAGTTGAGAAACGCGCTGTCCACAGTCGCAGTAACGGCTTGTCCTTGAACCAGCTGCCGGGTCCCAAGCGATATATTATAGCCGGCATCGGTCTCCAGAACAGTAATGTTCGCAATCTTGGACAGCTTGTCTGTCATCAGGTCACGCTGATCCCGCAAATCATTGGCGTGATCACCCATGCCTTCGATTTTGGCAATGGATTGATTCAGGTCAGCGATAGAGCTCAAATAGCCCTGAACCTGTTTTCCTTTGACATCAATATTGGTACTGAGATCCCGATCCAGATTGCTCAACTGCGTACTCATATAGTTCATCGCATCCGTGAGCGACTCTGCAGTCTGTACAACAATCTTACGGGCTGTAGGATCTTCCGGGTTCTTACTGAGGTCCGACCAGGACTTCCAGAAATTATCCAGTACTGTGCGAATACCCGTATTCGAAGGCTCATTCACGATGGCTTCTAGCTTGTCCAGTGTATCGGATTGGATGCTCCAGTTGCCGCTGGCGGAGTTCTCTCCCCGGTATTGATCGTCCAGGAACATCTCGCGGATACGCTCGATGGAAGTGAACTCGACCCCGGTACCCATCTGGCCAGGAACAGTAGAATTAGTAAGACCGTATGCTTCAATAGGAGAAGCGGCCTTCATGTTCACGCGCTGGCGGGTGTAGCCCTCCGTATTGGCGTTAGCGATATTGTGTCCGGTTGTGCTGAGCGCAGCGGTCTGTGTGAACAGGCTTCGTCTTGCCGTCTCAATCGAGTGAAATGTAGATGTCATGCTACTGGTTCCTCCCTTGTGGTTGCTCCATCAGAACGGCCTGCACAAGATAAACTGTCTATCCGCGTGCGTCAAAAATACCCGGCCGTGTAGAGCCACTGCCCTTGTCGGACGGATGATGGTAAGTAAAATCCTGGTTCGGTCTTCCGACGAGCAAATCCAGGGAATAATCTATAAAGGTAAGCGACTGCTCAATCAGCTTCTGATTCAGCTCATTGGCCTGCTTCAAGCGGTGTAGTGTGCCTGAAAGCTTCTGCTGAATATGCAGCAGCCGCGACTTGTCTTCAGGATCAAATACAAGACGTGAGAGCTCTGAGAGGTTCAGGTTCAGGTTGGAACGAATCCCGACCCCCTGCAGAAAATCATATGCGGCCTGCGCACGCTGCCCTTCAAGCTGCTCAATTAGCTTCATTAGCTTGGATTCCCGGTTCAGGATGTCAATTAGACCATCCACCTTGTTATCCATAATCGTCTGTTTTTTAAAAGCGGCCAGATCCAGCATTTGAATATGTGCTTCGTCCAGCCGCTCAAGCAATTCCAGCAATGTTGTCAATGGCATGGGTGTCTTCACCTAATTCTCGGAGGATTGCTTAAAGTAGGGGGCGAGTGTGGCTGCGAGCTTGGCTGCATCAACTTGGTAGGTACCTGCGGAAACTTGCTGTTTCAAGCTTTCAATCTTGCTTGCACGTTCGGCGTCAACTTCTCCACTTTTCTGTGCCTGCAATAGCTTTATCGCTTCATCTGAGATCGAAACCTCATCCTTGCGTGTGCTTTTCTTCAGTTGTTCCTGTCTAGGCGATTCCGCGCTGCGTTGATACGGGTTAATCGCATTAATACGTCCGGTCTCGTTAATTTTCATAACTTCCACCTTCCTTTTAATATAAAAAAGCCGATAATCTTTACTAAGTTTATCGGCCAGCTTTGAAACATTCTTTATACCTGCAAGCGTTATTTTGCAGATTTAATTATTCACGCATCTTGTCAACGGCCCGATATGCGCCTTCCCCTGACTTTTTGGAGGGTTCTGCCGGAGCAGCTTCTTTCACTGCATTGGTCAAATCTTTGCGCAGACGGCTGCGGCAGCTGTCGCACATATGTCCTTCCCGGATCAAGGTTCCGCAAACTTCACAAGGGTACATCATATTCGGCGCATTCGCTATAGAAATTCGGCCTTCCCGAATAAAACGAGTAATTTCCTTAATCGGAATTTCCGTTGCATCGGACAGCTCCTGAATATTAGTGCCTCTGTTTTCGCGCAAATAATTCACGCAGGTTTCATATTGATGCTCCAAATCCTTAATGCAGGGCTGGCACAGTTCCATAATGTTTTTAACGTATAACCGGCCGCACCGTGGACAATTGTCTAGATTCATTTTCAGCAGCGGCTCCCTTCCATACATTTTGTGCAGCGTATAATATCTTATGCTCCTAGATTACATGATTGCAGAAGCTTCGTCTATCATTAGTATCGGCTATTAAGGCGCAATGTTTATATTAGTTTTACAAATAAATACTGAAACATTGCTTAGATTAAGGCAGAATCACGAACGTGCCCACGTCAGGCTGTAAATTTCCGCTGTGCAGCCTAGCCTGCCGGTTAATACATGAATAGTTTCAGCACAAGCCCTGATCGTACTTCCTGTCGTGTAGATATCATCAATAATGACGATTTGCAAAGGCTGTGACTGAGTCTGACGTCCATGTGACTCAAGCCAATGGGAAAACTGTGCTCCAGTGGCCGGATCCGGATTGACTGCAAAAGCACGCTTCATATCCGCCAGCCGTTCTGCTCGGCTTTTGAAGCTTTGTTTGCCGGTATGATGGGTGCGGACCAGCAGCGGCAGCTGGGGAATCCCTCTACATCTGGACAGAACATCCGCCAGCCGCTCGGCCTGATTGAACCCACGCTCTGCCTGCCGGGCGTCACTTACGGGAACAGGAATCAGCAGATCTGCCTGCCACAGGCTGGCACGACTGATACGCTTGCTTTTGCTTTTGGTAGTAGAAAGCTTCGAATGGATTTGCCGGGAGCCTACATCGAGCTGCGGCTGCCCCCGCTCTGCTTGGAGGACCATATATGCCCGGTCCAGCATCAGACCGAGTACGGGGGCCAGACGCTCGTCCCCTCTATATTTATACCGGCCAAGAACCTCACGCATTACACTTGTGTAGGCTACCGCACTGCGGTTGCAGATTATCGGAACCGGGTCGCTGCTGCGGCTGCAATCCGGACAGCCCACATGGCGGCCGCATTTGGAGCAGCGCGGATTACGAATCCAGGGAATCAAGATCAGACAGCTCTTGCAAACCCCTGGAATCTCTGATGTGACTTGAGTCTGTTTGCCGCATATGAGGCAGTCCGAGGCGGAAGGAGCAAGCAGAGACCTGGCTATATGGAACCATGTGCTCATCAAGTTCATAACCCCGCTCCCTTGTTGATGTACCCTTGTCTGCGGGCAATGGTATTCATCGTTCGGATCTGTGTAACTGCCCCCCGTTGCGATTTAGTCCATTGTGGGGAGAAAAACAAAACGGTTCCGGCCGGATCTTCTTTGGAGCGCCCAGCTCTTCCAGCCATCTGGACCAGTGAGGCTTCATCGAAGAGGCTGCTGTCCGCATCCAGTATAAAAACATCACTGCGGAGAACGGTAACTCCCCGTTCGAGGATTGTCGTGGTAATGAGAAGTGAGATTGCGCGGCCGCGGAAAGCTTCAACCTTCTCCGCTCTTGACGGGTCCCGGGAAGAGGTGCCCTCAATTGCTGCTCCGGGAAAGTCCTGGCGGAGAAGAGCCAGTAATCCTTCGATGTGGGCTATTCGCGACACAAACAGAAAAATTTGTGCCTTACGCGCAAAGGATCTGCGAAGTGCCTGCAGCAGATTTCCGGGCAACGCTCCCCGCTTCAGGCAAACATGGACGGAAGACATCCCAACATGCCGGGGCACCGGCAGCGGATGACCATGGAAGCGGACTGGTACCCTGGCATGCGGCAGCTTACCTGCGCGGGCTAAATGCTGCAAATCCGTTGGCGGTGTAGCAGACAGGTAGATGAACGAACCCCCTGGCTTGCAGGCATGCTCTGCCGCATAGGCCAGCATAGGATCGTTGTGGTAGGGATAGGCATCGAGCTCATCGATGATGACAAGGTCAAAGCTCTGGTAGAAGCGCAGCAGCTGGTGGGTTGTGGCCAGAGTCAGCTGGCCGTGGGTCCAGCGGTCTGCGCTGCCGCCGTACAGCACGGCGAGTGTCTCCGCCGGGAACGCCTTTGCGAGCCGCGGTGCCAGCTCCAGCACGACGTCGCGCCGCGGCGTGGCGACGAGCGCACGGCCTCCGGCAGCGAGCACTGCCTCCAGGAGCGGGAACGTGATCTCCGTTTTCCCCGCTCCCGTGACGGCCCAGAGCAGGAACCGCTCTGGGCTCCGGGCGGCGGAGCGCTGCCGCGGCTCCGCCAGGAACCCCAGCGCAGCGCCGGCGGCCCCCGCCTGCGCCGCGCTAAGCCCCCACCGGCGTGCCGCCACGGTGGGGGAAACCCCGGCCGTGCAACGCACGGCCGGAGAAGCCGCGCTGCGCAGCAGCAGCGCGCAAGCCCGGCTGCGCCCGAGTGCGAGGCAGGCCTCGCAATAGGCGCAGCCCGCAAGGCCGCACGCGGCGCAGGCCGTGCGGCCCGTGGCGGCGCTGCCGCAGCGCAGGCAGCGCTCTTCCGCGCGGCGGGCGGCCGTGCCGCGCCGGAACAGGCGCATCTGCGGCAGGCGGAGCGCCGCAGCGCGCAGGAGGCGGCCGGTGACCGCAGGGAACCGGCCTGCGCCAAGCAGGCGCACAGAGGCACCGCGCGCCGTGGGCCATGCCCCTGCGCTGCGAAGCGCAGGGGCTGCGCCAACAGCGGCCTCTAGACTCAGCCGCCCCTGCAAATGGCAGAGCTGAGCTGCCGCCCGCCACTGCCCAGCTAGTCCAGGAAGCTGCTCCTCTAGAAGCGCTTCGACTTCAGGCTGGAGTAATGAACGGCCATCCAGTACTTGCAGCAACTGCTCTGCCGCAGCTCCAAGAGCAGCCCCGCATATGCCCATCTCACTGCCCATATCTGATTGATACTTTTCCTTGTCAATGAAGGGTCCCTGCTTGTATCCAGCCGTTCTCTCCTCCTCCTTCCATGAAGCGAGGAAGGAGACTTCTTTACAGAGTCCGCCCACATTCCAGCTGCCGCCGCATCTTCTCTCCACGTCAATTTCAGCTCTGAGCACCTCAGCCATATATCTCCCCCAGTCCGCCTCCTGCCATTGCCGCGCTGCCCGGGAGGAATCCCAGTGCTCCCTCAGCTTCACCGCCCAACCAAGAGGAAGCGCCGAAGAGAGGAGCACCAGCTTGTCCGCTTCATTATTATTCCACCCACCCCTTTCTCCCCCTGTACCGCTCCACCATAACCTGTCAACATTCATATGGAGTGAAACCCACATACTCCAGTCTCCTTCAAGCTCTACCGCATATACTGCTGCCTGCACCTGCTACACCTCCTAAAATTTGTTTGGACAACACAAAAAAGCACACTTCCCCATTTCTGAAGAGTGTGCTTCACCCGTTTCTTGCTTTGCTTGCATATGTTATGATTATTCGCCTCGCTTTGATCTGCATCCCCTGCTCCACGGCATTTGCAGAAAAGGCAGCGGCACCAATTGTCCGGTCCCCCGTAAATCTACTATGATTCCAGATTGAAGGTTTAGATCCGTTTCAAAGGAACAGGCCGGCATAGCCGGAACAAATTCAAGTGCAGAACCGTTCTGGGCAAGCCGAACAGCTACGTCCAACGTTGCATCACTGGATCCATCATCCATCAAGGTTACCTGCAGCATCTTTCCGCTTAGTAATGAATGGAAGGTCAGCGTTCTGATATACCATTCCACTACAAATTCATGATTACGGGTAATGAGAATGTAATGAAGCCGTTTGCCGGACTGGCTACCCTGCCGGGATTTCTCCCGTTTACTCAGCATATGAACCAACACTACCGCAAAAGCATAGATGGCCGCAATCCATATTAACTGGGCTACCATGGAGATACACCTCCTCTTATACCGACAATATATGCCGGTTATAAAAGGTCGGTGACTGCCCAGAGCAGACTGTACTTCCCTTCGAATATGCTGCAGACTCAAACAATACTTTGACTGCAGCAGAGCAGCTGCAATCATTATATGTAATAGCTTAACCTATCATCTACAGGGTTACCCACCCATATTTAATCGAATTAATAACAGCCTGTGTACGATCGTCAACTTCCATTTTTTGAAGAATACTACTCACATGGTTCTTGACGGTTTTTTCGCTGATAAACAGATACTCACCAATCATCTTGTTGCTCTTGCCTTCAGCCATCAGCCGAAGCACTTCTGCTTCACGCCGGGTCAGCGGATTATTGTCGCCTGCAACAAATTTGACACCAGCCTCTTTAACCGCAGTTTCAGCAATTGCTCCTGTTTCATTGAGGTATGTCATGCGGCGCAGCTGGTTGATGAGCTTGCCCGTAACCTTTGGATGAATAAAGGCATGGCCTTCGCAGACCGAACGGATCGCGTTAATAAGCGATTCTGCCTCCATATCCTTCAGTAAATAGCCATTGGCACCCTTGCGCAGCGTTTCAAATACATAGCTCTCATCATCATGAATCGATAAAATAATCACTTTGACATCCGGGAACATCTCCCGCAGCTTTTGTGTGGCTTCTACACCATTTTCAATCGGCATGTTGATGTCCATCAGTACGATATCAGGTTTGGTTTCATTGCAGAATTCAAGTACCTGAATACCGTCACCGCATTCCCCAATGACCTCAATATCTTCCTCCATATTTAAAATCCGCTTAAGCCCTTCACGAAACAACTGATGATCATCGGCCAAAAGAACTTTAATGGGCGACTTGCCAGGATTCTGGTTTTCCATCACATTACTCCTTCCCTTTTTCCACATTCGTCGGAATGTGAATTACGATTGTTGTGCCCTGATTCTCAGCTGACAGTATTTCCATTCTTCCTTCGAGCAGTTCCACGCGTTCACGCATGCCGACCAACCCAAAACTTTCACGATTTGCCTGTTCACTGATTTTTTTCACATTGAAACCTAATCCATTATCCTTCACGACAATCTTGATCAGCTGTGCCTGATAGGTGATCTCCACCAATACGTAGCTTGGAAAAGCATGCTTGGCCGCATTCGACAATGCCTCCTGGACCAGACGGTATACGGCTGCCTCCATAGCTGATGACAGCCGGTGCTCCTTGCCCCTCGTTTCAAAAGAGGTGCGGATCTTTGTCTTTTCCTCATAATCATGCACGTATTTTCGAAGTGTCGGAATCAGACCCAAATCATCGAGCGCCATCGGACGCAGATTAAAAATCACCTTACGCATTTCTTCCAGACTGTATCTTACCTGCCCTTTCAAGTCTATTACTTCGTCCTGTACCAGCCCGAATTCCTGCTTTACCAGCATTCTTTCTACAATTTCCGTCCTTAGGACTAGATTCGCCAGCATTTGAGCGGGACCGTCATGAATTTCCCGGGCAATTCTTTTCCGTTCCTCTTCCTGAGCCAGGATTATTTTGAGTCCAATCATCTGTCGGTTCTTCGCAGATTCGACAATTCTGGTCACTTGTCCTAGTTCCCCGGATAGATACTCCAAAACAACACTCATTTGCGAACCAATAGATTCTGCCCGTTCTACCGAATTTTCGACACTGCGGACCCGCAGCTGTAGCTCGTCACGTCTGCTCCGGAGATAGACTTCCCTCTCTCTGGTCATCATGAGCTCAAGCTGAAGCTCTGTTGCTTTCTCATAAGCGATCCGGATATCCTTCTCAGAGTAGCGGACAAAGTCCCGGCTGACCTCCGTCAGCCGGATACGGGAGCGGTGGTACTGCAGCTCCAGCTTGTCTACTTTTTGCAATGTTTCATCCGTTTCATCCATGACCCGCTGCAGTTCTTTGGTGAGTGCAACAAGCTCATCCCGTGCAACCTGCAATATTTCAAATATCTGATACTTGCTGCTCTCCATCACGTCGATGGTATTCTTAATGACGCGATCTATCGCATCGGCTTGAAATTCCACGGATGCTTGCCCCATTTCTATCGGATCGTATTAAAGGCTTTCCTTTAATATTACCATATCACGATTCGATAGTTACGGTCTTCGTTTTCTGTTCCCATTTTACGGTCAATCCCAGTTGTTCTGAAACTAATCTGAGCGGTACTAAAGTCCTGCCTTGTAGGATTAAAGGCGCTACTTCAGCGCTTTGACGTTTACCGTTCAATACAAATTCCTTCATGTTTACGGTTAGATCAAGGGCCTTGGCTCCACGCAGCACCAGAATCTTTTTGGTGTTCTGATCCCATGAGGCACTCCCGCCAAATGCATCCATAACTACCTTTATTGGCACGTAGGTACTTCCATTTTTGACAATTGGAGCCACATCAATCGGATTCTTCACACCGTTTAGTGTAATAGACTTGGACCCGATGCTCATTGCGGCGGTTCCCTTCGGAAGTCCGGCTTCACTGGATAGTGAAGGCATGACGAATGACAGATTGTCAAAAGCAACTGTGCCTGTCTTGGCACGTTCATCCTGGCCTTCCTCCACATTTACCACATACAAACGCTTCAATGATGCCGGGAACTTGATGCCGGAACCTGACAGATTAATATTGAGGCTTTTCCAGCCGTTCCAGTCGATCACTTTGGCCAGATCGATGTAGGAAACCGCCCCGCTTCCATCTACTATTTCAGCCCGGAGCCAGTTTAGGCTCATATCCCCCATCACATCAAGTGACATCGACGTTGCCGCAGCCGGTATGCTCTTGCCGCTGCTTCCGTTAAGCTGGGCATAGGCGTACATTTTGCCGCTGCCCGCAGTCATATCGTAGCCGAGTGACAGTACTTTGGAGCCTGCTTTTTCAGCGCTGCCGGCCACAACTGCTGCCGATCCGGTTACACTGTTCACGTTGGATGTGAATGCGATAGGATAGCCAACATTTTCGAAATCCTCCCATGAGGTAGCTGCTGCTGCTGACAATACAACTGCAGTGCTGAATCCGTCATAACGGGCGATTGCATAACCTGTTGTAACACCAGGATCCACGGAATCAACTGTAAGTTTGCCGTCCCCCACACTGCCCTTAAAGCCTATCAGCTCCCACTCCAGTGAAGCTGGCGGAACGGTAAGCGAAGAACCATTTTGGGCTACAGCTGTCACAGGTACAGACACTGACGCCCCGGCTGTGAGTGGCGCGGTTGCTGTTCCTACCGTTAGGCTTGAGAGATTCTCTCCACCTAGTACCGTAACCTCGGTCGATGCAGTGGCAGCCCCGCTGGCGGCTGTCAATGTAGCGGTGCCTGCTTTGACAGCAGTAGCTTCCCCGCCGCTTATGGTTACACTGCCGTTACTTGAAGTCCAGGAAGGATTCCCCGAAGCCACATCAATTGGATTGTAGTACGTATCATAGCCTTTTAAAGAATAGCTTACCTTTTGTCCGATCAGCATTGCCGAGCTGCCGCTAATCTTGATCCCTTTCACTTCCCCTTTCGGAGCCGAGGTATACACACCCACCCCGTTGACAATACTCCGCTGCTCGGTGCCATACTCGGTGTTGAAGGTCAGGGTCGTCGAGGTTTCGGCGAGCGGCCGGTCTACCATGGTTGTAGAGCCGCCTCCGTCCAGATTCAACCCTTTCCAGACATTGATATTTGTCATGAAGGATTGCAGCTCAGTCAGCGACATGCCTGCACTGTTGGCATTGTCTTCAACTGCAATCACGTACACATACCGTCCATCCTGCGAGTAGCCCAGCGCTGTGCGTGCACGGTAGCCTCCGATACTGGAGGTGGAACGGGAAAACGTTGCCGCTTGGCCGTTATTCACCAGAATGGTATGCCCGCCAATCATCATCTGCAGACTGGCTGGATCGAGCTCCTGCTGCGTAGATTTGGAACGCAGGGTGTAGACACTGCTCAGCTTTTGCCCTACAACCAGATGAGCTTTAACGAACTGGGCTCCCAGCCCGTGTGTCCGCAGAATGTAGGCTCCCTTAGGAACCGCCATGGGCAAAGCTTTATCTGCTGATATCTGGGTAATGATGTCATTCTCCACAAGGACCTCGGTAGGTGTAGTTGAGCTGTTCTTTGGCCGGTCTAGAGCCGTCCAGGCATCTGTGTAGATATAAGCCGCATTAGCATGACTATAGGTCGAGCTGCCGCCCTCCGGGCTATATGCACCTTTGTTGATACCAGACAACGGGAATTGGGCTCCGTCCTCCGCGGTAACAAGTCCTTCGAATGAATACTCATCAATCACCGGTTTGCGGTCTTTGGTTACAGCAAAAGCATACATTCCGTCAAGCTGTGAAGGTGTGGATACAACAACCCCGCCGGACACCTGCCCACCAATGGGTGCACCTTCACCGCCTGTATTGAAATAGTCTCCGTTAACCGCGGCTACTGCCCCAGTCTCTGCAGCCATGCCTCCTGTACTTTGCCGTGTAGTCAAATGGCCGCCCTTACCGGTCATTACATCGAGGGATACGTAAGGATTACTAAGATCGACGCGGACGACATCCGCCAGGCCGGTGGCTGTTTTCCCGGAACGGGCTGATGTGTATTTATATTTCATCATAATAGCGCCTGAAGTAATAATCTCTTCACCCAGCTTGGTTACGGCAAAGGACGAGGCTGCCCTAGCGATCGGTGCTGGTCCTGAGCTGAATTGCGGCATACCTTCACTGCCTAAGACGGGCATGATCCACAGTACTCCTGCCAATGAAGCCGCAATCCACTTTTTGGCTGGCTGCTTCTTCATTTCCTGCAACTGCTCTCTACTCTTCTTCCCCATGAAAACTTCATTCATTTCAGCGTAACTCTCCCATCTCTTTTTTAAATATCAAGAATCTTTCAAAGGCTGGGAACACATTCCTAGTTTCCCGCTACCCTTTAATAGACTGATTTTAAGAGGAAAAGTTGCGAATATTACTAGATTTAAGCTAAATCCCCTTCTTCTTGGAGCGGCTCAGAGAATGCAAAAAAAGCCCCGCAAAAGCGGGGCCTTAAGTATATTCCATTTGATTTTACAGATACCCTGCCATGGTCAACATCCGTTGCAGCATAACGGCAGCTTGGGCACGTGTGGCATTACCCTGGGGCTGGAACTCTGTGGTAGTCATTCCCAGGATAATTCCTTGCTGTACAGCCTTAGCCACAAATTCAGCAGCCTGGCTTTGAATGCTGGAACGATCCTTGAATGCCGCCAAAGCGGAAGCGGAGCTACCATTCAGGGTTATCGGATGGCCAGTATACTCCATAGCCCGAATCATCATAATTGCCATTTGCTCACGGGTGATATTATCATTCGGACGGAATGTAGCATCCGTATTTCCGGTAATAATCCCTGCTTTGGCGGCTGCGCCAATATAATCACCTGTCTGTGTTGAAGGCTGTACATCTCTGAAGCGCTGTGCCGTCTCCCTGTCTCCCAGCAGCCCCAGCCCCCGGCTGAGCATAATAGCAAACTCAGACCGTGTAATCTTCTGCTCCGGCATAAAGGTACTGCCATAGCTGCTGTCGATAATATTCTTAGCGGCTAATTGAGAAACGATCGCTTTACTCCAATGACTGCTCATATCGGAAAAACTCCGGGTCGAGAGGAATGTACCCACTACCTGATTGCCGGTTGTGCCGGCTTTGATCACCGTATAACTACCCGCTGCGCTGATTTTGGTTGGGAGATACGCAGCGTCATAGTATGCAAGGTCCAATCTGGCAGCCGATGTCTGGTCACCATTCAGCGTAGCAGTTGTGCGTACTGTATATTCAGCAGGTACACTCAACGCAGTAGTGCTGGTGTAATTTCCATTAACCGCAGCACTTAGACGGATATCCATAAGACCTGTTATGGTCCGAAGTCCCTGTGACTGCAGCTTTTGCTCAAATGGTGCAAAGGTGCCGGCAGGGACCTTCTCCATCCGCAAAACAAGTGAGATATTGTTGCTGTCCGCAATGAGTGTCGCGGCAAGACTGTTCATATTCACGTTATTTAGCCCAAGACTGTATAGATGGTCACCATAACGGACCAGAAATACCGCCTTGCTGTCACGGTTCACTGCATCCAGCAGAGGTTTGAGTGGTACACTCACATAGGCTGACGATTCCGTTGAAGGAACCTCAAAAGCCACTGCGGAACTGCCGAGTTTGTATACAAAATCATAACTGGCCTTTAGGCGGTCAGCTGTCAGGTTATATCTTTTTGCAGATTGGCTGTACACCGAACGGTCATCTACCGTTGTAGAGGAGTCGCTTTTGAGCAAAGGATATTCTTTTCCAAACTCACTGGCTGCCAAGATCCCCAGATAAGAGGGGCTGCCTGCTATTGAGGCATTTCCTGTAATCCCCGTCAGATTTTGTACCGTAAGTGCGCTAAAGGAAGATAAGGTAGTCCCACTTTGATCCGAGATAGTACCTGAACTAGACATATAGGATACATCCACCGCTTGACCGGTCTTTGCCACGCTGGACAGTACCAATTTGAGTGTATTGCCGGACATGTAATAGCTCTGCACACCAATACTGCTGCCGTCAAATCTTACAGCAAATTGATTTGCGTTCAGTGTTGAAGAGGCCTGCATGGTTTTGCTGAAGGTCAAAGTCAGCTCGTCCCCTGTAATGGTTGCTGAACTGATATTAGGGACTGTAGTACCGCTTGTACCCGAAACGCTCACCGGCTGAAGGTTAAGATATGGCGCACGGTTGCCGTTCAGATCGCTGATTCCTGTTGTTCCTGGTACGTACGAGACTGTAGTCGGCTGATTCACTGCCAGCGCACTCTGCAGCTTTAAGGTGACTTGCGCTCCACTAACATCCACGCCCGTAACGTAGTTCGGTGTACTGCCTACCAGAACGGAAAACTGGCTGTTCATTGGAAGACTGGTTGAAGATAATCCCTCGTTATAGGTCAGTACAATTTTGTTGCCTGAACCGGTCGCACTCTGAAACGCTGGTGCAACCGTGTCCCCACTATTGCGGATATAGACATCACTGAAATTCGCTACATTCTGCCCATTCATATCCTGCACCGGATAAGAGCCCGCAGAATAAGACACACGGATAATCTGGGTGTTTGTCGCTGCATTGTTCAAGCTCAAGTAAACCGTTGCCCCACTAGAGGTAATAGTGTTCACCCCAAGAGAAGTACCATCTGCATACACATTGAACTGGCTATAAGCATTAGAATTGGCCACTTTTAATGTATCATTAAAATTTAGCAAAACAGTTTTCCCGGTAAGTATTCCGTCTTTCAGAGTCGTTAAAGCGGATTGGACTCCATTGGTAACCTGACGCTGGGAGAAGGTACTGGCAACATTCCCGCTCAAATCCTGAATGGTCCGAAGTCCTCCTGTATAGCTGATCTTGATAACCTGACCCACAGCAACTCCTGTACTGAGCGTGATGTAGATACTGTCTCCCTGAATGGAGATGCCATCAATCGCACGCTTCTCATCGTTAACTGTCACGACAAAGCTTGAAGGCAGCAAAGACGCATCCGTTTTTAGTATTTCATCATATTTCAAGCGGATGGTGCGGGTATTATCCAGTTGTGCAAGTGCGAGCACGGGAGCCGTCTTGTCCAGCGAATAGGTCTGAAAGCTCCAGACATTTTTGCCGCTTAGTCCGCCATAGATAACCTGACTATTGTTAGCATCCACAAAAGCGCCATTGGCAATATCCAAGTAGTACGTCGTATTATTCTCAAATGCCGCGGCTGGGGTTACGATAAACTCTTTGCCCGTAGCACCCGCCGATAGGTTTGAATTCAGCTTAGTACCATCCCCCTTATACAGGGTTACCGGATTTGTCACCGCAGTATTCTGTACAACATTCCTGTTAAATGTAATTTTGATAGTTGGATTAAGTCCTACAGCTTCGCTGCGGTCTGCTGGTGTAAGCGACTCGAGGCCAAACCCCGTGATCTCACTTGTGGTATAGCTCCATGTAAGTGGCCCGGAAGCAGGGAATAAATTGCCGTCCTGATCATAAAAGGCTCCTTGCGGCACAGAAACGGTATACATGGTTTTCTCCAGCAGCATGTTCGCAGGTGAGGCCGCATCTACTGTGATGGTTCTCGTTCCGCCTCCTGTAACCACTGTAGAATTGACATTAAAATATCTTATACTACCTGCACTGTTGTTAACCGGTGTCAGCGAAATTGCGCCCGTATTCGGCATCATCGGACGGTCAAAATTCAGCTGAATATCACTTGCAGGATGAATTCCAGTAGAACCTCCAGCAGGTGAAACGGTTGCACCTACTCCATTGCTTTTGGCCGTGAAACTCCATACGCTGCCGCTCGAAATCCCGGAAAAGGTGCGGTTATCGTCATCTTTGAGCGCATAGTTGTCGATCAGTACATAATAAGTACCGCCTGGCGTCAGCCTACTGGCCAAGGTCATACTTACAGTAGTAGTAGTGCCATCGCTCTGCACATTAACATAGGGTTCTCCGTCTATGAACTTGAACTCCTGAACAAGTGTATTGTCGGCTGAAGAGACGAGCTTTGCAGACCCTCCGCCTTTTTGCAGCTTCTTGTTGAGCTTGAAGCTCAACTGGTTCAGTGTTGTAGAATCAGGCCGCGAGTTGTTCACTGGTGAGAATTCAGTAACAGACACCGCAGGACTAGCTTCTGGGGATGTAGTGAAAGTCCAATTTGTCGCCAATGATTCCGCTCCCGTGCTATCTTTGAATAACCCCCTCGGAAGTGATACATTATAGCTTTTGTTAGGTTCGAGTGGCTTATTAGGCCCCCATTTGATTTCAAAGTAATTGGAGTTTCCGACCAGTCCGAGACTGCCTACGGAAATAGTGGCAAATGGTGTGCCTGCCTGAGTAATTGTGATATCTCCGCTCTGCGGAGTCACTACATGGTCAAAATTCAATTTGATCGAGGAGCCTATGTTGATGTTCGTCTCCCCTGCAGCGGGTGAAGTTGCAGACAACCCGAATTCACTCGCGGCGAATACCGGCGATGTCCCAAGTCCTAGTGAAGGAGAGACCGTCCCCAGGAGTAATTCCCCTGCCAGAATGAGTGCTGCCCATATGGTAACTTTTCTTTTCATGTGGTGATAGACTCCTCTCAAGCCATACATTCGTTTTTACATATATTCTTATATTTCGGCTACAAGGCTTCCAAAGTTTAGAAGACTTCCAGGATGAGAAAGAGGCAAATACGATCCAGCACATTTCCAGGCACACAAAAAAGCCCGCAGTAGCTGGCTTTAATGATCAAAGCGCTGTCCTGCGGGCGAGCATATAATAAGAAAGAATTTATTTATATCAGAACATTAGGCATGCCCAGTGTTGCGAAAATTACCTGTACCTTATAATCCTGCCTGAGTCTTCAGCATTTCGGCTCTGTCCACCCGTTCCCATGGAAGGTCAACATCCGTACGCCCAAAATGGCCATACGCTGCGGTTTGTCTATAGATAGGCTTACGCAGATCCAGCATCGAAATGATTCCAGCTGGACGAAGATCAAAATTGCTGCTAATCAGCTCGGCAAGCTTTTCTTCACTGATTTTACCTGTTCCGTATGTATCCACATTAATCGAGACAGGATTTGCTACCCCAATGGCATAAGCCAATTGAATCTCACATTTGTCAGCCAAGCCGGCAGCAACCAAATTCTTAGCCACATAACGGGCTGCATAAGCCGCAGAACGGTCAACTTTAGTCGGATCCTTCCCTGAGAACGCACCACCGCCATGACGGGCATAACCCCCATAGGTATCGACGATAATTTTACGTCCGGTCAGACCCGCATCGCCTTGCGGACCACCAATGACAAAACGTCCTGTTGGATTAATAAAGTACTTTGTGTTCTCATCAAGCAGCTCTGCCGGAACTACGGGCAGAATCACATATTCCTTAATATCAGCCTGAATCTGTTCAAGTGAGATTTCTTCTGCATGCTGGGTAGAGACTACTATAGTGTCCACTCGAACCGGTCTATCATTGTCGTATTCAATGGTCACCTGGGTTTTGCCGTCGGGACGCAAATATTCCAAGGTACCATTCTTGCGGACCTCAGACAAACGGCGGGCAATACGGTGAGACAATGCAATCGGCAGCGGCATTAATTCAGGAGTTTCATTGGTAGCAAAACCAAACATCAGTCCTTGATCGCCGGCACCAATATTCGCAGTTTCTTCAGCAACCTGTGCTGGATCCCGGTTCTCCAGTGCAGCATTGACCCCTTGGGCAATGTCTGCCGACTGTTCATTTAGTGAGCTCAAAACTGCACATGTATTATAATCAAAACCGAATTTCGCACGCGTATAGCCAATTTCCTTGATGGTATTGCGAACAATTGCCGGGATATCCACATATTCCGATTTGGTGCTGATCTCACCAATGACCAATACCAGACCGGTTGCAACAGCAACTTCACAAGCCACACGGGCATTAGGGTCATTAGCCAAAAAAGCATCGAGGACCGCATCGGAGATCTGATCGCAGATTTTATCCGGATGTCCCTCGGTTACGGACTCTGAAGTAAACAAATGACGTCCTTTAATAGACAATACAACAACCTCCCATATTGTTTATTTGACACTGTATAAAGGGATTTTTCGTGAATACCAGACTAAATATCTCATAAAAGATAGAATTGGACCACTTGTCCACTTCGGTCTAGCATTACTTAATTCCCTCAACTCAATAATCATAGTTATTGTTGAATAAGTTCAAAAAATGAACCTTTTCCGATTGGAAAAGGTTATGGCTTTCCTCAAAAGTCATATTATCTTATTTGCCGGATGGTGTCAATTCAAGGCATTCTTATTTAAAAAGAGACTGCTCGGCCTGCTTCACAAGCCTCTTGGTAATTTCTCCACCAACAGATCCATTGTCTCGGGAAGTAAGATGTCCCAGATAAGAAGATCCATACCCCATGGAACCACCGGTTACACCAAGCTCAGAGGCAAATTCAGTATCCGCTCCACCGCTAGAAGGAGCACCATATAAACCAAACTCAGAAGCAATTTCATACTGCATTTGTTTGAGCATTGCCCGGCTTTCCGGTACTACTGTGCGATTAGTACGTGCCATAATCAAGCACCTCCTGATGTTTTTTAAGAATACAGGAAGTATTGTACGCTTGATCCATAATCCCGAGTCACCTCAATGTTTGTCAGTCGTGGCAAACCGTTCCGAGAGTATGAACAAGCCATTGTTAGGGCATCCTATCTTGTAGGTAAATAAATCAAGCTCTTAAAAATGTATGTCTGGAGTATCTGTTATTTTAATGTATATGTGCCGCGAACCATGACAACCAGACCCAAAGTTTGACCGTCTTGGACAGTTATCCCTCGACCTTCACGTGGAAAAGACAGCAAATGGTTGGTCGGAGCTGCAGTTCCATTGGCAAGGTCTACTCCATCGGTTAGATCACCGACGCCATTGCTGTCTTGCGTAGTGATTACTGCCTTGCCAGCACGTACAATAAACTCCGAACCTGCTCCAGCAATCAGGGTTTGACCTGGCTTCACATCGACAATAACATACGCAGTTGAGGCAATCTGGGCAGGCGTGCTTGATGGTGTAGGCGTAGGAGCTTTGGTTGGTGCGGCAGTGGGTGCGGGGGTAGCTGTTGCCACTGGTGCTTGAGTAGCAACTCCACCACCTTGAAGCGCTTTCTGAATTTGTTGATCCACATAACTTTTGGTTACAACCGGATCATCGGCCGTTCCTGGCTGTGAGCCTACACTTGCTCCTTCGGCAAAAGGATTCATAATGGATCCTGCGATAAGAGTGACACCTAGAACTGCAGTAAGCGCAGAAATTTTTGTTAGTTTATTCATACGTCTATAGTTCAGCCCTTTCTCATTTCTGATCTAATAACTAAATAAAAAGGCAGAGAGCATTACTGCTCTCTGCCTTAATGTAAAGCTTAAGTGAAATATTATTTCACTGTGATGCTTGTGCCAGTAGTGATTGGGTTAGCGAATGGACTTGGTGATTTAACAACGTCAGTTACAGTATTAGCTGCATTGGAAACTCTAACAGTTAATGTTGCAACCTTGTTCACATCAAACGTTCCATTAGAAGCAGTGGAAGCAGTTTGAATCAGGATATCACCAGCAGTGTAAGTACCACTACCATCAACATCCAGGAACAATTGACCAGTAGCATCAACCAGTTGTTTGAAGGTAACTACATATTTACCTGCATCAGTACCAGTACCTGGTGCAAATGTAGCAATGTTTTGAACATTGGATCCAGCTACAGTTACGTTATTGATTACGAATTCGAAGTCATCGTAAGTTCCAGCCGTTACTGTGGAAACAGCTTCAGTGAATCCAAGAACAACCAAACCATTGCTGGAGATTGTTGCAGAATTCATCACTGGTGATACATCATCGTTTAGACCCAGACCGGAAACAGCAACCGCATTAGCGATATTTCCAGCTTTGTCTTTAACATTAGTAACATTCAGTGTGTAACCTTCAGTGGATGCGATAGAGCCAGCTGGCAAGTTGATAACTGCAGTAATATTAGTTGCTGCACTTTCAGAAACGCCTGATGGTAATTCAACTGTTACATAAGCGCCAGCAGGAAGTGCTTTACCGTTGAGCAAGTAATTGCTTACGTTTTGAACAGATACCAGATCAAGACCGATGTTGTCTTTCATGGTGATCTTAATTTGGTTACCAGCCAAACGATTTCCAGCTGGTACTGGAGTTGCAGTAGTAGCTACTTCTGGTTTGCCGCTATCGTTAGAAGCACCCACAGTAAAGTTCAGAACAGCTGCACCGTTACTGTTTGTTTGAGTGGATTTATCCTTAGCAACGCCATTGTTTACACGCAGAGTGTAAGTACCGGAATTCAGAGCCGTACTTGTAGTAACACGCACTTGTGTGGAATCATTTGCGTCACCAGTAGCTGACACAAGTGTAGGACTAGTAACTACCACACCATTAGCATTGATCAAGCTGAATGCAGCAGCGCTACCTGAAGCTGTAACATCTTCACTGAACTTAACAACAATTTCGCCAGTAGCGATTTTGCTAGTGTCATAAGATGCGGATTGAACTACAGGAGCAATTACGTCCTTAGTCAACGTAACAGCATGACTTGTAGTTGTTTTAGCATTACCCAGAGTATCTTGGATTGCGTCTGTAAGGATCAATGTACCAGTGAAAGTACCGGCGGAATTGAAAGGTACAGTTCCAAGTTCAACATTAAGATTTTTTCCATCAGGTTTGGAGTTCAATACTGTTACAGGGTTTCCGTTACCATCAAGAAGTTTAACTGCACCAGTAATTGGAGCTGCAACATTCTTGTCAAATACAACTTTGATCAAGTTATCGCGAGTTGCTGTTACGCTTTGAACCACTGGAGCTACTACGTCAGAGGACACAGCCACAGACAAAGCAGTTGGGTTTGGAGCCAAGAAGTTACCAGCGAAGTCTTTGAAGTTCAAAGCGCTGATTTCATAGGATTTACCAGCAGTCAGAGTTTGACCAGTTGTTACTTTAATTGTTGTAGGAGTGGAACCAGCTTCGGATTTTGCAGCTGTGCCACCTACATATACGATTGCGCCAGTTGGATCAACTGGTTCGGAGAAGGTAAGAGTAACAACGTTTGTTGTTGTCTTAGCTGTTGAACTAGCAGCAGTAAGTACTGGAGCTACGGAATCGCTGGAAGTCAAAGTTGCAGTGTAATCAGCAACTGTTGCAGCAGACGTATCTTTTACGCCAGTAACAGTGAATTTGAATGGAGTTCCGGCAGTGATTCCACCCAGGCTGGAATTCAAAGCAGCTGGAGTTGTAATTGTTACAGTTCTCTTATCAGCGCCCAATTCAATGTCAGTTCCGTTTGTTCCTTTAGCAGGAATAGCCTGAGCTTTAGCCATTGCATTGGTTTGGTAAGTATAGTTAGTTACTGTTTTTGCTGAATCTTCATTCACAGTTCTGTTGAATACTACTTGGATTTGCTTAGCATTCAGAACAGTTACGGATTTAACTTGTGGAGCAGTCAGTGTAACTGTGTATTTGTAGGTGTAACCATTGTAAGTGAAGGTTACTTCAGTTGCTTTGTCAGCCACAAGAGCTGTAGCCAATTTGATTTCGGCAGTTTTGCCGTCAACAAATGTTACGCTCAAAGTTGAAGCATCCAAAACTTCTACAGTTTTGATTGCAGGAGCTTTATTGATGGTGTCAACTGCATAAGCTGCTTCTACTACCAAAGAGCGAGTAGCGTTAGCTTTGAAGTTAGTACCTTGAGCAACCAGTCCTGCGTTGATAACAGCTTGAGCATAGCCCTTAGCCCATGCGGATGCGGAGTTATCAGTTGTAGCTGGAGTTTCAAGTTTCAGAGCGCGGAACAATACAGCCGCTACTTCTTCAACTGTTACTTTACCGTTGTAGTCGAAGAGACCTTTAACAGTATCTTTACCTTGCATCAAGTTAGCTGCAGTAGCTGCTTCGATGTAAGGAACTGCCCAGTTGCTTGCTGTGTAACCTTTGTCTTTGTAAGACAGTTTGCCAGTTACTTCAGTAAGACCGAACAATTTAGTAACGATCTTAGCAAATTCAGCGCGAGTCAGATCTTTTTCAAGATGAGCTTTACCGTCTGGATATCCGTTAAGGACACCCTTAGCTGCTAAAGCATCAAATTTTGCTTGTGGAGTTGTTGCAGTTGCAGTTTCACCAAACGCTACAGAGGCAAACATCGAGAATGCCATTGCTGTAGATAATGCTACGGATAAAATTTTCTTCATAACCTTTTTTTCTCCTCCTTGGACGTTCATGAACTGAGATTTTTCTTTAGTTGGGTAGCTCATGTCACTCATTAGCCGATGCACCCCCTTTCCCGAGTTGAGCATATTAAGTATAAATAATGTCTGTGACGGGTATCACAGAAACTTGTAAACAAGCTGAAGACAGAGTAATACTAGATTCCTAATTCTACCTAAGTATTATACAATGTGCCTCAAGTCACGTAAAGCTAATTTTTCCATTTGGCTATGCTATACAATACTGCACATGCCGTGGGTAAATGACTCTACACCTTAAACGCAAGAGATTCAGAAAAGTTGCGCTTTGTTCAAAAATATTTTTTTGAGGCCTGCGACCCGGTACTTTTCCATTAGAAGATACATTATGTATGTTCTGCTAACTATTGTTAATGATGGGCGGCTACGGGACTCAGTATAGCATAGAGGCTTTTAAAACGTCATTAAGCAATATTTGTTAAGTAAATAAACATAATTATCCTATTTCAAACCATTCTTTGATAATAAGAGCAAACAAAAAGCGCCGTTCTCGGCGCTTGTCTCTATAGCTATGGTCTAACGAATCTTCATCGATAGTTGAATCAATTCCTGACGTTTCTCAGGGCTGGCATTCACATTCTCGTACATTGCATCAATTGCCCCGCGATTTTCGCGGTAGGTCTTCTCATGTTTGATCGTAGTATGCGACCATTCAATTAGAGCATTCTCTGCAGTGACAAGATCATTGTATGCATCATGGAATCCTGTAGCCTGTACAAGTTCTTCCATAACCTCCTGCGTAATCTCCTGCAATGCACGTTTTGCGGCAATTTCTTTTTCCATAACTTTAGCTCTATTCTCAAACGAATTCTTTGCTTTCATGTAATCCAGCTGTGCTTTTGATAAAATCGGTTTCATCGATGGCTTTCACCTTTCAGAAAATATTATTTTCTAAGTTATTGTAACGTAAAACGATGCAGATTACAAAGTTAATGTCGATGGCAGATATTTTACATTACAAAAGAACAGGTCCGCGAACAGTTTTCGCGGACCTGTCGTTCTATTCCTACATTAATTGAAGGTTTTTGGGAAGATGCTTGTGCTCTTCTTGAAGAGCGACACAGCAATCTTTCCGGCTTCCGCTCTAGTCAGCTTGCCCTTCGGATTGAAATTATATACCGGTTTGGTTTGACCCGTAATCGTCACGGCACTGCCTTCCATGATTTTGGCTTTAGACACCGCATCAATGGCTGGTCTGGAGTAAAAGTCCATACTTCCCGAATCCACAAATGATTTGGTAAGAGTGGTCAGCAGCTTGGCATCGTTGAGAGCCATTTTGAGTTTTAAGGCTCTTGCAATCATCACTGCCGCCTGTTCTCTTGTAAGCGGCTGATCCGGGCCAAAGAACCCATCGCTCAGGCCTGTTACGATCCCTGCTCTCGCCGCAGTCTCAATATGTTTGAAATCCCATGTTGTCGAAACTGCCTCCGGCACAATATCAAAGAAGGTTTGCTGGCTGTTATTGTAGCTTAGAGGGATATTCAGCCCTTTTACCAGCAGGGTAGCAAACTCACCTCGTGTAGTCGTATCATCGGCTCCAAATTGATCGAACCTCAGATTTTTCATAATACCTTTGGAGTACAGCCCGTTCAAGAGGTTTCTTGCCCACGGGTGGTTCGTGATGTCAGTATATCCACGGCGGAGTTTCATTACTGTATAATATCCAAATTGATCAAAAGGTACGGTGATCGTGTGTTTCTTCGTATCGACCTCACCACCAATATTTTCCCACTGTCCCGAGTCTGTATAACGGTACACTGTTATCGTTGATCCAACCTCATCCACAATATTGGGACTAAACGTGAGGGTCAGCTCTCCACGCTGTGAAGGAACAATTTTACGTTCAGCTTCAATTTGTGTGAAGTTACCCTCTACCGAGTATGGCGCAATACCATTTGTGGCTGGTTTGTAGAGTGCAGTGCCCTTAGTTCCCTTTTCCCCAAGGCCTCCGCTGATCCAGTAAATGTCGGATACCCGGGAGAAGTTGTTGGTTTCTACTGTAGAGTTAAACCGTAAAACCAGATCGGAAGGGATCAGCAATGTGCTTTGGCCTCCTGGTGTGCGTGCATCTGCATCTACGTTGATTGTGTTGCCATAATCATTTTTACGTTCAACAACACCATCTATCGGATCAGCGATTCCGAATAGCAGTTTGGTATCAGGATAGTACTTTGCCGCACCGGAGGTAGTGTTGCCTTTCATTAGGGTCCCCTTTGGAAATGCAAGCTCCAGTCCTTTGTTGAATACACTATATTTGGCAGCAACCTTTTCAGCCATAAATTGCGTGTCTACTTGAACGGCACTAGCGTAGTAAACAGTGATTGTATCATTTATGGTTGCCGCAGCACGAACAATCTGAATTTTAATTGTAGTAGCCTTATCTGGCTTCAAACCTACATAATCCAGCGTAAATCTGTTCGGCAAATCTGTGCGTGGAACAGCTACAAACTTATCAACTAAAACCTTGGTTGCCCCTTCAGCTTCAATATCAAAACGGACAAAGTTTTTATTGACGACGATCTGTTTTCCGACCGTTTCTACTGGAGATAAAATACGGTATGGAGAAACTTCGCGTTCCACTTCCATACGTTGATTCGTACGTGCACCGGTTTCATTGATTAATTCCAGGTTATATACAATGCTTCCCGCGGATTCTGCCGGAATGTCCATGATCCGCAAAATGAAATCCGTGCTGCTACCCACAAAATCATAGTAGTAGGTCTTTCCTCTGTAAGTGAACTGCTCTGGCCCTTTTTTATCCGAGGTTGAGCCTAGAGTTTTATTGTCCAGGGATAGGAACAGTTCAGAACCTTGGTACAGGTTAAGTTTGTTTGCTGCTCCTCCTCTGAGTACCAAATCGTAGCTGGTTTGACTTGTAACATACTTTTCGTTCTTATAGATGAATTCAGAAGTCAATCCAAGAATATCGTTAAGTTCTTTATCCGTATAGTCCTTTAAATTTGTATGGCTGAGCGCAGCTCTACCTTTAGGCAGCTTAGGATGGAATTGCGACAGGTTGGATACATTGGTATCCACAACATAGATTTTCAGTTCTTTACGAATTTCTCTCTTATTCCCCACATTGTCCATGGAGGTCCCGGTGAATACAATTTTATTCTCACCATATACGATCGGTCCCTCAGCAGCAATGTTCAATACAAATGAGAATTTCGGGTTGTTCTTAGGATTAAATTCAGTAACCGAAAGTGTCGGTGAAATTCCGTTGACGAAAACCTGGGCATTGCTGATATTCTCGAATCCGATATATTCACCTGATACTGTCAAAGTATTTGCAGCATTAGCTGAACTAAATGTATAAGTCTGACCATCATTTAAATTAGCTACATAAATATAGTTTTTAGAGACATAAGCAATATCTGCATTATAGAAGGATTGCGAGTTTTTAAATTGAAATTTCACCTTCTGCTGTCCGTTGGAAAACCCGGATACTTTATAGACAGCCTCATTGGAACCAAGGTTAGTAAGGTTAGTTTGTGGCTCTAACGTCAGCGATGCACCCAAAGGGAGGTAAGAACCCAGTAAAGTTGAAGGTGCCGCGCTTGACTTCACCATAATGAAAAAGTCAGGCGTTCCAACTTCAGCACCGTTTAAAGGAAGCCTCGATAAGGTTTTAGCGTCAATGGTAGCTGTAGGATCTTCTTTATAACCTGAAAGATAGTACATATCCGTAATAACATTCTCGCCCGACAAGAACTTATAGGTTTCTTTGACCGATGTAGTATAAGTCCCGTACTTAATTCCGATGATTACGTTAGAAGCTCCCGGAGTAAGCGTGAATGGAGTTGTAGTCTGGAATGTGATCAGACGATATTGAGGCGTCACGCCATCCGGAGCCGGGATAATAATTTCTTTCTGTGCTGCTGTAGCTGGAGGTGTGGAAACTTGTGTGGTGAAGCCCCCGTCCGCTGCAACTGTATAGGATTCAAGCACTTCAACCGGAACCACTATGTCATTTATTTTGACCTCATGGTCGTCTTCGAAGGTTTTAGCACTCGAATTATAAGGCAGAAGCACCTGGCCGATGATTTTGGCAGATGTTGCTGCATCCGTTAATGTGGGGACCTTATCCAATATACTGTAAGCTTTATCAAGTGGAGTTGCGGGTGCAGCGGGTGCTGTTTTGCCATGAACGATTTGCAGATCGGTAAATGGCTTATTGGTGTCAAAGTAAAACACCGAACGTTTAATTGAAATGGAGTCGGCTGCATTCTGCACTACAATGTCCAGCGTATTCTCCCCGGATTTCAAAGTTAGAGCTGGTGTAAAGAAGGTTCCATCCTCAAGAAGAGAGGTTTGCAGGGAAGAACCCCCGTTAAGAGATACGCCTACCTTGGTTGCATTCGTTACATTACCTTGGAGCGTAATCTGCTGGTTAGGTACGACAACCTTTGTACCTTCATTTAAATTAATGGCCGTAGGTCCTCCTCCAAGTACTTGGAGAGAAGAAATGTAAGGGACCTTATCATAAAGAACATAAAACGATTCGGAGCGTGTCAAGGAGCCCTGCATCCCTGAGAAAGTGACTTTATTATAACCTGTGAAAAGGGTGAGGCCACTTGCAATGAAACGGTTATCAGGGTTTAATGTGTCTGTAGTTACCGCTCCAGTAGTAGTATGTGTCTCATCGGTAACCCACTTCCCCCCACTCTGCGTCATCTGTTGCACAGTCACTTTCATAGTGGAAGCCGTTACCTGTGCATAAGTACCCGTAATGGAGAAGTTGGGGGCGCTTGTCTTATATACTGTACTTCTGGTAATTTCTGTTAAAGAACCAGTGGCAGCTGTTTGGTCAAGTTTTGCTGTATTCCGCAGCGTGAGATCATCCGGACTGAAGTAGGTCGTGGTCGCAGTAGTTGCTGCCGCTGCTTGCGGCGTGTATTTGCCTGGAAACATGGAAACGATCAGAGCCGCCAGCAGCAGCCAAACGAATGGTCTCTTAAAGCGTAACATGTGTTATATCTCTCCTTTGAGTATATGTTCTCGATATTCTTCACTTTGTTCTTTATCGGTCATAGTGGCAGAATTTTTTAGGAATACAATAAAAAAGCTCATCCTAAAAAGGATGAGCTTTGTAAATTAAAGGAATATAATTGCATATTTCCGTATTTAGTGCCTTTATGACTTAGAACCGCGCTCCGGACTGACCTTCATTCGCATTCTTAGCAGAAAGTTAATTAAAGGACGTTTGGTCTTGCTGATGACACCCGTGATCTCTGCGCCGATCTGCAGGAAGAAGAGCATCACGCAAATTACGACGAAGGTAACCCAGTTGGCTTCATACAGGGCCGCAGATGTTTGGATAACAGCCAGTACCCCAAAGAATGCGGCAATTCCATAAATAATCAGTACGGTCTGGCGGTGGCTGAAGCCGAGCTCGCGCAGGCAGTGATGCAGATGACCTTTGTCCGGAGCGAAGATGGGTTTCTTCTGCAGCTTCCGGCGGACGATAGCAAAAAACGTATCCGACAGCGGAACTCCGATGATCAAGAGCGGTGTAATAAAGGATACAACTGCAATCTGTTTGAATCCCAGCAAGGCAAGCAGCGCAAGGCAGAAGCCCAGGAACAGCGAGCCTGTATCACCCATGAAGATTTTGGCGGGATGAAAGTTAAAGAACAAGAAACCCAGAATACTGCCCAGCAGAAGCAGGCAAAGCAGTGCAACCATCGTATTGCCCATCAAAAACGCCATGACAGCAATAGTAGCGATTGCGATACCGGAAACCCCGGCAGCAAGCCCGTCCAACCCATCGATCAGGTTAACGGCGTTCGTTACCCCGACGATCCAGAAAATGGTTAGCGGAATGGCAATCCAGCTTTCCAGCGAGGAATACGTATTATTAAATGGAATGTTTACGAAATCAACGGTAATCCCAAATCCAAAAACAACGATGCACGCTGCGGCAATCTGGCCTAACAGTTTCACCTTTGCCGAAAGCTCGAACCGGTCATCCAGTGCACCGATAAGAACGATCAGTCCGCCGCCCGAGAGCAGCGCTTTGATGAAACTTACCTCCCGCGGAGTAAAATCATAAGGAATAAGCGGTAATACGGCAAGCAGACCTAACACAAACGCCAGAAAAATACCTAGTCCACCGAGGCGGGGCATGATCTTAGTATGCACTTTACGGGCATTCGGCACATCCGTGGCACCAATCTTAATTGCGAATTTCTTCACCAGTGGTGTCAAAAGCAGTGCAAGTCCCATGCACACAATGAATCCGGCGATGTATATGATTAACATTTGACCAGTCGACCTCCATTTCTCTACCGCATTGAATTATACGCTGAACGTAAAACAAATTCCAATTCCGTTTTTAGGCTGCTGAACGGATTTTCGCACTAAATAACCGCGTTTCTCTAAACTTTTGTCACTTTATCTTTCTCACGCAGCACTTTTGCTGCGAATTTCGGCAGCGCAAGCATTCTTTTGTAGCGGGTTGGCTCCTTAAGAAGGCGATATAACCACTCCGCACGAAGTTTTTGGAAGGCTTTCGGCGCCCTGCGGCTCTTGCCGGAGATCACATCAAAGCTCCCGCCGACACCCATCATGACCGGGATGTTCAGCCGGGTTTTGTATTTGGCGATCCAGGGCTCCTGACTATCTGCTCCTCTAGCGACAAAAAGCAGGTCGGGCTGAGCTTTGACGATTCCACTAATAATCTCCTCATCCGCGTCGGGAGCAAAAAATCCGTCGTGATAGCCCGCGATGATGATACCGGGATACTGAGTTTGTAACCGGGAGGCCGTCTCGCGAATCACCTCGGGTGTAGAACCCAGCAGATATACCTTCCAATTGTAGCTTTCTCCTCGGTGCAGTAATTCATGTAACAGATCAAACCCTGCTACACGCTCAGCTACAGGCTGTTTGCAGTATTCCGCGGCCCACACGACACCTGTTCCATCGGGAACCACCAGTTCGGCTGATCTCATAATTTCCATGTACGCCGGATTCTCCAATGCCGTCATTACCATGATTGGATTGGCTGTAATGACCTGATGCGGCTCACGTTTTTTGACAGCATCGGTCAAATAGGACACGGTGGCTTTCATATCAATTTTGGATACCCGGATGCCAAAAATCGGCACAGTGGGGATCCTACTGTCTGCTTTCATGTATCAATCACCCTTTACGGCGGAAATATTCAACAATTTGCCGGGCTGGCGCCTCTGCCTCCTGCACTAGTGAAGCAATACGCGGCTCACGTTCAAGCTTCCACTCATCCGCTGCTGACAAAAGCTGCAGCACTTCGGCAGTAAGCTTGCCGCTGTCCAGTGAAGACGTCGTTCCAATAGGCTGGCAACCAACCCGTTCCAGAAAATGATCAATCTTCGGATCATACGATATGCCAATGAGAGGCACCCGTCTGCCTGCAGCATAAATCAAGCTGTGCAGCCGCATTCCGATTAGAACATCACATTCCCCTACCTCCCGCAGCATTTGCTGTGGATGCAGTGCATCCTCACAGATACTGACCACTCCACCATACTGGGAGATTTCATTCTCCAGCTTCTGCATGATATACCGTGAAGCCTCATTATCAGATGAATGGTGGAAAGGCAGAAACCTAAGATGAAGCGGAGTCTGCTTGCAGGCCTTCAGCAACCCCTCGGTGATAGCATCCAGTTCCCCGCGCGATTGTTCCCAGAAGCGTACCGAAATTCCAACAGTCTGAACTGCCGACGGTGAAAGAGCTCCTTTGCTGCTTGGTACTTGATCTTCCGGAAGGCTTAAGCCCATCACCGGGTCAGGAACCACTTCTATCTTATTCCAGTCTAATCCCATGGACTGCAGCAACTCACGCGACTGCTCATCCCGTACAGAGATATAGCTGCATTTGCGGAAAACCGATTTGATTAACGGGTGAAAGAGCTTACGGTTGACCGGGCCAATTCCCTGAGCATAAATAAAGGTCGGTTTGCCCATCCATTGAGCCAGCTTGATGATTCCGAGATAGTATGGGATACTCTTGCTCCCGGTCACATCCTGCAGCAGGCTGCCTCCCCCGCTAATCAATCCTGCACTTCCGGCAATGGCGTTTCGCACCTCTCCAAGCTTCATGCGGTGTACGGACTTTACGCCATAGGTCGCTGTCGTCCATTCGGGATCTATCGATAGTACAACAGGGTCGATAGCTATCCCCGTCGCCAGGGAATGCTTCTGCAGTGCAATAAGGATAGACTGCAGCACCGCTTCATCTCCACTGTTTCGGAAACCGTAATAACCCGAGATGATTATTTTCTGAGGAGCGGCGACCATCGTTTCCAACACCCTTCTACAAGCTGCCATACCCCTACTGCGATCAGACCAATAATCAGGCCCAGGCCCAGTCCCAGGAGTCCACGAACCAGTGAAATCAGAATTGGAGAGTGAATATGGGCAAAGGTATCAACCATGGAGAGCTGGCCGATAACAGCAATGATCATGATAAAAGCGGCATTCCGGTATTTATAGGCCATAAAAGCACCCAGGATAAACAGCGGATGGGCCAGGAGGAATTCTTTGTTGCGCGGACGGACCCCGACAGCATTCTCAAGGAAGTTACGGAAAGACATTTCCAGAGTGCTTACATTGCCGTTATTACCAGTCCGGCTCAGATAGTACATTCCCATGATTCCCAGCACACCGGCAGCTATCACCCAAGCTAAGGTAATCGGTGTCCGCAGAAGCTTTCCGGTCTTGCTCAGAACGAACTCTCCACGGTACAGCAGCACATATACAGCAATCAGCGCAATTGGCGCCAGATGCAGCAGACTGACACCACGGAACTGATTGAGCACGAGACTATAGGTGATATTGTTCAGCAGCGCGATGACAAACGGCACGGCACTCAAGGAGATCAACGCAGTTTTGATATAGAGTACTAAACTGTGGGTCAGGCGGCGCTGCGGTGACATAACCACAAAAGTCAATGGATTAGTCCTAAGCGGAGGACCCATTTCATTAATTTTGCGTATTGCCAGTATGGTTGCGACAGTCGGTGCGCTAATCGCCACTGCAAGCGCTAAAGCCTGTTCGAACATTTCCGGCTTCAGTAGCATCAGCCCGGCGCTACCCACAAGACCAAGGGCCCAGGCAGGCAACGTAAGCCACGGTATAAAGTAGGAGACCAAAAGAGCAACCATCGCCACTGCACCTATCACAGCAATCAATTTAAAATACCGCTGGAAAGAGGAATCCACAACATCAAAGGCAGTAGCTTGTCCCAAAGTAAATCCATTATTCTCAATTTTCTCAACCGCGCCACCAGGCTCACTGAGGCTTGTAATGAGATTATCCAGAGTATCCTTAATCTCCGCCTTGGATGTGTCACGCGATGGAATCGTGTTGATGTAGATCATACGGATGTTGCGGTCCTTTGTGGCAAGTGCAAAGCGGTCGGCGATCGTTTCCGGAGAAAGGGCGGAATCACCTTCACTGAGCGAGTACAGCCGGGTTACATTGTAATCCAGCAGATACGCTAATTTATTGAATCCTTTTTGCTGTGCTTTGATGTTCTCAATGGCAGCAATCCCCATTCCGCGTTCCTTAAGAAGATTGGAGAAAGCAGTAATGCTCTTCAAATCTGCATCATCGTTAAATCCTTTAACAGACTCGCCTTCAAAAAGCAGACGTTTAACACCAAGCTCCTGGTACCGATCCAGCAGTTTGGTGACGGCAGCCTCATTGTAAGGCAGGGAATCCACAAGCCGAGGTACGATATTAAACCCTTTGTCATGCAGCATCTCCAGAGTAAACGGGTCCGGCTGCAACGGCTTCAGTGTGGCATCCTCCAGCGGGGTTTTGATAATAAGCCCTTGTTGCCCGCGGAAACTCCAATCCTCAGTAGCTATATCCAAGCTGCTAAAGCCATCACGGATGATAGGTGCAAGGGCTTCACTGTTCTCCGGACTGGTAAAGAGGACATATGTATAGTTCTCATTCTCCGGAATTACGGTGTTCATGAGGTTAGCGATATCCGCCGCCCCCCATATCATTAGCCGGCGGGCTTTGCGGTAATCTTCCAGCGTGTTCTCGTAAATAGCCATACTGCCTACTCCGGCAGCCTTCAAACGATCAAGCTGCTGGGAGATATAGTCCTGTGGATTCGCCCGGTAGCTGGCCACCTCCACCAAGTCACGATAATCAAAAACAAACTCAACGGTCTTGGAAGATTTCTCCGTCTGCAGACGGTCATAGACGACAGGCAATGCGGCAAGCACACCAATCACCACTATTATCCATAACCACTTCCGTGAAGCGATGTTCCAACGTTGCCATTTCTGCTGCACTCCAAAGTACCTCCTCTTTCACTTAAAGCCTGTTCAAGGCTAATTCCAAGCAGAAACGGATGCGCGTCCTTGGAGGAGCGGTATCCGTTTCGCTTGAATCCTGTTCTTCTATTATTTATTTCCCGTCGACACGGGACATAACCTGCTCTGTAAGCGTAGCAACCTTGTCTTTAGCGTTCTGCAGCGATTCTCCCCGTACTGCAAAATACACTTTAATCTTCGGCTCTGTGCCCGATGGCCGTAAGCAGAACCATGAACCGTCAGACAGCAGATACTTTAGAACGTTTTCTTTAGGGAGTCCGTTCAGTCCCAATGAATAATCCAGTACCTCGCTTACAGCTGCACCGGCGATTTCCTTCGGTGGATTGCTGCGCCAGTCATTCATAATCCCCTGGATCTGCGCCACACCGTCTTTGCCCTTCAAAGTACGTGATTCCAGGCTCTCCAGGAAATAGCCGAACTGTTCGTAAAGCTCCTGAAGTACATCATATAGCGTCTTGCCTTGGGCTTTATAATATGCACCCGCTTCAGCAATCAGCATGGAAGCAAGCACGGCATCTTTGTCACGGGCATAATTGCCGGCAAGGTATCCATAGCTCTCTTCATAGCCGAACAGATAGGTGTATTCACCGGACTGTTGGAACTGGGTCATTTTTTCACCGATATATTTGAACCCGGTAAGGGTATTAAATACGGTAGCCCCATAATGCTCAGCAACAGCTGCACCCATTTCACTTGTTACAATGGTCTTAACGACTGCTCCATTGCTTGGCAGCTTGCCCTGTTCTTGTAGTCGGCTCAAATAATAATGAATCATGAGGGCTCCAGACTGGTTGCCGGAGAGAACGACGAACTTCCCTTCGTTGTCGCGTACGACAGCACCCATGCGGTCTGCATCCGGATCTGTACCAATCAGCAAATCAGCGCCGAGCTCCTCACCAAGCTTTATCGCAAGAGTGAAAGCTTCCCGTTCTTCAGGATTAGGAGATTTCACTGTGGAGAATTCCGAATCCGGCTGCTCCTGCTCGGGCACCACATGCACCTCAGTGAAGCCGATTTTGTTCAGTACACTGCGGACCGGCAGATTGCCTGTCCCATGAAGCGGCGTGTAGACAATTTTAAAATCACGTCCCAGCGTGGATGTAATCTCATCACGGGCCACACTGACAGCCGCCACCGTATCAGTGAATGCTTCATCTTCTTGCTCACCCAGCCAGTGAAGCAGTCCTCCAGCCTCTGCTTCTTCTTGGGACATGCGCTTTACGCCATTAAAGGAGTCCACTTCCATGATGTAGGAGATGACTTTCTCAGCCTCATGAGGAACAAGCTGCCCACCTTCGGCATTATATACTTTATAGCCATTGTACTCCGGAGGATTGTGGCTTGCAGTAATCACTATACCTCCAGTAGCCTTCAGATGACGCACAGCAAAAGACAGCTGCGGCGTAGAGCGCAGAGATGTGAACAGATGAGTCTCAATACCGTTTCCGGCCAGTACCAGCGCAGCCTCAAGGGTGAACTCCGGCGAGAAGCGGCGGGAGTCGTGAGCAATTACCACAGAAGGTCTGCCTTCGCCCGTATGCTGCTCAAGAATATAATTAGCGAAGCCTTGAGTCGCTCTGCCCACCGTATACCGGTTAATCCGGTTGCTGCCTGCTCCGATAACTCCGCGCAAACCACCTGTACCGAACTCGAGATCTCTGTAAAAGCGTTCTTCCAGTTCCTGCGGCTCATTCTCGAGTGCTTTCAGTTCCGCCTTGGTGTTCTCGTCAACAGATGGGTCCTGCAGCCAGCGTGATAGGGTTTCTGCGGCCTTCGGGCTTAGTTGAGTCATATCAAATCTCTCCTTCTCCATTTATGATATATGATTTTATAACAGGTCTTAGCTGAGTGCGAACATTATTTCACCGGACGCAACCACTTTGCCATCCACTTTCGCTGTAGCTTGACCTTTACCTATGCTGCCCTTAAGGCGTGTAATCTCCACTTCCAGTTCAAGCGTGTCTCCCGGAACAACCTGACCACGGAAACGGAATCCGTCCAAGCCTGCCAGAAAACCGATTTTCCCCCTGTTGGCTTCCACGCCAAGAATCGCTACAGCACCTACCTGAGCGAGTGCTTCAGTGATTAGTACACCTGGCATAACCGGATATCCGGGGAAATGGCCCGCAAAAAAAGGTTCATTCACCGTAACATTCTTGATGCCAACTGCCCGCTTGCCCATCTCTATTTCGGTAATTTTGTCCACCAGCAGAAATGGGGGCCGGTGGGGGATTATTTCTTGAATTTCATTGATATTCATCATGGATACAAAGCTCCTTTCGGATATAAACCGCATCTTCTACACTGTCTGCCGCTGCAGCGTTTTGTTTTATTCTTCACGGTACTGCATAAATATGGGCAGTATCGGGAAATATTATAGTATCCTTCACCACCTGCAGCAGTGGAGGTTGAGATAAGGGGCTTTCTCCACCACACATGGCGGAGAGGGCCCTTTTTGTCTCAGGGGCCTCCATCATTATACATTTTCCAGTATAAAAAAGAAAACTCCCCTGTACAACAAGGGAGTGTGAATATTAATGCTTATTTATGGCGCAAACACTAAATCGTAAACATGCTTCCAGGTACTCCACTGAAGCACATCGCTGAAATCTTTTTTACCGAGGACAACGTAACCGGTCACCAAGCCACCGGACAGCGCTGCTACCAGCAGTACCGGAATTAGAAACCATTGAACAATCGTCCATTTAGAGATTCCCCGGCGCTTTACAGGTTGCTGCTGATGCTCTTCTTCGGTTGATTCCGGCTTACCATTGATCTGACGATCCATTCCTTCACCTACCCGCGCATGTTATTAGCCAGGCCTAGCATTTGATCACTGGAGGATAGTGCCCGGGCGGTGAGCTGGTAGATACGCTGAATCTGCAACGCTTCCGTCATTTCTTTGCTTAAATCCACGTTAGACCGCTCCAGGTATCCGGATCGCACGCCTACCTCCGAAGCTTCACCTGCCGCTCTTTGCACAAAGGCCTGCTGAGGCGTAACTCCACCAGCAAGCATATAGAAATTCCCGTCTACAGCCTGCAGAGCACTCTTGCTGATAGGCTCTACAATCATTATGGTACCCGCTACCTTGGCAGGTGCACTCTCACTCGTCTTAGTCAGCACCCGTCCTTTCTCATCGATGGCGGCACTTACATTCTTCGGTACTGTCAAGGGCTTGCCCTGCGTATTCAGCACAGGGTTGCCTGTGTTGTCCACAAGCATCATATTGTCAGGATTAGCGGTATCCGGAGTAAAGTGAAAATTCCCTTGACGCGTATAAGCAGTGGCTCCGTTCACCTGAACCCCGAACAATCCATTGCCCTGAAGAGCCAGATCGGTTGGATTCCCTGTTTCCTTAGGCGTACCTTGCTCCCAATCGCTTGTAACCTTAGGCACACGAACACCAAAGCCGATATTAAAGCCGAGCGGCATACTGCGGCCAGGCTGATCATAGTCCTTGGACTGCTGTTGAACTCGGGTCAGCACATCCTCGAAGGAACCTTCCTTGCTCTTATAGCCGTCTGTATCCATATTGGCGATATTCTCGGCGATAATATCCAAACGCTGCTGGAGACTGGACATTGAGACGGATGCGCCTATTGTCGAGTTATTCATCGGTTACTCCTCCTGTCCTAGACTCTGCCGACTTCGTTTACAGCCTTTTGCAAGCTGCTGTCATAATACTGGATAACCTTCTGATTCGCTTCGTACG
This sequence comes from Paenibacillus sp. 22594, assembly GCF_052044425.1. Lineage (NCBI taxonomy): Bacteria > Bacillati > Bacillota > Bacilli > Caryophanales > Paenibacillaceae > Paenibacillus > Paenibacillus sp. 22594. The sequence continues at coordinate 180,112 of NZ_JBQENA010000003.1, forward strand.
CCCGGTAAGCCGCATTCAAATCCACGGTTACCTGGGTGACATTAACATTGGAACTCTCCAGATACCCCTGCCGCACCTGCATGTTGTCAGTTGCATTAGAGTAGCGGATATCCGCAGCTTGGATATCATCGGCATGGAAGACGCCGTTCCCGTCACGCACCAGCTCCTGCGGTCTAGTAATTACGCTGACACCAATCTTCGTTCCTGAAGGAAGACCGGTTTTGAGATCGATCAGATTGCCCTGCCCGTCCACTTTAAGCTCGTCCTCCGGTCCTGTCAAGACTATCGGTTTGCCGTTACTGTCGACAACCTTGAAGCCGCCTGCGCTAAGCACCTCTCCAGTCGGACCCACAGAAAAGCTGCCGTTCCGTGTATATAAATTATTGCCGTCGTTATCCTGAACTGTAAAGAATGCCTGAGGACGGTAAGTAACTTCGCCGTCAGGACTTATATGCTTCCCTGAACCATCAAAAACGATGTTTTTTCCAGTTGCCGCATCTGCGACCTGCAGATCTGTGGAGAGTGCAAAATCAGTGGACTTGCCGCTTTCGATATTATCTCCTTGCAAATACTGAGAGACAGACTGTTCGGCAAACACCCCTGTATTCAGGTGTCCAACAGGCTTGATGGTGCCATTGCTCATGGCGGAGATCAGCACATCGGGAAATGCATGGCTGACGCTGTCAACCTGCTTGTACCCCGTTGTTTTCAAATTAGCAATATTCTGAGTCGCTGTATCATGTCTGCGCTGCTGCGTTACCAATCCGGCAGCGGCCGTATATAATCCTCTAAGCATTAGGGTAAGTCCCCTTCCTGATTGTGCTTTTAACTTATATTATCGGCAGCCTAGAATTTTTTCTTAACATTCTTGTCCAATTGATCAAGCATAATCCCGGTACCCTTAACCACACAATGCATGGGATCCTCCGCCACCCAGACTGGAACATGCAGTTCCTCAGAGAGCAGCTCGTCCAATCCGTTAAGCAATGCGCCTCCGCCGGTTAATACGACCCCGCGGTCAATAATGTCTGCTGACAGCTCTGGCGGTGTGCGCTCCAATACCGATTTGGCAGCAGCCACGATGGAGGAAACCGGATCCCAAAGCGCTTCCTTCACCTCACCGGAAGAAATGGTGAGTGTCTGGGGAAGTCCGCTTACCATATCCCGTCCGCGAATATCCATTTCGGATTTCATGCCGCCCGGACGGACGGAGCCGATAGTAACCTTGATATCCTCTGCCGTGCGCTCGCCGATCAACAGCTTGTACTTCTGTTTAATATATCTTAAAATGGCCTCGTCGAACTTGTCCCCTGCAACTTTGATTGAGGAGGCGGTGACGACGTCGCCCATGGACAACACGGCTACATCCGTCGTTCCGCCGCCAATATCGACGACCATATTTCCACTTGGCTGATAAATATCCATACCCGCACCGATCGCTGCGGCTTTGGGCTCTTCTTCCATAAAAACTTCCTTAGCCCCGCTGCGTTCCGCCGCTTCCCGGATCGATTTCTGTTCAACGGAGGTAATATTTGTGGGGGCGCAGATCAAAATACGGGGTCTTGCATACCAGGAGCGGCCACCTACGCGGTCAATGAAGTACTTCAACATCATTTCCGTAATCGCAAAATCCGCAATAACCCCATCCCGGAGAGGACGGATCGTAATAATATTTCCCGGTGTACGGCCTACCATGCGCCGCGCTTGTTCGCCTACTGCAAGGACTCTCTTTGTATCACTTTCGAGCGTGACCACGGAGGGTTCATCCAGAACGACTCCCCTTCCCTTGACATGAATGAGCACATTGGCCGTGCCGAGATCGATTCCGATATCCTTGCTAAGCATAATGAAAGAGCCCCCAAAGTGTTATTTTAAAATATAAGAAAGTATAAGTTTCACACTATACTTTTTATCCTTCTATTTCTCGCTGAAACGGATACTGTCCTTGTATGGACGGTGCAGCCGCTTCATCTTGAATGAGAAAATAGTTAGTTAGTCCCAAATTTAAAAATACCATACTTTAGGGGAAGGATACAATGTAATAAAACTGAATTATTCCTTAAATTTCCGAAAATCTTATGGCTTTGAGGCTACGGCAACCTCGCGCTTTTTCCCCGTCGTTTTTTTATATTTAATTTTTGTGGCTTCTCCCCCCCGAAGATGACGAATCGATTTGTGATATTCGAGAATGTGCTTCACCTGATCGGCCAGATCAGGGTTGATCTCCGGCAAACGCTCCGTTAAATCTTTATGCACCGTGCTCTTTGAAACGCCAAATTCTTTGGCTATGGTTCGGACCGTGTGCCTGGTTTCCACGATGCAGCGTCCGATTTTGATCGTACGTTCCTTGATGTAATCGTGCACGCTCCCGCCTCCCAACTGTGGATAGTTTGGTACATTATATGAGGGGCGGGCCTATATATTCACGCTTTCAGGACGTGACAAGCTTCGGAAGGCTCATTTTATTTCCTGGACAACCTAAATATGCCCTTGCCCGCGGCGGTATGGCTTCAAAATGTGATTCCACGGACAAAAAAACAGGAGGCCCTGTGGCCCCCTGCTGAATTCTCAAACTTAGCGCTGTGGCAGCAGATCCGATGGATTAACTACCTTGCCATCCTCGTACACTTCAAAGTGCACATGATTGCCAAGATTCTTCTCGATCTCACTGCGGCCTGCTGTTGCCAGCGTGTCGCCCTGTTTCACTTCGTCCCCCTGCTTCACCTTGGTGTCGCCAAGGCTTTGGTAGACGGTCTTCAAATTGCCTGCGCTGGTGACCTCAACCACTTTGCCGAATACGGCAACATCTTCTACCCGGGTGACTTCACCGCTGAGTGCGGCTTTGACATCAAAAGACTGATTGTCCTCACGGGCGATGTCGATACCTGCGTTAGGCACGAAGGTGTCATTATATTGCACCATGGCTGCCACATGATTCTCTTCGGTTCCATTTTCGTCATAGAACGGCTTAACCACTTCTACATCTGCCGGACTGGCTACCGGCCAGGCCAGGGTTTCTGCGGAAGCTACAACTTCGAGCGCGGCAGGGTCATTTTTGGTTGCACCTGCCTCAGTACCTGTACCTCCGGCTTCCTGTGAAACAACAGCGGCGGTGTCTGGATTCAGCGGCTTCTGGCCTGCGTCCTGATAGACCCACACCAAGGTTAGTATAATTGCCGCTGCCGCCGTGTAGACTGCCGGAAATACCCACCGTTTGGACAACAGTCTGTTCCATGAAGAAGGCTGTGCGCCTGAATCTCCCTGCTTATTTTTGAGAGATTCATCATGGTTTGTTTTGTTTTTGTCTTGTTCATTCATATGCTTATCACCTCAGTAACCAGTGTTACCGGGCGCTTCGCTTTTATACGTATCTTTCAAGTTATTTTTTCAGGAGAGTTGAGACTTGGTTAAAAGAGACGCCGCTATAATAGTGTTTGAGAATTTGTGTAGCGGTGCTCCCCTCCTTCGCCATGCCGTTCGCCCCCCACTGGCTCATGCCGACACCATGTCCGTTGCCATAGGTTGTAATCACTACTTTTCCGCCCTGCCGCTTCCAGGTGAACTGGCTGGAACGCAGCCCCAGCTTCTCGCGAACCTCCCGTCCGGTGAACACCGTGCCTGCGATAGAAATTTTCTTGACCCGGTGTCCGGTTGTCAGGGACAGCACTTCCACAGGAAGACTCAAGGAGGATGAGGAGACGGGTCTTGCTAGAGAAGAAGCTAGATGGCCGGAAACCGGAATGACCCTATCTGCAATTCCTAGCTTCTGTATCAGTTCGGACGTTGTGAACGTATATGTCACCGCCAGATTCGGCGTGATTTCCTGATCCCATGGACTGGCCACACTGCGCAGGTAAGGTATGGCCGCTTTCCAATAATCTTCGGAATTTTCGGTATAACCTCCACTGGAGGCGAAGAAGGACGCGGTGATCGGCTGTCCTTGGTAGGTCATGACCACCCCGCGCGTCTCCAGGACCGCGCGGCGGATCTTGGCCAGCCCGGCGCTCTTGCCGCCGAGCGTCCACTCCCGTTCCAGCGCGGCCCGGGATACGTAAGCCTGATGGCTTACCGTATCCGTCACATCCGCGCCCGGAACGGGCACGCCACTGCTGTCGCCGGCCCGCAGGCGACGGACAATAAAGGTGCGGGCCGCGACGGCTTGCGCTTTGAGCGCTTCCAGCTCAAAGTCCGCCGGCATCTCGGCCGCAACCACGCCGCTGACGTAGTCCTCCAGCGGCAATGTCTCTATTTGTCCGCTGCGCGACAAATAGACAGCGACCTTCGGCTGCGGGGCTTCCTCCGCAGCCACACCCGGCGGCGCCGGGGAGGCTGTGGCCGGCGGCACAGCCGGGGGCGCCGGTTGTCCCCCGCGCAGCAGGACAACGGCCAGCGGCAGCAGCAGCCCCGCCAGCAGGGGCGCTGCGAGCCAGGCGGCGGGGGCCAGCCGCCTTAGCCGGGGTATGGTGCGCCGCGCGCGTATGATACGGCGCAGCGGTTTGATTTTACGCCGCAGCAAATAGCGGTAATCTTTCATCTCTAAGTCTCCTTCCCTCAGTCACCGTTGATTCTTATAGATATGAATTACGTGCAACTGCTAGAACGATATTCTAAGAGAAAGAGAGATCAACGAAAAAAGACCACCTGCAAATAGAGGTGGTCTTGAAGAGCTATGAATTGTAATTATACCCAGGTTGGCTGAACCTGAAAACGGGGCTTAACCTCTTCGCTTTTGAAGGATTCGCTTCTGGAAGCTTCCGGTTTAACAACCTCTTCCTTCACAGCCGTAGCAGCCGCTTCTGACTCCTCCATGGAAATCCGCCATATGTCCGCACCAAGTCCCGACAGTTTCTCGGCCAAATGCACATATCCACGATCGATATGATGGGTTCCGCCAACTTCTGTCGTGCCTTCTGCAACCAGTCCTGCCAAAATCAGTGCAGCGCCTGCACGGAGGTCTGTAGCTGTTACTTTGGCTCCGACCAATTCCGCATTGCCGGTTACGATCGCGGATCGTCCTTCAATCTTAATCTCGGCATTCATATTGTGGAATTCATCCACATGCATGAACCGGTTCTCAAATACCGTCTCGGTCACAACACTCGTGCCTTCCGAACGAAGCAATAACGCCATCATCTGTGATTGCATGTCGGTTGGGAAACCGGGATACGGCAATGTCTTCAGATCCACAGCCTTGAGCGGCTTGTCACTGATGACACGAACACCGTTCTCATCCGGGATAATCGTCACGCCCATCTCTTCCATCTTGGCAATCACAGGACCGAGGTGGTCTGCAATTGCGCCTTCCACGTAGACATCGCCTCCCGTAATCGCAGCGGCCGCCATATAGGTGCCTGCTTCGATCCGGTCAGGAATGACATGGTGCTTAACACCATGCATGCGTTCAACGCCTTCGATGCGAATGACTCCGGTTCCCGCACCGCGCACAATGCCGCCCATTCCGTTCAGATAGTTAGCCAAGTCCACAATTTCTGGCTCTTTCGCCGCATTCTCAATTACAGTTACGCCTTCGGCGAGTGCCGCCGCCATCATTATGTTTTCGGTCGCGCCTACGCTCGCCACATCCAGATATACCTTGGCCCCGCGCAATCGTCCGTTTATTTTTGCTTCAATGTAACCCTGGCCCAGACTAATCTCGGCACCAAGCGCCTCAAAACCCTTCAAATGCTGGTCGATCGGTCTTGTACCGATGGCGCAGCCGCCTGGTAAGGAAATGCGTGTATGACCCAGTCGGGACAAAAGAGGGCCCATCACCAAAAAGGAAGCCCGCATTTTCCGCACCCATTCATATGGTGCTTCACAGGAAGTAAGGTTTCTGGCATCAACCTCAATAATATCGTTCTGGTATGTAACACCCGCACCCAGAGATTCCAGTACTTTGCTGATTGTCATTACATCGTCTAGCGGAGGTGCGTCCACAATGACGCTGACTCCTTCTTCTGCCAATAGAGAGGCGGCTATGATCGGTAGTACGGAATTTTTTGCGCCGCTAACTTTCACGCTCCCGGTCAATCTGTTGCCACCGCGGACGATAAATTTACTCATTTCGGTTTCCCTCCGCGTCCATTATTTCTTAAACTAAAGCTTAGTATAAAATTCTTATGTTACCGTTCCTTGACCTGCGCCCGAGGTGCGGGCACGCTCCTTAACATCAGTGTTGACATAATAAAACCGTATTATTCGACACTTTTTTCACCGTTTTGGCCTAACAGAGATATAACCAAAGCACCTCTTCTTAAAACATGTTGCGGATCTGCCCACTCCAGCCGAGATAATCCAGCAGGAACCCAGCCACGAAGTGACCCAGTACGATAGCCAGCAATAAATGCAGCAGTCTTGCCTGAGGGCTCTTGGGATATCTTATGACCAAATCGAGCTTAAGGTTCTGAAGTGCCCACCAAGATATTGCAACACAAAATAAAGATACAATCATTGAAACCATACCGCTGCTGCCGATTGAGCTTGACAACTCATCATATAGCCCTGTATCCATGTTAGCCCCCTGTGTATTAGGTTACTCGGAAATCGACTCTTATATCATACTTGCGTAGGGGAAAAGAATCCAGTACTTTTACGAATTTTTAAACATTTCAAGCAATGTAAGCTGCGATGTTTACGAGATGTTCACTTTCCAAACAGGAACGGCTTCACCTTCCATCAACCCGGACGGACCGTTTCATTGAGACTAGTGAAGGATATTGTACAACATATAATTTCATATATCGGCAAAAAACGGCCAAGCCACAGGCTTGACCGTAATTGCTATTGTTGTCCTTTTCTGGTGGACACTTTGATCCGTGTAACGGCGCGCTGAAGCGCCAGCTCCGCACGGCGGTGATCAATTTCATCCTGTTTGCTGCGGGCCTGAAGGCGGCGCTGTGCGCGCTCCTTCGCCGCTTCAGCGCGTTCAACATCGATTTCCGTAGGCAGTTCGGCACTTTCGGCCAGAACGGTCACCTTGTCTTTATGCACTTCCACGAAACCGCCATGAACAGCGATAGTGATTGTAGCACCATCCGCTTTGACGAACATTGGAGCAACCTGAAGTGGAGTTACAAGCGGAATGTGTCCCGGTAAAATACCCAGATCGCCATCGGCACCCTTTACCGTCAAGCTGCTAACCTGCTTGGAGTAGACGAGATGCTCCGGCGTGACAATTTCCAACAGAAAGGTATTCACTTTCATTCCTCCTCAGAGCTTTACGGAATAAAGCTCGCATCGAAAGCCATAGTTCAAGGTTACATCGTTTTCGCTTTTTCCACTGCTTCTTCGATTGTTCCGACGAATAGGAACGCTGCTTCTGGAAGATCATCATGTTTGCCTTCCAGAATTTCTTTGAAGCTGCGTACGGTTTCTTTGATAGGCACGTATTTGCCTTTGAAACCGGTGAATTGTTCAGCTACGTGGAATGGCTGCGACAGGAAACGTTCAACCTTACGGGCACGAGATACAATGATTTTATCTTCTTCACTGAGTTCATCCATACCCAGGATGGCAATGATGTCCTGAAGTTCGGTGTAACGCTGCAGCAGCTGCTTAACACCCTGTGCCACGTCATAATGTTCTTCACCAACAATTTCCGGAGCCAGCATACGCGAACTGGATGCCAACGGATCTACAGCCGGGAAAATACCTTTTTCGGAGATCTTACGCTCCAGGTTGGTGGTTGCATCCAAGTGGGCAAACGCCGTTGCCGGTGCAGGGTCAGTATAGTCATCCGCCGGCACGTAGATCGCCTGAATGGAGGTAACCGAACCTTTTTTGGTGGAAGTGATGCGCTCTTGCAGCTGGCCCATTTCTGTTGCCAGAGTAGGCTGGTAACCTACGGCAGAAGGCATGCGGCCAAGCAATGCGGATACTTCGGAACCCGCTTGGGTGAAGCGGAATATGTTATCGATAAAGAGCAGCGTATCGCGGCCTTCCACATCACGGAAATATTCCGCCATGGTCAGTCCGGTCAGAGCTACACGAAGACGTGCTCCCGGCGGCTCATTCATTTGTCCGAATACCATTGCTGTCTTCTTGATAACGCCGGAATCGGTCATTTCATGATAAAGGTCATTACCTTCACGGGTACGTTCACCAACACCTGCGAATACGGAAATCCCGCCGTGTTCCTGAGCAATGTTGTTGATCAGTTCCTGGATGGTTACGGTTTTACCTACGCCGGCACCGCCGAAGAGGCCGATTTTACCGCCTTTAGCGTAAGGGGCCAGCAGATCGATAACTTTGATCCCTGTTTCCAGAATTTCCGCTTGTGTGGACAGTTCATCAAATGTCGGAGCCAGGCGATGAATCGGATTTCTGTCCGCAACCACTTCAGCGCCGTTATCAATTGGATTTCCCAGTACGTTAAATACCCGACCCAGTGTAGCTACGCCAACAGGAACAGAAATCGGCCCTCCCTGATCAAGTGCATCCAAGCCTCGAACCAGACCATCTGTGGAAGACATGGCGATACAACGTACCAGATTGTCACCCAGGTGATTGGAAACCTCCAGGGTCAAATCAATCGTGCGGCCGTTTGTCAGACTGGTTACAATCTTGATGGCGTTGAATATCTCGGGCAGCTGGCCGCGTTCAAATTCAATATCGACAACCGGACCCATAATGCTTACAACGCGTCCTTTGTTCATTATAATATTTCCCTCCTCGAAAGCTGTTGCATTATAAAGAAATCACCGCACCGCATAAGTGGGACAATTCTCTCTTATACGGCACCCGTTTCTTGTAAAAATATAAGCTGAAGAGTTTGGCTTCGCATATATTTTAAGACTGCGCGTTCGCTCCGGCCACGATCTCGGTAATTTCCTGCGTAATTGCCGCCTGACGGGCACGGTTATACGTAAGGGTAAGTTCTCCGATCATTTTTGACGCGTTCTTCGTTGCACTGCCCATTGCTGTCATTTTCGCACCCAGCTCACTGGCCTTGCCATCCAAAATAGCGCTGTAAATCAGCGTTTCTGCATACTTCGGAAGCAGTACTTCGAGCACACCTTCAGCTGATGGCTCATATTCATACGTTGCCTGCAAGCCTTCCGCCTTACCATCATGCTGTTCCACCGCTTCCATAGGCAGCAGCCGGTCAACAGTAGGCACTTGACTGATCGCATTCACAAAGCGGTTATAGCAGATGTAGAGCTCGTCGTAAACGCCTGTTTCAAACTGTTGCACCGCCGAGTAGGCAATCGACTTGATGTCAGCAAACTTCGGAGTATCGGAGAGCTCGGTAACTTCCTCCACGATCGGATATTCACGGCGGCGCAGAAAGTCACGGCCCTTGCGGCCGATAACGAACAGAGCATACTCATCCTTTGTCTTGTGGCGCTCCGCGAGCAGCATGGTCACTTTACGCAGAATATTCGCGTTGTATCCGCCTGCCAGACCTCTGTCGGAGGTGACAATCAAATACGCGGTTTTCTTCACAGGCCGGCTGACCAGCATTGGATGTGTAGCATTCTTTGAGCCTGAGGCGATACTGGCTACGACCTCTTTCAGCTTTTCTGAATAAGGACGGGCCGCTTCTGCCTTTTCCTGTGCTTTGCGCAGCTTGGAGGCGGCAACCATCTCCATAGCTTTAGTGATCTGTCTGGTGTTCTGAACGCTCTTGATTTGACGTTTAATATCACGCATGCTTCTTGCCATGATTTCACCACCTTAGAGCTTTGACGAAGTCAAAGCTAACTTCGTAAGCATAATCTGAGCTTTGACGAAATAGTGCTAACTTCGTAAGCATATTCCAGAGCTTTGGCTAGGCCAAAGCCCGGTTTAAGACATCCATAAAATGACTGTAGAGCTTAGCTGGTTGCGAAGCCTCTTTTGAACTTGTCGATAGCTCCCTTAAGGGCGGCTTCGTTATCAGCAGTCAAATCCTTGGTGTCGGTAATGGATTTAGCAATATCAGCTGCATTGCTATCTACATAAGCCAGGAATTCCTTTTCAAAACGTCTAACGTCTTTGACAGGAATATCATCCAAATGGCCTTTGACAGCGGTATACAAGCTGATAACCTGATGCTCAACGGAGAGCGGCTGGTTAACGCCCTGTTTCAGAATCTCCATCATACGCGCACCACGGTTCAAGCGGGCCTGCGTAGATTTATCGAGATCAGAACCGAACTGGGAGAACGCCTGAAGTTCGCGGTATTGAGCCAAATCCAGACGGAGTGAGCCGGCAACCTTCTTCATCGCTTTGATCTGTGCCGAACCACCAACACGGGATACAGAGATACCCACATTGATCGCCGGACGTTGACCGGAGTTGAACAGGTCGGATTCCAAGAAGATTTGACCGTCTGTAATCGAGATTACGTTCGTAGGAATGTACGCTGATACGTCAGAGGCCTGTGTTTCGATGAAAGGCAGAGCGGTTAATGAACCCCCACCAAGCTCATCGCTAAGCTTAGCCGCACGTTCCAGCAGACGGGAGTGCAGATAGAATACGTCACCAGGGAACGCTTCGCGGCCCGGTGGACGGCGGAGCAGCAGGGACAATTCGCGATAAGCAGAGGCTTGCTTCGAAAGGTCATCATAGATTACAAGAACGTGTTCGCCTTTATACATGAAATATTCGCCCATTGCGCAGCCTGCGTATGGAGCGATATACAGCAGCGGTGAAGGCTCGGAGGCCGACGCGGTTACAACGATTGTATAATCCAGCGCGCCGTGGCGGCGAAGGGTTTCAACAACCTGTGCTACTGTGGATTGCTTCTGGCCGATGGCAACATAGATACATTTCATGCCATTGCCTTTTTGGTTGATAATTGCATCAATGGCGATCGCAGTTTTACCCGTTTGACGGTCACCGATGATGAGCTCGCGTTGTCCGCGGCCGATTGGCACCATCGCATCGACGGCCTTAAGACCGGTCTGCATAGGCTCATGCACCGATTTACGGTCGATAACGCCTGGTGCATTGTTTTCCACCGGACGGAATTCCGTTGTTGCAATCGGACCCTTGCCGTCTACCGGCAGACCCAATGCGTTCACTACACGGCCCAGCAGGGCTTCGCCCACGGGAACCTGCATGATTTGCCCTGTACGTTTTACTTGATCGCCTTCACGAATTTCCGTGTACTCACCCAGGATAACAACACCTACGTTGCTTTCTTCCAGGTTGAGCGCCATGCCCACTACTCCGTTGGAGAACTCCAGCAGTTCCCCTGCCATCGCGTTTTCCAGACCGTAGACACGGGCGATACCGTCGCCGACTTGAATGACGGTGCCGATTTCGGCCACTTCGATATCGGCTTTATATTGCTCAATTTGACTTTTGATCAAACTGCTGATCTCTTCAGGTCTAATGCTCAATATCCTCACCCCTATCTTCTATGCTTATCATTAAAAGATTTCTCAAGACGCGTAAGTTTGCCGGACAAGCTGCCGTCATACAGCGTATCGCCGATGATGACCTTGAGTCCGCCAAGCAAGCTCTTATCAACCACATTTGTGATACGGATATTCCGGCCCGACAAACGGCCGAATTCCTCGGCAACCTGGGTTAACTCGCTACTACTGAGCGAATAGGTTGAATAGACGGTGGCATCTGCCAGACCAAGACTATCTCCTTCAATCTTGATATAGCTGTCCAGCAGATCCGGAAGGATATCCATTCTACCCCGCTTCATCAGGATTTCCAGAGTGTTGATAACCGCCCCCGACAGCTTGCCTTCCAACGCTCTTTTTAACACGGCAAGCTTGTCGTCACCGGAGATTCGCGGAGAGCTGATAAATCTCTGCAGCTCTGCATCCGAATTCAGTGCAGTAACCAGGCTTTTCAGATCCTCTTCGATTTCCAGGGTCTGCCGTTCTTCAAAAGCAACCTCGAACAATGCCTTCGCATATCTTTTGGCGACTATCGTAGCCTGACTCATGACCGGCCTCCAACCTCTTTAAGGTATTGGTCAACAAGCGCTTCCTGTTCAGGATCGGTGCTGACTTCCTTTTGAAGCAGCTTGGACGCGATTTTGACAGATGCCGCTCCAAGTTCGCCGCGCAGTTCTTCAACCGCTTTGTTCTTCTCGTTCTGGATATCACGGACTGCCTCGTCCTTAATGCGTGAAGCCTCGACCTTAGCCTGACCGATCAACTGTTCAGTTTGCTTGCTGCTGGTCTGTCTGGACTGCTCTATAATCTCCAGAGCCTCTTTGCGGGCAGTTTGAAGCGCCTGTTTCTGCTCTTCGACATAAGAAACAGCCTGTTCGCGGGTCTGAGCAGCTTCATTCATCTGCTGCAGCACGAGCTCGCGGCGTTTCTCCATAACGGAAAACAACGGCCCGAAAGCATACTTGTTGAGCAAAAAGTATAAAATCCCGAAGGCAATAATTGCCAACACGGAAGATTCCCATACAAAAGACAATGTTAGACACTCCTTTCTGTTGCACGTTCATATCTTAGGTCTTTTCTAAAAAGAAGGCGCGGAGGGCTTTTGCCTTCCCCGCCAAACATTTGTAAATCTTAAGCTGCTCCAACGTAGAACATGAAAGCAAGTACTACACCGATGATCGGCAGGGCTTCTACCAGTGCGACCCCGATGAACATTGTAGTCTGCAGAGTGGATTTCGCTTCCGGTTGACGGGCGATACCTTCTACTGTTTTGCTGACAATCAGACCGTTACCAATACCGGCACCAAGTGCTCCCAAACCTACTGCAATTGCAGCTGCCAAATAAGCCATAACTCCCATTGTGTAAATCCTCCTCAAAGATATGTTTTAGTGTGTATTAATGAGCCAGACTCGAAAAGTGCTTCCGACTTGGCATAAATCTTGCATTCGTACATCATTTGCATCTAGTGCTCATCATGGGTTTCAAGCATTTGCGAGAAATACACCATGGTCAGCATAACGAAGATAAAAGCCTGGATGGTACCGATGAATATACTGAACCCTTGCCACACAATCAGGCCAAGCACAGAAGCAATCCAGCCCCCTACACCCAGCGCCGCTAATTTGAGGATAACGGATATCAGAACCTCGCCGGCAAAGATATTACCGAAAAGACGCATGCCGTGTGTCAGCAGCTTCGATACCTGCTCAATCAAATTGATCGGGAAGAAGAATGGGTAAGGTTCAAAATAGTGTTTGAAATAGTTTTTGGTATTACGCGTCATGCCCACAATGTGGGTCATCAGGAAAATCATAACCGCAAGTCCCATTGCTACCGCAGGGTCAGCTGTAGGAGATTTCCACCAAGCGACGCCTACTTCAACCTCTTCATGGGTGTCGGAAGAAACAGTTCCCGATTCAGCATCAGCATGGAGTTTGTCCAGTTCTTTGGTTACGGAAACTATCTCCTTGCCAAACACTTTGGCATGCTCCGCATCATGATAATCCGTGACAATTCCTAACGGAAGTCCGAGGAGGTTGCCCACAAACAAAAACATGATCAGTGCCAGACCCAGAGAAAGGAAAGGTTTGCCCTTTTTGAGGTCCATTGTACTTGAAATCAGACCCTGTACGAATTCAACCGCCCATTCCAAGAAATTTTGCAGTTTGCCGGGATTCTCAACCGATAAATTCCGCGTTGCCAGAAGCGCGAGCACAAAAACAATGGTACAGGTCACTAATAGCATAAACACGATAGAAAGGTCAATTTGAAAACCGGCCAGTTCAATAATTGGTGATTTATGCATTTTTTCTCACCCCTTTCTCCGTTGCAGCCTTTAACTTTCTCTACGCGAAAACCCAATTCCTATTATAATAAGAAGAATTGGAGCCAAGAGCAAACTGCCAGCCACCGCAACCATATTGAATACCTGCGGGACTTTAAAGGCTACCATTACACCCAAGAGACTAAGTGCAGCACGTGTCAGATATCCCAGGCTTACACGTCTCTTGCCTTCACCTGCCATGGTATCCGCTACTTGCCGGACTTTGTAGCCCAGGTAGGTCACATTAATGCAGCCAATGGCTCCGCCGAGCGCCATACCGAAGCCTATATTCCGAAAATCCGGTAGTACAGACGCAGCCAGAACGCATACAACCACGAAGCAAAGTGTCGCCAATGCCAATACCTTGCGGTATCGAGACAAATCATCCATCACTTTCCTCCATGACAGTTTTAATAATGAAGATGACACCAGCTATCCCGCACAGCACACCCAAAACGACCCCAAGCGCCACACCGAGACCGGAGTTGTTCCATTTCTTGTCGAGCCATGCCCCCAAGAAATAACCGCCCAATGTAAAGGCGGCCAAATTGATCCCGACAGCGCTGACAAGACTCATGGCCTTAAGCGCATGACCCGTTTGTTTATGCGGTTTTTCAGGCTTATCAGGGCCCTTCATTTCAACACATCCTTAGAAGTCCCATTCATTTTACTGAATGTTACAAGAGTTTGTCAATCCAGCGCAAATCAGGGCTTTTTCGGATGAAAGTATGAAAATAATCACAGCAAAAGATTCCAAAACCATATAAACCGTACAGTTTTACTGTATGTTGATTTTGGTGTATTCAGAATATTGATTTCAAGCCTCGTTGTTCACTTTGTGAACATTCTGTGAAACTCTTCCGGACGCGCTTCAACAACACCGAAATGATGCAAAATCGCATTGACAATTCTTTCAGAGGCTTTACCGTCTCCATACGGGTTGGCGGCCCGGCTCATCGACTGATAGAGGTCCTGATCAGTCAAAAGCGCATGTGTCCGTTGATACACCTTCTCCTCGTCCGTCCCCACAAGCTCCAGTGTTCCGGCCTCGATCCCTTCCGGGCGCTCGGTTGTATCACGCAGCACAAGCACAGGAACTCCAAAGGAGGGAGCTTCCTCCTGCAGGCCGCCGGAATCGGTTAATATCAGGTGGGTATGCGGATAAAAATTATGCAGGTCAACGACATCCAGCGGATCAATCAGCTTGATTCTAGGGTGTCCGCCGAGTATCTCATGTGCCGGTTCCTTGACTGCAGGACTCGGATGCACAGGATAAACTATGGCTACATCTTCAAATTCATCAGCGATTCTTTTGACAGCACGGAAAATATGACGGTGCGGTTCGCCTTGGGATTCTCTGCGGTGCGCCGTCATTAAAATAAGTCGTTTTCCTGAAGCAAAATCCAGCACAGGATGCCGGTAGTCCGGCTGTACGGTATATTGAAACACATCGGTTACGGTGTTGCCTGTGATATAAATACTTGATTCTTTTTTATTCTCGTGTCTCAGATTGCCTGCTGACCAGTCGGTCGGAGCAAAGTGTAGGTCTGCAAGAACTCCCGTCAACTGACGGTTCATTTCTTCAGGATAAGGGGACAGCTTGTTCCAGGTCCGAAGTCCTGCTTCTACATGCCCTACCTGAATTTGCTGCAGGAAGGAGGCATAGCTGGCAAGGAAGGTGGTAAGTGTATCGCCATGCACCAGCACAAGGTCCGGCTTAGCTTCCCGAAGCACCGGTTCCAGTCCCTCCAGCACCCGAATGGTAATTTCGTTCAGCGTCTGGCGTTCCTTCATCACATCCAGATCATAATCAGGAGTGATTTTGAAGACCTCAAGGACCTGGTCCAGCAATTCGCGATGCTGCGCTGTTACGCAAACCACGGATTCAATATGTTCGGGATGTCTGGCAAGCTCCAGAACCAAAGGCGCCATTTTGATCGCCTCGGGGCGCACTCCGAAAATCGTCATCACTTTAATTTTGGACATAACCCCTACCCTCTCTTCAAAATACTTAAGTATTTTCTTTGTTCGCTACTACTGTTACTTAATTATGTTTACTTGGTTCCATACAGACGGTCACCGGCATCTCCGAGTCCCGGTACAATGTAGCCGTGATCATTCAGATGGTCATCCAGCGCAGCAACATAGATATCAACATCGGGGTGGGCAGCTTGTACAGCAGCAACACCTTCTGGAGCAGCTATCAGGTTCATCATCTTAATCTGGGTGCATCCGCGGTTCTTCAGCGAGGTGATTGCCGCAATGGCCGAACCCCCGGTCGCCAGCATCGGATCGATAACGATCAGCTCACGTTCCTGCACATCCGTAGGAAGCTTAATGTAGTATTCTACAGGCTGCAGTGTATCTGGATCACGGAACAGGCCAACATGTCCCACTTTGGCTGCCGGAAGCAATTTTAGAACCCCTTCAAGCATTCCAAGGCCGGCGCGGAGAATCGGAATCAGCCCCAGCATTCTTCCCGAAATTACTTTGCTCTGTGTCTCAGCCACTGGCGTCTGTACAGTAATTGTCTCCAGGGGAATATCGCGTGTAATCTCATAGGCCATGAGTGTAGCCACTTCATCCACATGTTCTCTGAACTCTTTCGTGTTGGTCCGCACATCGCGGATAAATGTCAGTTTGTGCTGAATCAAAGGATGATCGCAAATCACCAATTTTCCCATTCTTGTCCCTCCGGTAATTATAAGTCTTGTTAGCTGCAGAAAGCGCTTTTGCTTCTCCTCTGGCTAAATCTTGTCTATTATATCATCCTTAGAGATGCATTTCATCCAGCGAAATATACATGCTATCAGAAATATATCTGTGAATAGTTAAATACGCTTAATAAAAAAGTCAAAGTTTTCATTGTTTTTTCTTCACTTTCATGAAATTCACATTTTTTTCACTATTTTTATCGAAAATTCCATGAACAATATGTATATTTCTCAGAATGAATCAGTTTAATTACACTCCTTTTCTGTGAACATTTATTTGAGCATTTTGCATAATTCATTTTCCAGGAAAAAGATAAGGCTATACTGCATATTAAATTAAGGTTTTAAGAAAAGAAGAGCACACAGACGGGCAGAATTTACGGAAGGGATAAATTTTAGGCGGCAGTTACGACACTTTTTCTCGATACAGCGAGCGTAGAAGCAAGCAGCACAATGGCATTCAAATATTGGTGAGTCGTTACTTTTTGAATGCCCCAAACATGCAATTGGTCTGCGGTTAGATAGGTCTTCATTCTTGAATTGCAGCGTTCTACACTGGTTCGTTTGTTGTAAAGTTCCTTCCAGCCCCGACTTTCCCGGTGCGGCATCGCATAGCGGCGAAGGTCTTGCTGAGTGTCGACCTTGACTACCATCCCATAATTGGATGTGGAACAAGCCGCCATGCCTAAAGGACAATCCACTTTCCCAGTTGCATGCGGACAACGAAACTTCAAACGTTCCTTTTCCTGTCCCCAATACGTCATTGGAAACCCCATCGAACAGCAAGGTGTCCCTTTACTTGTCATGCCTGCAGGGGGTTCCTTTTCATTTCGTGGATTCAGTGGAATAATTGCCTGTGCCTCGACTCTCCGCGCCGTCTCGTAATTTTTCATTTGGTCGTAGCCCGCATCCAGCATTAAGAATTTCACTATGAATTTCGCAGCAACAAGCGTTATGAGCGCAGGCCCTTCGTCTCCGTCGTTCACATGGGCAGGGGTCACCTGGAGTGCCAGAGGAAGTTCACTTTTGGCATCGACGGCCAGATGCAGCTTATAGCCAAACCACTTCACTTTGTTGCCAAACGTATCGAGTTTAACTCCCAGTTGGCATTGCCGGTGAGTTCGCTTTTTCGCTTGGGTTCTTTTTTCTCGTAGGCGTGAATGGTTGCGCTGTCGATGGCGACATGAGTTCCGTCGATGATTCCAGCTTCTTGACACTGAGCGACGAGATCCTCAAACAACTGCTGGGCAAGGCTTTTGCGAGTCAACTCGGCAAACACCCGGCTTAACGTAGAAATCGATGGGGCGGGGATGTCCAGCCGAAGTCCACATTGGTAACGGAAACGAAGGTCAAACTCCAGTCTGCGCGCTAGGCCGGTGAACGTATCGATATTCTCTAAGGGAGCCGCGAGTAAGGCGCGAAGAATACCTTGACGGCAGTGTCCGTCCGCTCCCCGGGGTGAAGAATTTCTTAATTGTCTCGCATACGGTCTCAAGTCTAGAGCGCTGAAAAAGATGGGGAGTCGTTCTTTCGATTCGATTTTTTGAAGCTCCTCAAAGGAAAATAGACTTTCTTGGAGAATATACATAGTGACTTCACTCCCTTGGGTTTTCTCGTTTGGTCACTTGAAAACTTCTCCAAGCTGGGGTGAAGTCCTTTTTCATGCTCGAAATTCCCTTGTCTAGCAAGGACTTAGATTAATGCAAAATGTTCATTTAACAATTTAATGAGATATCCATTTTTCCTGAACCTCTTTTTTAGTTAAATTATTTGTATACGTCTAGGCTTTACTTTTGTGCTCAATTATAAACTTGGGAATAACATCCTTAATATCCGGATTACATTCTCCATTACATCGTTTTTGTAAGACAAAACTTCTTAAAAAGAATATCATAGTTGGCAAATTGAAAAGGGCTAACCAGCAACCCGGTTAACCCTTGATATCAATATCCTTAGAGCATTTTTATTCAAACTACTTGTGAATACTTGCAATGAATAATTTCTAAACTACCATATTACTTTCCCGCTACAATTTGTTAAACAACCAATACTACAGGACCAATTGCAGTTCGTATTGCAGCCACCTACGCAACTTCCCCATGTACAAGTTCCGCATGCATATCCCTGCACATCGCTTCTTGAGTTACTTGTTTTAGAAAACAAATGGCGCATTCTCTCTCACCTCCTTTTTAAAGTTTTGCTAAATGATTGGTGATCAATGGATTTGATTCCACCTCTAGAACAATCATTTATTCAACTTTGATCAAAAAAATCTCATTTGTATTAAAATCTATTTTCCAACTTCCGTTTGCAGATGATTTCCAAGTATACTTACGAGCCTTCTCACTCCACCAGTGTTCAAGTTTAACCGTTGTTTTTCCTAAGTCAGCTACAATCTTTTCATATATTAATTCTATTTCTGCAATATCATTATTCAAACAAGGTAAAGAGGAAAACAATTCTTGAAGAGCAGTCTTTCTTTCATACAGATTCAATATTTCATCTTTTTCCTGCTCTGAAACTATACCTACTTTTTCATTAGACATTAATTTCACTCCCTTTTAATTTGGTATTATTTCTCTTAGAAAGTATTAATTCAAGCGGATCAACATAGTTAACTTTCTCAAAGTTGTTGTGTACAATAAATCCATTTTCATTCATCATCAGCTTGAGTTTATGAGAATTATTACGTTCAATGTGGCTAATCGTGCATTGAATCTTTGACGGTATATTAATTTGGGAGGTTAGTTTTTTATTTAAATATTTACATCTGCTGCAATGATAGGCATCGCATGAGTTGCAGATAGGTGATTTTTCAACACTCAGCATTTCTTTATCTTTTATATCTATCCCTATTGTAAGATCACCTATAAAATTTTTCTCATTTTCAAAGTAAAATGCAGGACAAGTATAAAACTTCCCGTTAGGTGCAAGAGTAAAGGTGTGTTCCCCTGCATCACAATTAGACATTTTATCTAGATGCAATATGTCGGTGAGCACGTTTAATTCTAATGGTTCCCCGATTCTAGAATAGCTTGAAAGTAAAAATTCAGATAATTTTTGCAATTCATTATCATAACTATCCAAATCTTGTTGACTCCATTGTTCTAGATCAGAAATAACCAGGTTTACTCTAGAGAATTTGAGATTTATTTTCACTATTAACTGAGTTAATTCACTTATCTCATTTTTACTTATAATGAGAATACAATTTTTGCTCTTGGCAGGAATGATCATATCCAACTGTTTAACACTATGATCAAATACTATAATTGAATTTTCTGGATTTTCAGAATTATAGCTCCCCCCAACTCTTAAAGCACTCCTATTCGACTTGCTAGACGGGATTTCACCTACTAAAACCGGGATCAAATTATTTCTTTCACAGAACTCCAACCCTGCAAAATAAATATCCTCTTCCATATAGGTGACTTCTTTATTATTCTCTGGTACTAAACAATTGAATGAAGCGTCTGTTGAGAGAATAATTTGAAGATAATTCTGCCTAGTATTATGTAATCTTCCTTTTTTTCTATCTACAGTCATACCAGTTTTTTCTTCAAATCTACTCCAAAAATAATCATTAGCACGACAATTTGCTTTGTGCATCTCACAATTAAATGTAGTTCTTTTAAATATAGTCCCTGAATCAGCTACATCGTAATTGTTCCCAACACACCAGGAGCAGCCACTAGCAACACTGCACTCAATACATTCCTTTGGACTTTGATTTCTTATTGTCAGGACTTCAAAGGGTCTCAATTTATCCCGGTTAAATCCCGAATATATATCTCCAACTGAATAACCTTCTCTATTATTCAATGAATAATCAACAAATCTTAGGCAGGGATAGAGCTTTCCTTGATAGTCTATTGCAACCATATTCCCAGTACCGCAATAAGTAGAATTTAGATCTTCTTCGGTAAAGGGCAACCCAAACGATCCTTTTTGAAAGAACCTAATTTTATGATCTATCCAAAGATCATTTTCTAAAATGTAATCAGCTAATTTCTTCAATTGGTCTTCAAAAATCAATTCGTCTCCTTCATGCCAAACATCCTCATAAATAATGTTGGCAGATACATCTTTAATTCCTAAATTCCACAGACTTATTACACTGTCCATTAAATAGGGAATGTCTTCATGGGAATATGTTGCTTTGGTATGTGTATTCGGAAATTGTTCTTGCCATAAGGGTACATTTTTCACAACTAAATCATACGATCCTCTTCCATCTGGAAATATTCGCTGCAGATCATGTTTTTTTTGGTTTCCATCAACGCTTATTCCAATACTTACTTTATGACGATTTTTTTTAATAAAATTTTGTACTTTTTGAGTTCCATAATATATCCCATTTGATGAGAAGCTAAATCTATAATTTCCAAACCAGGGATGTTCTAAGGTAAACATTTGAACCTTAATGTAATCACAAATCCTATCAATAAGATCGATCTCAAGAAATGGCTCTCCACCTATAAATTCCCATATTACGGCATCATGTCTAAAACCTTCCGAGTTTCTTAATATAAAATCAACCGCGTCACGAGCAACTTCAAAGCTCATTTTATTGGTTGTATTTTTTCCAACAATATAACAATATTTGCAGGCAAGATTACAATCTTCAGTAATACAAAAAGTTACTACCTGGGCCTCACTATCTCTCCAATCCTTTGTAAACTCGCCCATTTGATATGGAATAACAGTCATCATGAGTACCTCCATTTGTTAAATATTTATTTTTCTTTTCAATAAAACACCTATATTTCTAGCCTCCCCCCCCCTTTCACTTTTTATTTTCGCTATTTGACCCGTTATATATGCTGCTGCCATACTTGTTCCTCTATAATTTTCGTAGTTGTCTATGTATTTTATATTGGGAATATCCATAACATTATTCGAAGCAATAAAATACCCTTCTCTGAAATCATATTGATTGCAATTAATATCTCCATCTCCTTTTACAGAAACAACATCTTTAAAGTTCGAAGGAAAAGATATCTTTCCCGTATTCGAGGCCGCAGAAACTATTATTATTCCTTTTTTACAGGCTCTTCTAATTAAAATTTTTAAAGGTAAGTAATACTTCAATTTACTTGTTCCTAAGCTCATATGAATAATGTCAGGATTTTCTTCAATTGCATGTTTTAAAGCCGATATTAGGATTCGACCGTCCGATTTTAAATCTTTGTCAAGTATGTTGTGACTATTAAATCTCACACTTTCATGGATATGCCTTATTGCAATTGCTATAATCGTTCCATGGTCATTTGAACAGTTAGCCGCACACTTGAAATCCACATGACCTTTTTCATCAATCCAATAATTGAAGGATGTAGCCACATAACAGTTAAGAGCTAGTTTACTCACATCAATTCCGCTATCAATTATTGATATATGGATATTTTGGCGATCGTTATCGGATGTGACCATAAACAACAACCTCCTAACTTAAACATACCTCGCATTAACTAAATTAATTTCATCTTCTTTAGACTCAATTATTTCTCCATTGTTAATATAGAAAATACGATCAGCATTGTGTAAATTCGAATAATTGTGAGTTATTACAATTACCGTGTGTTCTCTCGAAAGATTAAGCATTATCTCATTAATAAATTGTTGCGATTCTCTATCTAAAGAAGAGGTAGGTTCATCAAATAATAGTATTTTAGATTTTTTCAAAAGTGCCCTTGCAACCGCAAGTCTCTGTCTCTGTCCTCCCGATAAATTGGAACCTCCGTCCCCAATAACTGTCGAATACCCCTCGGGAAGTGTAATGATAAAATCATGAATATGCGCTTGTGCACAAATCATATATACTTCCTCTAACGAAGCGTCTGCATTTACCAGTAACAAATTATTTAATATGGTTTCATTAAAAAAAAATGAATCTTGCGCTACTATTGATATCCCCTCACCAATTGTTAATACACTGAGATCATCTATATCAATATCATCGATTTCTATAAGCCCAGAGGATGGTTGATAGAATCGAAGGAGCAAATTTAAAAAGGTTGTTTTACCTCCCCCACTTGGTCCTATAATCACATTCATACTATTAGGATAAATTTCAACATTTATATTCTTAAACACAGGAGTTCTTATATCATAGGCAAAGCTCACATTTATGAATTTCACCCTTCCCGTCAAGATTTTATGTATGTCACCTGATGTTTCTTCTTTTAAGTCAAAATTTTCTTGCAAATGTAATATGCGTTGAATAGATACTGCCATTTGCTGCAAACTCGAGTTTAATCCCATTATTTCCATTACAGAAGATGTGAATTGAGAGGAATAATTATTAAAAGCTAGAAAAAATGCAATATTAAGCGTTTTATATTTTAATACAAATAAAGATCCTGTAAGAATAATTGCTACTTGCGTGCAAAACATAAAGAATTGAGAAATATTCTGAGACAACGCTGAATAGTTTCGGGTCGTAATACTTTTCTTTTTTAGAATATTTAAAATGTTATTAAACTCAAGCTTTCTAACTTCTTGAATGTTTAGACCTTTAATGGTCTTGATTCCTGTGAATGACTCTTGTATATGAGAAAAGAACTTGTCCTTCAAAACCGATATCGCCATCATCTGTTTCCTCATAAGTCTGCCTGAAAAGAAAAACAACCCGATTGAAAAAGGAACTAAAGTTAAAGTAACCAGCGTCAACTCAATATGTAAATAAAACATTATAACTATAACAGTCAAAAATTTTAAAATATTCACTAATAATAAAGTGAACTTGTTGATTACAATATCCGCTACAGCTTCAGGATCATATTGTAACCTTGATATCAATTCACCTGCCGGGGTATCATCAAATGCCTTCATAGGTAATCCCATAAGTTTGTGATACATTTCACTTTTCAAGTCGAAGGTAATTTCTTCACTCAAATGCGAAGCCAATAACGATTGTACATAGTTAACCAATGCTTGCAGAAAGTAAAATCCAACCATAAAAGCGCAATATTTATATACTTCTATGAATTCACTTTTAAATATAGAGACTATAGTATTAGCCCAAATCAAAGGTTGAACTAGATTTAAAATAACTGAAACTATAACCAGAACTAAATTCAAAGAATAAGTTGTTTGGTGTTTTTTTATATACTTAGAAGTTTTTTTAAAAGTAATCGCTAAATTGCTTATTTTATTCATCTTCCACTCCTTTATAATTAATGTCTTATAATCTAACAATATCCTTATTTATCCACTTTGTCCACATCAAGTTTTGTAATATAGTTACATTTGTGTGAATGTTTAAGTTTTTCTTAGTATTTATTACAATACAATAATTAACATAAATAAAAAACCTCACCAATTACTGATTACTTCAATAATCGGTAATTGGTAAGGAACCTACATGTAATTATTTATTTTTTCCAAGCTTCATAACGGAAATATTGTACCGATACTGTGTTCATACACAACAGTTAGCTTGATCCAATTAGTACTGCAAGCCCGGATAGATCGGATATTGCTCCGTCAGTGCAGCGACTTCACGGGCAGCCTCAGCGAGCTTACCTTCATCAGCAGGATTCTTCAAGACGTTGGCGATAATACGGCCGATGGTAACCATCGCCTGCTCGTCCATTCCGCGCGAAGTGACTGCAGGTGTACCAATACGGATTCCGCTTGTCACAAAAGGGCTGGTAGGATCAAACGGAATAGCATTCTTATTGACCGTGATACCGATAGAATCGAGGACTTTCTCTGCATCTTTGCCTGTGATATTGAGATTGCGGGTATCAAGCAGCATCAAGTGGTTGTCAGTACCGCCGGATACAATGTTAACTCCCTCACCGATCAATGTTTCTGCCAGCACTTTGGCGTTCTTCACCACATTCTCAGCATAGGTTTTGAATGAAGGCTGAAGAGCTTCACCAAAGGAAACAGCTTTGGATGCAATCACATGCATCAGTGGTCCGCCTTGCGAGCCCGGGAATACGGCCTTATCGATCGCTGCTGCCCAAGGCTGTCTGCAGAGAATCATACCTCCGCGGGGACCGCGCAGGGTTTTGTGCGTGGTTGTGGTTACAAAATGGGCATGCGGAACGGGACTCGGGTGAAGACCGGCCGCCACCAGTCCGGCGATATGGGCCATATCCACCATGAACAAGGCACCTACATCGTTCGCAATAGAGCCCAAGGCTTCAAAATCGATCGTACGAGGATACGCGCTTGCTCCGGCAACAATCAATTTGGGACGGTGTTTGAATGCAGCCTTACGCACTTCATTATAATCAATCAGGAAGGTATCTTCCTGCACGCCATAAGCCACAAAATTATACAAGAGGCCGGAAGCATTCACAGGGCTGCCGTGTGTGAGATGGCCGCCATGCGCCAGGTTCATCCCCAGAACGGTATCGCCCGGATTCAGCGCAGCAAGATATACCGCCATATTAGCTTGGGCACCGGAGTGCGGCTGTACATTGGCATGATCGGCACCGAAAAGCTGCTTGGCACGGTCACGGGCCAGATTCTCTACGATATCCACATCTTCACAACCGCCATAATACCGTTTGCCGGGGTAACCTTCGGCATATTTATTCGTGAGCACAGAACCCATCGCTTCCATTACGGCTTCGCTGACGATATTCTCCGAGGCAATAAGCTCAATGTTGGCACGCTGACGGCTCAGTTCCAGTCCCATCGCTTCCAGTACTGCAGGGTCACTCTTACGCAATTGTTCCATGATTCTTATTTCCTCCCTAGTGCTCTTTAGTTTATGTTGTGTAAAGTCAAACTCCATATTCAGTGACATTCCGGCAAAAATGCATCTGTCTGTCCACCATTTAAAGATTTCAGGCGCACTAATCGCAATTGCCTGCTCCGCTGGTCTCCGGAGCACGGTAGACCGCACGTTCCCCGCCGATCAGCGGAGGTCTGCTCCAGGCAGCATTCACCCGGGCCGAACCAATGTAACGCAAGCTTGGCCGGAAAGGGACCGCCACCCGGCGCAAGTGCATGCCGATCAATGTCTCGCCGATATCTAGGCCGGCATGGGCTTCAACTGTCTCCGCAAGTACCGGATCGTCCATCGAACGATAAGCAGCCGCAGCCATAGAACCGCCGGCCCCCGGTATCGGCACAGCCGATACTTCCCTAAGCCCCAGCTTTTCCAGCAATGAACGCTCCATCACCAGCGAACGGTTCAAATGTTCGCAGCACTGGTATACCGGATGAAATCCCTTCTCCCCTGCTACCTGAACAATCCCCTCCAGCAACTGCTGCGCCACTTCCAGCGCACCGCCAGTACCAATATGGACCCCGGCTACCTCGCTCGTGCTTGCACCAACGACTAGGATTTTCCCGGGGCCCAGCTTTCCGGCTTCTGACAGCTCCCGTACTACAGCAGCGGTTGCGGCCGTTAAAGAAAGCGCTGCTCCCGCCGATTGACCAGCATCACCGGATAGATGGCCAGATGCCTGATTCGCCCGTGAGTCTTGCTTCATGACTTGATTCATCACTTCCGCCTCCCTCAAGCAAGTAGAAACTTAACCTAACTGCAGTCCTGCATTTTAAACAAAAAAGAGCAGTCCGCAACCTACTGCGGATGTGCTCTTTTGCCCAGGCGACCGGCCGTTTATTCCAGTGCTCCATCGTGGTTTGATCCACATCTGTCGCCAGTTACACCGGAACCGGAAAATATTTAATTTTATCTTAAAGGAATGGCTGCGAAAAATCAACCACCATTACAAACGGCGTAAGGACTCCAGTTTATCCAGAAGACTGTACAGTGCTGTACGGATCTCGGCGGCGGCCAGCTCATAATCTTCCCTTGGACCTCCAAAAGGATCGGAAATATCAAAGCTTGGAATCCGTTGGCGGATTTCGATGATCCGCTGCAAATCAGCAGATTTCGGTTCTGCTCCCAGTGCAAGGCTAAGCTCGGCGTCCGCATACAGGCTATCCAGCTCGCGGATATCCGCGTTCACGGCTTCTTCATCGTAGACATATTCTTTTAGCGTATATGTCTTCGCAACAGCCTCTGGAAAATACTGCAGCAAGTGGCGTTTGTGGCCTCCCGTGAGGGTAAGCACCAGATCCGCCCAGGCTACTGTCTCTCCGCTCAACTGCGTGGACTGGATATGATCATGAACTCCTTCGTCCCGCAGAATCGCCGCGGCATGTCTGGATATGGAAGTACCGGAAATGGCGGAAACGCCTGCAGACCGCACTTCCACGTCGATTCCCCGCTCCTTCGCAAGCTTCCGGAGAAGCCCCTCAGCCATAGGACTACGGCACGTATTTCCTGTGCAGACGAATAAAATATGCAGCATACTTTCCACCTCCATCAACAAATAAATTGATTTATGAAATATTGTTGTGCCGTAATTGTATCAGAAGATGAACAGTAAGCCAAACGCAAGCAGGATCCCCCCGCCCAGCGCCTCCCCGTAATCACCAAGCCCACGGCTGACTCTCCTTCCCAGCAGCAGTCCGGAAATCGACATCAGACCCCCGCAGGCCCCAAAGGCGAGCACGGTTAACACTATGCTATTCACAAACATTCCAAGGGAAACCCCTACCGAAAATGAATCTATACTCACACTGAGCGAAATCAGCAGCATCCCCCAGAAATTGCGGTGATCCACAGGATTATTTCGGGTATGATCTGCCCGAAAGGAATTGAATACCATGTGTCCGCCGAGCAGTACCAGCAGCCCTCCGGCTGCATAGGTGGTAACTTGTCCGAGGAAATGTCCGACATAGCTGCCGGTGAACAAGCCAAGCAGGGGCATCAGCACATGAAAAAAAGCAATCAAGAGACTGAGCTGCAGCACATGCAAAAGACGGATGCCCTTCATCCCGATGCCTACACCGAGTGAAAAAGCGTCCATCCCCAGCGCGATTGCCATAATGGCTATCGTTACTATTTGGCCCCAGCCAGCATATACTCCCCCTATGTCCATGCCCATACCCCCAAAGTCCGAAAGTCTTGTACCACAACCATATGCGGACAAGGGGGGATTCATGACTGTAGTGCGCTATCCGCAGGGAGAGTACAATACCGGCACATTACAAGTCAGGGTATACGGCAATGAAGCCACCCGAGGGTTATCCCGCGTCGATAACGGTTCCGCCGGCGGCTTTCATTAGCCGGTTCATGATGGCTGCGCCGAGGCCGGTATCCGGACAGGCCTCGGCCAGAATGTAGGTCGCTCCCGCTTCATCGAAGCGCCGCAGCGCGGCATATAGGGAGCGTGCTCCTTCCTCCGGCGAGGCCAGCGAGCCGAGGGACACCACGCAGGCGGCCGCGTTGGCGGGATACAGGGCTCTGTGCTCCTCGAAGAGGAGCAGGCCCGTGATCTCGCCGGCGCGCTGCGCCGCCTGCAGCAGATCCGCGGCGGCTTCCGCCACGCGCTGCGCGGAAGCCCCGCGCACTACGCCAAGCGCTCCGCGCGGGGCGTAGTGCGTGTACTTCATGCCCGGCGCGCGCGGCGCCGGGCTATTGTCCCCGGCGGCATGCGCCGCGCCGGGGGAATGGCCGGAAGCAGCCGCAGGCGCTTCCGCAGGGTCCATGGACGCGCCGGGAGCCCCGGCGGCAACGTCCACGGCAGGGGCAGGGGCCGGGGTGACGGCCCCAGGACCAAGCACCGCCGCGAGCTGCTCGGCGGTGATGCCGCCGGGACGGAGCACAGCGACTGTCCCGTCCGGCTGCACCTGCACGACGGTCGACTCCAGGCCGACTCCGGCCGCGCCGCCGTCAAGCACCCCGCCGATGTATCCGGCGAGGTCCTCCAGCACATGGGCGGCCAGCGTTGGACTCGGCCGCCCGGAGCGGTTGGCGCTGGGCGCAGCCACCGGGCAGCCTGCTGCGCGGATCAGCGCCAGAGCGAGCGGATGATCCGGCATGCGCACGCCGACTGTATCCAGACCCGCTGTCACCAGTGGGGACAGCACGTCTGGCCGGACCGGCAGTACAACAGTTAGCGGCCCCGGCCAAAAAGCATCGATCAGCGCCGCCGCGAAAGGATGCACCTCTGTCACCAGCCCGTCCAATTCGCTCCACTCGGCAATGTGCACGATCAGCGGATTGTCGGAAGGCCTCCCCTTGGCGGCAAAAACCGCTTCTACCGCAGCTGTGCTGCGGGCGTCCGCCCCCAGTCCGTACACCGTCTCGGTCGGGAACGCGACGGTACTTCCTTCGCGCAGCAGAGCTGCCGCCTCTTCAATGGCTTCCTGGTCTGCCGTACTCTGCGGATAAGGAACGCAATCCGTACGAATTTCCTCTGCCGGAGACAGCTTCCAATACCGGGTGGATTCGATTTGGCCGCTGCGGCGCTGGACCGCAAACATGGAATCTTGAGGTTCTGTCATTCTCATCACAAGCTTTCTACATAGGGTGACTTTATAGCCTCAGCATGTAAAGCCTTATATATGTTCTTATAGGTTCAACAAAAGCGTAGGTTCAACAAAAGCGGCCCCACCAGGTGGCGCCGCAGGAAATCTGATTCAGTTCACACTATATCGTAACATAGGCCGTTATAGATTCATAGAATCTCAGCTGAATAATCCGCTGATCCAGCTCCATAACTTCTCCAGCAGCTCCCAGAAGAAGAACCGCACCTTCGGTGCTTCCGCTTCCCCGCTTGCAGCGGATACCGCTGTATTCACAGAAGCTGTGGTTACCACCCCTTGATCCGCTGTCTTCACTTCGGCTCCCTCTCCAGCTGCTGCGGCCGAGGCGGTCTTAGCTTTGGCCGCGGCAGGTGCCGCTGCATCCCCGGACCCTGCATCAATGAAGCACAGCGGCGGAAACAGCACGCACCACCAGTTCTGTCCCTTGCCGGCGCCCAGCGTGATGCGCACCGCTTCATACTCTCCGGCCGGATAGACCTTGCCGCCGTACATTTTGGTCGGAAACGGGACGACACCCAGCTCTACGTTATAGCCATATTCTATCCCCCGCTTATTCAGCTCCCGGGCCACCAATGCATTAAGCTCCGGCAAATGGCTCCGGATCAGCGTCCGGGCCTGTTCCAGACTCTGCGGATCTTCCAGCAACGCCACCCACTCGTTCATCTGGTCGACCACACGGTCGCGGATCTGGCGTTTGATCAGCTGATCGCCAGCCGCATCCGAATTCGCCAGAATCCGCAGCCGGATCGAATCCTGTGGAATGGACACCTCCGCTACAGCCGCATCGGTTTTCTGTCCTTCCCAGGCCATCATAAGAACCATAAAAAAACAAATTAAAATGGCAGTATACTTAAAAGTTACCCGTAAGGAATCCTGTTTTCCAGTCTTGTTCCGTTCCATCTCCAGCAGCCCCTCTCCCTCAAAAACGCTTATGTCCCCAGTATGCCCGGGAAGGAGAGTCTGCAAACCTATCAATCTATTAATTTTACAGGCTTCAGAAATGCACTACCGGCGCTGGCAGGTCTTCCTCTACATCCTGACCATACAGCAGCACACTCATCGCAATGCCCATACTGGCCATATTAATTAGAACAGAGGTCCCACCATAGCTGATGAACGGCAGCGTTATTCCGGTCAGAGGCATCAGGCCGATGTACGCGCCAATGTTCTCAAGAATCTGATACAGGAGCATGGCTACAATCCCGATGATCAAAAAAGGTCCGGCGCGGTCACTGCATTCCAGGGCAATCAGAATCATCCGGTGGATGAGAATAAAAAACAGCAGCAGGAGCAGTGCCGCTCCCACGAAACCGAACTCTTCGGCAATCTGGGCAAAGATCGCATCCGTATACAGCACCGGTATTTTACCAGACTGGACCGAACCGCCCTTCATATAGCCTTCCCCGCTGAGCCCGCCCGAGGCAATGGCTATTTTGGCATTGCGTGTCTGATAGCTGTCGTCGCTGCTTGCCAGCTCCGGCACCAGCCAGGGGTCAAAACGGGCCACAAAATGCTTGCGGCCAATGGTTTCACTGAGGAAGTGGGTCATTTGCTCATGATAATTAATGTAGCTGTAAATAAACCCTCCCACCGCTACGCCCCCAACAATCAGTCCAATCAGTGCATGAGACCATTTAATCCGGCCAATCCACAGCAAGCCGAGCAGGATGACCATATAGCTTAGCGCGTTGCCCAGGTCATTCTGGCTGATGACGATCACAAACGGCAGCAGCGCAATCAGACTGAGCGGCACGACATCCCGCCAGAACTGAAGCTCATTTTTATTTTTGCGGACCAGCAGTGCAGCCAGCGCAAGGATCAGAATCAGCTTAAACAGCTCCGCCGGCTGAACACTTAATCCCCCTACCTCCAGCCAGCCCCGCGCACCGTACTTTACCTTCCCGAAAAAGCTGACCACCACCAGAATCACTATGCCCAGCATATAGATATAATGTGCATATTTGACCAGAAGACGATAATCAAAGAGGGACAATCCGAAGAACACAAAAAAGCCCAGCCCATACCACTTCAGCATCTGAATGTGCAGCCCGTCGTCATCTCGTCCGTGCGTAACACTGTATATCGATAAAATACTGATGACCATCAGCATAAGCAGAACAACGACGATGACACCATCGATCTTTTTGAACCTCTGCAGCATGGAGCTAGCCCCTAACTCTACCTGGATTCGGTTTCCCGCTGGAGCACACATTCAGAAGAAACCCGTTAATTTCCATTTTAAAGCAAGCTGCAATACAAATACAATTTTTTAGAAACCGTCCATAAAATCCCTGGTGTGGCATCAAGACCATCACTGCAAAATAAAAAACCGCCGGAGCCCATCATCAGATGTGCTTCAGCGGTTTCCAGGTATATCTTCCAAACAACTATCCCTGCTTCGCCGGAGAGGGATATAAAGACGGATTCGGCAGATCCTCTTCCACTTCCTGACCATGCAGGCGGACACTCATGACCAGGCCGATGCTGGCCATATTGATCATCAGTGAGGTTCCCCCGTAACTAATGAACGGCAGCGTAATTCCGGTCAGCGGCATCAGGCCGATGAATGCACCGATATTCTCGAAGATCTGGTACAGCATCATGGCGACAATGCCGACGATCAGGAAGGGTCCGCCCCGGTCCTTGCACTCCAGCGCAATCAGAATCATCCGGTGAATCAGTATAAAATAAAGAAGCAGTACCAGCGCCGAGCCAACAAAGCCGAATTCCTCAGCAATCTGCACAAAAATAGAATCGGAATAGGTGTAAGGTACCCGGTCCGTCTGCACCGAGCTGCCTTCCATGTACCCCTCACCGCTCATGCCTCCCGAGGCGATGGCCAGCTTGGCATTTTTGGTATGGTAGCTTGCTTTGGCAGTCGCTTCATTAGGGACCAGCCACGGGTCAAAGCGCTCCACCCAGTGGGAGCGTCCGATATCGGTAAGGAAATCCTTGATTTCATCATGGTAGTGAATATAGCTTATAATCCCCCCGGCTGCCGTCCCGCCTATCACCAGCAGTCCAATCAGTGCATGGGTAAACTTGATATTGCCGATCCACAGCAGGCCGATCAGGATGACGATATAGGAAAGGGCATTACCTAGGTCATTCTGGCTGATAACGATCAGGAACGGCAGTATGGTAAGCAGTCCCAATGGGACGACATCCCGCCAGAACAGCAGTTTGTTTTTGTTCTTGCGGACAAGCACGGCCGCCAGGAAAAGAATCAATATCAACTTGAATAGCTCCGCCGGCTGAAGACTGAACCCTCCGAGCTTAATCCAGCCCTGGGCCCCGTTCTGCTCCTTGCCGATGAAGCTGACCAGCACCAGAATCCCTATTCCCGCAATATACACATAAAGTGCATATTTCACGAGCAAACGATAATCCACAAAAGTCAGGCCGATAAAAGCAATAATGCCCAGCACATAGAACTTGATCATCCGGAGATGCGCCCCATCCAGCTTATCCCGTCCATGCGTGACGCTGTATATGGAAAAAATGCTGACAACCATCAGCAGCAATAGAATGATTACGATGACACCGTCGATCTTTTTAATCTTCTGAAGCATAATCTGTCTCCTTACTCCGTACTGGGTCTTCTGAATTTCTGTCTGCACCGAGGGCCCGTCTATTCTATTGTAAAGGAAGGGGCAGCAAAAATACAATTTTCACGAGGATCGTTCTGCTCCGCTGCGGTGGATGTCCGCCCAAACCATAGAGTTAGTTCATATTAGAACGCAACCTATCCGGGAATAGGTAACACGAATGCCTTACCTTTAAGCATACTTAATAGTCTAAATAAGCAGAAATTAGCTACAGCGACACGGCCCCCCTTTCATCACAGGGATTCACCAAATCGCAAGGTTAGATTCTTAAGTTCGCTCTATATAGTGGAAAAAGTAAAACTAAATCAGCGGTAATCGGCTTCCGCCAGGTCATTAGTGGGAAAAAGTAGAACTAATCTGGCTATCTAGAGTGAATAGCTTTGATTTCATCCGATATAAGTGGATGAATTCCCACTAACTGTCACTTTGAGTGGGATGCCTGCTGGATATGTGGAGAAATTCCACTTCACTGTCAGCAGTTTATACTCCTAAAGTGCTATTCTTGCAGACAGAAGATAAACTACAGGAGATGTCTTTGTCTCCGGCTTGTCCGGCCTTCTCTAGCAGCCTTGTTCGGCGCGGTGATTGACCGCGTAAACGGGCAATCGCCAGCAGCAAATAGTTTTTGGCCGTTCTAGCGCGCTATCCCCAGCACATGGCGGGGGATACCCGCGAGATCATCGATCGTGATGATCTCGTTCCAATGGCCTGCCGCCTTCAGCAGGCTGGCCACTTGCCCGGCCTGACCCTGGCCGAGCTCGAAGCCGACCAGGCGCGGTGGCGCCGGAAGCAGCGCCAGCTGTTCCATCATGCGGCGGTACGGGTCCAGCCCGTCGTCGCCGCCATCCAGAGCAGTGCGCGGCTCGTGGTCGCGCACTTCGCGCTGCAGCCCGGCGATGTCTGCGCCGGGAATATACGGCGGGTTGGAGACGAGAATATCCGTCTCCATCCCCGCAAACGGCTCGAGCAGGTCGCCGAGCCGCAGGTCCACTGCCGTGCCGTGCCGCTGCGCATTGCGCACGGCCACGGCCAGCGCGCCGGGCGAGATGTCGCCGGCGCAGACCCGCCACGCCGGTGCTTCCGCCGCCAGCGTGACGGAGATTGCTCCGCTGCCGGCGCCGATATCGACGGCGGTCAGCGGACGCGGCGCGCGCGTCCCTGCCGCGCCGCTCTCCCGGCGGGCTGCCAAGCTGCCCGCCTCAACTCCCCCAGCGGCTGTTTTACCCGCAGCCACACCGTCCCCTGCTGCTTCACCCGCAGCCGCACTGTCCCGCGCCACTTCATCCGCAGCCGCACTGTCCCGCGCTGCTTCACCCACAGCCGCAATGTCCCGCGCCGCTTCACCCACAGCCGCAATGTCCCGCGCCGCTTCGCCCGGCGCAGCCACAAGGCCGTCCGGCCACAGCTCCGCGCCGTACTTCAGAATCGCCTCGACGAGCAGTTCCGTCTCGGGCCGGGGAATCAGCACATCGGGCGTCACCTCAAAAGCCCGCCCGTAAAACTCCTGCTCGCCGATGATATACTGCACCGGCTCACCGGCCGCGCGGCGGGTGACTGCGGCTTCCCAGGCCTCACGCACCGCAGGCGGAAACGGATCGGCCAGAGCCATATAATAGGCCGCCCCGGACAAGCCCAGCACATACTCCAGCAACAGCTGACTGCTGCGCTGCGGCTCATTACACCCGGCTTGGTCCAAAAAAGAAGAAGCCTCCGCAAAGGCTTCCCGGATGCTTTGCACGTTAAGCATGACATAAGCGTCGTGTTTCAAAGCATTATTCTCCTTTTTCCATCAATTCCGCTTGCTCGGCAATCGACAACGCCGAGATAATTTCTGTAATATCTCCGTTCATTACCTGCTCCAGGCGGTGCAGCGTAAGGCCGATACGGTGATCGGTTACACGGCTCTGCGGGAAGTTATACGTACGAATCCGCTCACTGCGGTCACCGGTGCCGACTTTGCTCTTGCGTTCTCCGGCGTACTTCGCTTCCTCTTCCTGGCGTTTCATATCCGAGATGCGGGCACGCAGGACCTGCAATGCCTTCTCCTTGTTGGAGTTCTGGGACTTTCCGTCCTGACAGGTAGCCATTATCCCGGTAGGGATGTGGGTTACGCGAACGGCTGACTTGGTGGTATTAACCGACTGGCCGCCTGCGCCACTGGAACAGAAAGTATCGACGCGAATATCCTTATCGTGAATTTCAATTTCGAACTCTTCTGCTTCAGGCATAACCGAAACCGTAGAAGTCGAGGTATGAATACGTCCACCTGATTCCGTGGCCGGAATACGCTGAACGCGGTGTGCGCCGCTTTCGAATTTCATTTTGCTGTACGCGCCACGTCCGTTAATCAGGAAGATAACCTCCTTGAATCCGCCGAGGTCATTCGTATTGACATCCATCAGCTCAATGCGCCAACCTTGGGTATCGGCATAACGGGTGTACATCCGGTACAGATCTGATGCGAACAATGCCGCCTCATCCCCACCGGCTGCGCCACGGATTTCCACAATAACGTTTTTGTCGTCATTAGGATCCTTCGGCAGTAACAGAAGGCGGATTTTCTCCTCCAGGACAACCTGGCGCGAGGAAAGGTCGTCAATCTCCATCTTGACCATTTCCTTCATTTCATCATCAAGCTTTTCGCCCTGCATCATCTTAGCGGCTTCAAGCTCTTCCATTACATTTTTATATTCGGCATACGCCTCAAAGGCGGGCTGCAAATCGGATTGTTCTTTGGAATAGTCCCTCAGTTTCTTACTGTCGCTTGCAACATCCGGGTCACAAAGCAGTTCACTGAGTTTCTCATAGCGGTCCGCCAGCGATTGCAATCGGTCCAACAAGGGAATTCACCTCTCCTGATTCAATTTCATATTCAATATTAAAACTTTAAATTGTTGATACAATAAAAATAGATATACGACTTTATATTATACCACCGAACCTGCTAATTGGCTACAGTGCCGCACACCAGGTCACGTATATTTTTGCAGCCGAGAAATCCGCTCCTTATTATGTAAAAACAGCGGAAATGTTATTCACATAGGCGGAATTACTACGGTCTTATGCAAAAAAAGCCATCCGCCAGTAGAACCCCTACCCCGGATGACTTCCTCCTGCTGTTATAACTTCATTAGGTTACTTATACGTTGAAACGGAAATGCATGACGTCGCCGTCCTGCACCAGATACTCTTTGCCTTCCAGACGCAGTTGTCCGCGTTCCTTGGCACCGTTCATCGAACCGGCAGCAAGCAGATCGGCGTATGCGACAACCTCTGCACGGATGAATCCGCGCTCGAAGTCTGTATGAATGACACCAGCGGCACCAGGCGCTTTGGTTCCCTTGCGGATCGTCCAGGCACGAACCTCCTGCACACCTGCAGTGAAGTAAGTGTAGAGTCCGAGAAGTTTGTAGGCTGCTTTGATCAGGCGGTTCAGCCCGGATTCCTGCAGGCCCAGCTCTTCCAGAAACATTGCCTTGTCTTCGCCTTCCAGCTCGGCAATCTCCGCTTCCACTTTGGCGCTGATCGGTACCACTTCGGCATTCTCGGCAACGGCAAACTCGCGTACCTGCTGAACATAAGGGTTCTCTTCAGCACTGGCAACTTCATCCTCGCCCACATTGGCCGCATACAGCACCGGCTTCAGGGTGAGCAGGTGAAGATCACGCACGATCAGACGCTCGTCATCGGACAATTCCACGCTGCGCGCAGGTTGGTCTTGATAGAGTGCTTCTTTGACGCGCTCCAGAACTTCAACTTCCTGGGCGTATTTCTTGTCGCCGCCTTTGATGTTTTTGCGGGAGCGTTCGATCCGTTTCTCGATACTCTCCAGGTCAGCCAGAATCAGCTCCAGGTTAATCGTCTGGATGTCGCTGATCGGGTTCACTTTGCCATCAACATGGGTAACGTTCTCATCCACGAAGCAGCGTACAACATGAACGATCGCATCCACTTCACGAATGTGGGCCAGGAACTTGTTGCCGAGGCCTTCGCCTTTGCTCGCACCGCGCACCAGACCGGCAATATCCACAAATTCAAAAGCCGTGGGAACCGTCTTATTCGGCTGCACCAGCTCTGTCAGCTTATCCAGACGCTCATCCGGCACTTCCACGACACCTACGTTCGGGTCAATGGTACAGAACGGATAGTTGGCGGATTCTGCTCCCGCTTGTGTAATTGCATTGAACAATGTGGATTTCCCTACGTTCGGAAGTCCTACGATACCTGCTTTCAAAGCCATTTATATGACAACTCCTATTTTCGGTTGGATTGATCACCGCAAAAATTCCGGGGCTTGATCTCAACCATTATATATTAGAACAAAACCGCCAGCAACAGCGGATCTCCGGCGGATGTGTCCGTTAAAGGGCAGCGGCCTGCTTATAGTGAGAGCTCCACCCCCGCCTTCATGTACAAAAACGCCAAAAAGACCTCTCCCGAGGTCTCTTCCCTGCCAGCATGGCCAACCCATTCTAGAGTTCTTTCGACATGGTGATATCGGTGATGAGAAAACCCATTTTTTTGTACAGCTCGAAAGCACGGTTGTTCTGCCCGAACACATGCAGACCGATTCTGGTTATGTCCAGTTTACGGGCTTCTTCATCAAGCGCAAGCAGTGTCTGCTTGCCATACCCCTTACCCTGGAACGGTTCGAAAACATAAAAATCATAAATGAAGGCCTCTCGCCCGCTGCGTCCCTCGATCACGTTGAACCAGATATACCCGGCTTGGGCTTCCGATTCCGTCTCTACTATTGAAAAGATATAAGCCCCATCGGTGTTTAGACCTTCAGGCAAAGATTTGGTCATCTCGTCCTGGGA
Source organism: Paenibacillus sp. 22594 (assembly GCF_052044425.1). Lineage (NCBI taxonomy): Bacteria > Bacillati > Bacillota > Bacilli > Caryophanales > Paenibacillaceae > Paenibacillus > Paenibacillus sp. 22594. Next base: position 217,289 of record NZ_JBQENA010000003.1, read on the forward strand.
CAGCTGCATGGCAGTCTCGGTATCCCAGGATCCGGCTTTTATTTTATCCTCGGCATAATCCCGTGTGGATTGGCTCAAGAAAAATTGAAATGTGGTTTCGTCCATTTGGACCAGTTTGATCATCGTTTTGTGCCCTTCCTTATTTCCATATTCTCTTAATCGTTTCAGCGCTTTATTAGGCGGGGAGTATTACGCAGTGCAGCCAGATCAGGCGCACCGATACCGAACATTGCGGTCCGCAGCTCCAGCTCCACCTGGGCCAGCGCATGGTCAAGCGCCTCCTCGGATTCCACTGCCGGACCAAGCAGATTCCGCCCGAAGCCGGCCAGATCGGCCCCAAGCGCGAGTGCTTTCGCTGCATCCACGCCGTGTCTCAGCCCGCCGCTGCCGATCAGCGCACCGTGCTTCGATGCCGCCCTTACCTCTGCAATGCATTCGGCAGTGGGATTCCCCCAATCGGCGAAGGCCTCTGCGGCGGCCCGCCGGACCGGATCACTGCTGCGGAACTTCTCCACCTGGCTCCATGAAGTTCCGCCAGCTCCCGCTACATCGACAAAGGCAACACCCGCATCATACAGCCGGGAAGCCGTTTCCCCATCAATTCCCCAGCCGACCTCCTTGACTCCGACAGGGATCTCAAGTGCCTGGGATACCTGCTCAATCCGCGACAGCAAGGAGGCAAACCCGGTGTTGCCCTCAGGCTGAAATACCTCCTGAATCCCGTTCAGATGCAGCACCAGCCAATCCGCACCGGCTATCTCTACAGCACGGCGGCATTCATCCACACCAAAGCCGTAGGACAGCTGCACCGCTCCAATGTTAGCGATGACAGGAATCCCCGGCGCTCTATCACGGACTTGGAAGGTGGAGGCAAGCTCGGAGCGTTCCACGGCCGCCCGGATGGAGCCGACCCCGAGCGCCCATCCCCGGCGCTCGGCTGCCTCGGCCAGCCTGGCATTAATAGCGCCTGTAGAACTGCTTCCGCCGGTCATGGAGCTGATCAGCAGCGGTGTACGCAGTTCCCGTTCCAGGAAGACTGTCCGCAGCGAAATATCATCGTAATTCAGCTCGGGGAGCGCATTGTGGCGGAAGCGGTAATGCTCGAATCCAGATGTAATGCCGCTGCCGCCAACTTCCTCGTTCAAGCAGAGCCTCACATGTTCAATCTTGCGTTCCCCCGTTGTGGATGAAGGCAGCAGAGACTGATGTCCGTCAGGTTTTGCAGCTTGCGGGGCTGTGCCGGGTTTCTTTTCTACGTTGTACGATAATTCATCCTGCGGCATCTGGTTCATGCTGTCATCCCCCGTTCCTAACGATCTATGATATGCAGGGAGGTACTGTCTCCCGCATGAGCTTTTCCATGTACTGGAGGTCTGCCAGCACGCTTCATTATAGCATATCCCTATTCCACATCCATGCACGTAAGCTGCACTGTTAAAAATAGCGGATTGCTCTAGGTGTAATCGGCAATGTATTCACCCACCAGCCTTCCAGATAAGGATACCACCGGCGTTCCGCCGCCAGGATGCGTTGTGCCGCCTACATACCACAGCCCTTTGATATCTGCAGAACGGTTCCCTGGACGAAAAAAGGTCTGGCGGACGGAGTTGGAGGAAATTCCATAAATGGCTCCCCGGTGCGCCAGCGTGTCGTCTGCGATATTCTGCGGGGTATAGCGCCTTAGCACTTCGGCCTGCCTAATCCCGTCGATGCCATGACCAGCCAGCATTTCAAGCACGCGTTCACCGTAGGCTTCGGAATCCTGACTCCAATCTGTCGCATGGCTCAAATACGGTGCATTCGCCAAAATAAACAAATTGCTGCCCCCCTCAGGCGCCATTTTCCGTTCGGAATAGCCTGAGTGGCAAATATAGATTGTGGGATGCTGCGGAGGCCGCTTGCGGACAAAAATATCCTTAAATTCAGGCTCATACTGTTCCGGGAAAAATACGGTATGGTGCAACAGGCGCGTATATTTGCGCCGTACACCCGCAAGGGTGACAAGTCCTGATAAAGAAGGCTCATAGGCGGATATTCTGCGGTCGCTCATTCCCGGCCGGGTCTCCTGGGGGAGCAGCATACGGTTAATGCTCAGCACATCGCCTCCGGCGATGACGGTCCGGGCCTCATAGAAGCCCTTCGCCGTGTCTACCCCCTCCACCCGGCCGTTCACAACAGAAATCTGCGTCACCTCTGTTCCTGTAATCACCTGCACTCCCAGCTGTTTCGCCAAAGTGACGAGCCCTTCCACCAGCTTATAGGTCCCTCCGCGAACCCCGAAGACTCCTCCCTGACTCTCCACATGCCCGAGCATGGCAAAAATCGCTGGAGCCTTGTACGGTGATGAACCCACATAAGTCGCATAACGGCCCATCATTGCAAGAGTATGGGGATGCCGGAAATAACGCTGCAGCAAGGATTGCAGACTAAGGAAAGGCCTCACACGCAGCAGATCACGAACCAGAGCCGGAGAGATTTTATCTTTCCAGGAGAGCAGCAGCCTGTTCAGGAACTGCTTCTCACTGAGCCTGTACAGAAGTGCGGCTTCAGCCATGAACGCCGGATAGCTTGCGGCGTCCCCGGGACTAAAGACTGCAAGCTGCTCCTGCATATATTCATTATCCCGAGAGAAATCCACTACCGTCCCATCGGCAAACACATTGCGTGTGCGCGGCTCCAGTTCATATAACTGAACGTAGTCTTCCATGCGGGCACCCGCCTGTTCGTACAGCGAACGGAACACATGGGGCATTGTAATGGTGCTGGGCCCACGGTCAAAGGTGTAACCGGCTTCCTCAATACGCTGCAGCTTCCCTCCCGGATGGGACTGGCGTTCCAGCAGAGTCACAGCCCAGCCTTTGGCAGCCAGGGTGACTGCGGAAGATAAGCCGCCGAAGCCGGCACCTATAATCACTGCCTTCTGTTTCATCGGTAGCGCCTTCCTTTCCATTCGTAGCCTTGAGGAGAGCGGCTGCCCCGCCAGGAGCCCAGCGCAATCGCAGCCAGACACATGATGCTGGCCGGCATCAAGAGACACAGCCAAACGGGCTGTCTGCCCGAAGCATCACTGGTTCTCTTGACTGCGGCACCTGCCAAATAGGACAGGATGGACCAGAACGCCGCTGCTTCCAAACCGTTAAGCATGCTGTAGACAGCCATTCCGAAAGGCACCACATACATAAGTATATAAAAAGCCAGCATGAGCAGCAAAAGAAGTGGATTGCGGCCGAGACCGGCATAAATATTCTTGCCATAGCCGTTCCAGACTCCGGCAGCCTGATGATACATCCGCATTTCGGAGACAGCCGTAATATCGGCCAGGGTCACTGGGTCCCGTGCCCGTTTTACCGCGCGGGCCAGCGACATATCATCCACCAGCTCGCTACGGATAGCCTCATGCCCTCCGCAGCGGTCGTAACTGTCACGGTGAATCAGCATGAAGCCGCCGTGCGCCGCTACGAAGCGGGGATCGTTCGATCCCCGGACGAGGAGAACCGGCAAATGCGAGATGATTGTAAAGCCCATAAGAGGCACAACCAGCCTCTCCAGCCAGGTGCCGGTAATCTGCCGGGGAAACCCGGTAATCAGACCCGAACCCTGGATATCGGCGGCAGCCACAGCGGCTCTAAGCGCACCCGGCCGCAGCCTGACATCGGCGTCCAGAAACAGCATCCATTCGCCGCCCGCGGCTTCCGCCAGTTGAGCACAGGCGTAGGCTTTACCTATCCAGCCGTCAGGAAGCTCACGACCCTCCAGCACCTGAACCCGTGCCCCTCCTGCTGCAGCGGCAAGCTTTCCCGTTCCATCTGTGGAACGGTCGTCCAGCACCAGAATCTCAAGCTCCACTCCGGCATCCCCGCAGGACAGTACGGACGCAAGGCAGGCTGAAATATTTTCCGCTTCATCACGGGCAGGGATCAGGATAGACAGCCGCTTAAGCCGCTGGCCGGACACCATCAAGGAGGGATCTGAACGTTTCTTCCACCGCGGGTCTTCCAGCATGGGAAGCTGCGCTGCATTCCACAGCGCAAAGAGCAGCTGCAGCAGCAAGAAAATAAAAAGAAACTGCAGAAGAAGGTTCATCGGCTACCCCTCCCGCGCATGGAATCCAGCCATTCGTTGGTCGATCTCCCCTGCTTCATCAAGGGACGGAACTGCTCAGGCATATGCCCTTTATTTGAAAAAATCATCTGCCGGTGAGTATCCAGCTGCGCCTGGAGAATCGTTTCCAGGATTCCGGTAATGTGGCTGCGTTTCAGATCTGCCCAAGGAAGCATAAGCGCTTCACCGGCAAGCAGCGTCGCATCCGGCTTGGAATGCCGGAACAAGCCATGATATAGGGTGACGGGTACGACGGCTGCCTGTGGACACATGCGCAGGATCAGTGCTGCCCCTTCCTTCAGGAGGAGCGGAGCACTGCTTAGCGGTAGAATCTCCCCTTCCGGATACATCCACACATTCCCCCCTGCATGAAGCAGATTGGCTGAATACCGTAAAGACGCTCTGAGATCGCCCGTCCGGTCACGGTTAATAGAGTAGGCTCCCAGCTTGCGAAAAAAAGCGTATTTGCGGAGCTGTTCCTCTTCCATCATGAAATAGTGAGAACTGCCTTTCATCCGTCCTGCAGCATGATAGGCCAGCAGACCATCCCACCAGGAGCTGTGATTCATAATATAGAGAATAGGCCTGCCTGCTGCAGCTTCGGGCTGAAGCTCACCGGAGATGCCCAGGAAGTGAAAATGCCGGCGGAGCAGATATAGTGAATTATAGCGGTAGAATATCTGATCAAAGCTTTTGGACTTGACGGCTTCCAGCATAGTGCAGGCCCCCTTCCGACAATGCGGCCCCAGCCCCGGCAATCACTGCACAGAGCGGCAGCCCTTCACGCAGGCTGATCAATCCGAACAGGATCAGAATTGCCTGGTAGAGCCGTGTCCCCCGGCGTGCGGCTGAACGGGATACCTGAACATTCGGCAAACATAAGGACAGCAGGGCAGAGACGATAAGCCATCCGGCAAAATTGCTCCATGGCACATGATAAAAGCCTCCATCGCCCCCCCATTGCCAGAAATTGCGCGCATGGGCAACCGGATCAAGCACCAAATCCAGCAATACGGTCCAAAAGCCGACCTGAACGGATCTTACAGCCAGCAGCCGGAATCCCTTTTGTCCAAAATCATAGCTCATGAGTGCGGCATTGCAGATCACTGCAATCCAGGCAAATCCAAGAGTGACGGGTACGCCGTAGATCAGCGGCCCGAGCACTTGGGTATATTCGTAATCACCGAACAAGCGCCCGGAGTGGACACCTATCCACTCCACCGTCATTCCACCCGTCCAGACCAGGGCAGCAGAGAGCCACATGGAACGCTCCTTCGGTTTATTTTGAAAAATGACTGACCGGTCGGACATAAAAAATGAAGTTTGTCCCTTGACCGATAAATCAGCAGCATATACAGCATACAGGATCAGAAAGATACCACTGGAAAATTGTAGCCTCTCGGGGATACTGAACAGGATCAGCAGCAGGGCGCCAACGGTATACCACACCCAGAAAACATATTTGATCATTAGTACACCGCCGCTCTGCCCTTGTCGGCATACCGCGCAGCTGTGCGGCGGAACATCTGAAGCTTCGCCTCATCGCTGACGTAGGCTCTGCGGCGGAAAACATCATAGTCTGCGGCTTCAACATCATCCAGAATGGCTGCATAGAAGGCGGCTGCCAATTCTACCGCCAATCCGCTCTCGGGCGGGTAGGTCTCTACATTCACCAAGCCTTTTTCAAACCAGGCCAGTGCCTCGCGCCTCAGCTCATGAATCACAGCCACGAACTGTTCATTCACTTCGCCGCGTTCCAGTTCCTGCTCCCGGTAACCGTTTCTCCTCATGATATCAAGCGGCACATAACGCCTCCCGCGTCTTAAATCCTCGCCTACATCGCGGATAATATTTACAAGCTGCATCCCGATGCCAAGAGATATTCCTGCCGCCTGTGCTTCTTCATTATGGTCATCCCGCAGGACCGGCAGCAGCATTTCTCCGACTGTGCCTGCTACAAGATAGCAGTAAGTCTCGAGCTGCTCCAGAGTTTCGTAATGAGTGAATGTAAGATCCCGGGTTTGTCCTTCCATCTGCAGTAGAAACGGCTCCCGTTCCAGCTGTGGAAAGGTATCGAACAACCAGCGTAAAGCCGGCCAGATAAAATGCCCTTCCGCCTGCCCCAGATTTCTGAAAGAATCGCCGAGCTCATGAATGGTGTATAGGGAGTTATCCGGTTCGTCTACACTGTCATCGATCATCCGGCAGAAGGCATAAATCACATGTACGGCTTCCCGGCGCGGACTGGGCAGACCGTCAAAGGCCTTGTGAAACGAAGAGGAGCCTTTCTTCATGAGTTCCTCACATTGCTGTATAATCCTTTTATCCATGACCGCTCATCTCCTTCATAAGTTCATGCACTGCCAGTCGGGCTCCCTGCATTACAATCGGTACCCCGCCGCCCGGATGCACCGAAGCACCGGCGGCGTATAAGCCTTGTACGGAATAGGGTTTTGCCTGCGGCCGGAACACACCGGATTGGCTCAGTACCGGAGCGATGCCAAAGCTTCCGCCGCCAAACATACCCTCTTGCTCCGCTTGCGCCGGTGTGCGAAGCTTGCGCCAGACGATGCTGGCAGACAGCCCCGGAAATCCTCTCTTCTCCGCATCTGCCAGCACCTTGTCAGCCAGCGGTCCGGCAATGTTATCCCAATCCAGCTCAGGTGAAGCCGGTACCGGAATCAGGAAGTATAGCACACTCTCTCCCGGAGGAGCCGCGCTGTCATCCAGCGCTGCAGGATTGAACACGTAATAAGAGGGATGTTCTGAAATCGTTCCTTTATCGAACAAATCACGAAGATTGTCATTCAGGCTATCCGGCAGGAAAAACTGATGGACCATCGCATCCGGCCAGCGTTTGTTGGCTCCGGCATAAATCAGCAGACAGCCCGAGGAGGGCTTGAATGCACCGCGCCGGATAGGCTTTAACGTCACAGCAGCATCCTCTTCGGCAGGGTCCGCGCGCTGTCCGGTCGGTTTGAACATCTGCTGGGGCAGCAATTCCTCCAGTAGCGGAAAATCACCGTTGTACAGGACCGCATCATACGGGATACTTTGGCCTTGAACCCTTACTCCCTGGCAGCGTCCGCTGCTTATTTTCAGCGACTCTACCTCAGTGTCCGTATGAATGACCACGCCCCTGCGTTCAAGCTCACGGGCCATAATCTGCGGAAGACGTCCATACCCGCCCTTCAGCATCCAGATGCCAAAGGCATGCTCGGCATACGGCAGCATCGTGTAAATACCCGGGGTACGGAACGGCGCACCACCGATGTACAGGCTCTGCAGCGAAAAGGCATCCTTCAGCTCTTCGCTATGGAAATACTGCCCGACTGCCGACCTCAGACTCCTATAGGCTCGAAGACGTCCCATCAATGACAGATTCCGGGGGCTGAAGAAATCTCTCCGCCGTGCAAACCCCCGCTCCAGAAATGAAGCCTTGCCCTGAGGATAGAGTACCGACATTTCCTTCATAAAACGGGTGAACCCTTTGCCTTCGCCAGGATATTGCCGTTCAATCTCTGCAGCCTGCGCTTTGGTTCCGTCAACCTTGGTCAGGATACGCCCGCTCTGGAAATGAATCCGGTAGAGCGGATCGCAGCGCAGCAGCTCCAAGCTCCCTTCCGGCAGACCTGCTTCTTTCATAATGCCGAGCAACATCTCCGGCAGGAGCACAATCGTCGGCCCCCGGTCAATCCGGTAAGGCCCGCTCTCTTCAAAGGCCACCCGCCCGCCCACCTGCTGGCCGCGCTCGTACACCACAACCTCGTGGCCCTGCTGGCTGAGCAGCAGCGCCGCGGTAAGCCCGCCGATCCCGCCGCCGACGACGGCGACCCGGCTCACAGCGGAACCCCCGTTCCGGCAGATGCCGGAACAAAGGCGCTGCCGCGGGCGGCACGGTCGTGCTCCCGCAGCAGCCTTGCACTGATCTTCGCCGACTCAAAAATCGTCGGCAAGCCGCTGCCCGGATGGGTTCCGCCGCCGACCAGCCAGATGCCGCCCACCTCCTGGAAGGTGTTGTGCGGGCGCAGGTACATCATCTGGCCCAGATTGTGGGCCATGTTAAAGGTTGCGCCATTATATACATCCAGCTTATCCTGCCAGTCTTGCGGGGTGAAGAACAGCCGCTCCTCCACCCGCCCGGATATACCGGCAAGCTGAGGGATATGCTGAAGCTGTTCCATCATTTGGGCCTCTACGGCTGCGCCCTCTTGCGCCCAGTCCACCTCCGCCGTCAGATTAGGAACGGGCATCAGCACATATAATGAAGATTTGCCCGCCGGAGCCAGGGTTGGATCGATCACGGACGGGTTATGGACGTAGATTGAAGCATCCTTCGACAACCTGCCCAGCTTCGTAATCTCCTCCACATTGCGCCGGTAGTCCTGCGCGAAATGAACGGAGTGATGAGCCAGATCGACTTCCCCGTCCACACCGAGGTACAGCATGGCTGTTGAGCAGGAATAGCGTTTTCGGGAAATTTTGGCAGGGGCATACCTTTTTAGAACCCCTGGTTCGAATAGTTTTGTCATGGCAGAGCCAAAATCAGCCCCGATCACCACATAATCTGCTTCTACCGTATCCCCGTTCTCCAATTGAAGACCTGCGGCATGCCGGTTCTTCACAATAATGCGTTTAACACCGGTGGAGGTATGGACACGCCCGCCGTGCTCTCTAATAATGTCTGCCATCGCCTGAAGTACACGATTAATGCCGCCAATCGGATGATAGAGGCCATAGCGGTGCTCCATATATGAGAGAATGGTGAACGTCCCCGGGCACTCCCAGGGCGACATGCCGAGGTATTTAGCCTGAAAAGTGAAGGAATACCGCAGGCGTTCATCATCAAAATAACGGGACAGCCGGTTGTAGACATTGTCGGCGGCATTCAGCTTGGGGAGTGCATGAAGCACATCTCTTTTGGCATAGTCACCCAGGGATTGAAACGGCCGCTGCAGCAGTGGAATTACCCGTTCCAGCTTCTCCCCTTCTTCGGACATAAACCGCCGATAACCCTCCCCGTTTCCCGGAAATAAACGCTCAATCTGTTCTGCTGTATACTCCTGGTCTGTCGAAGGCGTAAAAACGGTGTCTCCAAAATGCAGCGAATACAGCGGATCAAGTTCTTTTAAATCTACATAGGAGTGTAAGGAGCGCCCTGCGGAAGCAAACAGTTCCTCCAGCAAATGCGGCATCATCAAAAAAGTAGCCCCACGGTCAAAACGGTACTCTCCGAGTCTTAGCTCTCCCGATCTGCCTCCAACCTCGTCCTGCTTCTCATATAGATCGACCTCATATCCTTCAGCGGCGAGGAGCATGGCGGCAGCCAGTCCTCCGGGACCTGCTCCGATTACCGCTACCTTTGCCGTACGCTTTCCTCCGGTCATCTTCTCTGCCTCCTCAACAAACCTTATACAATAACTATACATATATGATACAAATATCATACATACTTTAGGCGGGGTTGTAAATACTGCGGTTAAGCTTACCATTCAAGAGTTTCGGAGGATTCTCCGCAAAGGCCGTTTGCATACAAAAAAAGCCCTCCGAATCTCAGCGGATTCGAAAGGGCTCGATGTGCTTATTGATCTTTTAGTGTCTGATTTCCAGCTTCATAAAAACCTCTTGAAACCACACCTGCCAGTGCTCCGGCGACTCATTCATGACATAACGCGCCTCGGAGAATTGAGGAGCTACCTCCTCATACCCCTTGCCGCCCACAAGGAACTGAAGGTTCGGAAATGCTTTCTTCAACCGTCCCATCAGATCCTCTGTCGCAGCGACCCGTTCATTGCCGGTTACCGACAGGCAGACCAGTCCGACCCGGCTCTGCTTGTTCAACATCTCTATGATGCCTTCCTCAGGCGTATTGGCCCCCAGGTAGATCACTTCGACTCCATTCTTACGCAGAAACAGCGCAAACAGCAATAGTCCGATCTGATGATGCTCCCCGGACGGACAGAACGCCAGCACCTTCGGAAAATGGGCTTGTACAGGAAAGACATGAAAGAACTGATAAAACCGGTTGGATATCATCTGTGTCATGTAATGCTCCTGGGCCACAGTCGCCAGCCCCGCCTCCCATGCATCGCCAACTCTGACCAGAATTGGCACCAGCACCTGATGGAACATCGCCTCATAGCCGTAGAGGGAAAAGCCAAAATCAATCAGCGCGTTTGCCCGCTCCCCCTGGAATTCAAGCATCGCCGTGTAGATTTGATTTTTCATTTTTTCAAAAGCATCGCCTGGCATCCCCCCGGCCATAGCCGTATGCTCTTCCAGCTGCTTCTCTTTGCTTGCTCTAAGCAAACGGACCGCGTGTGAAATACTGATGCCCTGCTTCTCGGTCTGTTCCTTCAGCCACCGCAGGTCTTCGATATTCTCCTGGCTGTACAGCCTGTAACCGGATTCCGTTCGTTCGGGGATAACCGCCTTATATCTGCTCTCCCAGGCTCTCAGCGTAACGGAAGGAATATCCAGCATTTCGACGACCTGTTTGATCGAATACACGTTGCACCCACTCTCTTCCCTGACCCTCTATATATTTGAATGCTCAAACCTTATACAAATTATTTACACTCATTATACATACGCTTCCCGGATATGTCATCAGCCATTACAGCTGCTTCAATTTACTGCTTCGGGTGTTAATAGTTGAATACTATGCCGGAGCATACTTAATACACAAGCTCTCTGCAGCACATCAGGAGGAACCTATGAATCCAGACAACTCTACCGCTCCGTCCGGACGAACGGATAACAACAATGCCAATAGCCAGAATTTTTCTCCGTCTCATCACAAGCGATCACCCCGCCGCCGCAAATGGATTTGGTGGATGCTTGGACTCCTTATTCTTTGGCTGGCCGGGGTGATGATATATCAGACCCACAAACCGCTTCCTGCGGGAATATCCTTTGAAAGTCCCGTGTACCAAGTCGACAAGGTGTCTTTCTGGCATGATCTTACCTATCCGGACAAGAGCGGGCGCGAGCAGCACGAAGATCAGATCTTGCCCCGCATCCTGCAGATTATAGAAGAATCAAGGCAGTTTTTGGTGATCGATCTGTTCCTGTTCAATAATTACACCCATAAGGATCAGCACTTTCCTGCAGTAAGCCAGGAGCTGGCCGATAAACTCGTCACACAGCAGCAGGCCCACCCCGATATGGAGATCGTCTTCATCACGGATGAGGTCAATACCAATTATGGCTCTGCCCCGAATCCGCTGCTGGAAGAGATGAGAGCCGCCGGAATCAAGGTAATCCTGACTGATGTTGATTCGCTGCGTGATTCGACCCCCGCCTACTCGGCCGTATGGCGGACCTTTATTCAATGGTTTGGCCAGTCCGGCCAAGGGTGGATTCCCAACCTGATGGCAAGCCAAGGCCCCGATATCACGGCCCGCTCTTATCTGAAACTGCTGAATGTAAAAGCCAATCACCGCAAAGTGGTGGTCAGCGAGAAGACCGCACTGATCACTTCAGGTAATGTGCATGATCCCAGTGCCTATCATTCCAACATTGCGCTGGAAGTGCAGGGGCCCATCATCTCCGATATCCTGAAAAGCGAGCAGGCGGCAGCCGATCTGTCTGAGGCGGGGCCGATTCTCAGCAAGATGCCCGTATTCTCCCAAAAGAATGCAGTGAAGTCCGGCGGCCCGCTGGAGGTGCGATACTTGACCGAAGGCAAAATCTATAAATACGCACTCGAGGGCATCCGTTCCACCGGCAAGGGCGACACGCTCTGGATGGGCATGTTCTATCTGGCCGATGACAGGATTCTGGACGAACTGGTGAAGGCATCCGCACGGGGAGCAGACATCCGGCTCCTGATGGACCCGAACCAGAACGCCTTCGGACGCGATAAAATCGGTATACCCAACCGTCCGGTGGCCATGGATCTGAACAAGCGCACCGGCGGAAAAATCGCCATCCGCTGGTACAATACCGGCACAGAACAATACCATTCCAAGCTGATGTTCATTGCCAAAGGCAGCGGCCAGTCGGTAGTTCTGGGCGGCTCAACCAATTTTACAGCGCGCAACCTGGATGACTTCAATCTGGAAAATAATCTGTGGGTCGGCATGACGAAGGACCAGCCGCTGTATGCCGAAATAGAAAGCTACTTCAACCGGCTGTGGAGCAACGAGGATGCACAGTACAGCCTGCCGCTGGAAAAGTACCAAAGTGATGTAACCTGGATCAAATACATCCTGTTCCGTATGCAGAAGAACCTGGGTTTCACTACTTTTTAAGTACAGAAGAAATATTACACTCCCTGACAGGCAATTCTGTCTTATATTCATGCCAAAGACCGCCGGACAGCTGTACGCAGCCTTGTCCGGCGGTCTTTTCAGGTATGATGTTGGAATGCGGACTACTCAGCCATATGCGTAAGCCCGCCTAAGCTTGACTCACAGCAGCGGAGACATCAGTCTTGCTGCCGATTCCAGCAGCCGCTCCAGCAGCCGCTTGTTCATGAAGGTCTCATGCACAATCTGACGGGTGGACAGCAGGTCGCGTTCGAAATCCGCCACGATACGGGAGACACTTTCCGTCTGCAGCAGCAGCGCATTGACCTCGAAGTTAAGATGGAAGCTGCGCATGTCCATGTTCGCTGTTCCAATCGTGGCAATTTGACCGTCGGTAATCAGCAGCTTGGAATGAATGAACCCCTTCTCATATTCATAAATCTTCACGCCCGATTCCAGCAGAGCCGGGAAATAGGAATGGGAGGCCAGAAAGGGAATCCACTTGTCCGGTTTGGCCGGAAACAGCAGCCGCACATCCAGGCCGGACATCGCAGCCACCCGCAGTGCCGTTAAGATATCCTCATCCGGGATAAAGTAGGGGCTGGCGATCCATACTGATTTTTCCGCCGAGGTGATCATGGAAAAGAAAATATTTTTGAGGGCACGCCGCTCGTTGTCCGGTCCGCTGGCGATAATCTGCACCGCCCCGTCCCCCGTCGTAAACCGCAGCTGCGGAGAGAGATAATCCTGCTCCAGTATTTTTTCGCCCGTTGTATGCATCCAGTCCTGCAGAAAAATAATCTGCATCGTCCGCACCGCTTCGCCCCTAATCAGCATATGGGTATCGCGCCAGAAACCATACGTCTTGCTGCGGCTGAGGTATTCGTCCCCCACATTTAACCCGCCCATGAATCCGACATCTCCGTCAATCACCACGATTTTACGGTGATTCCGATAGTTGACCCGGCTGGAAAAAAAGGATGTGGAATTGCCATAAGACGCTACCTGAACTCCGGCATCGCTTAATTCCTTAAGGAAGGCACGGGACAGCTGAATACTACCGACCGCATCATACATAAATCTGACGGTTACACCCGCACGAGCCTTCTCAATCAGAATCTGCTGAATCCGCGTCCCGATATGGTCGGCCCGAAAAATATAGTATTCCATATGAATATGGTGCTGTGCCTGCCGCAGCTCCAGCAGCAGCGTGCCAAAGGTCTCTTCGCCATTGGTCAGAATTCGGGTTTCGGAGTTGAATGAAACAGGTGTCCGCGCCAGCCTCTGTGATAATCCCAGCAGCTTTTGGCGGTTGGGATCAAAGATGGACCAGTCCTGGTGCATACGCAGGGCGTCATTCTCAATCCGTTCATAGGCCATTAGGTCACGTTGTGCTTTTTTATCGTATTTACGCCGTTTGAACACATTCTGTCCGAAGAGAAAATACAAGATGAGTCCCACCACCGGAATCAAGGCCAGCAGCAAGATCCATGACATAGTAGTGGAGGGATTACGGTTCTCCATAAAAATACCGAGTGCGATGGAGATGACGGTCAAAGTGGAGAACACACTGACAATGGTACCGGCGGTATTGCCTAATACACCGAAGCCAAAGTAATAAAATGCCAATAAAGCTGCAATAATGACAAATGCCTGCAATCCTCTTCTCATAGATAACCTACCTTCTCTTTCTGCCTTTCATCACTAAAATGACACATTTATATATTACATGAAGAAAACCTTTCTTCCTACAGGAATCGGTTGCAAAACAGAAATTACAACAATACTGTAACCACTTGACTGCCTCCTGCGTAGCTACATTTGTATTGGCTCAACATATATACTATAATCAGTTTGACCCAATAGTCAATTACAGAACTCATTGGTCAGAAAGGAGCCAACATCCTTGTCAGCCGATAAAAATGCTATGAAAAAAGAACAGATTATTAAAACAGCCATGCAGCTATTCGCTGTGAAAGGTTCATCCTCCACCTCGATGCAGGAGATTGCAGAATTATGCGGGATATCCAAAGGCAGTCTCTACCTGGTTTTCAAATCCAAGGAGGAGCTGGAACGCAGCATTTATATATATTGCTTCCGTATGATCCACGACCCGCTGCAGCAGGAAGAGGAGAGCTCAAGATCTCCCCGCGTGAAGCTGCGCAACCAGATTGAAATTCTGCTTCATCATGTGTATGAGCTGAGGGAATTTTTTCAGCGGCAAATTCAGGAGCTGGCCGGAAAAGGCATGCCCGATGCGCCTGAATGGCTGCGCAAGATCAACGGCCCCCTGCTGAACTGGTCCCGGGACAAGCTGGAGATTATGTACGGCAAGGAGATCATCCCTTATACAGGAGAGTTATTCTTGCTGGGGCATGGAATTCTCCATTCCTATATCTGGGTTCTTTTCAACCACGAGTCCGCAGTTTCCATTCCGCGTCTTGCCGATCATCTTGTGGACCTTCTGGATATTGTGGTCGCCGGTCTTCTCGCCGGACATCATGTCCCCCTGATCGCTCCCATCGTTCTGGACAGCTGGATAGAGAATCATGATGGTAACAACCTACAACGAAATCCCTTGCAGCTGATCAAAGAAATGAAGGAGCTGCTGAATTCAGCCCAGGACATGGACCCGCAAAACGTAGATGACGCTCTGGAGTCGTTAGCCATTCTGGAAGGCGAAATTCTCATGCCCCACCCCCGCAAGGCTATTATCCAAGGCATGCTGGGTAACCTGCAGGGCTGTTCCGCCGTTCAACAGCAACTGGAGGATCTACAGAAGCAGATCTCGCTTCAATCACCCGGCATATGCGGTTTTCACTGATCAAGCGCGTTTAGGCACAAGAGAGAGAAAGACGTATAGGAGTAACAGTCACACATTTATACTGAGGTTTTCCCTACGGAAGGCCCGAGAGGAGCAGAAACGTAACTTATGAAGAGCTTAATTAATTTCTCGCTCAGAAACAAATTCGCTATTTGGCTTCTGACGATCATCATTGTGTTCGCCGGTCTCTACAGCGGTCTAACCATGAAGCAGGAGACACTGCCTAACATCAGCATTCCTTATCTCAGCATTACCACGATTTACCCGGGGGCCGCACCGGAGGGCGTAGTGAACGATGTCAGCAAGCCGCTGGAGCAAAAGCTCCGCAATGTGGACGGCGTGAAGACACTCACCTCGAACTCGCTCGAAAATGCCTCCAGCATCACCATTGAATTTGATTATGGAACGAATCTGGATAACGCTACGGCGGCTGTCCGGGAGGCGCTGAATGAAGTCACCTTGCCGGAGAATGTGCAAAAGCCGCAAATCTCCCGGTTCAGCCTGAGCTCCCTGCCGGTCATTTCACTCAGCTTGTCCGACAACAGCTCTGAGGATCTTGAAGGACTGACCCGCATCGCTGAGAACGATATCCGTCCGGCTCTGGAAGATATCGAAGGCGTAGCCTCCGTGCAGATTGCCGGACAATATGTGAAGGAAGTTACCCTTAAGTTCAACCAGGACAAGCTGAAGCAATACGGGCTGACTGAAGATACGGTCAAGGGGATTGTCCAAGGCTCTTCCCTGCGTGTGCCTCTTGGACTCTTCACCATGGAAGATTCGCAAAAAGCAGTGGTAGTAGACGGAAATGTCACTACCGTTGAAGATCTGAAAAACCTGAGTATTCCTGTAGTACCTTCTGGCGCAAGCGCAGCTCCAGGTGCTAGTGCAGCTGGTGCTTCGGCTGGTGCCGCAGCAGGTACTGGTGCTGCTCCCGGTGCGGCTATGACCGGACTGCCCACAGTCAAGCTGGGAGAACTGGCATCTATCGAAGTTGTCGGCAAATCAGAGTCGATCTCCCGCACGAACGGCAAGGAATCCATCGGGATTCAGATTGTAAAAGCCAATGACGCCAACACGGTAGACGTGGTCAACGGCGTTAAGGATAAAACGGAAGAACTGAAGAAGCAGTTCAAGTCGATGAATCTCACCGTCCTGCTGGATCAAGGAAAGCCGATTGAGGATTCCGTAAATACGATGCTGTCCAAGGCTGCCTTTGGCGCCCTGTTCGCCGTGCTGATTATCCTGCTGTTCCTGCGGAATATCCGCTCGACGATTATTTCCATCATCTCCATCCCATTATCCCTGCTGATTGCGATTCTCTGCCTGCGTCAGATGGACATCACGCTGAATATGATGACGCTTGGAGCGATGACGGTTGCCATAGGGCGTGTCGTCGATGACTCGATTGTTGTCATAGAGAATATCTTCCGACGGCTGACCCTGTCTGGAGAGAAGCTGCGCGGCCGTGAGCTAATAAGCGCGGCGACACGTGAAATGTTCGTGCCGATTATGTCCTCAACCATCGTAACGATCGCTGTATTCCTGCCGCTCGCTTTTGTCAGCGGTATGGTAGGCGAGCTGTTCCTGCCGTTTGCCCTCACGATGGTATTCGCACTGCTCGCTTCACTTGTAGTTGCCATTACCCTGGTGCCCGCACTGGCACATACGCTGTTCCGCAACGGCCTGAAGAAAGGCAAGAAAAGCCACAGCGGGAAGCCCGACAGAATGGCTGCCGGCTATCAGAAGATTCTGAATTGGTCGCTATCCCATAAGCTGATCACCTTCGGCGTTGCTGTGCTTCTGCTGATAGGCAGCGTGTTCCTGATTAAACCTATCGGTGTCAGCTTCCTGCCTTCCCAGGAAGAGAAGAACGTTACGCTCACCTTCTCTCCAAAAGCAGGACAAACGCTGGATGACGTCAAGGAGCAGGGCCTGAAGGCCGAAAAATATATTCTGGCTCAAAAGTATATGGATAAAGAGCATCTGGATAAAATGCAATATTCCATCGGAGGCAGTAGCCCGTTCGGGATGGGCTCAGGAAATTCGGGGCTCTTCTATGTAACTTTCGACAGTGATACTCCTGATTTCGATAAGGTAAAAGAAAATCTGATTGAAGGTCTGACCAAAGAAGTTCCGAATGGTGTCTGGGGTGATTTGTCCGGCATGTCCGGCGGTGGTCTTGGCGGCAGTACGCTGACCGTGAACATTTTTGGCGACAGTCTGGATCAGCTTAAGCCGGTAGCCGACGAAATTGCCGGTATCGTGAAGGCTGACACCGACAACTTCAAGGACGGGGAGACCAGTCTCTCTGAAGCCTATGATCAGTACACCATCGTTGCGGATCAGGCAAAACTCAGTTCGCTCGGCCTAACCGCCGGACAAATTGCTATGAAGCTTAGTCCTGCCGGTACCCGCCCTGTGCTGACAGAGGTAGCAATGGACGGTAAAAACTATAATGTCTACATTGAAACCGACAAAGATACGTATACTAGCATTCAGGAAATGGAAGACGCTACACTAACTTCCCCGCTTGGTATTACGGTGCCGATTAGTGAGGTAGCCAAGATTGAGAACGGAACTTCGCCAGACTCCATTACCCGGGAAGACGGTAAAATGAAGGTCGATGTTACCGCCGAGATTATTTCAAATGATGTGAACAGCGCTTCGAACAGCGTCAAGGAAAAAATCGATGCCCTCGACCTGCCGGATGGCGTGACCGTCACCTTCGGCGGTGTAACCGAGCAGATTAATGATACATTCGGACAGCTCGGCATTGCCATGGCAGCCGCTGTTGCCATTGTGTACTTCGTGCTTGTGGTTACGTTTGGCGGCGGTCTTGCACCGTTCGCGATCCTGTTCTCCCTGCCATTCACGATTATCGGTGCACTGGTTGCCCTGCTACTGGCGGGAGAAACGCTGAACGTCTCTGCACTTATGGGCGCACTGATGCTCATCGGGATCGTCGTCACCAATGCGATTGTCTTGATCGACCGTGTAATCCACAAGGAAAAAGAAGGGTTGTCCACGCGTCAAGCCTTGCTTGAAGCCGGAGCTACCCGCCTGCGTCCGATTCTGATGACCGCACTGGCGACCATCGGCGCACTGCTGCCGCTCGTATCCGGCCTCGAAAACAGTGCCGGCATCATCTCCAAGGGTCTCGGTGTAACGGTTATCGGCGGTCTTGTCAGCTCCACCCTGCTGACACTTGTCGTTGTGCCGGTCGTGTATGAATTCCTGATGAAATTCCGCAGCAAAAAGGTATATGAATAAGGCTTAATCTCCGAAGAGCACGGCGTCTTTCCTTTTGGGAAGGCTCCGTGCTCTTTTATGGATAGACTACACTTTGAGTTGCGTTCTCTTATATAAAACGGGTATTGCCGCTGCTATAAGGATCACACCCATAAAAGCAGGCGCGGCATGGCCAAGTGACACATAGATTTGACCTCCGATGATAGGCCCGATCATTCTTGCCAGAGCCTGAATAGACTGGCTCCCTCCTTGAATCCTTCCTTGTTCGCTCGAATCGGCAGATTTGGAGAGCATCCCATTGAAAGAAGGCCCGAAGACTGAATCGCCAAAACCAAATATAAACATTCCAGCGATAAAAAGAGGATAGCATGCGAACAAAGCAGATAGCGCAAACAGACTGTAGCCGATCATCTCCGAGACCATTCCAAGAATGGCTATCTGTTCATCACTGAACCTTTTCAAAAGCTTTGGCATGATGAGACCTTGGGAAATGATATCCTGGAAGCCCATGATTGAGAACATAAGGCCGATTAGTGCAGGCTTCCAACTGAAAGTATCCATTGTAAATTGTGAAAAAACAGCCTGTAAAGATCCGTTCGGAATCCAGAGCAGGAATGCTGAGATAAGCAGCCTGCTTAAGTTCTTCATGGAAAGTATGCTTGCAAGCTGTATAAATGGATTCAGTCTTACTAGGGTAATCTCTTTCAATCTGTTATTCTTGCCAAGGCTCTCCGGCATTAAGAAGAATCCATAGGCAACATTCAACAAAGTGATTACGGCTCCAAAGTACATAGGTACAGAATAACCAAACTTGGCAAGTAACCCGCCCAGAGTTGGGCCGATAACGGTGCCTACTCCTACAACCGCACTTACCCACCCAAAGTATTTGGTTCTCTGCTCCGGAGGAATGATGTCAGCAAAATAGGCGAAGATCGTGCTTATGCTGCCGCCGGTTACACCTTCAATTATCCGTCCGGCAAACAGTACCCATAGAGCTCCTCCTATGCCAAAAACCAAGTACCCGACTGCGGAACCGAAAAGGCAAATCAAGAGCAACGGACGACGGCCATATTTATCGCTCAGGGCTCCAAGTACGGGGGCAGCAAAAAATACGCAGAGTGCATAAACAGAGGTCAGCAGCGTAACAACTATAGCTTGTTCTCCAGGATTACTTGTATAAGGCTTTACTAAGAATGGGACGACAGGTGCTATGATACTGAAGCCTATTCCGCAAAGAAAAACAGAAATAAGACCGAATATTAATGCGTGCTTATCTACGGTTTGTTCAGTTTTCTGTTCATTGTGTGAGCTGAATTTGGACACTTAAGTTCTCCCCTTAAAAGCTATCGTTTTATTTCCTAGGAAACAAATTCATCGTATTACATTTTTGTTTCCTAGTCAACAATAAAATAGCCGTAAAAAAGCAGCCCGTTCTCCATAGAACCCGGCTGCCTGTGGTTTGATTTTCAGTATTCAAATTTATTCCGGCCTCGTATCTGCACCCAGTTTTTTTATTTCTGCATCCAGATGCCTATTATACCTATCCATGAAAATAAGCATACTGTCAAATTGCTCCTCAGTTACTTGCTCAAATACGGCTTTATCCCGCTCTCGAAACTCTTGGTGCAGTTCCTCATGGATTTTGTTAATTTTTTTTCCCTGCTCAGTAAGTCTAAAGTAGATTTCTTTATTGTTATCCGGTTTCTGGTAGCTTTCAATAAGGCCTTTATTCATGAGCTTCTTCGTTATTTTACTTATGGCACCTCTAGTCATATACAAGGACTCCGCAAGTTTTGTCACGTTGGAATCTGTATTTCTTTCAATGTATTCGATACAGTGTACTTCAGAAGACTTATGGCCCTTAAGACTGTCTTCCATCTTATCCTTATTAAGCCAAACCATCTTATTAAATAAGTCCCTGAAACCCGTTAAGACCTGTTCTTCTTTGTTCATGGTCTGTCCTCCCACCCGCTTGTGCATCAACAATATAACTCTACCTTACCAAAAACAAAAACAGAGTGATAGTCCTGCTCTCACCCCGAAATTTATTAATGCTTATATATAAAAAATAGACCGCCCTGACTTGGGACGGTCTTATTTCTGTCTGTATACACCCTCTAGGCCATCGCCGATGCGGAACTCTCGAGCGAAGCTTTCCAGGCTCGCAGCATTTGCAGGTCCTGCGGCAGGAATTCCTCCAGCATATGGCTGAGTCCAAGATAGAGCGGGCTATCCGTTGCCGCATTCAGGCGCTCGCAGAACTGCGGCGTCCATTTCAGCAGATGCTCCTCCAGGAACTGCTCCTGGATCTCCAGCAGGTCCATGGCACTGCGGATCGAGAAGCTGTTGTACAGCATACGCTCATGCAGCACAGCCATGAATTCCAGCTCAATGGAGATATGATCATCGGCTTCACCGCCGCATTTCTTGAATACAATTCCCGCCGAGGCATACACATCCGATAGCACGTTGCAGAATTCTTCCTCACGGCCAAGCTCCGCTGCTTCGCGCGCCACAATAGTACTGGCCGCACGTTCATTCATCAGGCGCATGTATTCACGGTTCTCCCGCTCACATATCTGCGGCAGCGCTGAAGGCTCCTGACTGCAAAGGTAGCGTTTGAGCTCCCGTCCGCCTTCCGTCATCTCGGCTGCGACACTGATCTGGCGGTTGCGGCTCCACTGGGCGACCAGAGACAGACTGGGCTTTCGTCCATAAAAGTCCACTAAAAGTTGATATATTAATCCCCGGCTTTCCAGCCAACGAGTGAATGCCTCCGGCACGACAAGCGATGGAACAGTGGTTATAGTCATTTTGCAAATCCTCCCTATTGGTTTGCCGGGCGCTTATCGCCTATAGCATGTAAGGCGCGCGTTATCCGGTCTCCTGGCTCTGTTCTTCGCAAAAAGTGAGTGAATGTAAACGAACAATTCTTCTGCACCTAGATTATATCGGAATTAGGAAGCGCTTTCGGTGAGCATTTTATGACCATTCCCTTAAATTGTCGTACTTCTGTCAAAATTGGGCTTTGCCATTTGGGTTTCGTCACATATTATTTAGGTTGTCTGTTTCTATTCATAAACAACAGGCGTCCCCCTCTACCACTTTCATTTACGATACATGCCACAGCCATGGTGCATTGACGTGGACGCTAACATTCCTTAAAATTTAAACCAAGTGGAAACGGCTTCTGTCCTTATATGGACGACATCCGTTTCAACTTTAAAATACGACGCTGAAGGGAGCACCTATGGAACCGTTGACGGACCCTTTTGGACGATTGCATGATTATATGCGCATTTCGGTTACAGACCGCTGCAACCTGCGCTGCATTTATTGTATGCCTGCGGAAGGAATGCAATTCCAGCCCCAGGACGAGATTATGAGTTACGAAGAAATTACCGCAGTGGTGGAAGCGCTGGCCCCTCTGGGGTTACGCAAGGTCCGGCTAACCGGAGGCGAACCTCTGGTCCGCAAGGATTTGGATAAGCTGGTCTCCATGATTGCCTCCATCCCGGGCATTGAAGATATATCACTTACGACCAACGGCCTGATGCTTCCCGCCAAAGCCGCTCTGCTCAAGCAGGCGGGCTTGTCACGTGTGAACATTAGCCTGGATTCACTTCAGCAGGACCGCTTCGCCATGATTACACGCGGCGGAGAAGTCGCCAAGGTGCTGAAAGGGATTGAAGCCGCAGAGGCGGCAGAACTCTCCCCGATTAAGCTCAATGTGGTGCTGATGAAAGGCATCAATGATGATGAGATCAAGGACTTCATCTCGCTGACCCTGAACAGCCCGCTGAATGTACGGTTCATAGAATATATGCCCATCGGCAGCGCAAGCGATGCCTGGCGTCAGACGTATCTGCCGCTGGAAAGGGTAATTGAAGCCTGCAATGAGGCAGGCTGGGCTACTGAAGAAGCAGACATGCCCTCGGGCAATGGCCCCTCCCAGAACCGGCGGGTGGTCGGTGCGCGCGGAACCTTCGGGCTGATCCATCCGGTAAGCGAGCACTTCTGCGACAATTGCAACCGCCTGCGCCTTACGGCAGACGGACACATTAAGGCCTGTCTCTACTGGGCAGATGAGTACAATGTACGCCCTCTGACCAGTGATCCTGCAGCCGTACAAGCCTTATTCCGCCAGGCCTTGGGCAACAAGCCGCATAACCACGAAATGGCGCTCGCCCTGGAGCGCAAAATACAAAGCCATACCCCAACCGCGAGACGCATGTCGCAAATCGGCGGGTAGCGGCCAGACAACGTCAAATAACCGGCCGTGCGATCCTTCTCAGGATGGCACGGCCGGTTTGTTATGCAATACTTATGCACTCAGACCTTCCTTTACGGATTCCGTATTTGCATTCCACGTTAAATATTAATTTCAAAATCCACCAAAATCTTGCCTTTAATCACGTTGCGCTCATTATCGACTTCAGCAGTGAAGTCCACGCTGCGCATGGCTATTTCTTTGCCCCCAAAGCGTCTGCGGGATAAATAGTAGGTAGCCAGTTCACTGCGGAACCGGGCATGATGATCATCGTTGATCTGCTTATTGCGTTTGGTAAAGATACCGGAGTATCTCCGATAAGGAATATAAGCCGAAAAACGCTGCAAGATGTGGTCCACATCCCATTGATAACGATTGGCCGTCTGCACAATTCTGAACAAGGCCGTAAAGATCTCATTTTCCCTTGTCGAAACAAAATTCACATATTCATCTAGTACATCCTGCTGTCCATCCATTAAGCGAAGCAAATAAGTATTTGCCGTTCCCCACTCCTTGAATTGGATTACAATTCGATTAACATCTTCTCCTTCCTCCTGTATCCAGCTCCCATCTGTGTAAAGTGGCACCAGCTCCAGAGCAGTCTTGTAATCTCCTTGCTCCTCATAGATGCAGGAACGCATAAGTTGAGCGTATAGAATATAAAAATAT
This sequence comes from Paenibacillus sp. 22594, assembly GCF_052044425.1. NCBI lineage: Bacteria > Bacillati > Bacillota > Bacilli > Caryophanales > Paenibacillaceae > Paenibacillus > Paenibacillus sp. 22594. The sequence continues at coordinate 240,654 of NZ_JBQENA010000003.1, forward strand.
AACGGTCTTTCTAATACTTTTGTAGTGCTATTCTCTTGGTCTGCTCGACTGCGCAGCTTATATTGAATGGAAGCAAGCCGGTGCAATTCCTGTGTCCATTCCTCTACTTTCTCCCAATTATGCAGCGAATAATGTATATGTACCAATTGTTTGATGGCATCCAGCTGATAGGCCTCATCCAGCCGAGTCACATAGCTTTCAAATAAAGTGGCCGCTATCAAGTTACGCTGAGGATCATCACCCAAAGCCATTAGAAATAAACGATATTGGCAGAGTGCCAGCCGCTCCGAATGCTGGTATTTCTCGCTGACAGCCACATTCTCATAGAGAATAGCAGCCGACTGCTGTAATTCCTGCTGGAATAGTTCTTCCGCAAGTTCAAACAGCAGAGGTGCATAGATGAGATTATCCAGCAAGCTACGCGCCAACCGCTCAATGCAATCCAGACGTTCAAGCTGTGCGGAACGCAAAATAAAAGGCCGAATCCGCCGCCATGTCGGTGCCGAAAGATACAGACATTCTTCCACATATTTAGTGAAAAAGTAATCCTCTGCTAATCCCAGTGTTCGGGTAATGCGTTCAAGATGGCTCATGGCCATCGCCTGTTGACCTTTCATGATTCGGCTAAGTGTTCCGGAATGGATCCCGCTGAGTAGTGCGAACCTGTTAATCGACAGGCCCTTTTGGGTTAGGTATGCCCATAGCTCATCGCGGATTGTAACTGTCTGCTCCAATTCTATACCACCTTTATTTAGGACTTATATTCAGGAAATTTACATCCTCTATTGGCAAGGTCGTTATCTACATAGTGAAAAAATCCACTTAAGCGGATGGACATCTCTGTTTCATATGAATATGACTGTAATTGTTCAGCAGCTTGTCCAGTTCTACCGATTGCCGAAGCACCTCAGGGTGGCTAAAACCACCATACTGCATTTGCTTCTGATGAAGCTTGCGTCTTGCCCGCTCGATACGAATTCTAGTGAATACAGCATTATTCATACAGGTCTCGCCTCCTTGTGTAATATTTTAGGTAATTATGTAAAAATATAAATTATTACCAGGGTTGCATTGCCTTAATAATTTACCGTGATAAAGACTTTTTAAAGGGTTGTCCATAAAAAAAGACGCCCCTGATTAACGGGGACGTCACTTATGTATTACTTTTTATGGCTCATTCTCATCAACAGCACCGTGGAAAAGTGATTAGAATTTCCATATAGATTATCAAGCATATAAGCTGAATTAAAAACCCCCAGCACCATGCCCCAATGTTTGAAACAAAGGCTCATTGGTATTGACCGTTACTCCAGTGCCGGGTTCCCCATAAGCCAATGGTGCAATAAGTAGGAGTGCCAAACTAAACAAAACTAGAAATACTCTCCCTCTTCTTTTCATTATGATCCCGCACCTCACTAATCAGATTTTTATACTGTTTTGTTTCTTCATCACTAGCTTTATCTCGGTACTGTTCAAATAAATCCACACACTTTATAACGTTGCTCTCACAGTTAATCTTAAAAGAAAAGTCCATACTATGTAGTATGGCCTGAATCCCTAGGCAATTCTTATTACACAAATAATAACTCGCCAACTCAGTAAGAAACTGAGCATATTGATCAGCCGTCAATTGTTTATTATAATCGCCAAAAACAGTAGTGTACCTTCTATATGAAAGGTATGAGGAAAATCGATCAAGGATATAGTCGATATTCCAGCTGTAACGATTAGCAGCTTGTACTATTCTAAATAAAGCAATAAAAACTTCATTATCTCTAATCGAAATATAGTCTACATATTCATCTAGTACTCCCTCATCGCCATTCATTATGCGGTACAAATATGTGTTTGCTATTGCCCATTCTTTAAATTGGTTAACTATTTGCTTGGCTTCATTTGTACTTTCTTTTATCCAACTTCCATCAGCATACTTGGATACAAATCCTAGCGCAGCTACATAATCCTCATTTTCTTCGCAGACAAACGATTGAAGGAGATAAGAATATAAAATGTAACCATAGATAGGTCTTGTTGGTTGTTTTCGCATTCCCCATTTCCTATCCAATTTATACTGTAGCTCGTACTGGATGGAGGCAATACGAAGCAATTCTTTGGCAAGTTCCTCCACTTTGTGCCACCGACGAAGTGAACTATAGACATGCGCCAAATCTTTTAAAGCATCCAACTGATCCGCCTCATCCAGTCTGGGAACATAAGGTTCGAACAGCGTCGCTGCACGCAGATTCTCACTCTGGTCATCCCCAAGCGCGATCCGGAACAAACGATACTGGCATACCGCCAGGCGTTCGGAATACTGGTATTTCTCGCTGGCGCTCACATTCTCGTACAAGATTGCTGCCGCCTTCCACTGACCATGCTCAAACAGTCCCTCGGCTACGTCGAATAACGTTGGCACATTGCTGAGATTATCGAGCAGAATCTGGACCATTCGTTCAATGCAATCCATGCGTCCAAGCTCTGCACACCTGATCATGAATGGCCGCAGCCGCCGCCAGGTGGGTGCCGAATGATAGAAGCATTCATCTACATACAGGCTAAAAAAGTGATCCTCCACCTCCCCTATTCCTTTGGTAATCAGCTCCAGGTGACTCATTGCGATAGGCTGATGCCCTTTGACAATCCGGCTCAGTGTTCCGGAATTAATGCCGGATCTGTCCGCAAACTGATTAATAGACATGCCTTGTTCAGATAAATAACTCGCTAGCTGATCTCGAATCGTGGCTGTAGCCTCCATGGAAACACCGCCTTTCGAATTCCAAAAAATAGGATTTTTCTTTGATATCTGTAATACTATGTGATAATATTCCACCGGTCAATAGACTAGATTAGTATAAAAAGTGAACAGAACAAAATATTTTAAAATTAAGGCAACCCAGTTGCCATTTCCCAATGAAACAAGGATTAGCATGTCAAAATGATCTCCACAGCTGTACTCCCATGTACACCGCAATGCCCCAAATCAGCAAAGCTGAAGCGGTATTCAGCAGCCGGATCATCCTGCCTGAGGAATCAGTTCTGCCAAGCAACCGTCCGGCTGCCGCCAGGCTCAGAAACCATATCCAGGAGACGCCGGCTGTGGCGGCCGCAAAAGCCCAGCGTTCAGCGCCGGTATATTGCAGGGAATTAGTGCCGATGACCCCCACTGTATCCAGTAGCGCATGCGGGTTCAGCAAAGACACCGAGAGGGCGTAGGCCACTTGGCCTTTCAGAGACAGCATTCGGGCCTCTCCCTCCGACGGAGCTGCATTCCAGATTTTCCAGCCCATGATGCATAGAAATAGAATTCCCGCACCATACACGATTGGCGTCACCCACTCCACAGACAGCAAAATGAGCGAAATCCCGCCAACGGCAGCAGCAATCAGCAGTGTGTCGCATACGGCTGCCGTAAGAACCACAGGCAAGGCTCTGCGGAACCGGGACTGAAGCGCCCCTTGGTTAAACACAAATATATTCTGTACGCCCAGCGGCAAAATAAGCCCGAAGGCCAATATTATTCCATGTACTACTGCTTCCCACATTAATCTGTTCCTCCCAGTCTGCTTGCGGGCTATGATTGGGTTCCGCCGCATTCCTGATAGTACCCCGTATGAACGGGATACGTAACCAGCCAAGTCCTCCAATTGTCACCCAACCAAACTAAGGAAGGCAGGACAACGGTGGTATACTTCAAATAAAAGAACCCTTCCTAAATCAGCTTAGGTAAATAACTCTCCAAAAGGAGCTGGGCTTGTGACAGAAAAACATTGTACGGAACAAAGCCCCGGCAAGCGATGGACACCGGACCCGGCATCCCCGCTACCGCTGCACAGGCAAATCTCCAATTATCTCATGGATAAAATCAGCAGTGGGGCTTGGCCGCCCGGCATGCGGCTGGCCCCTCAGCGCGAGCTCTGCCGCCAGCTGGGTGTGAACCGCAGCACGGTCGTAACCGCACTGGGCCAGCTATCAGCGCTGGGGCTGATTGAGGGCAGGCGGGGCGGCGGGACCCGGGTGGCTGATGTACGGGCAGCCGCAGGCGGAGCGGTCTCATCTGCTGATGCGGTAAGAACAGATCTATTGCAAGTGCCGTCTGCCGGAAGCTGGAATGCTTACGTTGAAGAGGGCGTACACTACCCTAATCTGCCTACGGTACAGGACATCAACCGCCTGGAATATGAGCAGGGGCTGATCCGCCTCGGCACCGGAGAGCCGGCACCGGAGCTGCTGCCCGGCTCGGCCATGACCCGTGTGCTGGCCGAACTCTCACGGCAGACCCTGCCTCCCCTCTCCTATGAGGAGCCCCTTGGCAGCGCCGGACTACGGAGAGCGGTAAGCCGCGAGCTGGAGAAGAATGGCATACAAGCTGATTCCGACTCCATTCTGATCACTTCCGGAGCACTTCAGGGGCTGCAGCTGATTGCGGTTGGCCTTTTGCCGCGCGGGTCCACTATCCTGCTGGAGAAGCCGTCCTATCTCTATTCCATTCATGCCTTCCAATCCGCTGGCGTGAAGTTCAGCGGCCTGCCTATGGATGAGCAGGGGCTGCAAATGGACGGGCTGGCCCGGGAAGCCCGCCGGTCCAAGGCAGCTATGCTGTACAGCATCCCGTCCTTTCATAATCCAACAGGAGTGCTGATGGACGCGAAGCGGAGGCAGGAACTCATGGAGGTAACGGGTCAGCTTGGCCTCCCGATCCTGGAGGACGGAGCCTATCAGGAGCTCTGGCTCGATACACCTCCGCCTCCACCGCTAAAAGCACTGGACCGCGAAGGCAGAGTACTGCATCTCGGCACCCTCTCCAAAGCAGCCAGCCCCGGGCTGCGCATCGGCTGGATCGTCGGCCCGGAGCCCGTCGTGCGGCGGCTGGCTGACATTAAGATGCAGACCGATTACGGAGCCAGCTCGCTATCACAGCTGGCCGCCGCCCGGTGGCTGGAGGGCGGCTATCACGAGGAGCATCTCCAGCTTCTGCGGGCCCGGCTTCGGCAACGGCGGGATGCCGTGCTGCATCTGCTACAGCGCCATTTTACCGGACTGGCTGCATGGAATGTTCCGGCGGGCGGCTTCTACATCTGGCTATCCCTGGACAAGCCGGTACCGCTGCGGACGCTGTTCCGCATGGCCCATAAAACAGGGCTGTTACTGAACACAGGCGATCTGTATGACCGTGGTGACAGCCGCCATCTGCGGTTGTCCTATGTCTACGCCTCGCCTGCCGAACTTGAGCTTGGCCTCCCACTGCTAGCCGGACTGATCCGCAAGCTGCAGCAGGCGGGTGTTTGAGCAGCGCAACGAGCAAACGGCTAAGTTGTCCTTAACCTGGACAGCTTAGCCGTTTTTAAGTAAGTTACAGCGATGTCAGCCGTTCCCGTTCGCATAATGAAGGAATAGCATACTTGCCTGACACAAATAAAGACCGGCCCTGTGTAATAAACAGGAACGGCCTTTGTTTGTCATCTAGATCGAGAGCGCTGCAAGCAGCTTATAGATTGCTGCTGCGGCCTCCGCACGGGTGGCTGTCTTGTCCGGGCGGAAGGTATTATCTTCGAAGCCGCCCAGAATTCCGGCTGCGATTCCGGCTTTCACCGATGCCTGCGCCCATGCCGGGATCGCTGATTGATCGGCAAGGACAATGCCGCTGCCCGTAAGTGTGGCGGAGCCGGTGCTTAAGGCATTGGCAAGCATCACCGACATTTCGGCGCGGGTAATCTTCTCCGAGCCTCTAAATACGGCTTGGCCCCCAGATGCATGGCCTTGGATGATCCCGGATTCTACAGCTGCCGCTACATCGCCAGCCGCCCAAGCAGGAATGCTGCCCTGGTCAGCGAATTCAGCGGCACTGCCGGATGCTTTCAGTCCCAGCGCCCTGACGATAATGGAAGCGAACTGTGCTCTGGTGACCGATTCATTCGGGCGGAAGCTTTGGTCTTCGAAGCCCTTCATGACGCCCATCCCGATCAGACGGTCTGTATACTCTGTTACCCAGTGGTTGCTCAGATCTGTGAGCGCCAGAGGCTGATAATTCATTACAGTATAGGTCGCGAAGCGGTTAGCATTTGCGGTGATCGTCCCATCCGGATTGGAGGTGCCCCCCACGTAAATCCAGTTGCCGCTCTGCTCATTGTAATAATATACAGCTGCTTTATGGCCGGATGTGACCTCCCCCTGATCATAGGCGAGGGATAATGACACCGGCTTGCTGAGCTTGCTTTCTCTGCTTGCAGCGAATGCCACCGCTGGGCTTAAGGACTTGAGCTGCCCTGCGGCCGGTGCTTCATTTGCTGCCAGAGCTTTTAGTGTAAGCGTGGCATTTGCAGGTAATGCTCCTGCCGGAACAGAGAAGCTCGCCACACCTTGAAGTGATCCTGTAGCGACCTGCTGTGCCGCTACCTCAACCTTTACCTCTACAACAGGAGGTTTCTCTACAGTTGTGGCAGGCGGAGTAGTAACCGGACTGATGGTCGTACCTCCACCGCTACCATTACCATTACCGGTGTTGGAAGGTGGTGCTGTTACCACTACCGTCCGAACCACTTCAAGGGCTGCATTCCCGGCCAGATCATTGGCATTGTAACGCAGTGTATAGGTTCCCGGAGTCAGGGTTTCTACTGTTCCAGTTACTGTTACCTGTCCCGCAATGCCCAGCTTATCAGTAATCTCCGTACCCGGATCTACGAAGCTGGTCCCTTGGGCAAGGGTCAGGCTGCTGCCGCCCTTCAGAGAAATCACAGGCGCGGTCCGGTCAATATTTACCGCAAGCGGCAGTGAGGCTGTATTCCCCAATGTATCCACCGCTTGAAGCTCCAACTGGTGCTTGCCTTCTGCAGTAAGCTTGATAGATTGACCTTTCTCATACGGCTGACCTTCCCCACCATCCAAACGAACCTTAAAGGATACCATACTGCCCGGAATATACACATTAGCATATACACTTGCAGTTACATTCTGGTTCGTCCATGCACCGCTAAGATAGGCATGTCCATCCGCCGTTTGCAGAGTGCCGTGGAGCGCAAGCGGAGTCGCGCTGACATCGCCGCTAAGCCTAACTTCGAAGGTCTTTACTTCTGCGGCATTCCCGCGCCGAATCGTTGCGGTCAGGGTCAGCTTCGTGTCTTGCTGCGGACGATAAGCAAGCTTCCCGCCGTTTGTCATCAGCAGCGGACTTGAGCTCTCCCAGCTGATGTTTGTACCCTGTTCCCCCGCTGCAGGGAGGTACAGATCGCTTTTTACAGCACTTGTGTCTCCGATCGTCAGCTTCTCTTTGGCGAGCAGCACAGCTTCAGCGTCTGTGTAATCCATAGCTTTTATAGTAAGATCGAACGTCTTCACTTCTTTCTCATTTCCGCGGCTTGCTGTTGCCTTCAGCGATACTGAAGCATCGGGCTGTCCTGCTGCCGGACGGGCAATATGACCCACCCCATCCCGGGTGCTCAACACTTCTGTATTACTGCTCTCCCACTTCACCAGTGCGCCATGCTTGCCGCCCTCAGGAAGCTTCAGATCGGCGGTCACCGCCGTTGTATTTCCAAGGTCCAGCGACGCTAAAGTATCATCCACTGCCTGCTTGTCGCTGTACGGTACCACATCAACGAAGATCGGATTGGAATAGAACCACAGATCCTGATAGTTGCGCTTGTTGATCTCAGCAAACCGGGTCGCGTTGTCCACGGTAAGATTTTTCACATCCAGCAGAGGTTCACCGTCACTGGTCTCGCCGGGAACATTGACTCCCAGGTTCGTGCCTCTCAAGCGGTAATAACGGTCCTTGTCCGCGGCGCCCAGCTTGTAGGTAATGACGTTATAGCCCTCCGCATCCGTAGTCCAGTCCTTACTTGTGAATCGGGCCACAACCTTCGTGCTCTCATTCGTCGCTTTGTTATACTCCGGCGTGCCTGGTACGGCCTTGCCGCTTACTTCACCGGAAATCAGATCCACATGATCCACCTGAACCGGATCACCGTTATTATTTTTGTCAGGGCTTTTAAATCGGATCGTCAACTCCAAGTTGTCCCCCTCGGTTATTTCCAGTTCACCGCCTGTTTCTTCCTTCTTCCCGTCAGCAGCCAGTTTGAAATCTAGAGCGTTGATCAGATCGCCGAACACGGAGAAGGATTTGCCCGACCGCATGCCGTCAACCACTGCTTGGATGTCAGAACCGTCCACCCACGTATAGTTCCTGGAGTATTCTCCCGGCCAGTAGCCGCTGGAGTATTTGTTGTCCCGGCTTGTTTTGAAATGGAAATCGGAGTTGGCAAAATTCCAGAATCTGCGGCCCTCGCCGAGCAGCGCATCCCAGAAGCCTCCGACCTTAGCGACTTTCACATCCGTGCCTCCATAGACGTCAACGGTTTCACCACGGTCCGGCGCCATCTGATTGCCGAGCATCCCTTCCAGGCCAAAAACGACATGCGGGTCAATATTGTTGAAGTCACGCACATCGGCAATTTTGATCTCTGCACTGCTGCCATTTTTCCGCGAAGGATGGTTAATCAGGAGGTAGCTCTCAGGATAATGGTTACTCAGCCACTGAATCCCGGTCCGGGTATCTGCTTTGGTAGAATAAGCCCTGCTGTCTGACGCACTCCACGCCGCCACATCCGCCGCGCTGAACAGCTTCGCATCACGGTTCGTAAATAAATATTCGAATTGGTTAATGGCCTTCAGTGCTGCCTCCGAGCCGGGCTCGTCCGTAACGATGCCAACTGCGGCATGATCGTACTGCGGCATATCCCATTCAAATCCGGAGAAAATGATTTTACCGGCGTATTTGCCCTCTGCCTGCAGCTGCTTAATTACCGGCGTCTGGTAGGCTGCTATCCCTTGAGACAAGGGAATCGAGCCGCCAGGCAGTGCAGTGCCTGCATCATCACGGTCGGATACACGCAGGTGATCTGCCAGAAACAGCCAATCCAGTCCATTCTTATCAAAAGCATTACCCAGCACATCCTTAAGGGATTCCTGGGCATCATTGGATTCATAGGTATGGGCATGATATTCGCCCGACATCCATTTCCCTGTACTAACGGAAGCCGCAGGTTCCTGCGGGGTCAAGGTTTCTGCAGGCGAGCCGTAGGCCAGTGGTATGGACAAGCTTTGCCACATAAGCGCTGCAGCAAGTGATGTGGACAAATAGAAACAGAGATTTCTTTTCTTCAACATGTGTTCCTCCAATATTCTTAAAATTACATGCAATCTGTATTAAGAATAGAGGGTGAATGTAAAGCGATGTCGAAATTTGTTGAACACTTTTGTAATCTCAAATCATTTATCAAATGACATATAATATTATTTGTCATTTGATAAAATCAATGTTATGCTGTGTACCAGAGGAGGGTGAGCTCATGAACAAGGCAAGTTCATTTCTGAGTAAAACGGAGATTATGGATGCCGCAGAACAGACGCTGCGAAGATTCGGGCCTGATAAGACCTCGGTAACCGATGTAGCCAAGCTGCTTGGTGTCAGCCACGGCACCCTGTACCGCCATTTCCCCAGCAAAGCGGCACTGAGGGAAGCAGTTACGGAACGCTGGCTGGAAGAGCAGATCGTTGTCCCGCTGGACCAGATTGTGAATGCCCCGGCAGAGAATGCGCTAGCGCAGTTAAGAATATATATCGCCCGGCTGATCGAGCTGAAGCGTCACTATGCCGAACAGGACAGTGAAATGTTCAAGATGTACACGGATGTTACGATGGAAGCCGCTGAGCTGATCCAGCTGCACATTCAGCGGATTATAGATCAGATGAGCATCCTTATTGACAGAGGGGTACAGCAGAACCGGATTACACAGAGTACCGAAAAGGGGGTTCTCGCCCGCACGATTTTTTATGCTACATCCAGGTTTCACCATCCGGCTCATGCCTATGAATGGCAGAGTGCAAGCACCAGGCAGGACTTCGATCAGCTATGGCTGCTTCTGGAACAGGGCCTTACCGCTTCAGTTCATTAAGTAAATCCATATCACATTCTGGGAGGAATATATAATGAGTCAGTCCCTGCAAGGCAAGGTTGCGATTGTTACCGGGTCGTCAAGAGGCATAGGACGTACTGTCGCGGAGAGATTAGCGGAAGAGGGGGCCTCGGTAGTCATCAACTATTCAAGCAGCCCGAAACAGGCGGAAGAGGTGGTACAGGGCATCCAAGCCAAAGGCGGAACCGCCGCTGCGGTTCAGGCCGATATCAGCAAGCCCGCACAGATTGAACAGCTGTACAAGGATACAAAAGCCTTGTTCGGACAAATCGATATTGTGGTCAACAACGCAGGAATTATGATCAACAGCCTGATCGGGGAGGCTACCGAAGAGCAGTTCGACAAGCAGTTCGCCATTAATGTCAAAGGAACCTACTTCTCTTGCCAGCAGGCCTTCTTGCACCTGGAACAGGGCGGGCGGATCATCAACTTCTCCACTTCAGTTAATGGGCAGATGTTCCCGGCCTACAGCATCTATGCCGGAACCAAAGGCGCCGTGGAGCAGTTCACCCGCCAGCTGGCCAAGGAGTTCGGCAGCAAAGGCATCACTATCAACGCGGTTGCGCCCGGTCCTGTCGCCACAGACTTGTTCCTGGAGGGCAAATCCGAAGCTCAGCTTGAGGGTCTGAAGAAGATGAATGCCTTCGGACGTCTGGGCCAGCCGGACGACATCGCCGGTGTCGTCAGCTTCCTCGCCGGAGCACAGTCCGGGTGGGTTACCGGCCAGACGCTCCGCGTGAACGGCGGATTTATCTAAGCTTCAGCGGCAAGGCCACTACACAAGCCGTCCCCTCTCCGGGACGGCTTGTGATGGTTATGGTGCCATCGTGAAGATCCACGATTTTTTTGACCAGAGACAAGCCAAGTCCGCTTCCGCCCCCACTGATGCTTCTGGCCTGGTCCACCTTATAGAAACGTTCAAAAATACGGGGCAGCTCCTCCTCGGCAATGCCGATGCCAGTGTCTCTAATCTCAATTTCTATCCTGTTATCCAGCGTCTGCAGCCGGACCATAATCATTCCGCCCTTCGGGGTGAATTTGATGCTGTTATGCAGCAGGTTGGTCCATACCTGGCTCAGGAGATCCTTGACCGCTTCTACAGTGACCTCCTCCAGTTCAGCCTCGACATCAATGTTCTTGCCCAGCCACTGCGGCTCACAGGCCAGAATCATCTCCTGCAGCTGCTTATCCAGCCGGTAAGCCTTGCGTTCGAACGGAAAGCTCTCTGCTTCGAGTACCGACAGCTTCAGCAGATTGTCACTGAGTCCAGAGAGGCGGCTGCCTTCGGCTTCAATGATATCAAGATAATGCGCCCTGCTCTCCGCACTCAGCCCTTCATCCCTCAGCGCGCGGGCGAAGCCGCGAATGGAGGTGAGCGGAGACTGGATCTCATGGGAGACATTCGAGATGAAATCCTGGCGCATGGTTTCCATCCGGTTCAGCTCGCTGGCCATTTCGTTGATGCCTTCAACAATACTTCCAAATTGCCCATAGCGCCTGTCGTTCTCCAGCTCCACCTTGAAGTCCCCCTTGGAAATTTGCCGCATCGCTGTAATAATCGGGATATAGAAGGCTCGTTCGCCTCCTCTCAGGCGTCCGATCAGCCCCGCGATGCCAGCCAGCAGGAACAGGATGAGAAACTGCAGCACCATCGTCAGCAATTGAAACCTATAGGGTGTAAAAGACCATTTAAAATGCTTCTCGAGCAGCTTTAGCCCGAAATACCCGGCGTTCCAGGAAAGATAGAAGCCTGTGATGACCATGATCATCCCCATGACTGCTTTTACAATCTCTCCTGCTCTGCTTCTGCTCATTTATTTATCCACCTCCAGGCGGTAGCCGAGACCACGAACCGTGCGGATGGTAAAACCAAAGTCCTCCTGGGCAAACCGATCTCGCAGGCGGCCCACGTGCACATCCAGCGTGCGTTCATTCCCATCGAAATCATATCCCCAAATTTCTTCAATCAGCCGGTCACGCGTCAGCGTCTGCCCCGGATAGCTGGCCAGCTTGAACAGCAGCTCAAATTCCTTAAGCGGCAGCGTTATATTCCCCTGATCCGTGATGGCCTCGAAGGTTTTGCGGTTCATGCGCAGATGTCCTACCGCTACGCTCTGCGCGGCAGAAATCTGGTACCGTTTCAACAGCGCCTTGACCCGGGCAATCAGCACGGGAGGCTCGAACGGCTTGACCAGATAATCGTCGGTCCCCAGCTCGAAGCCCTTGACGATCTGCGAGGTTTCGCCTCTGGCCGTCAGCATCAGTATCGGAAATTCATAGCTTCTCCGCAGCTGCCGGCACAGCTCCCAGCCATCCATATTCGGCATCATGACATCAATAACCGCCAGATCCACACTGTTATCCTCAAGGACCTGCAGCGCCTCCACTCCATCAGAAGCGCCGTAGACCTCTTCCATGCCTTCAGCCCTCAAAAAGACTTCCACCAATTCGCGGATGTGCGGATCGTCGTCCACTACCAGAATTTTGGCCATATCCTGCTGAACCCTCCCCTTCTCCGCCGTCCGGAAGCTCCGGTGTATTCAGCTGCAGCTGCTGGTTAGCGAATTCCCGGTACAGCTCATGCTCTCTTAGCAGCTCCTCATGTGTTCCCCTGCCGGTAATCCGGCCCTTTTCCATAAAAATAATCTGGTCCGCATTCACTACAGTCGCCAGCCGGTGGGCAATGACAATCGTCGTCCGTCCCTTCATCAGGTTGGACAAAGCTTTTTGCACCACCGCTTCCGACTGGCTGTCGAGACTGGAGGTGGCTTCGTCGAGCATCAGAATCTTGGGATCGCGCAGCAGTGCCCGGGCAATGGCGATCCGCTGGCGCTGACCTCCGGACAGCTTCACCCCGCGTTCACCGACATCTGTATCATAACCCTGTGGCAGCTCGCTGATGAAGCCGTCGGCATAGGCCATCGCTGCCGCACGGCGCAGCTCATCCACACCAACCTCCCGGTTCAGACCATAAGCCAGGTTGTCGGCAATTGTGCCGGAGAGCAGCGGGCTTTCTTGAGATACGTAACCGATCAGCTTGCGCCAGGAACGAAGGGAGAAGGTGGACACCGGCTTCGAGCCCAGCTTGATCACTCCGCTCTGCGGTTCATAGAACCGTTCCAGCAGCGAGAAAAGAGTCGTTTTGCCGCCCCCGCTGGGTCCGACAATCGCCGTCACCTGTCCCGGCAGCATGGAGAAGCTTACCCCGCTGAGCACCGGTTCACCTGTTTTGTAACCAAAGCTTAAATCGTCGATCACGATAGGCTCTTCAGCCCCCTTGGCTTCCTCTACACCCTCGTAAATTTCTTCATCGGCCGCCAGGGTCTCAATGATCCGTTCGGAGGCGCCTTTGGCTTTTTGAATCTGGGTGAAGAACTGGGTCAGTTGGGTCAGCGGCATCACGATCTGAATTAAATACAGGATGAACGCGACCAGCTCCCCTGCCGTCAGGACACCTGAAGACACCTGCATTCCGCCGTAGCCGATAATCACTACCAGCAGCATCATGAATACGAAGGAGACGAGCGGGCTGATCATGGCGCTGATTTTGCCCTCACGGATACCGAAGGACAGCAGGTTCATGATTCCGGTACGCCCTGCTTCATATTCTTTTTGCTCCGCACCGGAGGATTTCACCAGCCGGATTTCAGACAAAACGCCGCTGAGTGTAGCGGTAAAGGACGCTGTTTCGTCCTGTGTGCCCTTGGATATTTTGTACATCTGCCGTCCCAGCGGAACCAGAATCAGTGCGGACAGCGGGAGTACCGTGAACAGCACCAGCGTCATTTGCCAGTTCAGATAGAGCAGTACAGCAATCGAGCCGACGATGGAGATCACTCCGGTGAACAGGCTCGCCAAATGCTCCGAAATCAGCGTCTTGATGATCCCGGTGTCATTCGTCATCCGGCTGACACTTTCTCCGGTACGGTTGTCATTGTAGTAAGCGACCGGAAGCACAAGAAATTTACGCCACAACCTGTCCCGCAAGCCTGCCACTGTCTTCTGACCGGCATAGTTCAGCAGGTAGATCGAGATTCCTCCAGCAAGGGTCTGGCCAATAAAAGCCCCCACAATACCGGCGATCTGCAGCTTGCTGATAGATGCCAGCGAGAACCCGTCGACCATGTTCTTGGTGAACATGGGAATCACAAGACCCACAAGAGTCGATATCATGCTAAGCGCAACAGCAAGAGTAAGCAGTCCATAGGAAGGTCTGGTGCCCTGCAATAGCTTCAAAAAAGGCCTCAAGGACGCACCCTGTTTCTTGTCAGGCTGATTAGTATTCATAGAAATTCCCCTTTCCAGCGGATTCATGCAATGACGTCGTCTGCCGTCTCTTCCGCCTTAATCACCACATTATCCTAGCCGTGTAAACTGAAGTTAAACGGCTGACTATTGTACAGAAGAATCATCCGGGTGAAGCGAGGCCAGCTTGACGGCGGCAGCATAGTCCTCCGGTGTGTTCATGTTCATCAGGGAAAACGCATGTGTTCGGGGGCCTTCCTCATAATCACTGTCCCGGACATAATGAACATCAAGTACATCCAGGAACTCCATTACCCGCAGTTGCCGCCGCGACAGGAATTTCTCCAGAATAGGGAGGATGCTCCGGTTATAGAGCGCGAGCAGCGGCTGAACTCGGCCTTCGGAGGTTACAGGAACAACGGCCTGTATATCCCCCCCTCCGTACGCAATCTCCAGCATATGCAAGAACAGCCCTTCCGAAGCAAAAGGCAGGTCACAGGCCAGTACAGCTACCCATTCCGTATGCGATCCCTGAAGTGCGGCATGCAGCCCGGCCAGCGGCCCGAGTCCCGGATAGATATCCGGGATCAACGGCAGGTGAAACATGCGGTAAGCCCCCCGTTCTTCTTCACCGCAAGCAATGACTACATGATCCGTTATGGAGGATAACCTGGCTGCGCTGTAAGCGATCAGCGGCTGTCCCTCCAGCATAAGCAGCGCTTTGTCGGCTCCCATACGCCGGGAGCGTCCTCCAGCCAAAATCACTCCTGTAATTCCCATATATATCCTCACTATTCCATGGATTTGGCAATGATTTTAACGCAGGTTTGTATCCCTTTTCAACAAGTGTTACAGTGGTAGAAGCAGCCTCTTCAAGGCTGTTGTGAATGAATGAAAGGCATCTGGCAGGAAAGGAGTGCCCAATTTTGCGGGAGAACCTTGATAAGCAGTTTTCCTTCACCTCATTGAAGTGGTACAACTTCTTCTTATATGGGACAATCGTCCTCTTCACCAGCTTCTTTCCACTATACCTGCAGGAAGTGGGTATGAACAAGCTGGAGATCGGGAGTTTAATGTCTGTTGGGGCGCTTGTCTCCATTATTGCCAATCCCTTCTGGGGCATTTGGACAGACCGGTATCAGAATATCCGCCGGATTGTTCTGCTGATGCTGACAGGGACGCTGGTGTTATCCCAGGTTGTGTTTCAGGCAAATACATATGAAATGATCTATGTCTCCATACTGTTCTTTTATTTCTTCCAGGGTCCGCTGTTTGCCGAGAGCAACACCATGATTCTGAGCTACATTGACGGTACAAGGCACCGCTTCAGCTCTTTCCGGCTGTGGGGATCGCTGGGTTGGGCGTTTACGGCTATTCTGGCCGGGCCGGTAATCGATTGGGGCGGGGTGTCCGTGCTGTCCTACCTATTTGCGGCGCTGCTCTGTGCAGCCATGATCTCTCTGATTGTCCTGCCCAGGCTCGATCATTCCATCGGCATTGCGCCGATGCCATTCAAGGGTTTCGGGCAGATCTTTTATCATCCGTTTTTTCTGAGCTTCATCTTCTTCGGAATTCTAGTCTCGATCCCCAATACGATGAACAACACCTTCGTGTCCCTGTATATCACGGAGCTTGGGGGCAGCAAAACCATGATCGGTCTGGCCGTGTTCCTCTCCTCGATTCTGGAGGTGGCTGTTCTGCTGTTGTGCGACCGTTACCTGAAACGCAGCATACCGGTACTGCTCGGCTGGCTGGCGCTGGTCAGCGCCCTGTTCGTCCTGCGCTGGTGGCTAATGGCCGATGCGACTACACCGCTGCAAGTGGCCTTTATACAAATCCTGCATTGCGTTACATTCGGGGGGTTCTTCTTTGTCGGCACCCGGCTGACCATGCTGCTGGTTCCGAAACCTTACCGTTCCTCGGGACAAGCGCTGTATACCCTGACCTGGAGCGGCCTCTCCGGGATTATGGGCGGTGTTCTCGGCGGCTGGCTATACCAGTATCTTGGCGCACAGAACATGTACCAATCCAGCGTCTTTCTGACGCTGATCGGAACCCTGGGATTCGGCGCGATGTGGCTGCTTGTCAGCCGCGGGGGCTATCATCCTCACGGCGGGCATCCGGACGAAGAACTAGAAGATCTTTGAACTAAAAAGTTGAAGCCTGAGTCTCAGGCCGTAAAAATCAGAAAAGCAGCGATCATCCAGTCCCTTGGCTGGATGATCGCTGCTTTTTATTTTTAGTCAACTGCTGCTCCTGCTCATCCAAAGGTATTTCTACCTTTGATTCGGCTCTACTTCACCTGTTTGGCTCATTCAAAGGTATTTCTACCTTTGATTCCGCCCTTCCGCCCCAAAGCAAAGGGGCTCCCCCGTCATTTCATGACTCCAGGCACCCCCTTGCGGCATTGCAGATGCTTCAGCCTTATTTGGCAGGCTGGAACGAGCTTTTGAGGGAAACGATAAGATTGAATACCAGGTGATCCGGTGCCGAATATTTGCTGTCCACGTTGAAGTATCCATGACGGAAGAACTGGAACTTGTCCTGCGCTACACTGTCCTTCAGCCCCGGCTCCACAAAGCCATGGAGGATCTCGATAGATTTCGGATTCAACTGATCCAGGAAGGTTGGTTCCGGCTTGTCGGCGGAAGACTCCATGCCTTCGACTTCAGCCTCCTGGTCCGCCTCCTCGGCGGAAATCAGTGGCTCGTAGAGGCGGAATTCTGCCGGCACAGCTTGGCTGGCATCCACCCAGTGCAGCGTTCCCTTTACCTTCCGGCCGGTGAAGCCGCTGCCGCTCTTGGTTTCCGGGTCGTACGTACAATGCAGCTCGACAACTTCGCCGTTCTCATCCTTGATGAAATCCGTACATTTGATGAAATAAGCATTCTTCAGGCGCACTTCATTGCCGGGGAACAGACGGAAATACTTGTTCGGCGGGTTCTCCATGAAGTCGTCACGCTCAATATAGATCTCACGGGAGAACGGAATTTGGCGGGTGCCCATGGCCTCATTCTCCACATTGTTCTCAATTTCGAACCATTCTGTTTGGCCTTCAGGATAGTTGGTAATGACCACCTTCAGTGGCCGCAGCACCGACATGGTCCGTGGTACCGTCAGCTTGAGATCCTCACGGATGAAGTGCTCCAGCATTTGCAGGTCCACCAGACCCTGGCTCTTAGAAATACCAGTCTCATGCACAAAGCTGCGGATCGCTTCCGGCGTATATCCACGGCGGCGGAGCCCGGAGATCGTCGGCATGCGCGGATCGTCCCAGCCGTCAACATGGCCTTCATCCACCAGCAGCTTCAGCTTGCGCTTACTCGTGACCGTCTGGGCGAGATTAAGGCGCCCGAATTCGTATTGATGCGGGGAAGCCGGCATTTCGCATTCGGCTACCACCCAGTCGTAGAATGGCCGCTGGTCCTCAAACTCCAGGGAGCAGAGCGAATGTGTCACATGCTCAATAGCATCCTCAAGCGGATGCGCAAAGGTGTACATCGGATAGATGCACCATGCATCGCCCGTATTATGATGATGAGAATGGGAAATCCGGTAAATGACCGGGTCGCGCAGGTTGATGTTAGGGGCGGACATGTCGATTTTGGCGCGCAGCACCTTTTCGCCATCCTTGAATTCCCCTGCCCGCATGCGGCGGAACAGATCCAGGTTCTCTTCGATTCCGCGCTCCCGGTACGGGCTGTTCACTCCCGGCTCGGTCAGCGTACCCCGATGCTCACGGATTTGCTCAGCTGTAAGGTCGTCCACGTAAGCTTTGCCTTTTTGAATCAGCAGCTCTGCTCTTTCGTACATTTCCCCGAAGTAATCCGAAGCAAAACGCAGCTCTTCCCATTCATAGCCGAGCCACTTCACATCCTCCTGAATAGAGTTCACGTATTCCGTATCCTCTTTGAGCGGATTGGTGTCGTCGAATCTCAGGTGGGTCTTGCCGCCGAATTCATCAGCCAGGGTAAAATTAATCCAGATCGCTTTGGCATGCCCGATATGTAAATAACCGTTCGGTTCCGGCGGGAAGCGGGTGACCACTTCCTTCACTTTTCCCGAGCTCAGATCTTCGGTAATGACATTCTTGATGAAATTGGAGGGTGTTCCACGGTTCTCCACAGTTATCAACCTTTCATTCTGTAATATTACTACTTCCTTGTATGAACATGTTTCCTACTAATATACCCGTTAACCGGGGAATGTTCAATAAAAGTCAAGAAGAAACGGCTGGGAGGTCCAGCTTCAGAGGCCTGTTTTTACGGGGTGCTTTGACTTATTTCACAGCTATGGAGTAGCATGAGGATTATGGGTGTATATATCTGTAAATCTAATAGAGGGGGACTCATTCATGAAGCCGATCAAGCTGCCCAAAGAACAGCGGGAGATCATTACCGGGAATATCCAGGCCTACTTCGAGGCCGAGCGCGGTGAAACTATCGGTCATCTGGCGGCGGACAGCCTGCTGGAATTCTTCCTGCAGGAGCTGGGCCCGGCGATTTATAACGGAGCACTGGGCGACTGCCGCACACTGGTAGGTGAGCGGATGCAATCGCTGGAGGAAGACATTTACGCATTGGAATGGAAGAAACGCTAATCCTTGTGCCGCAGAGGGGGTAGCCTCATGTTCAATTATGTCATTGATGAAGAGCTTACGCTGAAGCTGCTGATGCCTGAGCATGCACGCCACATGTTCGCGCTGGTGGAGCGCTCGCGCACCCGCCTCAGACAGTGGCTGCCTTGGGTTGACGGGGTGACGGAGCAGGCTCATCTGGAGACATTTATCAAAAATTCCGTAAAGCAGGCCAGTGAGAACGGCGGTTTCTCCGCCGGACTGTGGGTCCGGGGCGAGCTGGCCGGTATCATCGGATACCACGAGATTGACTGGCACAACCGCTCGGTCGGCATCGGTTACTGGCTCGGCGAAGGCTATGAAGGCAAAGGCTACATGACCAGCGCCTGCCGGGTCCTCGTGGATTACGCACTGCTCGAAATGGATCTGAACCGCGTCGAAATCCGCTGTGCCACCGGAAACCGGGCAAGCCGGGCCATACCTGAACGGCTGAGCTTCATATTCGAGGGAGTCATCCGCCAGGCGGAGAAGCTCCCGGCCGGCTATGTGAACCACGCTGTCTATGGCCTGCTGCGCAGTGAGTGGAAGCTGCTGGGGTGAGAAAGTGGAGTGGAGGCTGCTAGGACGGAAAGCAGTACGGAAAGTATAGGTGTCCTGATACAGTACGTGATGCGGAAAGAGCAGGTTTGGTGCTTCAGTACGCGGTACGGAAGGTGCAAGCTCGTTGGAATGAAAGGCCTATGCTTGGGTTTGAACCTAACTGCAATACCCAAACCCCCGGAGGATTCCCCCGGGGGTTTGATCTGCCTGGACACTTTTCAAATATTAAACCGTATGGACGGAATCCTTGCATACGCCGTGCATGATTAAAGCCGGACATTCGTCTTAAGCTCCGGCAATAACAGCACGGACGCTCTAGCTCTCCTCCGCATCCAGCCAGCCCTGGAATTTCGCCCGCGTCACAGCAGACAGGGTCTCCAGCCGGGCAAGCTCTGCCAAACCAGTCTTGACCTTGCGTCCGTGCTCCATGAGATAGAGCACCTGCTTGACGGGAAAGCTGCCCTCGCCGTTTTCCCGTTTGATGATTGGGTCGCCAGCGGCCACCTGACCCTCACGTAGTACACGGAAGTAGAAGCCGCTGTATCCGGTTTTCAACACCTGGGCCGGCATATCGGCGGGTCCGTGTTTTTGCGCCAGCTTGTAGCACGGAAAACGCGGCTGGCTAACCTGCAGCAGAGCCGAACCCATCTCGTACACATCGCCGATGCAGACCTCCGTCTCCAGCAGGCCGCTGGCTGTGATATTTTCGCCAAACGCAGAATACTCCAGCTTCTTGCCCAGCCACTCCTCCCAATAAGCATAATGCTCAAAGGGATACACGCACACTGCCTTATCGGGACCGCCGTGATTCACAAGGTCCGCTTGTCCGTCTCCGTCGAACCCTTCCGAATGAAGCTGCATCCTACCGGCTGCCGGCAGTTTGTAAATGCCTGTTTCCAGCGGTTTGCCCCTGTAATCCACGGTCTTGGGCTTGCCTACATTAAGCGAAATGACTTCCATTCGTATTCCCTCCAATCAGCTTGCAGCTCATAAAGACTTCATCTACATAACGTCCGCGGAGATAGAACTCCTCATGGAGACGGCCTTCTTCCACGAACCCGCATTTGCGGTAAAATGCAAGCGCAGGTTCGTTACAGGACAGCACACGCAGCCGCAATTTGCGAATTCCATTCTCTGCCGCATGGCTTTTGATCGCCTGGATCAGCTCGCGCCCAATACCCTGTCTCTGAAAACGGGGGTGAACGGCGATATTGACCTCACACACATGGCGGTTACTCTCCATACCGCTGGGACAACCAAAGCCAACATAGCCGCACAATTCTCCATCCTGCAGAGCCACCAGCTGCGAACCGGGAGGGGCATGCATCAGATAATCCTCGCGCGAGCGCCACATTAACGGTCCGGGTGTTGTATCCTCGGTCCAGATCATATTATCAAGAACAATCAGCTCCCGGGCATCCTTGATTTCCGAGGGCCGGATTGTAAAGGCATCCCTGTTCAGTTGTTGCATCGCTTTTACACCCCTTGCCTTACTCTATTCACCCGGAAACGGGCTACCGTGTTCAATGACGGATTCCCACTTGCAGATTTATGCCGCATCCCGTTCCAGTGTACGGGACATGCGGTTGATGTATGCATGGAATCCAAAGAACCCAACCGACAGAACAGCCATCCCGCAGGCCAGCCACCCCGTCGGCGCAAGTCCTCCGCTATCAAACTGGACGCCCAGCAGATAAGGCCCGATCACTCTGCCAACCGCGCCGATTCCACCACTGAGCCCCAGGTAGAATGGTGCACTGTGGCCGGAATGGTCTGAGATGAACGAAGGCATGGCAGGGGAGATCAGCATCTCTCCAAGTGTAGCCAGCACCATCGCCAGCAGCAGGCCCGGATAGCTTGGCATAAGCAGGATCACTGCATAGCCGGCCAGATAGAACACGGCACTTGCTGTCATTTGCGCCGTTGAGGTTGCCGCGAACCAGCGTTTGATCAGGCTGACCAGCGGCTGCGCGGCGAAGATCAGAATTCCGTTCAGCGTCCACAGGAAGCCGTAGGTCTGCTTCGGCCAGCCTTCCGAGATAATGAACGGTGATACGCCGGCATTCCAGATCGAATTCCCGATCAGCAGAAACATCGAACCAATGGCCATGAACAGATAAATCCGCGTGTGGCCCATAAGCCTCCAGCCGGATTGTTCATGCTGAGGTTGTTTTCTCAGGTGCTGCTCATCCGGTGATGCTGTTCCCACCTTGCGCAAATAAAAAAAGAAAAATACGGCAAACACCGCCGAGGTCACTCCGTTCAGTACAAAACTAAGCATATAATTGCCCAGAAAGCCGCTAAGTGACGTTCCGATGGCTACTCCTATATTATTACAAACATAGATGATGTTAAACAGCTCCGCACGCTGCTCGGCAAAGCGGAATCCGACAAATGCCTGGATTGCCGGCAGAGACAGCGAGTTGAATAATCCGAATAATCCCATCAAGACGATGAACAAATGCCAGTTGCTGCTTGCCGCAGGAATGAAGAATAAGGACAAGGCAGTCAAGGCGAGAGCCCCCACAATCAGGCGGTTAACGCCGACCTTATGATAGAGAGAGCCACCCAGCAGCTGGCCGGCAATCCCGCCGAGTGCCTGAACAAGCAGTACGATACCGGCATCTTTCATACTGCGGCCGAGCTCATCGTATACATACATGGTCACAAGCGGCCACATGAGCGCGCTGCCGGTTGCGTTGATCAAGCTGGCAATGAGAAATACTTTGACTTCCTTAGGATATCCTTGCAAAAACTTCATATTTTGTCTTTCATCCCCTGTTAACTATGTGTCATTAATCCATCCAGTATCATCCCAAAACAGGGTCAAGAGCAAGCATATGAACTGACGCATTGGCGCGTCACCTGAGCAAACACTTTCCATTCAATTTCCTTTCAAATTACACAGATTCTCCTGCAGGCTGCGCTTCCCCGCTTCGCTTCACTTCTACCGTTGCTGAGAAAAAAGTGGCCCCATTGCCCATATCACTCAGCCGGTCCGGTGTCAGCACGTTAACCCTCTGTCTGCGTCCCTTGCCTTCCCACCACAGCCCTTGGCTGATCACGGTGCCCGGAAGCATCTTGTCCGTTACCATTGCCCACAGCTCAATAGCGCCTCTGCCGTTATACACGGTCAGTTCGTCGCCGTCTGCAATGCCTCTTGCCGCCGCATCTACGGGATGAATCTGCAACGTCGGCCGCTTCTCCATGCGCTGGTGCTTCTCCACATTGGAGAAGGTGGAATTCAGGAAATTATGGTTCGGCGGCGAAACGAACATCAGGGGATACGGCGTCCCCGGCTGAGGTAGCCGCTGACCGTCATAGCCTTCCTTCAGCGGCATGTATGTTGGCAGCGGAGGCAGCCCCGCCAGCTCCATGGCCTTGGAATAGAGCTCGATTCTGCCGGATGGTGTCGGCAGTTGTTCCAAATAATCCGCCTGCGGCGACATATCCAGCTTCACGAACCGTTCAACCGCCAGCCGCTCCAGCGTGACCCCGTTCATATAGGGATTGCGCGGATAATCCAGCGCCTGACGGATCATATCATATTCGGAATCGCTGAAAGCTGCTGCATCAAAGCCCATCGCCCGGCCAAGCAGCGAGAAGACCTCCATATTGCTCTTGCATTCGCCCGGCGCATCCAGCACAGGCTCCTGAAGCTGCATATAATGATGCCAATACGATCCGTACAGATCCACATTCTCAAACGTGGAGGTTGCAGGCAATAGGATATCGGCATAGAGAGCCGTGTCGGTCATAAACAGATCATGCACTACTGTGAACAAATCCTCGCGGGCAAATCCCTTGCGCACACGATCCGCATCGGGAGCCACCACTACAGGATTGCAGCAGTAGACGAACATGCCCATTACCGGCTGCTCTTTCATCTCCAGCGCTTCACCGATCCGGTTCATGTTGATCGTGCGCGTCCCGCGGTTTGGACGCAGATCAGGACGCGTCAGTGCGCGGGCATTCGTTGCGGTATAGCCCCCGTTTGACTTGATCGCTCCGCCTCCGGTCTTCAGCCAAGCACCTGTAAGTGCCGGAAGACAAGCAATCGTGCGCACATTCATACCCCCATTATCGTGGTGCTGCAGGCCATTGCCGATGTGGATATGTGATACCTTAGCTTCGCCGTATAGCTTGGCCAGCTTCTCGATATCTGCCGCCGCAATGCCAGTAATCTCTGCGACCCGTTCAGGCGGGTACGCAAGCACATGCTCGCGCAGCTCCGTGTGTCCGGTTGTATAACGCTCCATAAATGCTTCATTCGTCATGCCATCCCTGAACAGGACATGCATCATCCCGAGTGCGAGGGCTGTATCTGTGCCGGGATACAGCGGCAGGAACCAGTCTGCCCACTGCGCCGTACGGTTGCGGTGCACATCGATCACAACCACCTTCGCCCCCCGTTTGCGGGCCTGCTCGGCATAGACGACCTGATGCATGTTCGTGCTGACAATGTTGCCGCCCCAGACAATAATCAGATCGGCATTGACCGTATCCTCGGGGCTTGTCCCGCCATTGAATCCCATCGTATATTTCCAGCCAGCAGTGCCTGCCGCACTGCAAATGCCCTGCTCCAGACGACTTGCACCGAGCGCATTAAAAAATCTCCGGTCCATCCCGTCCACACTGAGCACACCCATATTGCCATAGAAGCTGTACGGAAGAATGCTTTCCGGCCCATAGGTACCGGACAGTTCCTTGAAACGGCCGGCGATTTCGCCGATGGCCTCTTCCCAGCTGATCGGTGTAAAAGAACCGCTCCCTTTCGGTCCTGTACGACGCAGAGGCTGCAACAGACGTTCGGGGTGGTGCACCCGTTCCGCCATATGTCGTACCTTGTTGCAGATCGCCCCTTTGGTCACCGGATGCTCGGGGTTGCCTTCCACTTTTATGATTTTACCATCCTGCTTATGCACTAGAAGTCCGCATGTGTCGGGGCAATCCAGCGGACATACCGCCGGAAAAATCCCATCTCCGCTGTAACTCATGGGCGTTAGTCCCCCCTTGTCACTTGAATATGTATATTCTATAACCGCACCTGTTCCACGTAAAGAAAATAGGCGAAAACAAACTGATTCGTTCCAACTATGCCAGGGTAATAGAGCATATGAAACACTCCCTATGAATTCGCCGTGATCCCGATTTCGTTCCCCCGAGTCGGATATGCACGGCGAATTTTGTGTTGCCTAAGATACAAAAAACACTCCCCGAAACATTCGGGGAGTGTCGATATAACCGTCCGGCCATGCAGAACGGAAGTATTTTATGCGTGTTTTTTCACACCGGCAGCAGAAATACCTTCCACCGATTGAACAGCTGCTGGCGCTTTGCGCAGGTAAGCCATCCAGTATGCGAAAGCGACAAAGATGGCGCCGCCTGTGAGGTTGCCCAGCCAGACCGGAGCGAAATTGCCGAAATACTGGGACCAGGTAAAGTGACCTTCAAAAATAGCAGCAGGGATAAGGAACATATTAGCTACAACGTGCTGGAAGCCGATAGCTACAAACGCCATGGTCGGAAACCAGATCCCGAGGATTTTACCGCTGAAATTATCCGCTCCGTAAGAGAGCCATACCGCTAGAGCAACGAGCCAGTTACAACCGATACCGGAAACAAAGGCCTGCAGGAAGGTGGCATCAATCTTGTGTCCGGCCATATCCACCAGTTTATCCAGATACACGCCATCTGCAGTGAGGCCAACAACGTGGCCGAAGAAATAAGCGACGAACAAGGCACCGGCGAAATTACTGATTGTAATCAGCACCAGATTCTTGAACATTTCCCATAGCGAAATCTTCTTCGCCATAAAAGCCAGCGGCACAGCCATCATATTACCGGTCAGCAGTTCCCCTCCGGCCAGCAGCACCAGGATCAGACCTACCGGGAACACGGAAGCACCGATAAAGTTAGCGATAGAGCCCCATTCCTTCGGTGCGCCTGCGATAACGCGAATGTCCAGCAAAAATCCGAGCGCGATGAACGCTCCCCCCAAGAAGCCTAGAATAAGTACGGAACTGAGTGGATTATGTGCCTTCTTAATTCCGTTCTCTACCGTGACTTCGGCAATCCCCTGTGGTTTGTTATAAGCCATGATTCCTATCCCCTTCTAATTACTTAAAATTTGTTCCTTTATGCCATTGTAGCGTGTCAACTAACACATTTACGTGATAAATATCACTCTTGCAAAAACTAAGTGAAAGTTTTCACTGACATGTCAAATTTACCACATAAGCATCCGCTGGGGAATATTTTTATGTAAAAAGAAACGGATTCACCCTTTCCTGAAGAAGTCGGCGTCCGTTTCTCCAAAAATGCCGGAGCACAGCAAAAAGCCGGAGCCACAAAATCGGCACCGGCTAATGGGGATGGCCTAAGGTTTAGACTGTTACAATTTCCTTGCGGGCAACTGCTGTAGGCAGGGCTTGAAGTCCCGCAGTATTCAAGAAATTCCAAGGTTTGTTGTAGTGCGGTTGGAAGAAGAAATCGATGAAGGCCAGCTGATCAACAGTCATTTTATTCTGGATGCACACCGACACGGTATTGATCGACTGCGTCAGATCCATCTTGGACATGATCTGTGCGCCGAGAATGCGGCGGGTCGAGCGGTCAAAGACCACTTTTAGCTGCACCTGCTCGAAGGTTGGCATGAACTCAGGACGATAGTTGTCAGTCAACAGTACACTCTCGATATCCATACCTTCTGCAATAGCGGCATCCTCTGTCAGCCCGGTTCCGGCAATATTATCTTCATAAATCTTAATTCCCGAGGTTCCCTGTGTACCCATGTATGGAATCGTCTGCGATACCAGATTGCGGGCTACCAGCGTTCCCATGCGTACAGCGTTGGTGGCCAGCGGAATGTAAGCATGTTTGCCGGTTGGATTATAATGAATTGCACAGCTGTCACCAGCAGCATAGATGTCCGGAAGGCTGGTCTGCATATAGTCGTTGACAATAATTGCGCCGTTAGGCAGCATATCCACTTTACCCTTCAGCAGTTCGGTATTCGGACGGAATCCGATACAAAGGATAACCAGATCTGTCTCATGCTCGCCTTTGCTGGTGATCACCTTGGTCACTTTGCCATTCTCTCCTGCAAACGAGCTAACCTTCTCGCCGAGTGCAAGAGTGATTCCGTGATCCTCCAGCGATTTTTGGATAGGCGTGGTGAATTCTTCATCCAGATATTTGCTCAGGATACGGTCCTCGCCGTCAATCAGCGTAACCTGCTTGCCGTTCATTTGAAATGCCTCCACCAGCTCAACTCCGATATACCCGGCGCCGACAACAGTGATTCTGTCCACCTGCTGTGCTCTTTCGATGATGGTGTTGGAATGATTGTAGTTCTTGGAGAGGAGAATACCGTCAAGCTCCATGCCCTCCAGCTTGGGAACAATCGGCCATGAGCCGGTGGTCATGATCAGCTTGTCATAGGAGTCATCGAATTCCTGGCCTGTCGCCAGATTGCGGGCACGCAGTGTTTTGCGTTCTGTATCAATCCCGATAACTTCGTGACGCATGTTCGTCTTAACGCCAAGCTCCGCAAGCTTCTCCGGCGATGAGTAGAACAGCCCCTGCGGGTCCTTGATGACTCCACCCACATAAAGCGCGATCCCGCATGACAGGAAAGAAATATTATCATTGCGTTCATACACGGTAATCTCGGCATCAGGGTAAAGCTGGGCGGTGTTGACGATTGCCGCGGTTCCGGCATGGGTACATCCTACGACTGCTACTTTCATGGTTTGTTCCTCCTCCAAATTGGGCATTCCATTTATTTGTGTTTGTATGTGATTAATTTCACTTTATGCGTTGATTATATTGTGATTTTTCTCACATTACAAGCCCTTTTTGTGATTTTTCTCACATTGTTCACATTTGATACGGATTTATAACCCCCTTATTTCTCGGTGCGTCCGCATTAGTTTCCCCCCGGGCAAGTACATTATGTCTGGAGGGAAGAGGAAGGAGCAGGGAACCGTCTAGCCGGCAAGTCACGCAGCAAAGCCCCCATACTTCTGCTTAAGTTGCAGAGATACGGGGGCTGAAGTCTTGAATCAAGATGACTTTGATTTATTCCAAGCCGTTAATAACGCCATCCTCGTCTACCTGTATACCCTCTGCCGCCGGCTTGGCCGGAAGTCCAGGCATAGTGACCATATTGCCGGTGATGACCACCGCAAAACCCGCTCCAAGCGACAACGTAATATCGCGGACGCCCATGGTGAAGCCTTCGGGTGCTCCCAGCAGTCTTGGCTGGTCTGAGAATGAGTATGGAGTCTTCGCCATACAAACCTGAAGCTGCTGCAGACCGAGCTTCTCTATAATGTTCAGGCTGCGCTTCGCTGCCGGCGAGAAGGACACTTCAGCTCCGCGGTAGATTTCGGTAACGATTTTATTGATTTTGGCCGGAATGTCCAGATTGTCCTCATACAAAGGAGCGAAAGCCGAGGGCTCGCCTTCTCCCTGTTCCAAGAGCTTCTTCAGCTCCAGTGCGAGTTCAAGCCCCCCGGCGCTGCCTTCCGCCCATACTTTGGAAGTGGCTGCCGGCACACCCAGACGGCGGCAAGCCTCCAGGACATCGTTAATCTCCGAAGGGGCATCACCCTCGAAGTGATTAAGCGCCACAAGCACTGGAACGCCGAATTTGCCCAAATTCTCAATATGACGCTCCATGTTGGCAATACCGGAGAGCAAAGCTGCCCGGTTGGTTGTGTACAGCTCATCTTTACGGACACCGCCATTGTATTTCAGCGATTTCACCGTCACTACCAGCACAGCTGCCGCGGGAGTGAGTCCGGCTTGGCGGCATTTGATATCCATGAACTTCTCAGCGCCCAGATCCGCACCGAACCCCGCTTCAGTCACCACCACATCACCCAGCTTCAAGGCATAACGGGTACCGATTACGCTGCTGCAGCCGTGCGCGATATTGGCAAATGGTCCGCCGTGCACGATAACCGGTGTACCTTCCAGTGTCTGCACCAGATTAGGCTTCACGGCTTCCTTCAGCAGCGCAGCCATGGCTTCTACTGCTCCGATTTCTTTTGCCGTCACCGGCTGCCCCAACTGGTCATATCCGACCAGCATGCGGCCGAGCCGGTTTTTGAGATCGGCAAGATCGTCACACAGACACAGCACGGCCATAATTTCTGAGGCAGTCGTGATCTGGAATCCGCTCTCCCGCACCGTACCGTTACCATCGCCGAGGCCGGTCACAATACTGCGCAAGCTGCGGTCATTCATATCCATTACACGTTTCCAGACTATACGCTGAGGGTCAAGACCCAGCGCATTGCCCTGGAAAATATGATTGTCAATCATGGCCGACAGCAGATTATGCGCCGAAGTTACCGCATGTATATCGCCCGTGAAATGCAGGTTGATCTCGTCCGCCGGAACAATCTGCGCCTTGCCTCCGCCTGTTGCTCCGCCTTTCATGCCCAGACATGGACCGAGCGATGGTTCGCGCAACGCAGCTACGGTCTTGATTCCCGCCGCATTCAGCGCCTGGGACAATCCAATCGTTGTCAGCGTTTTGCCTTCGCCTGCCGGGGTCGGATTCACTGCGGTAACCAGCACCAGCTTTCCGTCCTGTTTGTGCTTAAGCTCATCCCAAAGGGATGGCGACAGCTTGCTTTTATATTTGCCGTACAGCTCCAGATGTTCCTCATGAATCCCTGCTGCCGATGCCACCTCTGTAATTAACCTCATGCCTTTTTAAGACCCTCCTACCGTTATTATCCTGCTTCATTATGCCCTTTATGCAATTCCCCATGATTACCTATTCCTCTTCAAAGAATACAGTGTCTTTGAAAAGCGTCAAGGATAATTTTCATAAGCCGTAACTGAAAAATCCCCCTAAACACAGCAAATGCCGTCATTCAGAGGGTGTAGGTATACATTCAATTTATAAAAGACAGCTAAGCGGCTAGGATTCGAAAAAAATGCGCATCTTAGAGCAAGGCTTCGATCTGTGCCTTCATGCCTTCCGGTGATTCCTTCGGCTCCACACGGGCTACCACATTGCCGCTGCGGTCCACGAGAAATTTGGTGAAGTTCCACTGGATGTCACTGCTCTCGCCATCACCCGGCTGCTGGCCCTTCAAATACTGAAAGAGCAGACTGGCATCCGGTCCGTTCACATCTACTTTGGAAAAAACAGGGAACTTCACGCCATAATTAATCTGGCAGAACTCTTCCGCTTCTTCACTGGTTCCCGGCTCCTGGCCGGCAAATTGGTTGCAGGGAAAACCCAATACGACAAGCCCTTGGTCTCCGTACTGCTCATAGAGCTTTTGCAATTCACCGTACTGTGGTGTAAGTCCGCATTTGCTGGCCGTGTTGGCAATCAGCAGCACCTTGCCTTCATAATCCTTGAAAGGTACTTCCGTACCCGATGGTTTCACCCCGGCAAAACTGTAAATAGACATTCTGCATCCTTCCCTTCATCCGTGGATTGATCAACCGGCTATGCACTGTACAGCCATCCTTCATCTTACCTTATTGCCGGAGGAATACAAAATATAGGCAATGTGCCCGGACAAGCTAATGATCTCCTTCCGTTCGGGACAATCCGCAGGCGCGGGCAATCAGCCGTAGAGATTTCAGCTTAGCCTCAAAGCCATGCATCGGCATGGCGAACATAATCTCCTCGCAGCAGTATTCCTCCATGAGCGCGATAAACTGCTGCCGCACCTCCTCCGGCGATCCCAGGACCGTCCGCCTGCGGTTCTCCTCAATCCGAAAGCGATCGTACGGTGTATAGGTGTAGTCCAGAGCGGTTTCTACTGAAGGTGTGCCTGTCGAGACATGGCCTTTCTCCAGCAGAACCAGCGACAAATCCATGCTGGCAGCCAGCCGGTCCGCCTCTGCGGAAGTTCCGGCACAGACGGCAAACACCGACACCAGCGCCCGTGGAGCAGTGGCTGCGGAGGACGGGTGGAAGCTTCGCCGAAAGGACTGTACCGCCTGTCCGCCTCCGTCACCATTAATGAACCTGGCATAGGCGAAGCGGGTGCCCAGTCTCGCAGCAAGAGCAGCGCTCTCCTTGCTGGACCCGAGCAGCCAGAGCTCCGGTGCTGTGCTGACTTGCGGACTGGTCTCCAGCCCGGCAAAACGGTGTGCGGCATCCGGACCGCCGTACAGATAGCTGAGCAGGTCCCTGATCTGCAATTCGTAAAGATCCGCCCCTCCTGTCCGGTTCTCCTGAAGCGCTCTTGCAGCAAGCGCCCCGCCTCCTGCGGCTCTGCCCACTCCAAGATCGATGCGACCGGGATATAACGCTTCGAGTACCCGAAAATTCTCGGCTACCTTGTACGCGCTGTAATGAGGGAGCAGCACGGCTCCCGAACCAATGCGGATCGTTGAGGTTACTGCAGCCAGATGGGCCATCAGCACCTCGGGACTTGAACCAGCCAGTCCGCGTGCGGCATGATGCTCGGAGACCCAGAAACGGTGATAGCCCAGCCTGTCAGCCTCTCTGGCAAGGCTTACGGTCTGGGCGATTGCCTCGGCGGGCGTGCAACCCTCAGAGACCGGTGATTGATCCAAAATGCTTAATTTCATAGACTGAGCATCTCCAAGTCAGGTAATGGGATGAATAAACTGTTGGTTATCATTTGCTTCCTCCAGTATAGCATCCCGGTGCCCGCGCCTTCCCCACTATTCCCGGATCCTCTCATTCAGCAAGAATCCGCCCCGTTGCGGGGCGGATTCTTCAAGCCTATGCTTTGAGATGCCGGTACCGTAGCACCTGACCGGCTCACCGGGCCAGCTTCACCAGCATATGAGCCAACCGGTGGCGTTCTTCCTTGCTGCCCACCTTCCACAGCTCCTGCAGCAGCTTCTCCTCACTATTGCGGGGTTCTTCATGGTCAGCCAGATAGTCGGCTATTTTTTCCGCCGCCACCGCCAGCTGCTCTTCACCCAGACCTATCTTCCGAGCCAGATGAATACGCTTTCCTAAATAGGCCTTGAAATCCTCAAAATTGTTCAAGATGACTTCCTTTTGTTCAGGGTCAATCCGGTCCAGGGCTTCATTCACTTTGCCTAGCGCAACATTTCCGTCCTTATCTACAACATGATTATGTTCCGACATCTGAAATTCCCCTTCCGCTGGAAAATTCATGGTTTCCCACTACTTAACCATGGGTCAGACAGATGAATCAACGGGAGATGGCTGCCTTCACTGGTGAAGGCAGCCACAGCAGGTGAAGACTTTTCCGCCAATCCCTAATACACAGAAAACACAGAAATACTGGCCGGCTTCGTCCCTTGTCCAGCCTAGACTACGCCTATGGACGGCCACTCCAGCTCAAAGCCGTTATTGCGCAGGCGGGTCTGGAAGCTGCTCAGCTGCTGGGGAGAATTCCGTACCTCACGGGGTGTAATCCCGTTATCCAGACAGTATGCAGCCAGCATACCGGCAGCCTCTCCAATATTCCATTCCACCGGATGAAGCCGGTAGCAGCCGTTGGTGATATGCGTGGTCCCAATGTTTTTGGCAGCAGCGATCAGGTTGTTCACCCGAATCGGGATCAGCGCTCCCAGTGGAATCTGGAACGGCAGCGAAGGAATGTCGATAAAGGTCCGCAGCGCTGTACTGGGGTGAAGATCAATCCGGTAACTGCCAATACCAACCGTATCCGGGTATTTCTCAGCCCGGCCGTCCGGGCGATCGGCCGGACTGAGATGCTGCTCAAGGACAGTGAATTCCGCCCGGATTCGCCGTCCTTCCCGAATATATGGAGCTTGCGCAAGGCCATGCGGCGCCCCCGTAGCATCTGGACGTGGACGCAGGCCGGGATAACCTATGCCGCCATCCTTGCGCGGTGCCTCCGTCTGCATCCAGTACAGCAGGGAAAGACTGAGCTGCTTTGCGCTCTCCAGGTGGCGCTGCCTTTCTCTGGGAGAAACGTCAATAATCGACCCAAGCCAATAGTCATTCTGCGGCCAGTTGACCACACTGAGGTCTGTCTTGTAGACCCCCGGCTGAAAATTGCTGCGGTCTGCCAGTCTACGGTAAGTAAACAGCGGATTCGCCCCCTCCTCCGGTAAGAGCACGTAGGTTACAGGCGTTAGCGTCGAAGGGGAAGGAACGGTCCAGCTGAGCTGCGGAGCAGGCCAAAAATCGGCCTGGTAGCTTCTCCAAAAGTTATATTCCCGTGGCTTGGCAATCGTATAATCTTCACCCGCGGTATAGTCCACTGCCAGACAATGCGTAAACGCTTGAATATCCTGCGGATCCGCAGGACCCGCAAGCGCGTGCCTTTCCCCGGTCTCTGCAGCGGACTCGGCACCCGTTACGTACTCTACGCCTGCCAGCGGCAACACATCTCCTTCTTCAGTCGCATCCAAAAAGTAGCTGCCGGTCAGGACCAACTTATCCCCATCCTGACCGCATACCGTTACCGAAATCACATCATCGCCGTCTGTCTCCGCCCGCACGGGCTTGTATCCTGTCCATATCTGCAGCCGCCCGCTATGCACATAGGGGGCCAGCATATCCCGGAGTACAGCCAGCGCGGTGCGCGGCTCATGAGAGAGCCGGCTGACCCAGGCATTTCCAGGATTGAGGGCCGCTCGGGCGCGCGCCTGCTCCGTGAGCGGAAATAATCTGCGGTAATAGTCGCGCACTGCATTGCGATAAGTCCGGTAGCTTGCCGTACAGCCAAACTGCTCGATCCAGCGGTTCTCGTCAGGCGGCACCACCTGACTGGTGAGCTGTCCGCCGATCCAATCATATTCCTCGGTCATTATGACCGACCGTCCTGATCTGGCAGCACCCAGGGCGGCCGAACAACCTCCCGTCCCTCCGCCGATAATAACAACATCTGCCTGAATCTGCTTGGTCATTTCATTCCTCCTCCACTCCATATTGAATGATAATGAGTGCTGTATCTCCCTGCCTCTAACTTATATGTAGTTTGGAATGATATTTTAACAACTTATATTTTAAAGTGGGCTTAGAAACAGGCCAAAATTGCGTATCGGCGGCTATAAAGATTGGTACAAGAGCCTACTTGTTATGAACAGGACAGCGTAGCCGCTATATGATTTCTGGTGCAAAGTGGCCTGGACGGCCTCATTAGATTTGGCGGCAAGTCCAAGTGGAAAAAGTGAACCTAATGCTGTCCCATCCCACTACTGCGTAAGCGTTAGTTGGAAAAAGGATACCTATTCCGACCGATTTTCATCTTTTCGGATGAACTCGCTTAAATGAAGTATACTTTCTCCAACTATTCCCTCTGCAGGAGACCTTTTCGTATATTTAGGTGTACTTATTCCACTTCACTTCCTGAAGCTCCCCGCGCTACCCTTTTGACTTCCGATTCGTTCCACAACAAAGAAAAAAGCACTGCCTCCCCCTTGCGGCGGGCTGCAGTGCCTGTAAACATTCAACAACTCAATTACTTCGACACCGGAACCGCATCAAAATACTCTTCCAGCGTAATGCCTCTCTCCGCGATGGATGCGGCAATGTCCTTGCCTACATAACGGACATGCCAAGGCTCATACATGTATCCTGTAATGGCCTGCTTGCCTTCAGGATAACGGATGATGAAGCCGTACTCCGCTGCATGGGCTGCAAGCCAATTGGCTTCCTCTGTTCCGGCAAAACAGCTCTCTGCGGCACATTTGCCGTCAGTGCCGGAAAGGTCGATAGCCAAACCTGTCTGATGCTCGCTGTGCCCAGGCACGGCACTGTAAGTGCGAGCCTTCTCTTCGCCATCTTTGGCTACATAATTGTTGAACAGCCGGGTCTGTGTAGCTTCTGAACGGTAGCCGGAAACCCCGGCCAGGTGTACGCCGTCTTTCTTGGCTCCTGCGAACATTTTTTCCAGCGCGGTAGCCGCGGCCTTGCGCATCATGCGCTTCTCAATCTTTTCGGAGAAAATAAACGGCACGTCCGGATAGACCAGATCAGTTGGCTTATAACCGTCCGGAAGCTTGTACTGCTTATTAATGATTGCCTCCAGGCTCTCCGGCTCGGCAGCCGTAAGCTCTGCAGACGGATCGCCTGAACCACTGCTGCCTGCATCCGATGGTTTATCGGTCGCGGTTGGTGAAGGCTCTGCACTTGCCTGATTGCCGGAATTGTCCGGCTTGTCAGCAGGGGCAGTTGAAGGCTCGCTCCCCGTGTCCGCGCCTGTCTCCTCCGGAGTTTCAGAGGCCACGGCAGAAGGGTCGGGAGCAGTGCCTGGCTGTGCCTGAAGATCATTGCCCGCGCCAGCAGATGCCCCCTCTTCCTGTGAAGCTGAAGGCGAAGGTGAGGTGTACTTACCGATTCCCCAGCCCACAGCGATTACGATGATGAATAAAATAACGATTTTTCCAGTCTTAGACATATGCCGTGTTTCCTCCCAGAATGTTTATGAATGTTTCACCCGGTGCTCTATACAACAACTCAACTTTTATTATAGACAAGCATTGTATCCAAAATGTTTCAAAACCTTAAACAATAACTAACCAGGCCACCAGGCAACCGCAAGTAAATGCTTATATTCAAAAAAAAATGTTACCACAGAACGTCAGCCCGCAAGCTGACCGTCCTATGGTAACAAGTTTCAATACTGAAATCCAGCGCCTTTATCTGGACGAGCCGCGGCCCCCGCGTGAGCCGCCGGAACCGTTGCCACGGCCGCCACGCGATGAGGCATTCCCACCGCCGCTGCGACCACCCGAGCTAAAGCCGCCTTTGCCGCCCTTGGAGCCGCCGCGTGAGCCGCCGCCTTTCGCTGGCGCCGCCGAACTCCAGCCGCCAGCGTCATTGCTGCGGGCCACGTTCGCTCTATGCTTAGGGCTGGCCTGAGCGCCGCCCGGGTTATACCCGCTGCCCGAGCCTGCCCCTTTGGAGGCTCCATAGCTGAAGCCTCCGGCTTCCGCGCCACGCGAGACATTGGCGCTGTAGCCGCTGCTTGGGCCGCCACCCGAACCGGCGGCCCCTCTGCCGCCGCGCGGGCCGGCGGCATTCCCACCGGCTGCAGAACCTGCAGCCGGGTTGCTGCGGGCGTCGAAGCTGCCGTAGCCGCCGCCCGTTCTTGGCTTCGCCGCGCTTTTGCCGGCGGGCCCGCCGTCCCTTGGCGCAGCCGCGCCATAGGCGCTGCGCTTGCCGCCAGCCGCTTCGCCGCGGCTGCTGCGTCCTTCTGCAGGCGCGCCCCAGCCGCCTGCTTCCTTGCCACGGCCGCGTCCGCCCGGCCGTGCTCCGGCTTCAGCGCGCGGCGCTCCGCCGCTGCGCCCCTGGCCGCGCCCGCCGCGTCCGCTGCGGGCCGCTTCCGGTGCGGCGTTCTGGCGTCCGCCGCGAGGCGAGCCGCCGCCAGCCTGCACAGAGGTGAATTCGCCTACGCCGAATTCATCCTTCTCGTACCGGCGGCGGTCCAGCCGCTGGGAAATGCCGTGCTCGATCAGGTCGAGCCCGGCGCGTTCGCGCGGCGAAGAGAACGTGATCGCCAGTCCCTTGCCGCCTGCGCGGCCGGTCCGGCCGATCCGGTGAATGTAGCTGTCCGCATCCAGCGGCAGATCAAAGTTGAAGACATGGGTGATGCCTTCAACGTCCAGACCGCGGGCGGCGACGTCCGTAGCAACCAAAAGCTGCAGCTTAGCTTCGCGGAACCGCTTCATGACCGCTTCGCGTTTACCCTGCGACAAATCGCCGTGCAGCTCGTCGCAATCATACCCGGCCGCTTGCAGCGCTTCATTCAGCTTTG
This sequence comes from Paenibacillus sp. 22594, assembly GCF_052044425.1. Classification (NCBI taxonomy): domain Bacteria; kingdom Bacillati; phylum Bacillota; class Bacilli; order Caryophanales; family Paenibacillaceae; genus Paenibacillus; species Paenibacillus sp. 22594. The sequence goes on from NZ_JBQENA010000003.1 coordinate 276,764, forward strand.
AGACCCGGCGCTTGGTCCGGCAGAAAATAATCGCCAGATACGGACGGTCCCGCTCGATCAGCGCGATCAGCGCCTCTTCCTTGTTACGGTCCGAGCATTCCACGACCTGCTGGCGGATATTGTCCAGCGGAATAGGTGAACCGCTTTTAATAATGATATCCAGCGGCTCTTTCATGTAGTTACTGGCCAGCCGCTTGATCGGATCTGGCATCGTCGCAGAAAAGAGCATCGTCTGGCGTCGGTAAGGCACAGCCGTAATAATCGTCTCCACATCCTCCAGGAAGCCCATATGCAGCATTTGGTCGGCTTCATCCAGAACGAGCATTTTGACTCCATTCAGATCGAGGGTTCCCCGTCTCATATGATCAAGCAATCTGCCCGGAGTCCCGATAATCAGATGACGTCCGCCCTCCAGCTTGCGCAGCTGCTTCTCCACATCCTGACCGCCGTAAACCGCCAGAATCTTCACGCCGGTATGGCGTGCCAGCTTGCGCGCTTCTTCCGTAATCTGCAGTGCCAGTTCGCGTGTCGGTGCCATGATAAGCGCCTGCGGATACGCCTGCTCCACACGGATCTTGTCCATAATTGGCAGCAGGAACGCAAGTGTCTTCCCTGTTCCCGTCTTGGCTCTGGCAATAACGTCCAGCCCCTGAACCAGCGGCGGAATGGCTTCTTCCTGAACTGGCGTAGGCTTCACAATACCCTGACCCTGAAGCAGTCCGTTCAATAATTCAGATACTCCTAATTCTTTAAAACCCGGCATAGTCTCCACCTCACAATTTTCTTTAATGTTGTTCAATTCATAACACTATAGTCATCCATTTTCTGGAGTAATGTAGGCATGTTGCAGTTGCCGCCAGCGGCCTATAGCCACGTATTCAAGCAGAAACGAATTGCCGTCCTGTTATGCGGACGGAACCATTTCAAACAAAAGCGGAAGAACCCCGTCACCGGAGCCCTTCCGTCTCACTAGCCGCCCTTTGCCTGCAGATGTGCGGTCCAAGGTTCGGTTTCTGGGGCAGCAGCGATCCACCGGACATTCAGACGGCATTCCATTTGCGTTCCATTACACTCTTTACGAATAGCTTCTTATAGGATTAAGAAGTTAACCTATATATTGTACTTGATCCAGCAGGGTTTGTGTGCACTATCTAAGAATATTTATTCGCTAGAATCTCCCTGACTTGAAGATGGAGTACAGCAGCCACAGAATCATCAACGCGGCAATTACGGAGCCGATCTCAACAATCGGGAAATCCCAGAGCATAGAGGGCTCTCCGCGCAGCGAGGAAGCGACAATCAGACCGGCCATAATAATGCTGAAGGCAAGGAGTACAATGCTGAATGACAAACGGTTGCCCACCCGGCTCAGCTTTTGCTCGACTCCCTTCAGCTCCGGCAGCCCGATCTCCACCTTAAGCTTACCCTTGCTAATCAGAGCAGACAATTGTCTGGCCTGGGCAGGCAGCTCCACCAGACTTTCTGCAAGATCAGCCGCTCCGCTAAGAATCTTGCGCTGGAGGCGGCTGCCGCTGAACCGTTGTCTCACCAGCCGCCTTCCGAAAGGCTCAGCCATCTGCACAATGCTGAAGGCTGGATCAAGGTTGCCGACGACACCCTCCAGCGTCAGCATCGTCTTGCCCAGCATCGCCAGGTCCGGCGGAATAACCAGCCGGTGCTTGCGGGCGATGCCAAAGAGATCGTTCAATGCCTTGCCAATGCTCACCTGATTGAAGGGAATATCATAATAGGACTCACGCAGCCTGTCCATATCATCGTGCAGCGCCATCCGGTCGGCTTCCTCGGGGATTACACCCAGCCGCAGAATGGCCCTCACCATGGAATCGGTATTCTTCCGCATCAGCGCGATAACCAGCGAAGACAGGTTGTCCTTCATTTCTTCGCTGAGCCGTCCTACCATACCGAAATCAATCAGTGCCAGCTTGCCGTCATCCATCCTCATGACATTCCCGGGATGGGGATCGGCATGAAAAAAACCATGAATAAAGATCTGATTCAGCATCATCTCCACGAGCTGCTGGGCAAGCGCCTTCAGCTTCACGCCCTTCAGCAGCAGCTCCTCACGGTGGTTCAGTGTGACACCTTCGACATACTCCATCGTGAGTATACGGGTAGAACTGTAATCCCAATAAATCGCCGGGATATAGACCGGATCCTGTTCGGCGAGCTGACCTGCAATCCGTTCCGCATTACGCCCTTCCTGGCCGTAGTCCAGTTCGGCAAGCAAGGCGCGGGAGAATTCCTCGACCATCCGGGTAAGTCCGTATTGTTTCGCCCAGTCCATTTTTCTCTCGGCCAGAGCGCTGAGATCCTGAAGAATTTCCAGATCCCTTGTCATGGTCCGCATGACACCAGGACGCTGTATTTTGACCGCTACACTCTGTCCTCCATGCAGGACGGCCCGGTGGACCTGGCCGATGGAAGCTGCAGCGAGCGGGGCATTCTCAAAGTAACTGAACATCTCATCAATAGACTGGTCAAGCTCTTGCTCCAAAATATTGCGCGCAGTTTCCGCCGAGAACGGAGGGACACTGTCCTGAAGCTTCACCAGTTCCTGAATAATGGAATCGGGTAACAGATCAGATCGGGTACTGGCCAGTTGGCCCAGCTTCACAAAGGTTGGCCCCAAATCCTCCAGCACCCGGCGAATCCGCTCTCCCAGCGTCAGACTCTCGTGAACCTCCTGGGTAATCATCCGCCGCGGAAGGGACAGCAGATGGTAGAGGCCGAGTTCCTCCACCATATAACCGAAGCCATGACGCATGAGCGCCATGGCAATAGACCGGTACCGTCCGGCATGTCTTATGCGTACCGCCATTTAATCCGTACGCGTTTCCGGCAATGTCTCCTCCGGGGAAGGAGTGCCTTCCAGTTCGGCCACACGGCGTTCCAAGACCGCAATCCGTGCTTCCAGCTCGGCAACGTCACTCTGAACAGGGATTTTAAGCTCTTTCAGCACACGCTCAACCTGTTCATGAATCGCAGACTTGAACATTCCGCGCTCTTCCTCGCCCCGCTCCACAAGCCGGTCCACCAGAGCCTTGGATTCGGACGGCGCAAGCTCGCCCTTTTTCACCAGTTCTTCGACTACCTTCTCTACCTTTTCCTTGCTGACAATGGTGAGGCCTACTCCTAATGAGATTGCTTTCTTGAACAAATCACTCATCGCACTTTCCTCCCAATGATTCCAGTTATGGATAAAGTATACCCTTTAGCGGGCAATTTCACAAAGCTTAAGGCAGCTGAAGCCCGTTGTCAGGATCATTATCTGGGAATCCGTGCTGCCCAGGTGGCTGCCCGGAGGATCAGCTGACGGATCGCCGGATGGGTGAAGGAAGGCTCATGATGACCAGGCATCAGAAAAACCACCCGCCCAAGCCCGAAGCTGTGGCACCAGGCCGCCGGCCGCATTTCACCTTCTGCTTCATACTCGAGCAATATGGTCTTGTCCGTAAACGGATCGAAGTCAAAGGTGTACGGCTCCTCATCAAGCTGGAAATCTTCAATACCCTCAGTAATATCATGCTCCAGCACTTTGAAGTTCAGCGGAGCATAAGGCGGATGACCGGTAAATCTGCCGCCGATCAGCTGCGCCAGCTCGTTACGCTTGGCCAGTGAGATTCCGGTATGCAGGACGATCAGTCCGCCGCCGCCGCTTACATAGCTCAGCAGACCGGCAGTCTGCTGGGGAGAGACCGTCTCATTCCATAATTCATTGTATGCGATGCATAGATCATACCCGGCCAGGTGCTCGCTGAGCAGCAGCTTTTTGTTCTCCGAACACTGAACAATCAGCAGATCATTCAGGATTTCACTAATTTGTTTATCCACACCCTGCAGCGGGTGGAAACGGGGATGGGTATAGTCACCCAAAAGTAGACATTTTCTCTTGTCCATAGGGGGCCTCCTCCTTCTTTCTGTATCTGTAGTTGTAATTAATAGCGTTGTGCTGCGATGTACTTGCCAAGCTCCACGAACATGCTGCCCATCCGTTCATGCTCAGGCATCACAATTCGCGTTATCCCTTCCTCTTTCAAGGACTCCGAGGTAATCCGGCCTACAGAAACAGCCAGTACCTTGTCTTCAAAAGCCCGCACGAGCTCCTGCAGATTCCCCTGCTCCCTGGCATATTGGGCCAGAAATCGGAATTGCGGAGCGCTCGTGAAGGCTACAGCGTCAACTCTGCCTTCAGCGATATCGTCAAATAGAAGAGCAAGCGCCCCAGGCTCCGGCGGCGTATGGCGGTAAGGCTCCACTTGAAGGACAGACGCTCCTGCTTCCTTCAGCCAGGACACCAGCTGAGGGGCCGGATCGCCGTGCAGCTGAAGCACAACCGATTTGCCGCGCAGATCCCAGTCTTCGAGGCCCCGTATCACTCCGGCTGTGCTGCCGTCGTCATCACGTACGTCAGGCCGGAGCCCGCGCTTCTTCAGCGCATTAACAGTCTTGTAGCCACGTGCCGCTATCGGCGCAGCGGAGAGAACCTCGAGAAAGCGATCCTCCAGCTTCATTTGCGTTGCCATATCAAACAGGGCTTCCAGCCCCATTCCCGTCGTCAGAATAGCCAGGTCCGGTGGATGGGCGGTCCAGGCTGTGATTCCCTCCCGCAGGGCCTCATCATCCAGAAACACCGTTCCTTGTGCAGGACGATGTAATGCGGTACCACCCATGTTCTGCACCAGCTTGGCCATTTCCTCTGCTTTGCGCGGACCCGCCAGGGCAACGGTAACCCCCTGCAATTGCTCTGCCATATCCCTTCCTCCCCCTCAACAGCCCAAACATTATTGCTTATCAGTATACTTGCAAAGGGCGGAAAAAGAAAAGATGCAAAGCTATTCTTAGCTTATGATTTTGTCGAATACAACTTAAAACGTCCCACGAGCTTCTGCAATTCCTCCGCAAGATGACTAAGATCGGCCGATGAAGATGCAATCTCCTCCACTGAAGCGAGCTGCTCCTCGGCAGCTGCAGAAATCGTCTCCGTATTACCGGCTGCCTCCTGGGAGATTCCTTGGATCTCGCTAATGGCTGCCTGCATACTGACAGCTTCTGCTGTCAGCGTGTCAACGGCTCCTTTCATAGCTTCAATCTTCTCTGCTGCCCCCTTAACGGCTCTGCGGATGCGGGAGAAGGAACGCCCCGTTGAATCCACCGCAAGAATCCCCTCCGACACCTTGCCCCGGGCATCCTCCATCGTCACCGTTGCCTGCTGCATCTCTGTGTTAATGGAAAAAATCTGCTCCGCGATCCTATGCGCCGATTTCTCCGATTCCTCGGCCAGCTTGCGGACCTCCGATGCCACAACGGCAAAGCCCCTGCCCTGTTCACCGGCTCTGGCCGCTTCTATGGAAGCATTGAGAGCCAGAAGATTCGTCTGGCGGGCAATGCCGGTTATAACACCGACTATCCCGTGAATCTGGCTGGTGCGGCCGTTCAGCTTGTCGATCACACCGCTGAGCTCCTCCACCGTTTCATGAATGCCGTTAATTTTGTCTACTACGCTAATCACAGAGTCATTCCCCTCCGCTGCGGACAACGAGGTTTTATCCATCATTGCCGATACCTGCTCCATGAACCCGGAGATTTGCGCCACTTCGTTTGCGGTTGCGGCTGTACTCTCCGTTCCTTTATGCACACTGTGCACCTGCCGCTCCGTGCCTGCCGCTACTTCCTGAATCGCTATTGTTACATGCTCAATAGCCTTCGTTGTCTGTTCCGCCCCGGCGGTCAGCTCTTCTGCGGAGGCGGACACATTGTCAGTCATCTCCTGCACGCTGATTATCATATCGCGCAAATTCACGACCATGGAACGGAAATTATTCGCCAGTAGTCCGATTTCATCTCTATGGAAGTCACCAATATCTTCCGAGAGGTCTCCCCGGGCAATGATCTCTGTTGCCTTGCGCAGACGAGTCAGCGGCTTCAGGATAGAGGACACATTGAAATAGATTAGCACCAGTGCGAGCAGTACCGAGATGGAGATTACGATCAGAGCCTTGTCCCGAATCCCGCTCGTGGCAGCGGTCACCTCACTTTTGCTGATGGTTCCCCCGATTCTCCAGCCGGTGAGCCCGTTCACCTGATAGGTCATCTTTTTGTGGGCGTCCTTGTAGGTATAATCAAATGAACCGCTCTCACCCTCAAACATCAGCTTCACGAAATCAAGCGAGGTTTCCTGCCCAATCTTTTCTGTAGGATGTACGAGAAACTTTTTGCTGCTGTCGATAAGGAAGATGTATCCTTCCTGACCCACCTTAATGTCTGTCAGATTCGCCAATTCAGCCAGGTTGAGGTTCAGAGTCATAACTCCTCCGCCATCTTCAAGTACAGCGGAAATCGCTACTGCCGTTTCATTATTAACCGTCTGGAAAGCCGGTGAAATCACCGGTCCCTTCCCATGCTTCAGTGCATTCACGTAAGCGTTCTCTTTGCGCGGGTCATACCCTTCCGGGAACTTGACATCCGCGGCATGCACCATCTTCGCCCTGCTGGTTGCGACATGAATATCCAGCACATCAGGGTGAAGCACGGCATACTCCTTCAATCTTTCTTTTACCGCAGCACTGGCGTCTCCAGACTGTTCTCCATTCAGCGCTGCGGAGGAAACCTTCTTGGCAAAATACTGGATATCATCCATTTTGGATTGAATATTCGCGTCAATGATTTCATTTACTGCCGCTACACTTTCCTTGGCATTGTTCATAAGCTGGCCTTCCACTTTGCTGCTGGCCGAATCGTAGGTTTGCCAGCCTATAATCATGCTCGGTACCAGAAGGACAAGCAAATATGTGGTAATCAGCTTCATACGGATGGTTAAACGGGACTTGAGTTTCATACGCATGTTCACGCTCGCTTTCTTTTGGGTCTTAAGCATGACTTGATCTTCAGCCTAATATATAATTATATATCAGCCCAACAAACCCTTTTTTATTTACCAACTCTTCAGTATTATCATACTTATTTGTAGAATTTTCATATAAACACAGCAAAAAGACCGTTTCCATGAAAACGGTCTTTTCTTATATATGTTCATGATTTTCCGGATTTAATTTTCACTTCCAGCCAGTGCTTAAGACCTCTTGCCTATTTTGTTTCTGCAGGATGGACATACCCCTCCAAACACCACATGAGCATGAGTAATCGAATAGCCTGTCTCCTCACTGACCTTGTCTGTCCATTCCTGTGGCACCTGGGTCATGACCTCATCCACCGCCCCGCAAACCTCACAGAGAATATGCTGATGGTCATCGAGACGGGCATCATATCGGCTGGCGGCCTCACCCAGCTTCAATTCGCGGATCATTTGTTTGTCCGACAGATAGCGTAAAGAGTTATATACGGTCCCATAGGCGAGATTATGTCCCTGCTCTACCAGCCGGTTCATTACTTCTGCGGCAGTGGGGTGGTCATGGGAACCCCGGACAATATCATACACGGCTTGACGCTGGGAGGTCAGATTCAGGGTCTTCATCTTTATCATCCTCTAATTTGTTTTTAGATCAAGTATAAATACAAAAGATGACATAGTCAATCCGGCAGGCGCAGCACGCAGAAATATCGCACGCAGTACTTTTCATCAGGCATGCTCCCTCCACCAGGGTTTCTTTTGGCAGGAGTGTGGTAATAAATGAAATGAGTCTTACAGTGATGGAGGAGATTAACATGAAGGAGAATAGGATGAACAGTTCACAACAGTTCCCACAAAGTCTTCCGCAATTTCCGCAATCGTTCTGGAGAGCCAGCAGCGAAATACCTTCCTTTCCACCTCTTGCCGAAAACCACGATACCGATGTTGCGATTGTCGGCGGCGGAATTACCGGGATTACCACGGCCTACCTGCTGACCAAGGCAGGATATAAGGTGACGCTGCTGGAAGCGGGTGAACTTTTTGCCGGCACTACCGGATTTACGACCGCCAAAATCACCGCCCAGCACGGACTGATCTATCATGATCTGGTCAAGGATTTCGGGGAAGACGCAGCCCGGCTCTATTTCCAGTCAAACAGTGAGGCATTGGAGTGGATTATCCAAACGGCGCAAGAACTGAACCTGTCCTGCGGACTTACACGCGAACCAGCTTATCTCTATGCCGATAAGGGCGATGAGAAGACGCTGAAACAGCTGGAGGCAGAGTTCGAGGCCTATGGCAAAATTGGACTTCCGGGGGAGTGGCAGGATCATATTTCGCTTCCCCTGAGGGTTGACGGTGCCATTATGCTTCCGGGCCAAGCCCGTTTTCATCCGCTCCACTACCTTAAGGGACTGCTGGACGTTATTTTGGAGAAGGGAGGGATGATCTACGAGCATACGATGATTGGAGAACAAGTGGACAAGGATGGCGGCTTGCTTACACTGTACACAGAGCAACAGAAGCTGAAAATCAACTGCAGACATGCTGTTTCCGCATCCCACTTTCCTTTTTATGACGGCGGCGCACTATATTTCTCCCGTCTGCATGCGGAGCGCTCCTACTGTCTGGCTATTGATCCGGAAACCGATTATGAGGGTGGAATGTATCTAAGTGCCGGAACTCCCGCCCGTTCTCTGCGGGCAGTGGAATGGAATGGCAAAAAACTGGTCATTGTCGGCGGTGACAACCACAAAACCGGACAAGGCATCTGCACCTTCGGCCATTATGAGAATCTGGAGAAGTTCGCCGGGGAGCTATTGGGCATTCGGGGTATTCCCTTCCGGTGGTCGACCCAGGACCTGGTCACTCTGGACCGTGTGCCTTATATCGGCAAAACAGCCGAGGATGAAGAAATATATATCGCCACCGGCTTCCGTAAATGGGGCATGACCACCGGAACCCTGGCGGCGCGCCTGATCGCAGACGGTATCCAGCGGCATACCAATCCGTACACAGAACTATACGACCCCTCGCGCTTCAAGGCCCGGCCTTCGATCAAAAATTTCATCGTCCAAAACGCCAATGTCGCCAAGGAGCTGATCGCAGGCAAGGTAGAGATTGTCCATAAGAAGACGCATGATCTGAAGCCGGATCAAGGTGCAGTCGTCTTTCATGACGGCAAGCGCGTTGGGGCCTACCGTGACCCTGAAGGACATCTGCATTTGGTGGACAGAACCTGCACTCATATGGGCTGCGAAACGGAGTGGAACGAGGGAGAACGCTCCTGGGACTGCCCTTGCCACGGCTCCCGCTTCTCTTTTGAAGGAGAGGTGCTGGAAGGTCCGGCGACACTTCCGCTCACCAGGCTGGAGTCCGGGGAGTAAGCTGAAGCAACCCCTCCTGTCTGAGACGTGATTCTCCGTTCCCGCTCGGGTATAATGGGAGCTGAATAGCAGCCCTATTAATAAGCATTGCAAAGGAGCGTGACGTAAGATCATGGATTTGAGAGGAAAAAGTATTGTCATTACCGGTGCCGGCAAAGGGATCGGTAAAGCTCTGGCTATGTCACTGGCCAAAGAAGGTGCAAATCTGGGACTGATCTCCAGAACTGCAGCCGATCTGGAGGCACTGAAGTCGGCGCTGACCGAAGTTTATGATGTCAAGGTAAGCATTGCAGTGGCAGACATCGCTGTCCGCGAGGAAGCAGAGCGGGCCGTAGTTGCCCTGCAGAATGACCTTGGCGCGTTCGATGCGCTGATCAACAATGCGGGTATCGCCAAGTTCGGTACTTTTCTTGAGATGGACCCTGCAGATTGGGAACGCCATATGCAGATCAACCTATTTGGCAGCTACTATGTAACCCGGGCAGCTCTGCCGGCAATGATTGAGCGCAGCAGCGGCAATATCATCAACATCTCTTCCACAGCCGGAGAGCGGGGCTTTGCCACCGGCTCTGCTTACTGTGCTTCCAAGTTCGCGCTCATGGGCATGACTGAAGCGCTGGCACAGGAAGTCCGCAAGCACAACATCCGTGTGGTTGCACTCACCCCAAGCACCGTTAACACCGGACTGGCGGAGAATGCCGGCCTGAAGATCGGCGACGAGGACCGGATGATGCAGCCTGAAGATGTGGCCGAGCTCACGCTGGCCGCCTTGAAGCTGCCGGACCGGGTCTTCCTGAAAACTGCAGGAATATGGACTACTAATCCGCAGTAAACGGGAGAGTTAACCTTTCGAAGGAGGACAGGACATGATCGTAGTAACGAATACCATTAAGGTAAAAGAAGGCCACGGAGATGGCCTGGCCAGCCGTTTTGGCCAAGCTAATGGCGTACAGGACATGCCTGAATTCATCCGCTTGGAGGTATGGCACGGCGCACCCAAGGACGGTGTAGAAGAACTGAAAATATGCACCACGTGGGAGGATGAGGACGCCTTCAAGGGCTGGACCACCAGCCCGGCCTTCCGCGAGTCTCACCGCGGCGCCGGCAAGAACGAGAATATTATCGCAGCCTCGCTCGACAAATACGAGCTGCTGCTCAGCCGTACGCCAGGAGAGTAGGCTTCCGGGTGGCGGAAGGAGCGCGGGTCAGACCTCATCACGCAGAGGCCGACCGCGGTGCGCCCAATAACGGCGTTTCTGCCGTTGTTTGCTCCACTTCCGACCGCGGCGCGCCCAACAACGGCGTTTCTGCCGTTATTCGCTCCACTTCCGGCCGCGGCGCGCCCAATAACGGCGTTTCTGCCGTTATTTGCCCCACTACCAAAACAGGGATGCCCCGCTGAACTATACGGTTCAGCAAGGCATCCCTTTGTATATCAAATAGTATCGGAGATGCCGGGTCACTCCTTACTTAAGGCTCCCTGACACCCCATCTCCAGTATGTTCAGATACTTATCAATCCTCACTCACAGACAGCGCCCGATCCAGCTCCTTGTGTTTGCCAGGCCAGAAGGACCAGCGGCCCAAGAGTACAGTAATCGCCGGCACCAAGAACGGGCGGACTATAAAGGTGTCCAGCAGCACCCCAATGGCGGTGATGATGCCGAACTGCACTAGCACTTGAATCGGCAGGCTGGCCAGCACCGCAAAGGTTCCGGCCAGGATGAGCCCGGCTGAAGTGATAACCGATCCGGTTTCATTTACGCCCTCGGCAATGGCTTGCTTCAGCGGCATGACCTTACGCTTTTTCCAGATGTTCGAGATCATGAAGATGTTGTAGTCCTCGCCAAGCGCAACCAGAAATACGAAGGAATATAGCGGGATCGCCCCCTGTATGGCGTCTGCCCCCATAATATAATGAATAATAATCCAGCCGAGTCCTAGCGCAGAGAAGAAGGACAGGATTACAGTGGCTACCAGATAAACTGTCGCTACCACAGACCGCAGATAGATTAACAGCAGTATGGTAATCATCCCGATCACGACGGGAATAATCAGATCCGTATCCCGTTCTCCGATTTCTTTGGTATCGTATTGGGTAGCCGTTTGCCCGCTGATCCATACGCTTGCCTTGGCGTTGTCCAGACCGGATTCAGCGAGTGCCTGCTCGGTGGATGCCTGTAGCGCAGGAATGTGATTCATGGCTTCCAGGGAATACGGATTGCTCTTGAATTCAATATCATAGCCGAGAATATTCTTGTTAACTGCCCCTTGCTGCGGATCGGATACCTTATCGATATAAGAAATGCCTCCAAGGACAACCTTGATATCCTCTCCGTTCACCTTGCCCTGCGTATCAATCATCAGCTTGGCCGGGGCCAGCTCACCGGGAGAGAACTGCTTGCCGATCAGGTCAAAGCCCTGACGAGACTCCATATCCTTCGGGAAGGATGAGAGGATATCATAAGTAAACTTGATCCCGCTGGAAAAGGACGCGAGGACGCCCAGAAGGACCACCGTTATGCCAACAATCGCCCAAGGGCGGGAAACCACCAGATCACCGATTCCTCTTTTACGCGTCGGATTGGGCTCTGGAGCCGGTTTGCCTTTAGCCTTGGCCCGGGCGGCTTCCATCTGCGGAGTGCGCGGAATGAACGGGAAGAAGGATGTCCGGCCAAAGATCGCCAGCAGAGCAGGCACCAGCGTCAGACTGGCAATCCCCATTATCAGAATTGAGACGCTGAACGGAACCGCAAACCGGTGGTACGCGCCATATTTAGCCAGCAGCAGCGCAAACAGCGCGAGTACTACGGTAAATCCGCTCATGGCGATGGCACCGGAGGAATGGGTGATCGCGCGCAGCAAGGCGTGGCCCTTATGCTCCTCGACCTTCAGCATCTGACGGAACCGGGAAATCAAGAACAGGCAATAGTCCGTACCCGCACCGAACAGCAGCACAGTCATAATGGAAATAGCCTGGGAATCTACGGTAATCCAGCCCTCCTGGGCCATTTTACCGAGCACAGGGCTGGTAACTCCATAAGCAAAGCCCACCGCTATCAGCGGAATCAAGGCCAGAATTGGTGAACGGTAGATCAGCAGCAGGAACACCAGGACCAGCACAACCGTTGCGATCAGCAGGGATACATCGGCGTTCTGAAACAGTCCTGTGGCATCGACAGAAATCCCTACCGGCCCGGTTACCCTAAGGCTCAAATTTTTACTGTCTGTTGTCGCCGCAGAGGGGTCGCTGCCCGTTTCTATGGTTATCATCTTTTTTAATTCTGTTAAAGCTTCACCGAGTTGGTCACTGTCAGCCGTCTTATCAAATAACACAGGTGTGACCAGCGTGCTGCCATCCTCTGACAACGAAGCCTTCAGCGCCTGCGGCGGCAGCTGTCCCAGCGGGGGAACGTAGTTCTGATGTGCCAAGGGCTGCTGCTCAAGCTTGCTGTAGACAGCGGTGATATGTACCAGGTCCTCCTCAGACATTCCGCCTTCCCTATGCCATACAAGCAAGGCAGGAACGCCGCTGCCGGCCGGAAACTCCCTTTCTGCAACCCCAGACGCACGCACCGACTGCGAGTCTCCAGGCAGGTTCGACGCGTTGTTCAGCTCCTGTGAATTCACTGAAGGCCATAACAGGGTGAGTGCTCCTATGACTGCAATCCAGACAACAAGGGTAATCCATTTGGTCTTACTGCCTGCCACCCATTTTCCGTAGCCTGACATTCCTTTCATCCTCTCTTCGTACCCACCGGCCTCAAAATGAACCACGGGTCATTTTTATTACCTTTATCATATATACCCTAAAAATTTTAATCAAACCTTTTTTTCAAAAGATCAATTTATCCATATGTGTGCAGCCTATATTCTCTATATTTAACTGCAGGCGCTGCGCTGAATCAGATGTTTTTTGTCATTTGTGTGCATATCAAAAAGCCCCCCATTCACAGCAAGGCCTAGCCTGCTGGAACAGAGGAGCTTCTCACGCGGCAACCGCCGCATCTGATGAAACTATCCGGTGTATATTATGAGCGCTGCTTAACCAACATCCGGCAGTCCCTCATCGGAGAACTGGCTGTTGTACAGATCGGCGTAGAACCCGCCTGCTTCCAGCAGCTCAACGTGAGTGCCTTTTTCAATGACACTGCCCTGGTTCATCACGAGGATCAGATCGGCGTCACGGATGGTGGACAGACGGTGGGCGATGACAAAGCTCGTTCTGCCTTTCATCAGCGTATTCATCGCTTTCTGAATTTGTACTTCGGTCCGTGTATCGACGCTGCTTGTCGCTTCATCGAGAATCAGAATGGAAGGATCGGCCAAAATTGCCCGGGCAATGGTCAGCAGCTGCTTCTGCCCCTGCGAGATATTGGACGCTTCTTCGTTCAGGATGGTGTTGTAGCCCAGCGGCAGTGTACGGATAAAATGATCGGCATGCGCAGCCTTAGCCGCCCGCACCACATCGGCTTCCGTAGCCCCTTCGCGTCCATAAGCGATATTCTCACTGATCGTCCCGTTGAACAGCCACGTATCCTGAAGCACCATCCCGAATTTGCTGCGCAGCTCACTGCGCTTCATATGGGTAATATTGACACCGTCAATGATAATCTCACCGCCGCTGATTTCATAGAACCGCATTAGCAGGTTGATCAGCGTGGTTTTGCCGGCACCGGTAGGTCCTACAATGGCAATGGTCTGTCCGGGGCTGACTTCAATATTCATGTCTTCAATAAGAATGGCATCTTCTTTGTAGCCAAATTTTACATGACGGAATTCAACTGAACCCTCTTCCGCATCCGCTGGACGTTTGGCCAGGGAAGTACTGACTTCAGGAATCTCCTCCTCTTCATCCAAAAGCTCAAATACACGTTCTGCCGAAGCAATCGTCGATTGAATAATGTTGGCAATATTGGCCGTTTGCGTAATTGGCATGGTGAACTGGCGTGAGTACTGGATAAAAGCCTGAATATCACCGACATCGATAGCTTTCTTGGTGACAAAAATACCGCCAACCACACAGACCAGCACATAACCCAGGTTCCCTATGAACATCATCAGCGGCATGATAATACCGGAGATGAACTGCGCCCGCCAACCGGAGTCATAGAGCGAGTCATTGATTTTATTAAACTCGCCCAGCGAGTGCTTCTCACGGCCAAAAGCCTTGACGATGCGGTGCCCGGTGTACATTTCCTCCACATGCCCGTTCAACTGGCCCAACGATTTCTGCTGGCCGATGAAGTAGGACTGTGAACGTTTGGTGATTCCCATGATAACCACAAAGCTCAGCGGCAACGTGATTATGGTAATCAGGGTAAGCCAAGGACTGATGGTCAGCATCATGATAATGACCCCGATAATCGTCACGATGGCCGTAATGAGCTGCGTCAAGCTCTGCTGCAGCGTAGTGCTGATATTGTCCACGTCATTGGTCGCGCGGCTCAGAATTTCCCCGTGGGTCCGGGAATCAAAATATTTCAGCGGCAGCCGTTCCAGCTTGCTGTTGATCTGCTCGCGCATATCAAAAACAACCTTCTGGGCCACACCGGACATCACATACTGCTGCAAATAGCTGAACAACGCGCTGAACAGGTACAGACCGGCCAGAATAATCAGGATGTGATTCACATAGCCAAAATCGATCTTTGCTCCCGGCACGCCCTTCAGCATACCATATGCGCCTTCAAACAGCTTGGTTGTTGCTTGCCCCATCTTCTTTGGGCTGTAGATACTGAATACAGTACTGGCTATAGCCATTATAAAAACAATAATCAGTTGGAACTGGCGCGGCGCCAGATAGCGGATCAGACGGCGCAGCGTCCCTTTAAAATCCTTGGCCTTTTCAGGAGGCAGCCCCATGCCCGGACCACCCGGTCCACCAGGACCGCGGCCGCCTCCGAAGCCGCCTTGCCGGCGCGGAGCCGATTTACTTGCATTGTTCTGTTCACTCATGCTATTTCCTCCTCTGACAGCTGCGAGGATACGATCTCGCGGTACACTTCACTGTTGTCCATCAGTTCACGGTGTGTGCCCATTCCGACAATCTGGCCTTCATCGAGCACAATGATCCGGTCCGCATCCATAACTGTGCTGACCCGTTGGGCTACAATTACTACGGTTGATTCTGTAGTCTCGCCTTTGAGCGCAGCCCGCAGCTTGGCATCCGTCTTGAAGTCAAGAGCCGAGAAGCTGTCGTCGAACAGATATACCTCAGGTTTTCTTACCAGTGCACGCGCTATCGAAAGACGCTGCTTCTGGCCGCCGGAGACGTTACCCCCGCCTTGGGAAATTTCTGAATTGAAGCCATCTTTCATGGCGGAGACGAAGTCAAAAGCTTGGGCGACTTTGGCCGCATGGATGATTTCTTCATCCGTGGCGTCCTCTTTGCCGTAGCGGATGTTCTCGTTAATCGTACCCGTGAACAGTACAGCTTTTTGCGGGATATAACCGATCTTGCTCCGCAGTTCCTCCTGCGTCATCTCCCGCACGTCCACTCCATCTACACGTACTGCACCTTGGTCGACATCATAGAATCGCGGAATGATGCTGAGCAGAGTGGATTTACCTGAACCTGTACCTCCGATAATCGCCGTAATCTCACCGGGCTTCGCACTGAAGCTGATGCCTGAGAGTGCAGGCTGTTCGGCGCCGGGATAGGAGAACGACACGTTATCGAATTCTACAAAGCCATGCATATTGTCCCGTCCATCCTTGCGGGTGGCATTTGCTGTGGTTTGGAGCTGGCCCGTGGTTGGATCTGTAATTTCAGGCTGCATATCCAGCACCTCGTTAATACGAAGCGCTGAAGCGGAGGCCCGGGGAATCAGCACGAACATCATGGAGACCATAATCAGGGAGAACATAATCTGCATGGCATATTGAATGAAAGCCATCAGCGAGCCGACCTGCAAATCGCCGTCCCCAATCCGGATACCGCCGTAATACAGAATGGCAATCATCGAAAAGTTCATGACAATCATCATCAGAGGCATCAGACCTGCCATGATTTTATTAACCTTGATGGCCGTATCCGTGAGATCTTTGTTGGCTTCGGTAAACCGCTCGTTCTCATGATTGA
The DNA here is from genome assembly GCF_052044425.1 of Paenibacillus sp. 22594. NCBI lineage: Bacteria > Bacillati > Bacillota > Bacilli > Caryophanales > Paenibacillaceae > Paenibacillus > Paenibacillus sp. 22594. The sequence goes on from NZ_JBQENA010000003.1 coordinate 293,102, forward strand.
TCCGGTTAAAGGAACGAATGACTCGGATACCAGTCAGATGTTCACGCAGCACGCGGTTCAGTTTATCCAGCTTAACCTGAATTTGTTTGAATAGCGGTAGACCTTTCATCCCTATAAAGAGAATCGCACCCACCAGCAGCGGAATAACGACCACAAAGATCAGTGAAAGCTTGGCATCCTCCGATACCGCCATGATGATCCCGCCGATCATCATCATCGGGGCACCGATCATCATGCGGAGCATCATTGTCAGTACGGTTTGTACTTGTGTAATATCATTGGTAGTACGTGTAATCAGCGAGGCTGTTCCCAGCTTGTCAAATTCATGCAGAGTGAAATTCTCCACATGATTGAACATCCGTGAACGGGTATTTTTGCCGAATCCGGCGGCGACTTTGGCCGACAAGTAACTGGCTATGATGGAGCATATAGCTCCTCCAGCGGCAACCAGCAGCATGAATCCGCCGATTCTCCAAATATAGCTGCGGTCTCCCTGTACAATCCCTTTGTCAACAATGTCACTCATCAGGGTAGGGAGATACAGATCGCCCATGGACTGCAGGAATACAAGGATCAGCACGGCTGCGATAGCCAGCTTAAAGGGCTTCAATTGTCTCATTAATTTAATCAAGTTTCTCATCTCCGTTCATTTGTAACCGGTCCAAATTGGGCGGCGGATTGTCCTCAACGAATCTACGCACCTTCATCAGCAGCTCCGCCAGTTGGTTGCTCTCGTCTTCGCCTAGATACTCCACCAGGTGGTTTAGCGTCTGGTTCATATGATCCTTTGCCCTGCGGGTAATCAGTTCTCCCTGTTCCGTCAGCTTGATCCGCACAACCCTACGGTCAGTTGCATCCGGCATTCGTTCCACCATGTGCTTGGCCTCAAGGCTGTTAATCAACTGTGTGACAGTTGGGGGTGTAAGTCCCATGAAACGGCTGATTTCGGAAACCTTCAGTCCCACGGCACCTTCATGCGACCTTTTTGCGATAGATATTAATAAAGTCATCTCACTTGGCTTATGGCCCTCTACCGTGTGCTGCCAGTGTGTTTTGCGCAACTGCCGAAGAGCGGCAAAAAGCTTGTGTGCGACTGGATTTTCATGATTTATCCCAATGCTTCCACCTCGATTTTAATTAGGTAACCAAATTATTAAACAATGTATTAATTAGGCTACCTAATTATATTTTCGGTTCTGCACTTTGTCAATTCATGAATGCGTTATCAATTATTACGGAATGAAGAACTCTTTCATAACCATCAGAGGCACAAAAAAACCGCCGAAGCGGCGGCTTTTTTGTACCTGGTTGTCCAGTCTGCAATAGATCTTAATAACCCATTCCATGCTCCATTGTTGTAAATGATCCACCTGTTGCCCCTGTGGTTTCATCAGGTACTCCTGGTCCGATCAAGATAAAGCTAAATAATGCCAGAACGCTGAATGCCGTTAACAGTGTTTTCTTCATTTTTTCTCAGCTCCCTTATGGTTTCACCATATTTCTTCTGTTGCTGTTCCGTAGCATAATTCCTGTACGTCTCAAATAAAGTTACACAATCAATCACGTTGCCCGCACCATTCAGCCGAATGGCCAAATGAAGAGACTGAAGAATAGTCTCTACTCCTTGATTATACTGCCCACGGTCCAGAAGGTACATCGAAATCTGGTAACGCAGACGATATAACCGGTCAATATTAATAGGGTCCATAAATTGCTCAAAGCGCACCATTTCACGGGAAAACTGCGCTAGCACTTTATCGACAGAGAAACCGTAACGGTTCGCAGCCTCGACAATAACTACCAATCCGGGCAAAATCTCACCAGGGTTGTTGGCCAAGAAGGCCGAATAGGCCGGAAGAGCCGCATTATTGCCTATCATCATCTCCAGCGTAAAGCTGTTGGCTACTGCGAAAAGACTGAAGTCCTTAACAACTTCCCGTCCCTCATCATCCAAAATTTCAAACCAGCTTAGGTCAGCATATCCGGCGGTATACTTCTTCGCTTCCTCGTATTTACCTTGTTTGGTAAGTGCGGTTGCCTTAGCCAGATAGCCATGACCATAATAGATGACCAGGGGGCGTTCTAAATCCAATTCTTCCTCGCGTCTCTTTGATTTCTTGCGAAGTTGTTCCCTGTAAATCCCATTGGCCAGCGCTCTCAATTCGTCGGCGAACTTCTCTACGTCCTTCCACTTATGGAGTGTGAAGCAGACGTTAGCCAGCTTCAGCAGTCCATCGAGCTGCATCTTCTCCGGAAGACGCCCGCGATAGGGCTCAAAGGTAATGACCGCACGCAGCTGCTCCTCTTTATCCACTATGGATTCCAGCGACTTGAAGATGCGGTATTGGCAAATAGCCATTCGTTCGGAATAGCTATCCAGCTCGTTATCTACGATAATCCGGTAAAAAACCAGTGATTCTTGAATCTTCCCGCCTGTAAACAACTTCTCTGCCACGGAGTACAGGATATCCAGTGGCTTGGGGTACTCCATAATCCGGTTCAGAACATCCTCAACACAATGCATTTTGCCGATTTCTGCACAGCGGATCAAAAAAGGTTCGACTCTTCTGCGGGAAATCCGTTCCTCACTGAAGCATTCGTCCACATACAGCGGATACAGCCATCCTTCAGGAAAACCGAAAGCTCTCGTGACTGCATCCAGCTGCCCCAGAGACATCGGTTTAGGAGGATTCCCGTGCAGAATTGCACTCAGACTTCCACGGTTCAGACCGGAAACCTTGGCAAACGAAGCGAGATTATGGCCCGAGCGGGACAGATGCTTCTCAATTTCGGAGCGTATGGTCTTCAACTTTGCCTCCACCCGGCACCTCCTCCGTCAATTTCAAGATGAACCTTCTATTAATTGACATTATAGGTGAAGCTTATAGAAAGCACAACAAAATGACCCCAACAAAATGGGGCCATTATTTTTATAAGCTATTAACCGGGGGACAAACTACTGCTGCAACGCAGCTTTATTACGTATTCTCTGGCTATTGGTATTCTTCCCGAAGGTGTTCGCAGTGTTCTTGCGGCTGCGCAGACTCTCCATCATTTTATTCTGGGCCAGTACAATATAACCGTCCAGCCGTTGGCTGAGCTCCAGGACTACATGGTCACTGAGACTGCGCTCCTGTGCAACCTCCAACAATTCGCATCTAAGACTCTCTATAGTAATAAATAACTCATCTTCTCTATATTCTTTTCCAAGCTCAACCGGAGAATTTTGGTAAAGGTTCACGGTTACTCACCTTCTCTCTATCAACTTCTCCCTTATCATAATTCATGATGCCAAAAAACATATTTTGAAAAAAAAGAAAAATATGTCGATCATCACACAAATAAAATTTTTATGGTTGTGCCCGTCCGGCCTCACCAGGCGGAAGATAACGCTCTCCCAGAACACCCATGGCAAAATGAATCCATTCGCGTGCCGCAAAGGACAAATAGCGGTCCCGGCGCCAGATCATGCCCAGCTGCCAGGGAATCACTGGCTCGGTCAGCGGAACCACAGCAATCCGTGTGCGGTCCATGTCCCGGCAGATGGTCTCCGGCAGAAGGGCAATGCCCATTCCCGCCTCCACCATCCGGCTGATCAAATCCCATTGCGAGCTCTCATAGACGACCTTCGGCTGAAAACCCACCTTTACGCATTCCGTTATAATCCGGTCATGGAGGGCGAAATCCTCGCGGAACAGCACAAACTCCTCCTCCGCCAATTCCCGGAGCGGTACAGAGGCGGCTCCTGCCAAGCGGTGGCCTGCCGGCACTAACAGCTCCAGCTTCTCCTCCACAAAGGTGAAGCAGTGGAATAGCGCTGTATTCACGGGCAGAACAATCGCACCGATATCGAGCAGCCCGGTCTCTACATCATCCTCCACCTTCTTGGCTCCGTCCTCATGCAGGCGGATGGTGACATCCGGGTAGCGGCGGTGAAATTGCCCGATGACTGCAGGGAAGAAGCTTGCGCCCACCATGGGCGGCAGCCCGATCCGGATATGCCCCTTCTCCAGATTGCGCAGACTGTCCAGTTCTGAGGACAGGTTCACGAATGATTCCACGATATTCTGCGCTTTGGTCAGCAGGATCTCTCCTGCATCTGTCAGACGAATGCTTTTCCCTTCACGGTAAAAGAGGTCGGCTCCCAGCTCCACTTCCAGACCCCGGATCATTTTGCTTATGGTGGGCTGGGAGATGTACAGCGATTCTGCCGCTTTGGAGAAGCTGTTCAGCCTGGCCACCTGGACGAAATACTGCAGCTGACGGATATCCAAATTTTTCGCCTCCATGTATAGATAAATGGAATGTCACTTATTCAATCTATTCATTTTACCTATGAAAGAAAAGGATGTAAACTTTCAGTAACAAGGAAAGCACACGCTGTCCTCTGAACGAAAGGAGCGAAGCCTTATGAAAAAGCTTGGCATAGGCTTGCTGCAGGTAGCCGGACTCACCGTATTTTCGATGCTGGTTAATTCCTTAACCCCATATCTCCATATTCCCATTCCCGGAAGCATCATCGGCATGATCCTTTTATTCGCACTGCTGGAATCCGGTATCATCCGTCTGAATTGGGTAGAAGTTGGCGCTTCCTGGCTGCTTGCCGAACTGCTGCTGTTCTTTATCCCTTCAGCTATAGGTGTTATGAATTATTCGAAGCTGCTTGAAGCAAATGGCCTTCAAGTGCTGGGAGTTGTGCTCGTAGGCACTTTTGCCGTGATGGCCAGTTCAGGGCTGCTAACGGGAGCCATATTTAAAGTAAAGGAGCGTAGAGGCTCATGATGACCGGACTGCTCTTGCTTGCACTGACCGTCGCTGTGTACCTGCTGGCGAAGCGAATCTACGCTTCCAGTGGCAAAATGTATACTTCCCCGCTCATCATCACGCCATTGCTGATTATCAGCTTTCTGCTGATGACGGGAATTCCCTATGAATCTTACAATGCGGGAGGAAAATGGCTTTCGGATCTGCTGCAGCCGGCAACCATCGCCTTTGCAATCCCTCTTCATAAAAACTTCAAGGTACTCAAAAAGCACGCCGCCGAAATTGCGGCAGGCGTGCTGTCAGGAACGGTTATGGCCGTGCTCTCCTCGATGCTGCTAGCCAAATGGCTGCATCTAAGCGGCGATCTGGCAACCAGTCTGGTACCTCGTTCGGTGACTACACCGATCGCCATGAGTATCTCGCAAAGTATCGGCGGCGTTCCCAGTATTACGGCAGTATTCGTGATTCTGACCGGAGTACTGGGTACACTGATGGGGCCTTCTGTCCTTCGCCTCTTCCGCATTGACAACGAAATTGCGCGCGGTGTATCGCTGGGAACCGCCGCGCACGGTACGGGCACCTCCAAGGCTTTCGAGCTGAGTTCGCTGACCGGCACCATCTCCAGTATCGCGATGATTCTGACGGCGTTGTTCTCCTTAGGGCTTGCGCCGGCTCTCCTCGCGGTTTTCCTCCACTAGGCCGCCCCGGCTTGGGCCACAAGACCTGACAGCTCTGAAGAGTTGTCAGGTCTATTTTTGTGCTTGAACTTGTTTCTCCACTGACTGTTCTTACAGTTTCACCGGCAATCCGCTCTGCGCTGATTCATAAGCTGCACATGTCACCTTCAGCGTCTTGTAGCCGTCTTCATAGTCACTGAGAATACGCGACCGGTCTCCGGTCCTTACGGCATGCAGGAAGGCTTCGCTCTCCGCAGCGTAAGGGTTGCCTGAATGGGTATATTCCTTGCTGTCGCCGCTGCGCACCTCAAGCAGACGTTCAGGATTCCAATCCAGCAGTCCTTTGTCATTATAAAAGCTAAGTCCTACCCGGCCTACTTCACCCGGCAGCACGCAGGTATTCGAGATATTCGCAACAATGCCATTGTCCAGCTTCAGCGACACCGTCCCTACATCTGCTACCGTTACGCCCTCATGCTGCTCATGCATGATGCGGTTGCCGAACATGCCGTAGACCTCTGTCACCTCTCCGCCCAGATAGCGAAGCAGATCGACGATGTGGGTGGTCTGCTCGGTAAATTGTCCGCCGGACTGCTCCTGATCGCGCCACCAGGCTACACCCGGCATGCCGCCCATCCACTGTCCGACAATCATCCCCACCTTATCACCGCTGAGTGATTTCTTCAGCCGGGCAATATTCTCCTGATAGCGGAAGTGGTAGCCAACCGAGGTCAAGAGTCCATGCTCCTTAATATCCTGCAGCAGGCTGGCCGGAATCTCTGTACTCGAGCCTAGAGGCTTTTCCACGAAAAAAGGGATATCCCTGCGGATCAGCGCCCGCTCTATCGTTCCATGAGACTGTGGAGGCACACAAATATATACCGCGTCCAGCTTGTGTGCATCCAGCATCTCTGTAATTTCTCCATACCCTTCCGCACTGTAGGCACGAGCCATCTCTTCGCCTTTTTGGTTGGTGCTGCCGCAGATGGCCTGGAGCTTTACGTCCTCCATTCCTGCCAGCAGGTCGGCATGCACCTTGGAGAACCAGCCCGTTCCTACAATCCCTATGTGTAGTGTCATCATTTTACCTCCTGTAATTCTGGATGTATGCCTTTTCAAAGATTATACCCGTTTAGGTCTGGATAAAGTAGTCCCGCCACTCTTCGGGCAGCAGGTCCACATAAGGCTGCTGCAGAAAACGATCATCTGCCAGCACGATAATACCGCTGTCACTCTCACTGCGGATCAGCCTTCCGCCTGCCTGCTGCACTTTGCACATGCCCGGATAGACATACGCATAGTCAAATCCATTCTTACCTTGAGATTGAAAATAACCGCGCAGCAGATTACGCTCCAGCCCGACCTGCGGCAGGCCTACGCCGACAATCATCACACCGTTCAGGCGGTCTCCAGGCAAATCGACACCCTCCGAGAATATCCCGCCAAGCACCGCGAAGCCAAGCAGCGTTTCCGGGTTGTCCGGACGGAAGGAAGAGAGGAATTCCTCCCGCGCCTGTTCACTCATTCCGCTGCCTTGCACCAGAGTCATAACCTCAGGGTACTTGTCCGTGAACACCTCGAAGACGTTCTGTAAATACGCGTAGGAAGGGAAAAACACAAGATAATTCCCCTTTTTTGCAGCCATCCCCCGCAGTGCATCGCTGAGCGGCACCAGAGAATAGGCACGGTCATGATAGCGGGTGGATACCGGAAGCACTGACACCTCCCACTGCTCTTTGTGAAAGGGGGAAGCTACACGCAGGCTGTAATCCTCCTCCGCCGAACCAATCATGTCCCGGTAATAGGACATGGGCGAGAGTGTCGCAGAGAAGAGAATCTGGCTGCGGAAGCCCTTGGCCATCTGCTGTAGCAGATGCGAGGGGTCCAGATTGAACAGCTTCAGCAATACATCGCCGCGCCTTACCTCTGCGTAGGTAACATACCGTTCATCATAGGTCTTGAATGTACGCAGCATGCCCTGGACCGCATAATAAGTATCCAGCAGGCTGCCTTCCTCTTCATCCGGCAGGGCTATGAGCGAAGAGGATGGACTCAGCAGCTCCAGTTCCGCTTCAGAGGCAAAAGCCTCCAGCAGCAGCGGCATCTCCTCAGGATATTCAGCCCATTGTCCCTCTCCATCTTCACTACAGCTTTTGCGCAGCGCAATGAAAAAAGCATTCACCGCCTTGGAGGCAGCACCAAGCTTGCGATTTACCGTCTTATACTGCCGCTGCAGGCTTAGAAACGGCGCCTTGGTCAGCGAGGCGGAGAACATTTCCCTGCCCCGGTCGACCAGATTATGAGCCTCATCCACCAGCAGCACCGTCTTCTTCTTCCGTTCCTCCGGCAACCGTTTCAGGCTGATCCGTGGATCATAGATATAATTGTAGTCGCAGATGACCATATCGCAGGCATAAGCTGCATCCAGCGAGAACTCAAACGGGCATACCTCATGCCTCCGGGCATATCCGGCGATGATCTCCTGTGTCATCAGGGTTTCATGCTCCAGCATGTCCAGCAGCGCCGCATTTATCCGGTCATAATAACCCTCGGAAAAAGGGCAGCCCTCCTTGCCGCATTCCTCCCGGAAGCAGGCCTTCTCCTTGGCCGTCAGGGTGATAGCGTGCAGATGAAGGCCGCTGGCAACCAGCAGCAGGACCGCTTCCTGCGCCGCAAACCGGGTAACCGTCTTGGCGGTCAAATAGAAGATACCTGACACTATCCCTTCACCCAGTGCTTTAACCGCCGGGAAAAGGGTCGACATTGTTTTGCCGATGCCTGTGGGTGCCTGGGCGAACAGATTCACACCTTCGGCAGCCGTCTTATACACTGCGGCAGCGAAATGCCGCTGACCCTGCCGATAGTCCGGGAAGGGAAAGGTCAGACTCCGGATGCTTTCATCCCTTAGCGCCCCATGGCGTATCCTCAGTTTCGCATACGGTGCATACCTTGCAACCGTGTCAGCGGCAAAGGCTGCAAGTTCTTCGCGGGTAGCCTTCCGGTACAGGCTGCGCTGCTCGTCGCTGCCCCTGAGAACATAGGTGAGCTTCACTCCTATAGAAGGAAGCTCCTGCTCAAGCGTAATCATATAGGCATACATTAGCGCCTGCGCCCAATGAACCTCCCGCCCTTCCTGGGTGGAATCCAGAGGTCCGGCAATGGATTTGATCTCCTCTACAATCAGAGTGCCATCTTCTCCGGCTAACAGTCCGTCACAACGCCCATCGATGATGAACAGCAGGTCCTCATAAGGAATTTCTGTCTTGAGATAGACCTCTTTGCGGTCTCCTTCTTTATATTGCTTCTGAATTTGCTGGTGGATACGCGTACCCTCAGCCATAGCCGCACCGCTCCGGAAACCCGGTTCCAGGCTGCCACTGCTGAAAGCATATTCCACGAGTGTTCTTACCGAAAGAAATACCTCTGCACAGTCCATGTTCCTTCCTCCTCCACCGCTAACCGCACCTTTTTCCAAAAGGGGCCATTTCCGCTCTTTTCCCACGGTATACCGCCATTAAGAGTTAATCTTCCCGGGTTCACAGGTCTACATTTCAAATTGCTCTTTACCGGGTGGCTATACGGCATTTCTGATTTTTGACAATCGTCGCCCAGCGCTGCATAATTAGGTCTATTGATAATGGAATTCTTATGTCTTGCGCTGCTTCCTCCTAGCCGGGAATTGGTGTTTATTATGCAGAAAGAAGGCGAAGCTGTGTCATCCTTAAACGTTAAACGATGGCTGATCAAACCATTCGTGTTTTTCTCCATTCTTTTTATTCTGAAGAGTTTTCTCGCTTGGGGCGTAATCTTTGGAGATTTGGTCTCCTGGAAAACACTCTTAACAGAGATTCCCTTTGTCTGGGCCTTATTTGCCCTAATCGAACGCTTCGCTTCCAAACGGAAGCTTGGCTATTACATGACGGTTAATCTGCTCGTCACCGCAATCTTTTTTGCCGCCATTATGTACTTCAAATATTACGGTGTCATCGTTACTTACCATGCGGCGGAGCAGGTCAACCAGGTCACTGCTGTACGCAACAGCGTATTTTCCCTGATGGATCCGTATTATCTGCTGATCTTTGCCGACATCATCGTCCTGGGCTTCTATTTCTTTATTAATAAGAAGGGCCGGACCTACAAGAAGGATAACATTAATCACCGTAACGGAAAACTCTCGCATAGTCTTCTGTTTGCGGTTTCCCTGGCTCTTTGCCTGTTCAATATCCTGCCCAACAAGGCCAGCATGAATGAGATCAAGAAGGCGCAGGAGATGGGCATTCTGAATTATGAGGCGTACACGATTTTTGCCAAAGACAAACCAGAGCTTGTGAATGCCAGTGAAATCACCCAGGATGCGATCAACAAGCTGAAGGGAATCGATACCGCTGCAGTCTCACCGCTTCAAGGCATAGCCAAGGGCAAAAATCTCATTATTATTCAATTGGAGTCGTTCCAGAGCTTTCTGCTGGGGCTTAAGGTGGACGGACAAGAGATTACACCGAACCTGAACCGTCTGATGGAGAACAGTCTGTATTTCCCCAACTTCTATCAAATGGTCGGACAGGGGAATACATCGGATGCCGAATTTGTAGTGAACTCTTCCTTCTATATTCCACCGCAGGGTGCGGCTACCATGGCTTATGTAGACAAAGAGCTGCCCAGCCTGCCGCGTCTGCTGCAGAACAACGGCTATCAGACAGCTACCTTCCATACCAATGATGTGGAGTTCTGGAACCGCGGTGAGCTCTACAGCGCACTCGGCTGGGAACACTATTACGACCATAAGTTCTTCGGAGACGAGGATTCCTTTTTCTTCGGACCCTCTGATGAGGCGCTCTACCGCAAGACCTCTGATAAGCTGAAGGAAATGGATACAGACAACAAACCTTTCTATGCACAGGTCATTTCGATGTCTGCCCATCACCCATTCACCATTCCTGAGGAAAAATACAAGATGAAGCTGCCAGAGCGGTATGAAGGCACTTTTGTCGGCGATTATGTCCGGTCCCAGAATTATGCGGACTATGCCTTTGGACAGTTCGTGGATGAGCTTAAGGCAAATGGGGTATGGGATAACAGCCTGATCATGGTCTATGGAGATCATATGGGGTTGCCAATCTATTCGCTGGATCATGATGACAAGGAGTTAATGACGGAAATTTACGGGCATGACTACGAATATGCAGATATGCTCAATATCCCGCTGATTGTCCATAATGAAGGGACGATTCAACCGCAAACGCTGGATCATGTCGGCGGCGAAGTGGATATCATGCCAACCGCAGCCAGTCTGCTGGGTGTATCCATGGACAACAATATTCACTTCGGACAGGACATGACAAGCCAGGCCTACAACCTGCTGCCGCAGCGTTATTATCTGCCTACCGGATCCTTTATCGCCAGCTCCGGGCTGCTGATCCCCGGCAACAGCTTTGAGGATAATACGCAGTCCCGTCTGGCCTCGGGAAACAAGGCTCCTGCCGGAACCGAGGATGAGTACAACCGCGCGCTGCGCCTGCGCCAGCTCTCGGACAGCTACGTAACGCAGCTCCCGGATAAAGCAAAGGCTGCAGAATAAGACAATCAACCAAAAGCCGTGCTCCAGTAATCGGGAGCACGGCTTTTTTGTTATAGAGGCAAGCTGTATTATTTTTATCCGGAGCGGCAATTGCCTTCCCTTTTGAGATTAACGTTCCTGCTGGTCCAGCATCAGATAATAGTCAGCCAAATTCCGCAGCTCCTCCGGCTTCAATATAGCTAGATATTCGCTAAGCAGCAGCAAGTATCGGTATCTTCCTTCCTCCAGCAGCTTTTCTCCCTTGGCGGTAAGGGTCACAATGACGGCTCTGCGGTCTTGCTCATCTGGCTCGCGCACACTAAGGCCCAGCAGTTCCAGACGATCCAGCATCACTGTTACCGCACTCGACTTGACCTCCATTTTGTCCGCAAGCTGGATCACCCGTGCATTCTGCTCCTGGGCAATCATACGAAGCAGACCAAATTGTGGCACGGTAAGACCCATCTCTTTGTGCAAGGACATCTGTGATGTGATTTTTCGCTGTACCTTCCACATGGATAATCCCAAACGTTCTACCAGCGGATCAATGGGTTGCGACATTCCTTTCAGCTCCAGTCCGTTTGTCCTTATTCAAGGGTAACATTATCACAGACCATGATTCAATGTTTTTATATATGATTTTTCTTACATTATTCGTCATTTCCCGACACAAAAAATACAATATTTTCTTACGCCGCTGATGAGCTATAATCGTAGAAGCGATGCAGAAGTATTGCTGAAAACACTAGAAACAGGGTTGGTGGTAGAAATAATGAAGCTGGCAACAAAATTAATCTGGATGATGCTTATTGTGTTGCTTTTGGTCGGGTCCTCCATTGGATTCTTTGGTTACCGCGCCGCTTATCATCAAGTGGATGAGGCTGCTGGAATCGAACTGGTGGGCTGCGCCAACATCACGACTGGCCTGATTGATCCCGCAGACATTGCGGCACTTGTTGGTGGAGATAACAGCAAGGTGGCTGCTATTGAAGACCGGATCGGCTGGATTGTGGCTCATAAGCCAATTTTTAAAGAAGCATTCATCCTTTCTCTGGACGGTAAGATTCTCGCCGCCGATGCCAGCATGAAGAAAAGAGGCTACAAAGCCGGTGATTCCTTCTACTTCACAGAAGAAGATAAAGCTATGATAACTACCATGAAGCATTCCGCATACTCCAAAGTTTATACATACCAAGACACCTCGCTCAAAACCGGATATGGCCCCATTTATCAGGATCATGATCCCAGCAAACCCATTATTGCACTGATGGCAATCAATTTCGACGGACCTTTAATTCAGGAACGGACCAAGGATATTATTGTTCAGCCTTTCATTATCGGCGCATCAATCCTGATCGTAGCCATACTTGCCGCTTATCTGGTGATTCGCCGTATGGTCAGCCCGCTTACCAAGCTGTCGGGTTCTGTGAATACCATCGCCCGAGGCGACCTTACCCATGAACCGCTGCTCTTCAAAAGCAAAGATGAAATCGGGACACTGGCCCGCAACTTCAATGATATGACGTTAAGCCTGCGAGAGCTAATCACCCAAGTGAATGACACCTCCATGCTGGTAGCTTCTTCCTCCCAGGAGCTGTCTGCCAGCGCCCAGGAGACGAACCGGGCCGGGGAACACAGCGTGAATGTTACCATTGAGCTTGCCGATGGCGCGAACACTCAGCTGAAGGACCTGGAAGGCAGCTATAAATCCGTGCAGGATATGTCCCGCTACATCGCCCAGATCGCCGACAATGCCGACAGTGCAATGGATACTGCTGCGAGCAACGCACAAAAAGCCCGTCTGGGCCGGCAATCCATTGACTCCACAACCACACAGATAGGTGTTGTGAGCGGAAGCATTCAGGATCTTTCAGACATTATCACTACACTGGGCAGCCATTCTAAGGAGATTGAGAACATTGTTGGCACGATCGCCAGCATTGCCGAAGAAACCAATCTTCTGGCATTGAATGCGGCCATAGAAGCCGCTCGTGCCGGAGAAGAGGGCCGGGGCTTCGCCATTGTCGCCGGATCCGTCCGCAAGCTGGCTGAGCGTTCCGCTAAGTCTGCCGGACAAATCGGGGAGCTGGTCAGTCTGATTATCAGCCAGATGGACAATGCCGGTGAAACGATGAGACGCTCTACGGAAGAGATGCAGCAAGGCAAGGAACTGATCGTGTCTGCCGGCCAGTCTTTCTCCGAGATCGAAACCTCAGTCTCTGACATGTCTTCCCAAAGCCAGCAGATTTCTGCGACAGTCCGTGAGCTGGGATCCATCTCAGGCGGGCTGGTAGAAGCGATTCAGAATATTGTCAGGATCTCCAATCATACGGCTGAAGGTGCCGAGACCCTCTCCGCCACTTCCCAGGAGCAGCTTGCAGCGATGGAGGAAGTAGAGTCCTCCGCGGCTTTCCTCTCATCGCTGGCGGAGAAGCTTCAGGTTCTGGTAGAGAAGTTCAAGATCTAGGAACACTATATAGATTGAACTTAAGATTCCACAAATTCGGGGGCTGGCCGTGACTGCGGGAAATGTTTGGACTTCCGGCCACTGTTATCATTGAATTTCCTTATTTGAACCGCTGATCGCGGTAGAAATTCAATGATAAAGGCGGACGCGTTCGCTCCTCCAGTTCCAAAATCCCCCTCCGTCTCTTTTCCCCTTTTTTTCATTTTCAAGTTCAATCTATATAGCCTTTCATGTACAAGCAAAAAGCGCAGAACCTCGCTGAGGTTCTGCGCTTTTTGCTGCCCGAGGCAGGTTATGCCTATGTATTGATTACGCCGTATTCTCAATAAACCATTGGCCCAGCTCGCTGACTGGCATCGGCCTTCCATAATAATAGCCCTGCATCACCCGGCAGCCCAAGGACTGCAGCAGTTCAATCTGCTCAGGTGTCTCCACGCCTTCGGCAACAACCTCCATGTTGAGATTGCTGGCGATGGCAATGATATTGCTGATGATCGCCTTTTTGGAATGCATCTTGCTCTTGCGGATGAATACCTGGTCAATCTTCAGCGTATTCACCGGAATTTCATCCAGATTACCCAGAGAGGAGAAGCCTGTACCAAAGTCATCGAGCGATACCCGTACTCCAAGGTTCTGCAGCTTGGAAAGCTGCGCTACCGTCTCTTCCATATTGTTCATAGCGATAGACTCTGTAATTTCCAATTCCAAAAAATGAGGTTCCAGACCAGAGCGGACCAGCGCCTCTTCGACCACATCATACAGGGAGCCGCCTTCAAACATCCGGGCTGACATGTTGATGGAGACGGCAACATTCGCGACCTCCGCTTTGTGCCAGAGCATATTCTGGCTGCATACATCATGCAGCATCCAGTAGGTAATCGGCACGATCAGCCCGGTTTCCTCCGCAATCGGAATGAATTCGGCAGGCGAAATAATACCGTGTTCCGGATGTCTCCAGCGCAGCAGCGCCTCCAGCCCGACGGTTACATTCATAAGAGAATCCCATTTAGGCTGATACACTACCATGAATTCCGAACGGGCAAGCGCCTTGCGCAGATCCTTCTCCAGCGACATCCTGCGTAGCTGGTTACGGTTCATTTCCTGATCGAAGACACTGAACTTATTCTTGCCGGAGTCCTTAGAGGTATACAGTGCCGTGTCCGCAGCCTTCATCAAGGCAGAACGGTCAATCCCATGGACAGGAGTCATGCTGATGCCTACGCTCGCTGTGACGTACAGCTCATTCCCCTCAATACTATAGGACTTTTTGACTTCTCCTAGGATATGCTGAGCCTCTTCCCGGGCATCTTCCATGGTGCAGACCGGAAGGGCAATCAGAAATTCGTCTCCTCCCAGGCGGAAAACCCTGCCCTTGGTACCGATCACACGCCGTAATCTCTCGGCAACCTCCTGCAGCAGCATATCCCCAATGTCATGTCCCAAGGTATCGTTAATGGACTTAAAACGGTCCAAATCAACAAAAAACACAGCACCTGAGGGCCCGCCAAAAAATTCATTCTTGAAGTACCGTTCCAGCCCATGGCGGTTCGGCAGCTCGGTCAACGGATCGTGATAGGCCATACGCTCCAGTCCGTGCCGGTCGAGAAGAACCGCGCCGCCGGATACCGCTAGCATAAATAATGTGACAAGAGAAACCCCCGTCAGCAGAATGACGTTTGTCTGGACGAGAACAGGCCTCGCACCAAGCCAGCTGTTAACATCCAAATGACTGGCCCGCAGGCTGATGTAATGCATCCCCGTAACCGCAATTCCGATGAACAGTGAGGAGTACAGCTTCCAGCGGCTGAAACCGGGATAATCCTTGAACCTGCGAAAGAGGAAAACTCCAGAATATGAGGCCAAACAGGCAACGACAACGGCTAGCCCTTGGGAGGGCATCTCATAATGGATTCTCGCCCCCATCTTCATGGAGGACATGCCCACATAATGCATAGCAGAAATCCCGCTGCCCAGAATCATACCGCTGAGGAACAAACGCCCCGTTCTCTGGCGGGGCATAGTGGCAATCCATAGCGACATATAACTGGCAAGCATGCTGATGAGCAGCGACAAAACCGCCATGCCGCCTTGATATCTAACCTCGAAGGGCAGACGGCTGGCCATTAGCCCCACAAAGTGTATAGCCCATATGCCGCTGCCAAGCACACAAGCTCCAGAGAGCAGCCACAGGCGTCTTACGTTCCCTGCCGAACGGGAAGCCTGCGAAATCAAATTAAGCGCTGAATAGGCTGCAGAAGCAGCTAGCGCAAAAGATAGTAAAACAATCCATATACTATATTGGATTCCCATTTGATCCATAGTCGACCTCTTCACCCGTTTAATTATCATCGTCGCCGCAGTAGATGTATGAATTAATAAATAATATACGAATATCAGATAAATGGAAGAGTGCGGAAAGATTATAGGCCATCCCTGAAAGTTAACTTTAGCTGTATTCTACCCTGTATTTAGTACACTGTCTAAGTAAATACTGGATTTTGCATCCTTTTTTTAGTGTCGGCAAAAAATGTCCATATTTGCGTGTCCGCATCATGCGCCGAGGGTTGGGATTTGTCCAGACTGCGAACCTTTACGCGGAAAGGCTGCGCGCCAAGCCCATACATTTACAACTGCCAAAATTACCAAATAGATGTAAACGCCCGGTGAGATAAGAGTGAACATATAATGAAGGCCCGCCATTCCCATTAGGATAAAGATCAGTACAAATCCGCTCACTGAGAACTCCTTCTGCTTCGCGGCCTCGTATTTCTCCGAGAACGGAAGCGCCGGCGGCAGCACCCGGAAGCAGATTAACGCAAATAACGGTAATGCCAGCATTACAGCGGCCAGATCCGGTAGAATCCGGGCTCCGAACAGCCAGAGGAAAACGGCCGACTCCAGAACAAACAACGGAAGCATCAGCCGCAGAAGTGCGGCCTTAAGCATTCCCCGGTACACGGGAGCTGTTTCGGGCAGCGGAATGGTTCTGTAAATCCAGGCGCCCTTGTAGCTGGCAGAATAGCGGAGCATTTGTACTACTGTCAGCAGCAGCAGCGCACTGAGATAGATGAACAAATGGGCTTTGGATTCTGTATGCACTGCCGGATCACTGCTCCACACCTGGTTGAATATGAAGATAAAAGGCAGCACTAACGATAACCCGACAGTCGGATATACCTTTAGTTTGAAATCCCGTTCATTTCTCATCATTGCCCAAGTGAACCGGAAGAACATGGCTTCTGCCTTATCCCGGCATAAAAGTTCTGACAACAGGCGGGGATAGCGGCCACTGTCTTTACCGGCAGCCCCCTGCTCCGCCAGCTTCTGCAGGCTCCGTTCGAACAGCGGCATTAGCTTAATATACGTAAACAGCAGCAGCAGCGGGATGGTGACAGCCAGTACCGCCAGCACCGTAAACTCCGTTCCCCTGCTTCCACCCACCAGTACCTCAAACGGAGCAGCAAACCAGGCAGGTGCAATGAAGTATTGCCACCAGACGGGCTGGAAGGAGCCTGTCAGGTCTGTCATATTGAACAGCCGCGGAACCAGCTGATACCCTACAACAACCCCGATGGACAAAATAATTTGGATATAGTTGATGATATCCTTGAGCTTTTCCCCGTCAAAGACCCTCATAATCAGCAAATAGAGCAGCGCGGTAATCACAAGAATAAAACCATCCATCAGCAGAATTTCCACCGCATAGATCAGAAAAAACAGCACCCCTTGTTTAAACAAGGCAACAACGAGCGAGGGAGCCGTCAAGGTCAGCGTCAGCGAAACCAGATAGATCAGAATATGGAGGCTCTTAGCCATATTCAGCGTCCTGCGGTCCACCGGCTTGGAGAACAGAATGTTCTTGTCCCGTAAATCCAGCATGACTGAAGAGAAATCAGAGATCAGGGTGGTGGTGATCATAAACATAACAGCTGCAAACAGCACACTCATGGTCATCATGTAGTTGCTATCAGGTACAACGAAGAGGATCAGCATAAGTCCAAACAATAGATAGATCCACTGTACCCGGAGCGGTGAACCCTCGGTTCCCTGTCCGCTCTTCTGTGTTCCAAGCACTGTCGGTGTCCGCCTTCCGTCCATGGTCAGCTTCACCTGCAGAATGCTGCGCAGCATCTCATAGTCCACACCAGCTCGCTTGAATACGCTCTGCAGCCGGTCGAGCAGCTTCAATACCCGGAAATCATTCATGCGGAGCACCTTCACCAAGAACAGCCACAAACTCGCCTGCGATATCCCGGTACTTATCGAATCCGGTCAGCTGATTAAAGATATCCTCAAGCGACCCCTCCCTGCTCTGTTCCTGTAGCTGTGCGAAGGTTCCGTCCGCCACAATGTCCCCGCCATTAATCAGAATAATCCGGCTGCTGATCTTCTCCACGACATCCATGATATGCGAGGAATAAAAGATCGTTTTGCCCTGCGCCGCCAGTGAAGCGAAGATTTCCTTCACCACCATGACGCTGTTCGCATCGAGGCCGCTGAGCGGTTCATCGAGGAACAGAATATCGGGATCATGCAGCATGCTGGAGATAAGCAGCACCTTCTGCTTCATCCCTTTGGAATAGGAGGCAATCCGCATATCGTAGGCCTTGTCCAGATTGAGCAGGCCCATTAGCCGTTCTGCCTTGGCATCGGCTTCGTTCCGCTTCATGCCATACAGCTCGCCAATGAACGTCAGATACTCCCGGGCGGTCAGGCTGTCATAGAGCTCGGCAATCTCGGGCACATAACCGATTCTCCGCTTGTAGGCGGTATCTCCATCCGCGATATCCCTGCCAAAAATCCGTACCGTACCCGTGTAGCCTTCCACCAGACCCAGCATGATCTTTACCGTCGTACTCTTGCCTGCCCCATTCGGTCCGATATAGCCGATAATCTGTCCCCTGTAGACTTCGAGGTCGATCCCCCGCAGCACCATCCGGTCACTGTAATTCATCCATAATCCTGATATCGAAATGACCGGTTCTTCTGTAAGTCCCATAACCTGCGCCCCTTTCAAAATTACGTTATACAATTCCATATTTATGTAATTATCAACACAAACCCTATTCTATCAAATTTCAGATCGTCCACCTATAAAGAATCGCAACATTGGAAAAAAAGAAAAAGAACGGCCGGAGGCCGCTCCATATAGAATCCCTATATTGTATTCTCACTCGGGCTTCAGAGTGATTCTCTCCCGCCGCCGTGCGGATGCAAGGCAGGTTTCAATCAGCATCATGTTCTGTACCGGGTCATCAGCGGCAACCGCTGGCTCTGCTCCAAAGACAGCTGCAGCAAAATTATCAGCCTGCCGGACGTACGGATTGGCCCCCGTTGCCCGGGCACGTCTGACTTCCCCTGCGGCGTATACAAAAAATTCAGCATCGTCAAATCTGGCATTGAAAGGCATCGGAATCTCGATCCGCCCTTCTGTCCCGAGCACCTCCAGCAGTTGGCGGTTGTAGGCCCACATGCCGCAGTCGAAGATCAGACTGACGCCGCCCGGGAATTCGACCAGCCCGGAGGCCATCATATCTACATGATCATGCTCAGGGGAAAAGATCGCCTGGACTGTAACCGCCTCCGGCTCGGAGCCGATTAACAGCCGCGCCGCAGTGAGCGGATAGCAGCCGACATCGTACAAGGAGCCTCCGCCCCATGCCGATTTGAAGCGGATATTGGAGGTGTCTTCGGCATCGTTGTAGGTAAAAGTTCCCCGTATGGACCGCAGTTCACCGATTTCGCCGCTGGCGATAATCTGCCGCACCTCGGCAATCCGCGGATGATGCCGGTACATATAGGCTTCAGCCAAATGCACCCCCGCCTTCCGGCAGGCTTCCACCATCTCTGCCGCCTCCCGGCTATTCAGGGCAATCGGCTTCTCGCACAGCACATGCTTGCCGGCTTCCGCCGCTCGGATCGCCCATTCCCGGTGCAGATGGTTCGGGAGCGGAATATATACCGCATCAACATTCGGGTCCGCCAACATTTCCTCATAGCTGCCGTAAGCCTGCGGCACGCCAAATTCCTTAGCGACGGCACTGCTTTTGTCCAGCCCCCGGCTCGCTACAGCCTGAATCACGCCCGTCTCCGATTCCTGTATGGCCGGCATGACCGATCCTGTCGCGATTTGCGCACAGCCCATGATGCCCCAACGCAGCTTTTGTGTCATCGGTGTACACCTTCCCTTGTCATAGATTTTCTGGCTGTCTCTATTGAAACAATATCACAGAATCGGGCATATCTCTATTAATGGAAGCGGTTATCACAGCAGGACATTCAGCAGAATTGCCGCACCCAACACCACAATTCGGGCCACACTCATCAGCACAAAATTTTTGACGGACAGTATGAAGGTGGTAGCCTTCTCCTGCTTGTGGGCAAACTTCGCAATATTCCGGCGCAGCGGAATCAAGGTCAGCAGCAGGAGCGCGGCCAACACCGGATTCACTCCCAGCAGCAGCAGCACGGCGAGGTCTACAAAGGAGACATAGTACAGCAGCTTAAACAGCAAAAGCGCGTTGCTTCGTCCGATATACACAGGCAGCGTGTACCGCCGGTTGTCCACATCATCCTCAATGTCGCAGATATTGTTGGCCAGCATAATTCCGGCAATCCCGAGAATCGCCGGTACGGAGAACCAGAAGAGGTACAGCACCTCCAGGATGTTAACGTGCAGACTAACCCAGCCTTCGGAGAACAGAAGCGTCACCACACTTTGATCCGAGTGAATATAGGCCGAGATGAAGATGATCACGAACCCCATAAACAGCCCGGAGAACAATTCGCCCAGCGGCATCCGTGAGATCGGTATCGGACCGAATGAGTACAGGATGCCTATCAGGAAGGACAAGCCGCCCAGCAAAAACACCAGCAGCCCGGTCTCGGCTACCAGCGCAATTCCGCCGCCCACCGCAAGCACCAGCAGGACAGCAATGGTAACAACAACCGTACTCTCTTTCAGCTTGTGGCGAACGATAGCATTATGCGTTTCATAGCCGTAACCATGAGTTTTGGCCGCTTTTTTATAATCATAATAGTTGTTGATTGCCGTTGTCGCCATGTCAAAGCTGAGCAGGGAAACGAACATCAGCGCAAAGCGCAGTACATAGAAATCCTCGAACCGGTACAAGGCGTACAAGGTTCCCAGCAAAAAAGGCAGCATGCTTGCCACCTTCGTTGGCAGCTCGACAAATCGCAAAAAACTTTTCACATTCACGTTCATACATCCTTATCTGTCAAATAAACGCGGGTTAGAACAAGGCTTATCTCCTTATATTATTATTTAATAATCATTCTCATCGAACTATTATACATCAAAATTCGACACATTAGGGAGAAAACCGCTGCAAAATATTCCCTAATCGTGGTACACTATTCAACATGGTACTTATTTCCTATTCATTTGAAATTCATTAAAGGGGAGCATCATGAAGCTACGCAAAAAAATGATCATCTTTACTTTTGTTGTTGCCTTGCTTTCCTTAGGGGTTACCTACCTGCTTCTGCACCTCATCATGCTCAACCGCTTCGAGAAGCTGGATGAAGCCGCTCTTAAGGACAGTCTTGCGGATGCACTCTCGTCCTACCAGGAGGATCTGCGGGATATGAAGACCGGGTTGCTCAATTATTCACTCCGGGATGAGACGTACCGGTTTGTAGAGCCGGGCAGCAAGGCCGAAGGTTCCGTTGCCGCAGACGACGCTTTTATCCGCAACACCTTCAATAGGACTATCTACGAGGTTAATCACTTCGATATGATTGCCCTGCTGAACAAGTCGGGACAGCCTCTATATGGAGGAATATATAATTCGAGCCTTAAGAAGATTTCCCCATTGACACCGGAGCTAGAAACGCTATTCCGGTTGATGAACAGCCGGATCCCTGCATTTTCAGGTGCAAACGACAGTAAGTCCGGGATTGTGATTCTGGATAAGGGCCCAATGCTAATTACACTCACACCTATAGTCAACAGCCTCAGAGATAAACCGGTAATTGGCACCGCCATTGCCGGAAGAATGCTGCAGCAGGAGGAAATCACCCGTGTCTGGGGAAAAGGCTCCTCCAGTATTCAAATTACAAGAGTGAGCTCAGAAATGCTGGCGCAAAGCAGGGGAAATAAACTCTGGATGAGTCCAGTCTCCAATAGCAAGATGTCGGCCCACACCATCGTAGATGATCTGTTCGGCGATCCGGGCATGGTCATCACACTGAAGGAGCCCCGCCGAATCTATGAGAGCGGGCAGGAATCCATCTACAGCTTCCGGCTATCCTTCTTTCTTATAACCATTCTTAGCTGCCTAGTGAGTCTGGTTTTCGTGAACCGCTCCATTCTGGAAAGAATGTCTTTACTGATTACGAATATCCGCGCTATTGGCAGCAGTAAGGATTTATCTATACGCATCCCCAGCACCGGAAAAGATGAATTCAGTGACGTGGAGCATGAGTTCAACCGGATGATTAATTCTCTGGAACAGGCCCAGGATGAGCTCAAGCAGCAATCCACGCTTGATCCGCTAACCCAGCTGCCTAACCGCTCGCTTTTTTTCGCGAAGCTCAACGCTGCGATTGCCTCCGTGAAGGGGAGCAGCCGGCAGATTGCGCTCGTCTTTATTGATCTGGATCATTTCAAGACCGTCAACGATACGCTTGGCCATGATTTCGGCGATGCTATGCTCAAAGAGACGGCCTTCCGGATTACACAGGCTGTCGGCCAGCATGATGTGGTGTCACGCCTTGGCGGCGACGAATTCACCATACTCCTCTCAGACATCCCCGATTCCGCAGCGATTGCCGCCCAGTTAGCGAATATTCAGGAGGCTCTCTCCATGCCTCATCATATCCAGGGACACCTCCTCTATAATACAGCAAGCATCGGCATCAGCATCTATTCCCAAGACGGGGAGGACGCCGACTATCTGGTGAAGCAGGCCGATCTGGCGATGTTCCATGTCAAAGAGACGGGGAGAAACAACATTTTTCAATATTCCAAAGACCTGGAAAAGAGTATCCGGCGCAAAAAGGTGTTGTCCCAGCTGCTGCTGTCTGCAGCGGCTAATGATGAGTTTGAGGTGCATTACCAGCCAATTCTCAGAAGTAGGGACCTGCAAGTGCATAAAGTGGAAGCCCTGCTGCGCTGGACTACTCCTTCCCATGGGCCCATTTCTCCTGCAGAGTTCATCCCGCTTGCGGAAACCAGCGGCTCCATTGTCGCTATCGGGGGCTGGGTGCTGCGGCAGGTTTGCACTGATTTACAGAAATTCCGGGAGCAAGGCATCTTCCTAACAGCTGCAGTCAACATCTCAGGAGTCCAGCTGATGCAATCCGGACTGCTGGATCTATTGCAGGGCTTGCTGAATGAATTCGGGCTGCCAGCCTCCTGCCTGGAACTAGAAATCACGGAGAGCGTGCTGGTCTCCGGAGACAGCATTCTCCAGTCGCTGCAACAGCTTAGGGCACACGGATTCCGCATTTCGCTCGATGATTTCGGTACCGGATTCTCTTCCTTGAGCTATCTGCGGCGGTTCCCTGTTGATGTAATTAAGATCGACCGTTCCTTTGTCACTGAAATGACTCCGGCTCCGCAGGGCGACGTGCTGGTCAAAGCTATTATTGAGCTAAGTCATAATCTCGGGCTGTGCGTAGTGTCAGAAGGCATTGAGCTGCCGGAGCAGTTCGATATGCTGCGAAGCCTGGGCAGTGACGAGTTACAGGGATTCTATATCAGCAAGCCCGTTAAGGCAGGGGAAATCCCTCCCTTATTGTCACAGGAAAATTCAGAAAATGAACGGTTCCTTTATAGGCAAGGTTCTGACGATATGATATGATAGGCAAGCTGATAACAGCACCCGAATCGGGTGCTGTTATCCTATGCGAACACTTTTGAAAATTGGAGGCATTTATTGTTATGTCAGCGCAATCGCCAAACACTCAATCCGTCAAAATCATCACCGCCGACCCTAGCGCCATCGGCCTGTTCGGATTGGCTATCGTTACCCTGGTTGCTTCTTCACAAAAGCTCGAAATTACAACAGGTCTCAGCTACTGCATCCCATGGGCAATCTTCCTCGGAGCCTTCGCCCAGCTGTTCGCATCCATTCAGGATGCCAAGCACAACAACACTTTCGGCATGACTGCTTTTGGAGCCTATGCATTCTTCTGGTTCGGCATGGCTGCAAGCTGGCTGATCAAGCTCGGAGTATTTGGAACAGTTCTGGCGGAAGGTGTAGATCCCAAACAGCTCGGATTTGTTTTTCTCGGATATCTGGTCTTCACACTATTCATGACGCTTGGTGCGGTAGAAGCGAACCGGGTGCTGCTTATCATCTTTGTGTTAATTGATTTCCTGTTCCTCGGTCTGACGATGGATTCCTTCGGAGTCGCTGCTGAATTCTTCCACAAGCTGGCTGCCTGCTCCGAACTGGCTATCGGCATTGTATCCCTTTACGGCTGTGGTGCATCCGTGCTTAACGCTCATTTTGGACGCACCTTCCTGCCGGTTGGAGCTCCGCTTGGGATCTTCAAAAAATAGTCTTTCAACCGCAACGGATAAATACAATCTGCTCTGAGGCAGAACGTGTTTATCCGTTTTGATTTTGTAGGATTATTGTAAGCTTCCCCCTTGCACAAAGACGATAAAAATGACATGCTATAGAAACACCTACGACATATATCGACATTTTCCTCTGGTGGGGGAGCCCGGGCGAAGCCTCTTTCAATTTAATGGCGTAGCCTTTTCTACTTGCGACAAATTTAATGATGAATTTTTTCGATATCGGAGGCAATTTATGGCTTTCATTAATAAAAAGCCCTTAACCATCATCCTCGGCTTCTTAGTCGTGCTTCAGCTTTCTCTGTTCTACTATTACTCTCTATCTGTAGAGCGGGAATACCGGGCTGAAAAAGCCGATTTGTCCTCACAAGCAGTCATGCTAACATCGAATATTGAAGAACAAGTTTCGATTGTCAAAGGCGTCAGTTCCTTTATTCAAACAGTCGGCTTTGACGCTGATCCAAACCTGATTAACCAGTATTTAGTCAACGCACACCGCAACAATTCAAACAACGTTATGAATATCATGATCGCTCCTGACGGCCTCATCCGCTATTTATATCCTCTCCCCGGCAATACAGCGATTCTGGGCAAGAGCCTGCTGCTGGATTCGGCACTCTCCTCACCTGGAATGATACAGGAAACGATCCGCTCCCATGGCATTACCATAGACGGACCACGGATACTGGCTCAAGGTGACTACGGTATGGTGATCAGGCAAGCCATCTACAAAAACAGCGCATTTGCTGGAATCGTCTCCGTCACTTTGAAGATTGACAATATTGTGGACCAGCTTCCGTTGAAGAATACCCAAATTTCAGTTACTGCAGACGACCATACCTTTCTGTTTGGCAGCTCTTCCCCTACGGAAGAAAAGCAGCTTACAGTTCCTGTTACTGTTTACAATCAGCACTGGCTCATGAGCATCCCCGTACCCTCACAGAAGAAATGGGAGGTTCTGCGCAGCGTGCTCTGGATCGATATCGCCTTTTTGCTTGTCATCGCATTTATTCTCTACATCTTTTGGCATCAGAGCCGCTTCAACCGTGAACTGGAACGGGTGGTCAGCATCCGTACACGGGATCTGCGCGTATCTAAACGTCTGTATGAGAAGCTTGCGCATTACGACAGTCTCACTGAAATACCTAACCGGCGTTATTTCATGGACGAATTCGAACGCTTGCTGCAATCTGCAGAGCTGACCCAGACCTACACGCTGTTCTTTTTCGATCTCAACCGGTTCAAGGAAATCAATGATACCCTGGGACACTCCATCGGGGACCAGGTGATCAAGACCCTTGCCAGCCGGCTGAAAAGCGGCCCGCTGCCCTTCAAACTGTTCGCGCGCACCGGCGGTGACGAGTTCGTCATGATCTTCGCCGACCTGCCCCGGGAGGACATTCGCGTCATAGCCGGCCAGATCAGCGGGCTGATCTCGGAGACGCTGCTTATTTCCGGCGCGCATTTGAGCTTATCGACCAGTATAGGTGTCTCCCTGTATCCGGAGCATTCACTGAACAAGGATGATCTGCTGAAGTTCGCAGATATGTCGATGTATCAGGCTAAAACACTGGAAGACGCTAATTTCTTTATCTTTGATTGGGAACTGCGCGAGAAGCTGGAGCAGAAGACGATGATCGCCAAATATCTGCATTCCGCTCTGGAGCGTGAAGAATTCGTGCTTCATTATCAGCCGCAGATCAACGCCATTACCGGTAAAATGATTGGCATGGAGGCGCTGATCCGCTGGAACCATCCCGAGAAGGGCCTGATCGGACCGGGGACCTTCATTGCTGCCGTAGAAGAAGCCGGACTGATGATCCAGCTTACAGACTGGGTCATCCGCGAGGTCTGCCGCCAGCTCTGTGAGTGGAGAGCGATGGGCTTGCCGCTGCTTCGGACCTCGATCAACATCTCCAACAGCTGGTTCTACAACCGTAACCTGATCGAGAATCTGCTTGCCGTTCTTGACCATTATGGACTGGAGACAAGTGTGCTGGAGTTCGAGATTACAGAGAGCACTGCCCTCCTCGAAGAGCATTATCCGCTGCTGCAGCAGATGCGCGATCATGGCATCATCGTCTCGATCGACGATTTTGGAACCAAGTATTCATCACTGAACTACCTGAAGCATTTTCCCGTGAACAAAATTAAGATCGACCGCACCTTTATTACTGGCATCGGCGTAAGTTCGATTGATGAAACGATTATCAAATCCATTGTATTCGTCGCATCTCAGCTCGGTTATGATCTGATCGCCGAAGGTGTGGAGACGCAGGAACAGCTTGAATTCCTGATTAAGCATAATTGCCCGCATATCCAGGGCTTCTTCTTCTTCCCGCCGCTGCCTCCCGAAGATATTCATAAGGTTGCTTCATAAGCTATAGCCAGTATAATAAGAAGAACCGGCTGTGCCGTCCTTCAAGGGGCGGTGGCAGTCTGAAGTTAAGCCGAAAGGATTTTGAGAAACATGAATACGCTAACAACACCGGAATGGATTGCAACTATTGCCTTCGCTCTAATTCTTGCCCTAATCGCATTTCGCGTCATCCGCGGTATGCCGAATATGGCTGGAAATATTACTGCTTTCCGCAAAAGAACCTTGGTCTGGACACAGGTCGCGCTTGTGCTGACGGTTCTCCAGCTCAACTTCAAGGCAGGGGACTGGCGTTTTGGGATCATTCTTGGCCTCATTGTGCTGTTCACCGGCAGCATTTGGCTGGCCGCCCGCCATTATGACTTGCGCCGTCCAGAGGTTGTTGAATCTGCCGAGCAGGATGCAGGCAAAGAATAGCAGAAGCTGCAGACTTCCACCCTATCATCCTATTAGCAGCTCCCGGCAGGGGGCTGTTTTTGTATAAAGATAAGAATTCATATGCTTTTCGCAATACATTATCCTCATCTTCTCGCTCTACTTGGTCAAGACTCAATGGACGCCAAATAAGTTTCCGTTCTACAAATATTTTAAATTTGTTGTTCTATACCGTATATTCTATGTACAATAAGCTAAAACAAACATTCTCAAGTTTACGTTCGATTAGGGAGGGATTCTGTGACACACAAAAACAGCCACGGGGTCTACGGCTTCCGCTTCAGCGAGCCTGACCGTCTGTCACTCTACAATCTTTTCGCAGTCGGACACGAAATCGTGACGGACTCCTCCTATCACTGGAACGGCATGAGCCGTACGGATGGACCACTGCTGCTGTTCCAATATACCGTAGAAGGACAGGGAATGTTCGAGACGGAGCTGGAGACTCACCGCATCGGGCCGGGACGGGCATTCCTGACTGAAATCCCCGGCAGCCACCGTTATTATCATCCCGGTGATTCAGTGCCATGGGAATTTTATTTTCTGCTCTTCAGGCCGAAGCTCCTCCTGCCTCTCTGGGAAGACATTAAGTCCAAGCTCGGAGCCGCTCCGGCCATTGTCCCCGGCAGCAGGCCGATCCGTATCCTGCGCGACATTGCCCGCGAAGCCCATTCGGGGAGAATTTCAGATCCCTACATGGCCTCCTCCCTGTTGCATCAATTCATGATGGAGCTCGGCAGACTCTCTCTGGGCAGACCACGGGACGCAATAGAATGGCCCGCAGCTATTCGGGATTCCGTCCAATTCATCGAAACCCATTACAGCTCCATGATCGGCCAGGAACAGCTTGCCGGACAAATGGGACTCTCCAAATTCCACCTGCTGCGTACATTCAGCAAATATGTCGGCCTGACTCCCAATGAATACTTGAATCGGACCCGGATTGAACGCGCTGTAGAACTCCTCGGAACCACCGATTGGAGCATTGAGACTATTGCTTCCCAAGTCGGATATTCCAGCGGCAGCTATTTCATCAAGGTCTTTCAAAAGCTGACGGGCCAGACTCCAGGCTCTTTCCGGTCCGGAAACGGCGGGTTGAATTACAGCCGTCTCTTTTTCTGAGCTCTATCCCCCTACGCAATTTCATACAAATAAACCCCTTATTTTATTGTGGAATTCAGTTTTCAAGGAAGCATACTTCTTCCCTCTATAACCATACTAAAGACATCTTGGCTATCCATGGAGGGATAAGAGGAATGGGTAAACGAATGAACCTGCTGATGTTCAGCGGGGAGTATGACAAGGCCATGGCGGCGCTGATTCTAGCTAATACCGCCCGGGATATTGACGTCGAGGTCACGATGTTCTTCACGTTCTGGGGATTGTTCCTGGTCCGCGATCCGGACAAAATGACACTGGAGGATAAAACGATTTACGAAAAGCTCATGGATGTGATTACCCCTAAGGGGCCGGAGCAGCTTCCGCTCTCACGGATGAATTTCAGCGGTCTCGGGAAGATGATGCTGGAGGAAATGATCGAGGATCAGGGAGCGCCGAAGCTGATTCACTTTTTGAAGGGAGCCCGCAAAAAAAACATCAAGTTCTACGCCTGCAAGCTGAGTGTTGAAATTATGGGCTTCAAGCCGGAGGAGCTTCTGCCCGAGGTCGAGATCATTGATGCCGCCACCTATCTGAAGGACGCGCTTGAAAGCGATATGCAGCTGTTCATCTAGCCAGATCCTTTCCGACTGGCTCTGGGCTTTAACCTATTTCTGCAAGCGGGCATATACTGGGGCCATAAGTAGAAACGGCTTCGCCGGCCATTTAAGGACGGTATCCGTTTCAGCGGGAAATATAAGGATGATTGATGATGTGAAACCCATGTATCCTAATATTTTCAAGAAATTATTGGCTGGAGGGATTGTCCGTGCTGAGTATCCACCGCACTTCTACGGCAGAGGAGCCCGCTTCCTTGCAGGAGCATTTCGCAGCTTTTCGCGAGCATACAATTGGGAGCCGGCATGTGATTTCAACGCCCTATGGCCGGCAGCCGCTGCTCTATGCCGACTGGACAGCCAGCGGAAGGCTGTATGAACCCATAGAGCGTAAAATCCAGGAGAGCTTCGGCCCCTATGTAAGCAACCCACACACAGAATCCAATACCACGGGGCTGACGATGACCGGGGCCTATAATGAAGCGCGGAGAATCATCAGGGACCATGTGAACGCCGGACCCGGGGATGCTCTGCTTTTCTGCGGCAACGGCACTACGGGCGCAGTGAATAAACTGATGCGCCTGATGGGCCTGAAACTCCCGGAATGGATGCAGGAAGAGTATCTCTGCCCCCCCGAGGACCGGCCGGTCATCTTTGTCAGTCATATGGAGCATCACTCCAATCTGCTGCCGTGGCAGGAAGGCATCGGTGATGTCGTCACCGTCCCTGCCGGTTCAGATGGAACGATAGATTTGCGGCAGCTGGAGCGCCTGCTGATGCTCTACCGGAACCGCCGCTTCAAGATCGGCTCCTTCACTGCCTGCTCCAACGTAACCGGTATTCAGACCCCTTATCACAGGCTCGCCGCGGTTATGCACCGCCACGGTGGAGTTTGTTTTGTTGATTTTGCCGCCAGCGCTCCGTATATCCCCATCAACATGCATCCTAATGATCCGCTGGAGAGGCTGGATGCCATCTTCTTCTCACCACATAAATTTCTGGGCGGCCCCGGTACAGGCGGAGTACTAGTCTTCGATGCAGGTTTAAAGCGAGGCCGTCAGCCGGATGAGCCGGGCGGGGGAACGGTGATATGGGTCGACGCCTGGGGAGGGCGCCGCTATATCCATACGGTTGAAGTCAGTGAAGACAGCGGGACTCCGGGTTTCCTGCAAGCCTTCCGAATAGCATTGTGCCTGAAGCTGAAGGATGCCATGAACGGAGATGGCGGATTCATGATGGAGAGAGAGCATCAGCTGTGCAGCCGGCTGCTCGCCGGACTTGACTCTATCCCGGGCTGCACGATCCTTGCTGGAGAACACACGCGGCGCCATGGGATCGTATCCTTCAATGTACAGGGGATTCATTATAATCTTGTGGTCAAACTGCTTAATGACCGGTTTGGTATCCAGGGGCGCGGAGGCTGTTCGTGCGCAGGACCTTATGGCCATCATCTGCTGGGTCTTGACCGGGAACGCTCGCGTGAATTTATCCAGGCCATTCATGCTGGCGACCAGTCGCTTAAGCCGGGTTGGGTCCGCCTCTCCCTGCACCCTATTATGACTGACGGCGAGGTGGAGCGGATGGTAAGCGCCATCCGCAGCATTGCCCGCCACATTAGTGATTGGCAGCAGGATTACCGCTATAACCGCGCGACTAACAGCTGGCTTCATTTTACCGAAGAAGGCGGAACCGGGACTGCTGTCCGCGAATTATTCGCGTTGTAGCGATTCACCGGCAGGAAGCTCCTCCTCCCTTACCCGCGCGGCCCGGGCAAACCGGGCTTCAATGGCCTTAACCCCCCAGAGTGAGACTCCGATAAAGAGCAGCACGTAGAGGATTTCCCCGGGATGGCGGATGAACCGTTCCATATCATTTCCGATATAGGAGACTGCAAACACCATGATGGCTTTGCCTGCGCACAGCGCAATCAGGTACGAGCGCAGCCGCATCTGGGCCAGCCCGGCAGCCATATTGATTACGACAAACGGCCCGACCGGGAATATGCTGAGCAGAAACACATAGCTGAAGCCGCTGTTGCGGACCCAGGTCATGCTCTTTGCAACCTTGGGCCGCAGCGCCCACTTGCGCAAGTAGGGGTGCGAAGCGATTTTACGGATAATCAGGAACGTAGTTACACAGCCCGCAACCAGCCCGAGCCAGGAATACAAAAAACCCAGCCACAGCCCGTACACCGCCCCATTGAGTCCCACGATCGCAATCGTCGGCAACGGCGGCACAAAGGATTTCATAAAGGTGAGCCCGACTCCGGGCAGAGGCCCCAGCGACCGGTATTGCTCCAATAGCTGCCGGAGGCGCTCCTCCGTAAGCCATGACATCATATCTAAATAAAACATAGGATTCCGCTCTCCTCATCCATAGTTGAAATGGCTTAACATTGAGCCTCAATTATACAATACTTTTCGCTGGATGCGGTGTCTTGACGCACATCGGATGGACATGCGAAGAGAAGCGAGACACGGGAATATGCCAAAAAGCCGCGATCCTAAGATCGCAGCCTTGTAACGCTTATGACAGCTCAGATATGTGTTTCTATGGGGGTACCTGGTTTGATTCCGGCAAAAAGCAACGTCGTCACATGCTTGCGCGCATCGGCTGTAAGCAGCAGCAGCTCTTGGGAGCTTTTACCCGGATCACTGCTGATGAACTTCACTCTCGCTCCGTCCAGATCCTCCTGGATACTGGTAATGGAGTAACCCTGCCGCAGCAAAGTGTCAACCTCCTGCCGTTCCTTGTCAAACTCGGCATATGCAGACATTTAGACCACTCCTCCGCTGATTTCTGCTTGAGCGGGACGCGGCGCTTCGGCTTCAAAGCGTTTGCGGTGCAGATATTTGCCGCAGCCCGCCTTGCCTACATACTGCTTGTCACGGATGACGAATTCCCCCCTGCTCAGCACGGAGACGGGCTCACCCTGGACCTCCATGCCTTCAAAGGCATTGTAATCCACGTTCATATGATGGGTACCGGCAGAAAGGGTTCTTTTCACAGCAGGGTCGAAAATAACGATATCCGCATCGCTGCCTACAGCAATGGTGCCCTTCTGAGGGAACAGTCCAAACAGCTTGGCGCTGGACGTTGAAATGATATCAACAAATTTATGAAGAGAAATGCGGCCTTTCTGCACACCTTCGGAATAGAGCACGCTGAACCGGTCTTCAATGGTTGGTCCGCCGTTCGGAATTTTCGAGAAGTCACCCAGACCCAGATCCTTCTGCCCCTTGAAGTTAAAAGAGCACTGGTCGGAGCCGATCGTCTGCAGTGTGCCGCTCCAGAGCGCATCCCACAGCACATCCTGGTTCCACTCTTCGCGCAGCGGCGGGGACCAGACATATTTGGCCCCTTCGAAGTCCGGCTTCTCAAGCGCTGTCTGATCGAGGACCAGATACTGCGGACAGGTCTCGCCGTAGACCCGCAGCCCTTTCCGGCGCGCTTCAGCGATCTTCCAGGCGGCTTCCGCACAGGTTACATGCACCACATAGAGCTGCGAATCGGTCAGCTCTGTCAGATAAGCGGCCCGGCCGGTAGCTTCACCCTCCAGCTCCGGAGGCCGGGTCAAGGCGTGGTAGATCGGATCGGTGTTTCCGGCAGCCAAGGCCTGCTCTACCAGATATTCAATCACATCGCCATTCTCAGCATGGACCATCACTAGTGCGCCTTCCCGCTTGGCGGCCTGCAGCGTCTTGTACAGCACGCCGTCGTCGGCCTGGAACGTGTTCTTGTAAGCCATGAACACCTTCAGCGAGGTGATGCCTTCCTTCTCAATAATCTGCGGCAGTTCGCCGAGCACTGTATCGTTCAGCTCTGAGACCATCAGATGAAAGCTATAGTCAATGACAGCCTTATCCCGCGATTTCCGGTGCCAGGTATCCACAGCCTGCTGCAGCGGCTGGCCTTTGGCAGTCAGGCAGAAGTCGATGACCGTTGTCGTCCCCCCGTAAGCGGCGGCAATGGTTCCGGTCTCGAAGTCGTCAGCGGTTACCGTACCTCCAAAGGGCATATCCAGATGGGTATGGGGATCGATGCCTCCTGGAAAGACATATTTGCCGGAAGCGTCGATGATCTCCGCACCCGGCACTTCCAGATTCAGACCAATACCGGTGATCATCCCGTCTTCCACCAGGATATCTCCTTTATAGGTGTCCGCTGCGGTAACTATAATGCCGTTTTTGATGATCTTCTTCATCCTTATACCACCTCCGCTTCCGAGTACGAGCCGTTCAAACCACTGATCACCTGATTCCGCTGATTCCAGGTCATTGGCGCTGCCCCGCTGTCCAGAGCGACCATATCAATTGCACCGTCTGCCGGACAGACAATCGAACACAGATTGCAGCCTACACAGTCTTCCTCACGCACTTGCAGAATCGCCTTGCCCTCGGCATTGGTCAGCATATCGATACATTGATGCGAGGCGTCCTCGCAGGCAATATGGCATTTATTACAGTTGATGCAGTTATCCTCATTAATCCGGGCCACTACTTTGTAATTCAGGTCCAGATCGCCCCAGTTGGAGTATTTGGGCACTGATTTACCGATCAGCTCCGTGACCGAAGCGAGGCCTTTGTCATCCAGATAGTTGTTCAGGCCTTCGATCATCTCCTCGACAATCCGGAACCCGTGATGCATCACCGCCGTGCAGACCTGGATGCCCGTTGAACCCATTAGCATGAACTCCACCACATCCTGCCAGGTAGAGATGCCGCCGATCCCGGAGATCGGCACACCTACACCGCGGTCGCGGGCACATTCAGCGACCATGCTGAGAGCGATCGGCTTCACCGCCGGACCGCAATAGCCGCCGTGCGCCCCTTGCCCGCCCACATTCGGAATGGTATTCCAGCTGTGGATATCCACTCCGGCCAGGCTGTTGATCGTATTAATCAGACTGATCGCATCCGCGCCGCCCTTGACAGCATGGCGGGCCACCACCGTAATGTCGGTAATATTCGGTGTCAGCTTCACAATGACGGGAGTGGTCGCCACTTCCTTGACCCAGGTCGTCTGGGCCTGCACCAGATCGGGCTGCTGGCCGGAGGCAGCGCCCATCCCGCGCTCAGCCATGCCGTGCGGACAGCCGAAGTTAAGCTCCAGCCCGTCAACACCTACAGCTTCGACCCGCTTGACGATTTCATGCCACTTCTCCTGCTTGGGTTCCACCATCAGGGAGGCGATAATCGCATGATTCGGAAATCTTTTCTTCGTTTCATAGATTTCCTTCAGGTTCACCTCAAGCGGACGGTCTGTGATCAGCTCAATGTTGTTAAAGCCCGCTACGCGCTGTCCGTTAAAATGCACAGCTGCAAAACGCGATGAGGTGTTAATCACCGGCTCCCCCAATGTTTTCCACACCGCACCTCCCCAACCTGCCTCAAAGGCGCGCTGCACTTGGTAGCCTGTATTGGTAGGCGGGGCAGAGGCCAGCCAGAACGGATTGGGTGACTTGATTCCTGCAAGATCAATTCTCAAATCTGCCATTAATGTTCCCTCCCTGTCATGTATGTCCGGCAAGAGCAACCGGTCTTGTATTCGCACAGCAACCCCAATTTATACGGCAGAACCTAACACGCTATCCTGAAGGCCCGACATTTGCTTCATAATGGCATAAGCAGCATCCTTGCCCTGCTGGGCAGCGGAGACCACCATCGCTTCACCTTTGCCCGAGCCGAAGACGATATCCCCGGCGGCATAGATCTGAGGATCGGAGGTCAGGCCGGTTCGCTCATCGATCTTAACGACGCCCCACTCGTGCTCCAGGCCCAGTGCTTCAATGAGGTCAACCCGCCGTTTCTGCCCGATGGCCACCACCACCGCGTCCACCGGCATGAGGAATTCTGAGCCTTCCACAGGCATCGGTGTCAGACGCCCGTCCTTGCCGATCTCTCCGGTCAGCTTCATCTGTACACACTCCAGAGCGGTCACATTGCCCAGCTCATCCCCGATGATCCGCTTGGGCAGAGTCAGCCAGCTGAATTCCACGCCTTCCTGCTTGGCGAATTCATATTCAAAATCATAAGCCGTCATCTCCGCGAGCGTCCGGCGGTAGACCATCTTCACATTCGCCGCTCCCAGCCGCACCGAGCAGGTAGCCGCATCAATCGCCGTGTTGCCTGCGCCAATAACGGCGACCCGCTGGCCCATCAGCTCCAGTGCCGGAATGCCTGTCTTTGTGGTTTCCACGAGTTCTATAGCATCATAGACCCCGGAGAGCTTCTCTCCTTCAATACCCAGCGGCGGAACATAACCCATTCCCGCAGCCAGTACGATGGCATCATACCCGGCCTTCAGTTCTTCCACGGAGACATCAACGCCCACTTTCACCCCTGTACGGATCTCTACGCCCAGCTTCTCGACCTGCTCCACTTCCCACAGGGATATGGACTGCGGCAGCCGGAACGAGACGATTCCGTGTGTATCCAGTCCGCCGGCAAGCTCCTTCGCTTCATAGATCACCACACCATAACCTTCACGCGCCAGTTCTCTGGCCGCAGACAGCCCGGCCGGACCGCCGCCAATCACCGCGACTCTTTTGCCGTTCGGAACGCCTGCCTTAAATAATTCCATCCCGCTGTTGATCGCCCAATCGGTGGCATAGCGCTGCAGCAGCCCGATTTGAATCGGCGCAGAAGCGTCATTCAGCACACATGCCCCTTCGCACAGCTCCTCCGTCGGGCAGACACGTGCGCAGCTTGCGCCCACCGGATTGGCATCCATGATGGTTTGTGCCGAGCCCTTCAGATTGTCCGTGGCAATACGTTTAATGAAAGAAGGAATATTAATGCTGGTCGGGCAGGCCTTGATGCAGGGGGCATCGTAACAATACAGACAACGATTGGATTCTTCGATTGCACCTTTGCGGGTAAGGCCACGTTCGGCCTCGGCGAAACCCCGCATGAACATATCGGGCGTAAATGTGTTTAACGGAGAAGAATGCTCCATCCGTATCCCTCCTTCTGTATGAGTGGTTTCCGCTTGAACTGCATGTTTGTGTTATATAATATAACATTATTACGAGTATTGCCTTAATATTTTACTTACTTCTCAGGATTATTGTAGTAAAATGAACAATAAACCTGATTTCATTTCTACTTTCTATGTGTATAGGTCAACTATTCTGACATGTTATATTGAAACTATAGTGAATTCCATTTTTCGTTACATTAGACAGATTGTCTAATTTCAAAAGTGTATTTTTTACACCAGGCAGGAAGCCGGTCATACGTCAAGCGAGGGGGAAGTTTATGGATTGGGAGCTTGTATTTACGATTCGTGATGCGCTGAAAAGACCGTTGTTCGCCGAAGCGGAAATCATCGGCGGAAGAACCGGCTTAAGCCGTGCCATCCGCTGGGTGCATGTGCTGGAGAGCGCGAGCTTTGAAAGTCTGATCCACGGGGAAGAGATGATTCTGACCACCGGCATAGGCGCAAGCGCCGATCTGCCCTCTTCCTTATCTTTTATGCAGAATCTGATTGATAAGAACGCAGCCTGCTTATGCATTGAGCTGGGAGCCTATTTCAGCAGCATTCCGCAGGAAATGATTGATCTCGCCAACCAGCATGACTTCCCGCTGATTATTTTTACCCGCACTGTACGCTTTGTAGATATCACCCTTGACCTGCATTCCCTCATTATCAACCGCCATCACCGCATGCTTCAGGAGCTAGAAAGTATCTCCCGTGAGTTCCACCGTCTGACGCTAACCTCCCAAGGTGCGCTCAAGGTTCTGCAATTATTATGCAAAAGCACCCGCACGCAAATTGTATATATGCAGCCGCAAGGGAAACCCCTGTTCTTCCCGGCGCTCCCGCCCGAGGAGCAGGCACCGCTCCTGAGCTTCTTCGAAGCCTTCGGCGAAGAGATGGAAGGCGTGCAGCCGGATGCTGCCCCTTATATCCGCGACTACGGCCACAAGACGATTGCCCTGAAGCCGGTAGGCGCGCTCGATCAGACCTGGGCTTATATTCTGATGGTCTGCAATCACAAGCCGCAGGAATTCGACTGCCTGCTGCTCGACTCTGCTTCACTGTCGATCGCACAGGAGCTGCTGCGCACACGGTATATGGAGGAACGCAAGCTGTTCTCGGAGAATCTGTGGGTGGATGAGCTGATTGGCGGCCGGACCCAGGATGACAACCGGCTCAAAGGGCTGGTCGGTCCCGACTTCAATGTCGTCAATGAGCTGCCGTACCGCGTGTGCCTGATCGAAATCGAAAATCCCCGCGACGTGAAATGGAACAGCTCGGAGAACGACTGGGAGTCGATCACCTTTCACCTGTCGCTCATCCTGCGCTCCATCTTCGAGAAGTACTCTCTGCGGCCGCTGATTACACTGAAGAATAACCGCCTCACGGTTATCGCCCTTGATATCCAGTCCAAGCTGCCGGGCAAGCTGCGGCTGCAGCAGGCACTGGATACGCTGCAGCACATCCGTTCCGACGAGAAGCTGAAGGACCTGCAGCTCGTCATCGGAGTCAGCAAGTCCCACCGGGGTCTGAAACACGCCTATGCCGGTTACCAGGAAGCCGTACAGGCACTGTCTCTATATTCTTGTTATCAGAAGTCTATTCTGTTCTATGAAGAGCTCGGCGTCTTCCAGCTGCTGCTGAGCCTGAATGACGGTAAGACACTGGAGAACTTCATCCGCAGCTATCTCGGCCCGCTGATCGACCATGATATGGCCAAAGGAAGCGAGCTGCTGCTCACCCTGCGTGTCTACCTCGACCACGACGGTTCGAAACAGATTGCCGCCCGGAATTTGTTCATCGTCAGACAGTCCCTTTACTACCGGCTGGACAAAATTACCGAGCTGCTGGGTGAAGACTTCATGCTTCCGGAGAACCGCATCTCCATCCAGGTCGCCCTGCGCGCCTATCAGCTTCTGTATCCCGAGAAATTCACTCTCCCCAGCTCCCGTTCAGCACAGCTGTAACGGTGTCGATGATGAACTGGATATCCTCATCGGTGGAGGATAGCGGAGGTGCAAGGGTAAGCACATTATTGAAGCCAGCTACCGTATCGCCGTTTTTGCCAATGATCAGACCTTTCGCTTTGCACCCGGCAATAATCCCCTTAACAACAGCCAGATCAGCAGGCTGCTTAGTGACCTTGTCCGCTACCAATTCAATGCCAATGACAAGTCCAAAGCTGCGGATATCTCCCACCAGCCTATGGTCCAGCAGTTCAGCGAATCCGGCAGTCAGCTTCTTGCCCAGAATATCCGCGCGCTCCACCAGGTTCTCCTGTTCCAGGATTTCCAGATTGCGCAAGGCAAGCGCACAGGCTGCCGGATTACCGCCAAAAGTGTTCACATGCCGGAAATGCCCGTAGTCGTCACTATTGTCCTTGAAGGCCTCGTAGATATCCTTGCGGACGGCCGTTGCCGACAGTGGAAGGTAGGCACTGGTCAAGCCTTTGGCCATAGTGACTATATCTGGTTTCACGCCAAAATTCTGATGCCCGAATTTGCGGCCGGAACGCCCGAAGCCGCAGATCACCTCGTCAATAATCAGCAGGACTCCGTGCTTGCGGCAAATCTCCTGAACCCGATCCATATAAATCTGATGCGGCACAATGACGCCGCCGCCGGTAATGACCGGCTCCATAATAACTGCCGCTACCGTGTCCACGCCTTCCCAGACGATCGTATCCTCAATAGCCTGCGCACTCTGAAGGTTGAATTCCTCCACAGTCATGCCCGCTGGACGTCGGTAGCTGTCCGGCGGGGCTACATGCAGAAACCCGCCGCACAGCGGCTCGTATTTATATTTCCGCTGCGCCTGGCCAGTGGCCGAGAGCGCACCAAGGGAGCTGCCATGATAACCCCGGTAGCGGGCGATGAATTTATGACGGTAATGCTGGCCAATCTGCTGCTGGTATTGGCGGGCTATTTTGAAGGCTGCTTCATTGGCTTCTGACCCGCTGTTGGAGAAGAAAATAACATAGTCGCCTTCCAGCCATTCATTCAGCTTCTCGGCCAGGGCAATTGCCGGCATATGGCTCTGCGTAAGCGGGAAATACGGCAGGCTAAGGAGCTGATTGTAAGCCGCCTCTGCCAATTCCTTGCGTCCATAGCCAACATTCACACACCACAGGCCGGACATGCCGTCCAGAAACTTGTTGCCGTCAATATCCGTCACCCATGAGCCGCTTGCTTTTACTGCGATCATCGGCGGATTTTTTTCATTGTAAGGGGTAATATTATGCCACAAATACTGCTGATCCTTTTGGATGGCCAGCTCGCTATCGTTCCCCAGGCTTTGCATGGCACTCTCTCCTCTCAACATTCCATAGTAGTCAATAACGTGCGGTAACCATTTTCTTGCGGGTATAGAACTCTACGCCGTCCCTGCCGTTCGCATGCAGGTCTCCATAAAAGGATTTCTTGTAGCCCGAAAAAGGGAAAAAGGCCATCGGCGCAGGCACGCCCAGGTTAACCCCCAGCATTCCCGCATCAATCTCTTCCCGGAATTCCCGGATCGCCTTGGCGCTGTCCGTATAGATGCAGGCTCCATTGGCAAAAGGGGACTGATTGGTCACGGCAATGGCCTCGGCGAGATCTTTGACCCGCACTACAGCCAGCAGCGGCGCAAAAATTTCATCCTGCCAGATCGTCATGCCCGGCTGCACACGGTCAAATATGGTCGGACCGATGAAATAACCCGCTCCGGCTGCCGCATGGTCCAGTCTGCCATCCCGCACCAGCTCCGCCTGTTCCTTAATCCCTGCTTCGATATAAGCGATTGTACGCTCCTTGTTCGATTGGCGTATCACCGGGCCAAGGAATACTCCCTCGTCCTTGCCGTCGCCGATCTTCAGGCCATCAGCAGCTTCACTCAGGCGGCTTACCAGCCTATCCGCGATCCCCTCATGCACAACCACCACAGAGCAGGCCATACAACGCTCACCTGCTGAGCCAAAGGCGGCGGAAATGATGTTTTTGACCGCGTTATCGAGATCGGCATCGGGCAGTACTATGGAATGGTTCTTAGCCCCTGCCAGGGCCTGCACCCGTTTGCCGAACGATGTTCCGTGCTTATAGACATACTCCGCAACCGGCTGGGAGCCTACAAAGGAAATAGCTTTGACTTCCTCGTGCTCGAGCAGACCGTTCACCACCTCATGCGCCCCGTGCACCACATTCAGCACCCCTGGCGGAAATCCCGCTTCCGCAAACAGCTCGGCCAGCCTGTTCATCAGCAGCGGCGTACGCTCGGAGGGCTTCAGGACAAAGGTGTTTCCGCAGGCGATCGCCAGCGGAAACATCCAGCAGGGCACCATCATCGGGAAGTTGAATGGCGCAATGCCGCCAACCACCCCAAGCGGGTACCGGTACATGCCTGACTCGACACCGGTAGCAATGTCCGGCAACTGACTGCCCATCATCAGTGTGGGAATGCCGGCGGCAAATTCCACACATTCAATGCCGCGCTGCACTTCTCCAAGCGCTTCCTCCAGGCTTTTGCCGTTCTCCAGCGTGATCAGTCCAGCCAGCTCATTCCAATGCTGAACCAGCAGCTGCTGGTACTGGAAGAAAAAGCGGGCCCGGCGCGGTACAGCAACCTTTTTCCAGGAAGAGTACGCCTCTGCTGCCGCTTTCACCGCATCATCCAGCTCCTCCCGGCTGGAGAGCGGCACATAAGCGATGACCTCGCCGGTCGCCGGATCGAACACTTCTTCCTGTTGCCCGGAGGAGGACTCCACCCAAACTCCATTTACGTAGTTTTTCACTTTCTCCGTTTGCCTTACAAGCAGAGACATCACCTGCACCTCTTTCCATCTTCTGGGCTGCTGATTATAATAGATGACCGCCCCATCCGGCGGTCATCTATTAGGAATATGAGTGGAGCCGTGTTATTTTGCCGCCATCTCCACAATTTCGTTCGTATAGGCTTCATCCACCTTGGATGCGGTCTTGATGACGCCGAACTTAAGAGCGATATCTGCCGTCTGCTGGAACGCTGCCGCATCGGTATAACCCATTTTGGAAGCGTCGAAGCCTTCCGGCTGAATCAGCTTGGCAACCTCGGTCATCATCGTCAGCTGATGCTCCCGGGTGGTGCTGCCCTCCTCAGCCAGCTTCATGACACTGTCAACCGCCGCTTCCGGATCGGCAATCGCGTCCTTCCAGCCTTTCAGGGAAGCACGGACAAACTTGGCGGCCGTTTCCTTGTTGGCTTCGAGCCACTCCTTGTTAGCGAAGAGGTTGTCTTCCAGCATCGCCACACCTTCATCATTCATGTCGATTACATTCAGATCCTCTGCCTTGATACCCGATTCCAGCACGACCTGATATTCGTTATAGGTCATGGCTGAAGCCGCGTCGATCTCCCCGCCGAGGAACTGGTCCATCGTGAAGCCCTGCTTGGTAAATTTCAGGTCCTTATTCGAATCCAGTTTGTATTTATCGAAAAGTGCCAGAATCTCAAACTCGTTGCCGCCCATCCAGTTGCCGACCTTCTTGCCCTTCAGGTCAGCTGGTCCGCTGATGCCTGCATCCTTCTTCGATACCAGCACCAGTCCGCTCTTCTGAAAGATTTGCGCAATCTGCACCAGCGGCATTTCCTGCTCCTGGCTGGTCAATAGACTTGCGACCCAGTCCACGCCGATATCCGCCGATCCCCCTGCGACCTGCTGCTCCGGCACAATGTCCGGACCCCCAGGCAGAATTTCAACCTTCAGCCCTTCTTCCGCGTAATAGCCCTTGTCCTGGGCCAGGAAGTAACCGGCGAATTGAGCCTGAGGCACCCATTTCAGCTGCAGCTTGACCGTGACCGGATCTGCAGCGGGTTCCGTTGTTGCCGCCGCTTCCGGCGATGCGGAAGCCTCTGTTCCAGCCGTCCCCTCAGCCGCCGGAGCCGCATTGTTATTATTGCCGCCACACCCTGCCAGCAAAGAAATCATCATGATAAACGCCGCTACCAGCACCCCGCCACGAAACTTGCCCTTCTTCCTGTTCATCAAAATAACTCCCCCTACCCGTTTGAGTTTTCATTTCGGCAAAAGCCACAGCATGGTTACCAGCGTGATGCTCTATGCATACGGCCTGCGGAGGGGTTCTCTGTCTCCCTCTTCGCAGAAACCGGATGTAACGAATTCAGGGTATCAGGACCGCTGAGAGGAGTGCCACTTGATGAACACCTTCTCCAGCCGCTCCACAATCAGGTAAAAGAGGACTCCGGCAATGGCTGCCAGCACGATGCAGGACCAGCCGAGCGGCATTTTGGCCACTTTGATGGAATTGGAGAGCAGGTAGCCGAGACCCCGCGAGGAGAAGAAGAACTCCCCGACAATAGCTCCGATCATACTCGCTGTGGCATTGATCTTCAGCGCGGTGAACACATAAGGCAGACTGTTCTGGATACGCAGGTAGCGGAATACCGCCGGCCTGCCGGCTGCATACGAATGCATCAGGTCCAGAGCAAGGGGGTCAACCGCAGCCATACCCTTGTAGGCATTAATAGCCATCGCTGCCATCGTTGTCGCTGTAACAATTGCGGCCCGGGACCCGATGCCGTCCCCGAACCACAAGTTCATAATCGGAGCAAGCGCCACAATCGGCACAGCGTTCAGCGCAGCCACCAGGGTCAGGCTCCCTCCGCCCCAGCGGGGCCAGGCCGTTGCGGCCAAGGCGATCAGGAAGCCGCAGGCCGAACCGATCAGCATCCCCAAAACTGCCTCGGTCAGCGTATAGCCGGTATAGGAGAGCAGCAGGCTGAAATGATCCCGTATTGCTTCCGCGATGGCCGAGGGCAATGGAAGCTGATATTTCTTGAGATCAAAGAGCTTGTGGAAGACCTGAACCTCCCAAAGGATCAGAAATAGCACACCGGCCAGCAGGGGCAGAATCACACCCGGATTCAGCCATTTAGATGGCCGCCGGGGACTTCGACGTTTATCAGGATATGTTGTAATTTCGTTGTTAGTTGATGTGACTGGAGCCGTTGCTGCTTCTTTGCCTGATGATGCAATGAATGGTATATCCCGCACAGTAGTATTGCTCTCCATCAGCGGCTGCCCCCTTTCGGACGGAATTCCGGCTGCCATGGCGCTGCCAGGCGTTCCACCAGACTCATCAGCCAATAGCTGGCCATCCCCAGCAAGGCTCCAACAAGCACTGTTGACCAGAACATATACGTATGGGAGGGGCCGTAATAGAGATTACGCAGCATGATGACACCGATGCCATGCTGTGCGCCCATGAGCTCCACGAGGATTGCCCCGGTTACAGCGAGCGGAGCTGCAATCTTCAGGCCGCTGAAGAGGCCCGGCAGCGCAGCCGGAAAGCGCAGCTTCCAGTACACCGCCCAGGGCTTCGCAGCATAGGAGTGCATAAGCTCCACCGCCGGCAGATCCACGCTCCGCAGCCCGCGGAGCATATTCAGCGCGACCGGAAAAAAGGTGATGTAGCCGGAGATGATAATCCGCGACACCTGCTCGTCGCGCACAATGCCGTAGATGATCGGGGCCAGGCCCAGAATCGGAATCATCTGCGAGGCAACCGCATAAGGGAAGGCAAGCTGTTCAATCGTCTTCGAGAGACTCATCAGCACCGCGAGGACCACTCCGGCCACTGCACCGATCAGAAATCCGACTCCGGCATTGCCGAAGGTGGCTCCCCCCTCCTTCAAGAGCGTGCCGCTATATTTCCACAAGGTGGCCGCCACTTCATGAACGTAAGGCAGCTTGGATTGGGCCAGCGGCGTCTTCGCCACATTCAGCAGCCACCAG
Organism: Paenibacillus sp. 22594; assembly: GCF_052044425.1. Taxonomy (NCBI): domain Bacteria; kingdom Bacillati; phylum Bacillota; class Bacilli; order Caryophanales; family Paenibacillaceae; genus Paenibacillus; species Paenibacillus sp. 22594. Next base: position 336,392 of record NZ_JBQENA010000003.1, read on the forward strand.
GAGACTGTCTCCCATACCACCAGCAAGCCGAAGATCCAGACGAACAGCGGCAGCACGCGGTCCCGCATAAACGTACTGTTCCCCTTCATCTCTACACCCCTTCGAAGCTGTCGCGGATATGGGCGATCAGTTCAAAAAACTGCGGACTGTTTCTCATCTCCGCCGTGCGCGGACGAGGGAGTGGAATATCCACAATCGCGGACAGCCTGCCCGGATGCGGAGATAACACGAACACGCGGTCCGAGAGGAAAATCGACTCGGGAATGCTGTGGGTTACGAAAACAATAGTGCTCTGCACCTTGTTCCAGACGGACAGCAGCTCCTCATTCAGACGCTCGCGGGTGAATTCATCCAGCGCGGAAAACGGTTCATCCATCAGCAGGATCTCCGGCTCCATCGACAGCGCTCTGGCGATGGCTACCCGCTGCTGCATCCCTCCGCTGAGCTGCCACGGATATTTGTCTGCGAAGCCCTGCAGGCCTACAAGATCCAGCAGTTCCAGCGCTTTGTCCTCACGTATGGATTTCTTCACACCCATCAATTCCAGAGGCAATGTAATATTATGCTTCACCTTCCGCCAGTCGTACAGGACCGGACTCTGGAAGACAATGCCGTATTTTTGGGCCAGACGGGCTTCGCGGGCACTCTTGCCGGCCACCGTAACGTCCCCGCCGGTTGGTGTTATAAGATCTGCCATCAGTCTCAGCAGTGTAGTTTTGCCGCAGCCGGACGGGCCGAGCAGAGAGACGAACTCTCCCTTGGCAATATCCAGGCTCACTTGATGCAGAGCAAGCACATCGGCTGTATCGGTCTGGTAGCGCATCTCTACGTTCTGCAGCTGTATTTCAGGAATTCTTGCCGCGACTAATGACATATCCAGCTCCCCCTTTACTCCTGAATCTGATTATATTCCCTCGTTTATGTCATATAACATAACACATAATTACGTATTACTATTCTTTTTCTTCATTTATGTAGGATTAACTAACATGTTACACTTTGCTCCGGTGACTCTCACTAGACAAAAAGTAAAATAGCGTCAGAAAAATTCCGTCACTTTGTCTAGGTGGAGCCTATTCAGTATTAAAAATTGAGACTTTTTCCGATAAAGTAGGTATATATCATCATGCGGACAACCTTCATACCAAAGATTACACGATTTATGATTGATGCTATCTCACTATATCTTTCGACGATTAGGAGACAATCTGCCTATGCTCAACGCTTATGTCCATCCATGGAGGTCTGAACGATGGGATCCATGATTTCGAATTATATTGTGATTGTTGCGATCTCCGGTGTGTTGAATGTGCTGCTGGCTCTTTTTGCCTACTATAAAAGAACCGATTTCGCAGGAACCCGGGCCTTCATCCTCAGCTCCTTCACTTCAGCAGTCTATACCTTCGGCTTCGCTCTGGAGCTGTCGGGCCGGACCATGCCGGAAATCAGCTTCTGGATTAAGGTCGAGTATCTCGGACTGCCCTTCATTGCTCCCTCTAGTCTGATTATGATTATGTATTTCGTTGGACTGGAGCGGCTGATCCGAAAAGGGCTAGTTACCGCGCTCTATGCCGTGCCCTTCATCTCCGTCCTGCTCGTATGGACCAACGATTATCATCACTTGTTCTATCAGTCAATGTATTTCCGGGAAGGCGCACCCACACCGCTGATCGATATCGTGATGGGACCCTGGTATATTGTTCAGGGCAGTCTGACCTTTGGCTGCATGCTTGCGGGCATGTGCCTGATTCTCTGGCAGTGGAACCGGATGAAGCGCGTCTACCGCAGACAGCTGTCCATCATCTTCATCGGGCAGTTTCTCCCGGCTCTGGGGGCATTCCTCTATTTAATGGATGCAACCCCTTATGGGATGGACCCCGTACCCGTGATTATGAGTGTAACCTCGACCCTCTATATATGGGCTATCCTTTCCAGAGGTATGCTGACCGCCGCTCCTATCGCGCGCGAGAATCTCTTCGAGAGCATGCGCGACGGCGTGCTGGTTACGGATCTCTCCGATATGCTGGTGGATTACAACCGGGCTGCTACGGACATGCTTCAGGATCTGGATGCCTCAGCCATCGGCAAGCCTTTGGCCCAGCTCTTCCTTCCGGCGGGTCAGGATGCCGTTGACTATGTCATGAACTCCGATCCGCAGCTCAGTGAAGAGCGCGAGCTGGGCTGGAATATCCACGGTGAAACCCGTTATTACCAGGTCAGATCCTCTCCCGTGCAGAAGCACGACGGACATCTGGTGGGAAGGATGATTATGCTGATTGATGTCACGGAGCGGACACTGCTACAGGAGAAGCTGCTCCAGCTGGCCACCATCGACAGTCTCACCGGTATTTACAACCGGATGCATTTTATGGAGCTCAGCCGGCAGCTCCTGGAGGAAGCTTCACTCAACCTGACACCGGTCTCAGTGATTTTGCTGGACATCGACTTTTTCAAAAGCATCAACGACCGATACGGCCACCATTATGGAGATATGGCACTTCAGCATATTGTAGCCGTCTGCAGCCGGCATTTGCGGGAGGGTGATATTTTCGGGCGTTACGGGGGCGAGGAGTTTGTCCTCTGTCTTCCAGGAACCCCGTTGAAGCAGGCCGCTCTGTTATCTGAAGCGATTCGTGAGGATATTGAGCGCAGCTCCGTCTATACAATTTCCGGGTCCATTCATGTAACAGCAAGCTTCGGAGTGGTGGATTCCTCAAGCAAGAACCTCTCTCTCGAAGAGCTGCTCTCCGAAGCGGATCATGCCCTATATACCTCCAAGCGAAATGGACGTAATGCGGTTCACGTATCCAGCGGCTCCTCTATCACCCATTTCACACCGGTATAAGCAGCCCACGGTGATTGCCTGCGGTGAGGGGGGGCTCCGACAACGGCATTTCTGCCGTTGTTGCGGGGCAAACCTGCCGGCGGCGCTCCAGCAACGGCATTTCTACCGTTGTTTCGGGGCAAGCCCGCCGGCGGTGCTCCAGTAACGGCATTTCTGCCGTTGTTGCGGGGCAAACCTGCCGGCGGCGCTCCAGTAACGGCATTTCTGCCGTTGTTGCGGGGCAAACCTGCCGGCGGCGCTTCAGTAACGGCGTTTCTGCCGTTGTTGCGATGCTAAAACCGTACTTCACTTAACAGCATAGCCGTTGCAATTTCCAGTTTAGAGTTGCACGAATGGCCTCATTAGACGCGGCGCCGAGCTAATTGGAAAAAGTGAACTTAATTCGTCCTCACCCACTTCCCAGTAAGCACATGTTGGAAAAAGTAGAACTAATTCGTCCGATTTCCTCCCTTTCGGGTGAATTCGCTTAAATTAAGTCTACTTTTTCCTACTATTCTCTCCGCAGATGGCTTTTTCGTCTGATTAAGTGAACTAATTCCAACATCCAGCAGTTCCTCACACGCTACCCCTTTTTCTTTCCTAGGTAAGTACAAATCCGTCCATGAGACGTTACATTTCCTATAACAACAATAAGACCCCGTTTCTTAGCAGGCTTATCGCTTGCAAAGAAACGGGGCTGTTCTGCGTTAGGCATCCGCCGTTAACGCGCATTATTTTATTATGATGGGCTTTATTCACTCATTCACTCATTCATTTATTCATTATTCCTTCCTTTATTCATTTACTCCCGGCCAGAAAATACTCCACACCCTGCAGCAGATCAGCCGGCAGCTCCTGGAGCTTCAGATAATCCTTCAGCTCCTTCACTACGCGTTCGCGGTTATGCCCGAAGACATCCACAATCCGGGCCAGCCGTTCCCACGGTGCCAGATCGGCACGAAATTCCTCTGTGCTCATCGGTATGCCGTGCGATTCCACAACCCACTGGGCATTATAGCCGTAGGCAAGTCCAAGTAAATTCAGAAAGCCTGTGCTGCTATATTGACGGGGACCACCGTATACGGAAGGACCCAGGACATCCCCCAGAAAGAGGACGTTGTCTTCCTTCACGTGAAGAATACAGGAATCTGCCGAATGGTCACCGCCCACATGGCTCAATTCACAGGTGACTCCGCCCAAATCCACATTAATGCTCTCCGTAAACACGATATCCGGTTTCACAACCGTTATGTTCCTATTGTCCCCGTATTCCAGACGAATATGCTGCGCGCTCTCATCGCTGACGGTTCCGGTTAGAACCAGTTCCTCCAGATCATCATCCGACCAGCTGCGCCCGGCAAGATTACCCAGCACTTCTGCCGTTCCTTCATGGGCAATAACCGGCACTTTCCAGGTGGCCATACCAAAGGAATGGTCCCAATGCCAATGCGTCAGAACGATCAGCTCCGGCTGCCTCATACCGCGCTTAGCCATTTCCTGGCGGAAGAGCTCCGCGTGGGCTGGCGAATTCCCCGCATCCATCAGCAGGGTGCGCCTTTCCCCCGTAATTGCTGCCAGAATGGGCCGGTCGGTCTCATGCTCCGCATGCATGATCAAAATGTGCGGACTGAGTTGCTGAAATTCATGCTTCATGTATAGCTCCCTTTCTGTGTCCACCTTTATGGCATTGAATAGAGATTACTCTGTATCGTATATCTGCTGCATGATTGGGTGATAACAGCTCCCATAACCCTATAACCGGCTCCGCCGCTTGTACCGCAGCTATATTCCCATGTTGCATGAATTCCAAATATTAATCAACTGCCCGTTGTTTGTGAATAGCGGTTTTCAGTTTAATAAGAGTTGTAGAACGTGAACTTATATAACCGATTCATTTAAGCACGCTTCGAGCGGAAGAGGGGGAGATTCCATGATCAAAATCGGGCTAACGGGCTTTGGAGATCATGAGGAGCTGTACGGCAAAATTAAACCGGCTGAACGGTTGCCTGTCTATAGCGCTCATTTCCCCATCGTGGAGATCGACAGTTCTTTCTATGCGGTGCAGCCGGTCAGGAATTACGCCAAATGGGTAGCTCAGACCCCGGATGAATTCCAGTTCATCGTCAAGGCATATCAGGGCATGACCGGACACTTGCGCGGTAAAAAGAATTACTATGATACCTCCGAAGAGATGTATCAGGCTTTTCACACCTCGATAGAGCCTGTACGGACAGCCGGAAAGCTGGCCATGGCTCTTTTTCAATTCCCGCCCTGGTTCGACTGTACCAAGGACAACGTGGAGTTTCTGCGCGAGGCCAAGGAAAGGATGCTGGATGTTCCTTCCGCAATCGAATTCCGCAACGAATCCTGGTACAGCCCTGAAATGCGTGACAACACACTGAGCTTCCTGGAGAAGGAGGGCTGGATTCATACAGTGGCAGATGAGCCGCAGGCCGGGTCCGGTTCGATTCCCATCGTGCCGGTGTCCACTACCTCTGATGCAACTTATATCCGGCTGCACGGACGCAATATCAGCGGCTGGAACCAGAGCAGCCACCCGGATTGGCGCAAACTGCGCTACCTGTACCGCTACAGCACCGAAGAGCTGACGGAGTGGCGGGACCGGCTGCTGGAACTTGAAAAAACATGCCGCGAGCTGTATGTTGTGTTTAATAATAACTCTGGTGGAGACGCCACTGACAATGCAAAAGAGCTGCAGTCGCTGCTCGGAATCGATGGCGGCCTGGCTCCGCGCCAGCTGAATTTTTTCTAAATTGCCCGGGTGATGCCTGGAGGTCTACATAATCTCTTCCACTCCTTGCTGAAGCACTAAGCGAAACAATACACCTATCCATCCGTTTCATTTCTATGAAGGAGGCCACAGAAAATGAAGAGAAACCATACTATGATGCAATTTTTCGAATGGCATGTCGCGGCGGACGGAGAGCACTGGAAGCGGCTGGCCCAAATGGCTCCCGAGCTGAAAGCGATAGGCATTGATTCCGTATGGGTGCCTCCGGTAACCAAGGCCGTCTCCGCTGAGGATACGGGCTACGGCGTATATGATCTCTATGATCTGGGCGAGTTCGATCAAAAAGGGACCGTCCGCACGAAATATGGCACCAAACAGGAACTGATCGACGCTATTGCCGAGTGTCTCAAGAACGGCATCGCCGTGTATGTGGACCTCGTCATGAATCATAAAGCAGGTGCAGATGAAACCGAGGTCTTCGAAGTTATTGAGGTAGATCGGAATGACCGCAATAAGGAGATCTCCGAACCTTTTGAAATCGAGGGTTGGACCAAGTTCACGTTCCCTGGCCGCGGTGACGAGTACTCCTCCTTCAAATGGGATCATAACCATTTCAACGGCACCGACTTTGATGCCAAAGGGAAACGAAGCGGAGTCTTCCGGATCAACGGCGAGAACAAGAGCTGGAATCAGAACGTGGATGACGAGTTTGGCAATTACGATTATCTTATGTTCGCGAACATTGACTACAGCCACGAGGAAGTCAAGAACGAGATGCTGGAGTGGGGCAAATGGCTGGTGGATACGCTGCAGTGCAGCGGCTATCGCCTGGATGCCATCAAACATATCAATCATGAATTCATTAAAGAATTCGCAGCAGAAATGACCAGGAAACGCGGCGAGGACTTCTACATCGTCGGGGAATTCTGGAACTCGAATCTCGAAGCCTGCCGGGAATTTCTCAATACGGTTGACTATCAGATTGACCTGTTCGATGTATCGCTGCATTACAAGCTGTATGCGGCTGCCCTTGGCGGCAGGGACTTTGATCTGACGCATATTTTTGACGACACGCTGGTGCAGACCCATCCCGGCAATGCCGTGACCTTCGTGGACAACCATGATTCCCAGCCGCATGAAGCACTGGAATCCTGGGTCGGGGACTGGTTCAAGCAGAGCGCCTATGCCCTCATTCTGCTGCGCCGTGACGGGTACCCGGTAGTCTTCTACGGTGACTATTACGGTATCGGCGGACCTGCTCCGATTGAAGGCAAAAAAGAAGCCATTAATCCCCTGCTGTACGCCCGCTGCCATAAAGCCTACGGTGAGCAGGATGATTACTTCGATCACCCGAACACCATCGGCTGGGTGCGCCGGGGCATTGAAGAGATGGAAGGCTCGGGCTGCGCTGTAGTCATCTCGAACGGAGACAACGGCGAGAAGCGGATGTTCCTCGGTGAAGAGCGTGCTGGGGAAGTATGGGTCGATTTCACCCATAACCGCGGGGAGTCCGTAACGATCGGTGAAGACGGCTGGGTGGCATTCCCGGTGAACGGCGGAAGTGTCTCCGTGTGGGCACTGCCGGATGCGGAAGAAGAGGAGCCTGCCGCAGAGGCGCAGAATGCGGAGGCGAAGGGTACCACGGACCGCGGTGCTACAGACAGCGGTGCTACAGACAGCGGGGATACTGACGGCGGTACTACAGACAGCGGTGCTACGGACAGCGGTACTACGGACAGCGGGGATACTGACAGTGGGGATACTGACGGCGAATCCGTCACCGGGGAAAAAGTTAAATGATTCAAAGCAAATAATTTCTGCTCAGAGAACCAAAGGAACACTCTCACCTCAGCGGCGATGCGCAGCTTGGATGGAAATATGCCCCTACCCGCTAAATAACTGAGGTGTGATGCACCTTAATGCGAGCGGGCTGAAATGGAAAAAGTACACCTGATTTGCGCTGTCTCATTCCCACACGAGCTTTAGTGGTAAAAAGTACACCTAATACTACTAAATTGCTCCATATGTAGGGCATTCATCGAAATTAGGTGGACAAATGGACTTCCGTCAAGAAAGTAGACATAAAAAAACAGATTTATGCGGTCTTTTTCTTTTTGAACTTCGCTGCAAATTGGACAGGAGAAAGATAACCCAGTGCACTGTGGATTCGCTTGCGGTTATAAAAAAACTCAATATACTGGAACATCTCATCCTGCGCTTGCTGTTTTGTTTTGAATTTGGTGCAATAGACAAACTCTTTCTTTAGGATGCTATGAAAAGATTCGATGCAGGCATTGTCATAGCAATTCCCCTTGCGGCTCATGCTCGCCTTCATACGGTATTTGTTCAGACGTTTACGGTAGTCAGCAGAGGCGTACTGGGATCCCCGATCGGAGTGATGAATGAGTCCCTTTGGGGGCCGCTTGGCTTTGTAGGCATCGTCTAGTGCGCCCAGTACCAGGTCGGTCGTCATTCGCTCCTCCAGTCTCCATCCGACGATTTCTCTCGTGCAGAGGTCGAGCACACTGGCTAGGTACAGTCTACCTTGACGGCAGGGAATGTAGGTAATGTCTGTGACCCAGACTTTGTTGGGTTCGTCTGTCGCAAATTTTTGATTCAGCAGGTTGGGGGCAATGGGGAGATCGTGATTGGAATCCGTCGTCTTGACACGAAACCGCTTGGCTACACACGAACGTAATCCGAGCTCTCGCATGTATTTTCCTACCGTCCGCTCGCTCAGGGTGTGCCCTTCTTTTCGCAGAAGGTCGGTGATTTTGGGGCTGCCATAACGTCTGTGGCTATCTTTGAAATGATAGTGGATTCGCTGGAGTACAAGTGCCTTACGCTCTGCCTGCGGACTCACGGTAATGCTTTTCCATTTGTAATACCCGCTCCGGGACACTTTAAGAACACTGCACATCCTCTCCATTCGAAACTCGGAGCGGTGATCTTCGATGAACTGAAATCTCAGCTCTTTGGTTTGCTGAAGATGTGCACGGCTTTTTTTACGATGGCAAGCTCCTCTTCAACGTCTGCAATTCGTTGTGCTCTTGCCTGTAATTCTTTTTCTTGTTCCAGCAGTCGTTGCTCGAGCTTGCGAACCTTTTCCGCACTGTTTACAGGTTCATTGCTAAACTCCCGATATTTCGCCAGCCAGTTGTGCAGCACACCAGGGGAGATGCCCAGCTCCTCCCCAATCTCCACCACCGTCTTCGTCTGATCCTGGATATACTTGACGGTTTCTCTTTTAAATTTTTCATTGTACCGCTGCCGTTGTTCACCCATGTGAACACCTCCTCGTTAAGTTCATTATTCATGCTCTCTTAACGGGTGTCCACTTTTTATTCTAATTGCAAAAATCCCACTAGTCACTACTGCGGATAGATTTCGACAAATTTAGTTTTACTAATTCCACTTAGCATACATTTTCACCTATGCACACCGTTCGTTGAACAGTCCGCCATTTGAATAACGCGAGCGTTTCTGCAAAAATACGCTAAGTCCAATCGGGTTTATCACATGCTGATACACAAAATTTTTTTTGAGTCGACTGATAAGATTTCACCAGGCAAGTTCAGCTAGTCCAACAGTCCAGCAAGTCCAACCCCTTCCAACAATCCCGCGGAGCGGAAGTCGGCAATCGTAACTGAGGCTTCAAGCAAATAGGTGACCCCAGCCATGGCCGGAGTCACCTATTTGTGTGATCTCTTATGTTGTCAGGAAAAATCCATTAACGGTTGACCGCTGATTTTCCACCTTCGGTCCAAGTGTCCGGTTCCGTATTCAGGATACGCTCAATCGGATAGACTCTCCATACGGCGGTTACAACGGCAGCGCTTAAGACTGCTTTGATAAGGTCACCGGGGAGGAACGGCCACATGCCTGCCGTTAATGCCTTGGAGAGAGAAGTCATGCCTGTAGAGTGGGCCAGCCACCATACGCCGCCAGGGTACACAAGAAGTGCCCCGAACAAGAAATTCACCGCCAGCAGCTTCACGAAAGTATATTTAGTCTGCCCGATACGCTGCGCAGACAGGCCGATCAGGAAGGCCACCACCGGCCAGGAGAAGATATAGCCTGCCGTTGGTCCAACCAGGACCGCCAAACCCCCGCTTCCGCCCATTACGGGAAATCCGGCAGCCGCCAGCCCAATTACAATCAGCACGGACAAAGTGCCATAGCGTGCGCCTAAAATGGAGCCGGCCAGCATGACTGCCAGCGTCTGCATGGTGATAGGTACGGCTGAGAAGGGCAGTGATATTCTAAAATAGCTAAGTGCGATCATAACTCCGGCGAATAGGGCACTGAAGATCAGGCCGCGAGTCGTCCATTTTTTCATGAGCTGGATTACCCCCATTTTTTTAGGATCACTATATCATCCCCTACCCGATACATCAATCTTAAAATATTTGCTATAATGGGTAGCAATTATCGATTACAGCAGTTAAGGAAGCAGGCACGACAATGATCAGAGCTGAGCAATTGACCTTGTCTTACCGGGACGGCCAGCGCATGTTGCCGGTATTGCAGGGGATTTCCATACATATCAAGCGGGGCGAATGGGTGGCCCTAACCGGAGCCAACGGCTGTGGCAAAAGCTCGCTCATCCGCACATTCAACGGTCTGAATATTCCAACCGGGGGCAGTCTGTCTGCCGCCGGTCTGGATCTGCGTTTACCAGGCAACCGCACTGCTGTCAAGCAGCATATCCAGCTGGTATTTCAGAATCCCGAAGCACAGACGATCGGCTCCACACCGTTTGAGGACATTGCTTTTGGACTGGAAAACCGCGGCTTACGCCGCGAGGTGATGCTCGCACAGATTGAGAAGGTTCTGCACCAGGTCGGGCTGGCTCATAAAGCAGAGGCCGATGTCTCCACCCTCTCGGGTGGTGAACGGCAACGCCTGGCGGTCGCCTGCTGCCTCGCACTGGAGACGGACATGATCATTTTTGATGAGGTAACCTCCATGCTCGATCCAGCCGGACGGCGGGACATCCTGGAGCTGGCCCGCCAGCTGTGGGAACAGGGGACGACAGTACTCTGGGTGACCCAGCGGATGGAGGAGCTGGCCGAAAGTTCACGTGTAGCCGTCATGAACCAAGGCAAAATGCTGTATGACGGAGACACGCGGACGCTTTTCTATTCAAGCGGGCTGCCGGATACTCTCGGCTGGCCCTCCGCGCCGGCCGTCCGCATCGGACAGCTGCTACAATCCAAGGGCTGGCCCCTGCACAGCCTGCCCTTGACCGAGCGGGATTTGGAGGCGGTTCTGTGAGGATTCAGGCGAACCACGTCTCCTTCGGCTACGACAGACTCCCTGTCCTTACGGATATTAATCTGGACATCCCCGAAGGCACGCTGACTGTTCTGTGCGGGGTCACGGGTAGCGGGAAGTCTACGCTGCTGCGCCTCTTGTCGGGCCTTGCAGAGCCGGCTGCCGGCACGGTTCTCCTGGACGGCAGCCAGGCTGCTGCCGGGAACGTCTCCATGGTATTCCAGCAGCCGGAGACGCAGCTGTTCGCAGGCAGCGTGCACCAGGAGCTGGAATACGGCCTAGCTGAGCGCGGAGTGCCGGGACCGCAGCGGCTGGAGCTGATCCGCAGTGCGCTTGCCAAAGTCGGGCTGCCCTACGATCAATTCGGCGGGCGCTCGCCCTTCCTGCTGAGCGGCGGCGAGAAGCGGCGGCTCTGCATCGCCGCCGCTATCGCTTCCCTCCCCGGGCTGCTCGTCCTTGACGAGCCCACAGCCGGGCTGGACCCGCAGGCGGCCGGGTCCCTGCTGGAGCTGCTGCGCGGGCTTCGCCGCAGCGGCTTAACCCTGGTCATTGGCACTCATGACCTTGACAGCTTCCTGCCCATCGCAGATGAGGCGATTGTAATGTCCAAGGGCGCCGTCCATTATAGCGGCCCGGCTTCTACCCTGTCTGCCGATCCGCTCGTGCTGACCGGCGCAGGGCTGGAGCCTCCCGCCTATTCGCGGCTCGGGCACAGGCTCCGGCAGCGCGGCCTGCTGGCTGAGCTGCCAGACAGCCTCGACAGCCTGCTCGCAGCGCTTGCAGAGCTGCCGCTTCCCGCACCGCCGGAGGAAGCTGCTCCGGCTTCGCAGCAGAGCCCCCGCCGGAGCCGGAGCAGCGGAGAGGAATTGCTGCCCGCCAAAGGGAATACGGCGGGCCGATCTTCCGCTGCCACGGATATACAAACAGCCTCTGCACGGAAACCGTGGCAGAGGCTGGACCCCCGCGTCAAATGGCTGGGGATGGTGCTGGGCACACTGGCCGTTCTGGGAATGCAAGCCCTGGTGCCGCTGCTGCTGGCCTCAGGGCTGATCACTGGACTCATGCTCTCTGCCCGCATTCCCTGGCAGAGGACGATCCGCTTCTTCCGTCCGTTCCTGCTGATGTTCCTGTTCCTCTGGCTGCTGTCCGCGCTCACCTGGAGTTCTCCGGATTATAAGCTTGGGCCTGTTGGCTTAAGCCTTGCCGGTATGGAACGTGGCGGACTGAACGTGCTCCGCTTTCTGCTGCTGGTTGCACTCGGTTTCCTGTTCACGGAGACTACCACCGGCGCCCCCTTGCGGGAAGCGCTGGAATGGGGAATTGCCCCGCTCAAAAAGTTGGGCATCCGTACCCGCAACTGGTCGCTGGCGGTGTCCGTCACGCTCCAGTTTGTGCCCTGGATTCTCGATAAACTGGCCCAGCTGCAGCTGGCGCTGAACTCGCGGGGCAGAAAAGCCCGCGGACTGGCCCGCTACACACCAAGGCAGGTTGCCCTGCTAATTGTACCCTTGCTCATTCTGGTCATCGGGATGGGCGATGAGCTGGCTACTGCAGTTGAATCCCGGGGCTATGACCCTACTAAAGAGCGGACGCCTGCCTACCGGCTGTCCTGGCAGAACCGTGATACACTCGTCATGCTCTGTATCCTGCTGGCAGCCGCCTTGTTGTGGACGGTTTCGCGGTTCACCTAAGAATATAACTCAGCATGTATTCCATATGTGGGTCCGGATTATGTAGCAGAGGGTCTTGCCGGGTCCAGACGCCTGAGATGCCCAGCTCCCGGCACGCGAGCTCGAAGCTGCATGCCGCAATCCCGATATCGATCCGTTGCATCTCAAACCCCAGCTTGTTGCCGCTGTAATTCGGCGTAGGCAGGTAATAGAAATGCACCTGTTTCCTGTCTTCGGACAGCACCACTCTCCATGGCTGCTTGTTGGAAGCCGACGGACCCAGCCGGACCATCTCCAGCGGTGCGGCCAGGCTGCCTGCAGCCTCGCGGGTCAGGACGTGGCCGAATCCGCCATCCTGGAACAGCTCGTTCCAGGGCTTCCTTTGATTCGATTTGGCGATATATCGCATCGTCGAGTCCAGCAGACGCTGCTTCTCGCTTGCATAGCCCACCGGGGAGATACACGGGATAAGTTCTCCCGGCGCAAGCTCAATTTCGCGGGAAAAGGACTTACGGTTAAAGGTGCCCCCCATCCAGCAGGTTCCAAGGCCCAGGCCGGTGGCATGAAGAATCAGCTTGTGAAAGATATAGCCGAACTCCAGCAGCGCCGTCTCCCCGTTCTGCACCACACCCACCAGATACGCCTGCGGGTTCTTAATGACCCCGTAAGCGCCAAGCTTAACGCCTGTTGCCTCCGCCACGCCTCCTTTGACTGTGATCCATTCCACAGAAGCCTTTCCGCCCAAAGGTCCGCGCAGATTCTCCTCCTGTGCCAAATATTCCATCACCGCTGCGCGGGCCTCTTCCCGGATCGGTGTCTGCTCATAAGTGCGGACCGATTTGCGTTTCTCCATAATCTCCATGATGGCGGTTCCCATAACTGTGTCCTCCTTTTCATATCAAACAGACCTGAATCTTTTGTTTCTTAAAAAAAAGATGGCGCCTGCATCGCGCAGGAGCCATCTCTAGTGATGTATATCTATGTTGCTTGCTCGTGCTCATGAATCCGGCAGAATCAGTATTGCCGATTTCCGCCTAATCGTCCAGGACCTATAGCACATCTGGTGAGGTTTATTTCCGGTCCTTGCCCTCTTCCGTGTAACGGGAGACAAGCCTTACCAGATCAAGTGTCAGGATTGACAGCGTAAGCGCGGCCGGATAGGCCAGATATCTGGGTTCCCACTCCGGATTGAACTTCTCCTTGTAGCGGCGCAGCCCGGAAAAACCGTACCAGTGGCCACCCCGTATATAAATCAGATGAGCCAGTTTTTCTTCCCTCAGCGCTCCTGAATTGTGCCCGACACTGGACAGCGGAGCATTGCCCAGATTGAATCTGCTGCTGCCCTGTTCTTTGGCCCACTCCAGCAGACGGACGAACAAATAGTCCATTGTGCCATTTGGCGTTTTTTTCAGGTGACGCATGAGATCGATTGAAACGGTCGTCCCCCCGTCATATCCCGGTGCGATGGAGGCAAAAGCCAGCACAGCGCCCTCCTCGGTCCTCAGCAGCGCAATGGGCGCCAGCTGGAGGTACGATGGCTTGAACCAGCCGAGAGAGTAGCCTTTTTCCTTTCGGCCGTTCAGCCATTCCTCAGAGATCCGGCGCAGCTCGTCCAGCAACGCTTCGGAATGAGGCGAATCCGCCACCTCGAATACATATCCCTCCCGCTCAAAGCGGCTTCTTACACTCCGCAGGTCGGAATTCTTTTTGCCACGGAGTGTGAAGTTGGCCAGCGGCACCGTTGCCTCTTCCCCCAGCTTGAAAAAACGGTAGCCCTGCTCATGATAGACCGGCAAAAAAGCCGGAGTGGCCTGATAGAACACCACAGCAAGCCCGTATAAATCCGCAGCCTGCCGAAATTCACTAATTCCGTCATTGATCAGGTCCAGCGGGCCCAGTGGATCACCCAGTACGACCAGTTTGTCCCGCGCCCGGGAAAAAGCAAACAGCACTTTGCCGCCCTGAGCCCAGTAAAAGCTCTTATCACCCAGGAACAGCATATGGGTTAAGGGATTCCCGGGGTTGCCCTCTAGAAATCGGCTTAATCTGTCCATGTCCTTATCCGCGAACAGCTCATCCACTTTATGGTTAGGCCGAAGGGTAAACAGCATCGTAAGCAGAATCCAGGAGAGCACCAGCCCGCCTGCTGCGGTAACCGCCACGTTGCTGTGACGCTGCAGCCACTCGGGATCGACGCCCTGGGGAAGATGCTTCAGGAAGCCCCGATGCGCATAGCTGCCCAGCCAGTAGTAGAGCAGTGCTATGAAAGTGGTCAGCACCAGCCACCACACGGTATTCTGCCGGCTTACCGGCACACTGACCCGGTAGAAGCGAGCCCGCGAGATCCACAGGATGAGCGCTACCAGCAGCAGGAACAGAGCCTCCTCATAATCAAAGCCCTTCGTAAAAGTAAATACAGCTCCCACGAACAGCAGCACACTGGTCCAGACATAGGCTCTGCGGATCCGCAGCGAAATTCCGCGCGACAGTAGAATGAGCATGAATCCGATCAGCACGGAGAGATGATGCGATATCCGCATCACCGGCAGCGAGAGCAGATCCTCCGTAAGCCTCAGCCGGTACAGGAGCTCGGGTGTGGCTGCTGACAGCAGCAGAACAAGTCCGCTGACAAGCACCAGCTTGCCTAGTGCCCAGACGCCAAGATCGCTCAGGAACGTATATTGGCCGGGCCAGCCCCAGATTTTCTGCCAGCGGTTAAGCGAAGGCTCGATACCCGCTGTATTGCGGTCGGGGTCCTTTTTACTCTGAAGCCCGATTTCCAGTGCGGCCAGTCCCAGGCCAATCAGCCAGGGAATCAGATAATAAAACAGTCTGTAAATGACCAATACGGCCATCGCCTGATCCGTTCGGTATCCCAGCTGCGTAAGCCCGAGCAAGGCAATCAGATCGAAAGCGCCGATACCTCCGGGAGCCATGCTGAGAATGCCGGCAATCGCGGCAATTACATAAATACTAAAGACGGTCACGAAATCTACCCCGCCGAGCAGGTGGCTTCCGATCGTCCAGAACGTGATTCCCGCGAACAGCCACTCCAGAAAGGAAGCGCCGACGGAAGCCCCCACGGTTAGCCAGGGCGTTCGGCCCTGGTCCCGGTTAATCCATCTGGCGAACAACAACGACCGCTGAACGATAACGAAAAACGGCAAATACAGCGCCATGCCCCAGACCGCGAACACCAGCCAGTGATGCCTGTGCAGCAGCGCGGCCGCCGGAAGCAACCCAAAGATATTGCCCCAGGAGAGCAGCGACAGCCCGGTGATCATCAGCGGTGAGAGAAACACGATGGCGGGCGTAAGGACGGCGGCAGGCACACCGCTTTTTTTGTAGAGAAGCGTCCGTAAACCGACCCCAGCCAAACCCGCAAACCCGATCAGATTGTTGAAGGTATTCGCAATCCACGAGTAGCGGAAAGTGCTCCAGCGCCCGATATTCAGCCGGAAATGACGCCGGATCAAATAATCATAGCCGCTCATGACCGCAACAGCGAGCAGCGCGACGCCCATCATCTGGGCAATGGCCTCCGCGGGCACACGTTTTAGTTCATGGAGGATCAGCCCCAGATGCACCTGCTTCAGCTCATGCTGGCCCTCCAGATATACAAGAGCTATGATTGCAATCGGTATAAGCGCTCTTACCGCCCTGAGCCGGTAGACCGAGACAATCAGCCTTACGATTTTGAAACGTTCGAGTGTTTGGATCTTGGAGTGCATGTCTTCTCCTGCCTTTACTGCCGGATGATGGGCTTAATAAGCCTTTTGCCCTTTTTCATTTCTCCATTATACCAAGACTATGGATGAAAGGCTCTTTTTGGAGTGTTTCAAAGGTTAGACCACCCGCAAGCCCCAATACCCTGCACTACAGCGTTCAAAAAATCTATGACACGCCAAAAAAAGAGGACCCCCTCACGGCAAAGGTGTCCTCTTTTCAGATGCTGCTTAAATTCAGTTGCTTACTCGCTTTGACGGAACTACACCCGGATGTCAAATCTTCCTTCGCTGTCTGTAGTGGCTGTCGCAATATCCTGCGCACTTGCAGGCACAAGCGTTTTGCCGCCTGCCGGTTTCTCCGGCGGAGCTGCATTGCCGCTTGCCGAAGAGGAGCTTCCGCTCTGAGACTTCTGGGCAATTTGTGCATCGATCTGTTTGATCTGCTGCTCCAGCTGCTTGGTCTTCGTCTCCTTGGTCTTCTCATCGTCTTTGCTGGAATTAACCTTTTCCAAATCGGCTTCCAGCTTGGCTTTTTGCTTCTCCAATGCAGCGGTATCAGATGCGCTGGAGGATGTGTATGTAGTAGAAGATGCCGATGATACAGATGAAATATTCATGCTTGTCCCTCCCTTCACTTCTCCAAGTATAGGCGGTTGATCCGGGAGGAACGTTAAAATGCGCTGAAAGTTTGCTGAAAGGCATCCGGCATACCGGGAGTTGCAATGCACCCATGCATATAAGGGGAGGACTATATTTTCCCCTGACGGGCCGATACTTCACCCGGGTTGCCGGGTCCAGCGCCTTTTTTTCTCCGGTTCACAAGAGTAACACTCAGCAGAATAATCACAAGCCCGGCGATGGTATTGGCATAAACCTGTTCATGCAGAAAAATCACACCCCAGACCAGGCCGAATACAGGAACCAGAAAAGTAACGCTAACGGTCTTCACGGCGCCGACATTGCGGATCAGGCGGAAATACAACAGATAGGCTATGGAGGTACAGAAGATGGACAGCCCGAGAACAGAATAGACAGCCGGGGCCGACGGCAGATGATCGGGTGCAAAAACAATGGCCAGCGGCAACAGCACTACTGCCGCTCCAAGCTGCTGTCCGGCGGCAAGCGTCAGGGGCTCAAGGCCGCGGCCTACCCGCGAGGCATATAATCCGCCGAACCCATAGGAGAGGGCTGCCCCCAGAGAAAAGAAGACGGATAACAGAATCTTGCCATCCATTGGAACAGGACTCCAGCCTACCAGAACACCCACTCCAAGCAGCCCGATCAGAAGGCCTGCCGACTTGGTGAGTCCCGGCTTCTCCTGCTGGATTCCCCAGGCGGCAAGCGCTGTGAACATTGGAGTTGTGGCATTAAGGATGGCTGCCAGAGAGGCACTCAGATGCAGCTCCGCCAGGCAGATCAGCGTAAAGGGAAGGGCGGCATTGACCGCCCCAAGCAACAGGAACTGCTTGGCGTGCCGCCAGATGCCCAGTTTCTGGCGCTTCAATACCGCATACAGCAGCAGGACGGCAGCAGCCAGCGTGACACGGAGCTCTGTCGTAAATACCGGCCCCAGCTCAGGCGAAGCGATTCTCATGAACAAAAAGGAAGCGCCCCAGGCAAAAGCCAGCAGCAGCAAAGTGCCAAAATCCTTGCGGCTCACCGGGCACCTCCCGGCTTGCAGAGCAAGAGATAGGACAGAATGGAGCACAGGCCAGCCCCTGCGATGACCATTGCCATAGGCAAGGCGGTCTCACTGCCGCCAAGTCCGACAAGGGGAGCTACACAGCTGCCAAGCAACAGGGGCAGCAGGCCGAGAAGTGCCGATGCGCTGCCTGCTGCCTCGCCCTGATCCTGCATGGCCAGGGAGAAGCTGGTTGTTCCAACCATGCCCACACTGGAAACCACTGCGAATAAGCAGATCAGGATGGGCACGAGCCCGCCTCCGGACAGAACGGTCAGCAGCAGCAGTACACCGCCCAGCGTGCAGAGCAGCAGGCCGCCCACCAGAAATCTCTGTTCGCCGAATCGTCCGGCGAGTCTGCCGGCGACCTGGCCCGAAAGGATAATGCCCAGTCCATTGACGGCAAAAATCAGACTGTACATTTGCTGGGATACCCAAAAAATATTCTGCAGAACAAAGGATGAACCGGAAATATACGCGAACATGGCGGCAGAGACAAATCCCTGAGAGAGGGCATATCCCATAAATCTTCCATTGCCAAGCAGGACAGCGAACGTACGCAGCGTACCGCGAAGCCCGCTCCTGGAACGCCGCTCTTTGGGCAAGGTCTCTGGAAGCCGCAGCAGAATCGTGGCAAAAAAGATCAGACCGGCGGCAAACAGCACCACGAACACCCCCTGCCATGTTGTCACTCTGAGCAGCTGGCCGCCGATGACCGGGGCCAGGATCGGACCCAATCCATTGACAATCATCAGCAGGGAAAAGAATTTGGTTAACTCGGAGCCACTATACAGGTCACGCACCGCCGCGCGCGAGATCACGACACCTACCGACCCGGCTACCCCCTGGATAAACCGCAGCATCACCAGCAGCCCGATGGAAGGGCTGAACGCGCACAGCAAGGAGGAGACTGCATACACCACCATGCCAATGAGCAGTGGAGTGCGGCGGCCATAAACGTCGCTCAAAGGTCCGGCTACCAGCTGACCCGAGGCCAGTCCCAGCAAAAAAAAGGTCAGGCTGAGCTGCACCAGCGCAGCTCCGGCGCCAAAATGTGCCCCCAGCGCCGGAAGCGCGGGCAAATACATGTCAATGGACAACGGGCCAATCGCGGAGATAGCCCCCAGAATGACAGCGATCTGCAGCCGCTGCTTCCGTGACGGCCCTTCCGCTTTCAGCACCCTACTATCGATTTTTGTAATCATAAGCAATAACGTCAACCTTTCCGTAGCAATGTAACCTTCATACTACCCATCCCGGATGGATTATTCAATGCAAAAAACCGCCCGCAGGGGCTATCAAGTGGCTGATACAGTCACTTGGCAGCGGCCCCGCAGACGGTTATACGGTTAGACTTGGCGGAAATCACTTTGCTGTTTCAGCCAATCACGGGCACTTTCAGCTTCGGCTGAGCTGAGGCGGTGACCCTGATTGCCCCAATGCATGGTTACCTCTGCACCTGCCCCCTGCAGCAGAGATTCGAGTTCCCCGGTTTCCTCCGTGCGGATGATCGGATCATTTGTGCCTGCTCCGATGAACACCGCAACATCCTTCAAGGATGGCAGGTTCACCCCGCGCAGCGGCACCATCGGATGCAGCAGCACAGCGGAGCGGAAGATACTTCCGTAGTGGAACAGCAGGCTGCCGGCGATATTTGCACCGTTGGAGTAACCTACAGCCACCAGATTGCCGGAATCAAAACCGTACTTAGCCGCTGCCTCATCCAAAAACTGCTTAACCTCATGGGTGCGGAAGATCAGGTCCTCTTCATCGAAGATGCCTTCAGCCAGCCGCCGGAAATAACGCGGCATGCCATTCTCCAGCACATTCCCCCGGATACCCAGCACCGAAGCACCAGGGGCCAGCAGTTCAGCCAACGGCAGCAGATCCTTTTCATTACCGCCTGTACCATGGAACAAGACTAACGTCGGCAAGCGATCATCGGTGCCTTTGCGGAAGATATGAATCATCCCTGGTTCACCCCGATTTCGCGGATTTCAAAAGGCGTCAGGTTCTCTTCGATCACCGCACGGTGCGGCTCGAACCAGGCGGGAAGCATCAGCTTCTGTCCCAGAGCATCCGGTGCTTCATCACGGGCAAAGCCTGGAGGATCAGTTGCAATCTCGAAAAGAATTCCGCCTTCCTCACGGAAGTAAATAGCGTTGAAGTACTGGCGGTCCTGCACCGGCGTCGGCTGATAGCCATGGCTCTGCACGTGACGGCCCCATTCCAGATGCTCGGCATCATCTTTGGCCCGCCAGGCGATGTGATGGACCGTACCCGTGCCTCCTGCTCCGTGCGGAACCGGTGCTGCCTTCAAATCAATGATGTTACCCAGATCTCCGGTCGATTGGTAGCGGATGTATCCGTCACCTTCAGCGATGCGCTCGAGGCCGAGTGTACGGGACAGGGTATCTGCTGTTTTTTCCGGATCTGTACTGTAGAGAACGGCTCCGCCGAACCCCTTGATGGCATGCTCAGGCGTCACACCGCCAAAGGACCAGGTGCTTGGCGCCCCTTCTTCACGTTCAACAAGTTCAATCCGCAATCCGTCGAAATCAGCAAACGAGATGTAAGACTCGCCAATCCGGCTCACTTCGGTCACCGGGATCTGATAAGCAGCCAGGCGCTGCTTCCAGAATTCCATGGAGCCTACCGGCACTGCATAAGTGGTTACACCCACCTGACCACCGCCGATGCGGCCTTTGCGTCCCTCAGACCAGGGGAAGAACGTAATGATCGTGCCAGGCGCACCCTGTTCATTTCCGAAATAGAGGTGATATACCTCGGGAGCATCGAAATTGATGGTTTTTTTCACAAGGCGCAGTCCAAGAATTCCGGCATAGAAATCAGCATTGCGCTGTACGTCTCCAACAAAAGCAGTAATATGGTGAATACCTTGAGTTTGCATAGTCATTATAATTACCTCCTGAAATGTTATGGGCAAGAATGATGTTTCAGCGAAAATCAGTTAAAGAACAGGGCGTCCAGCGAGATCGATCCCGGTCCGGCCAGTGCAACCCCCACCGCAACCACCAGCAGCGTCAGAGGGAACTCGATACCATTCGCTGTAGACCAAAAGCCATTCGGAGCATGAACCTTAACAATGGCGCCCAGCATAGCTGCGGCAATCAGTACGGCAGCCAGCGGTGTCAGCAGCCCGGCTGCGAACAGCAGACCTCCGACAAGCTCCATTAATCCGGCCAACACCGCCATCAGCACCCCAGGTTTTATCCCAATCGACTCCATCCAGCCACCGGTCCCTTTTGGACCATAGCCGCCGAACCAGCCGAACAGCTTCTGTGAACCATGCCCGATAAACGCAATCCCGATTACCAATCTCATCAACAATAAACCTACACTAACCATTTTAAACACACTCCATTCTCTTTGATTTAATTATCTTAACGTTAAGATATTAGGTAAAAATTTTTGGTCTTGCTGTTGTTCCTGAGGAACTATGCTTTCTTTTACAATGAGGCTGTTCCTCCGCTATTCCTTGGCAAGGCGTATCTGCTGCTGTACCTGCTGTCAGATGCCTTTTGTCTATACGCCTTTGCCAAGCTTCTTCAGCAGTTGAATGGCCTGATCCTTCTCTTCTCCATTCAGGCCACCCATCATACTGTGAATGGAATGGACATGACGGGGGAAAATATCATCGAACAATTCGCGTCCCGCATCCGTAATCTCTGCGTAAGTTACGCGCCGGTCGTCGCTGCAGGGAACACGCTTCAACAATCCCCTCTTCTCCAGCTTATCGATGTTATAAGTAATACTGCCGCTGGTGACAAGGATCTTCTCGCCGATCTGCTGCAATGGAATCCGGGTTCTGTGATACAGCACCTCCAGCACCATAAACTCCGCCGAAGCGAGCCCGTGGCTCTTCATATCCTTCACCGCCTGATCCATCAGGCTCTTATACGCCTTAGACAGGACAACGAACAGTTTCAGCGATGCTGCCTGATCTGCAGTCTCTCTATCGGCCGCTATGCTTAATGTCTCCTTGGAATCACTCATCCTTGTTCACCTCCCATCGCTTTTTCGTTTATCTTTAAATTAAACATCTTTAAGTTAAGATAAATATAATCCAATCCAGATCACTTGTCAACACCTTCTGCAAAAAATAAATCACCGCGGTTTGACCTGCCTCTAAAAACGGCGTATCCTTTTCCTTGGAAAAGCCAGCTGAATCCTTGGATATTGCCTTGGAGATCAGTTGCTACTGATCCGCTGAACTTATGCTTATAGTAAAGTGACTTATTATAGAAGGAGGCTGGATGATGGAAGCATTCGATAGACAAGCTCCAGGCCCGCACGGTGAAGCAGGGCTTCTACCTGACGCTCCGCGCATCCTGATCGTGACGGCGGTCGCGGCAGAGCGGGACGCGGTCCTGCGCGGCCTGAAGGGCAGCAGCAGGTTCCATGTCATCGCGGCGGGCGCCGGCACCGCCGCTGCGGCGGCTGGAACCGCCGCCGCTCTGGCAGCCGGAGGCTACGGCTGCGTCATCAGCGCCGGGATCGGCGGCGGCTTCCCGGGCCGTGCGCCCGTAGGCTCGCTGGTCGTCGCCAGCGAGATGCTTGACGCGGCCCTCGGCGCAGAGACGCCGGAGGGCTTCCGCAGCGCTGCCGAGCTTGGCTTCGGCAGCGTGTCCGTGCCGGCCAACAGCGGCACGGTGCAGGCGGTTTCGGCCGCGCTGGCAGCGGCCGGACTTGCGGTAAGCACGGGAACCGTGCTTACCGTGTCAACGGCGACCGGCACCGCCGGGACGGCCGCCGCTCTGGCCGCGCGCCATCCGGAGGCGGCGGCGGAAGCGATGGAAGGCCACGGGGTTGCCGTGGCCGCCCAGCGCTTCGGGATCGCGGCACTGGAGCTGCGCGCGATCTCGAACCCGGTCGGCCCGCGTGACCGGGCCGCGTGGAAGATCCCTGAAGCGCTCGATGCGCTCGCGGCAGCAGCCGCTATACTACTGGAGGTGCTGTAATGTCAACAGAGCTGAATATAGCTTTTTCCCCTTGTCCTAATGATACTTTCGTATTTCATGCCTGGGCTCATGGCTTAGTTCCGGATGCGCCCAAGCTGAATGTAACGTTTGCCGATATCAATATCACCAACGGTTTGGCTGCGGATGGTACCGGACCGGAGGTGCTCAAAATTTCCTACGCTGCGCTCCCCTGGGTGCTGGAGAAGTACAAGCTGCTGCCCTGCGGCGGCGCTCTTGGCCGGGGCTGCGGCCCGCTGGTTCTGACCCGCAAGGGCGCTGGCGCTATCAAGCATCCGCGTGAGCTGTCGGGACGCCGTATCGCCGTTCCCAGTGAGCGCTCGACCGCCTATCTGCTGTTCCGCCTATGGGCGGCACAGCAGGTGCCGGGCGGACCTGCCGAGATCGTCGTCCTGCCCTTCGACGAGATCATGCCTGCGGTAAGTGACGGGCAGATCGATGCAGGGCTCGTGATTCATGAAGCCCGCTTCACTTATCCGTCCTATGGCCTGAACCTGCTGACCGATCTGGGCAGCTGGTGGGAGAGCGATACCGGGCTGCCCATACCGCTTGGTGCAATTATCGCCCGCCGCGACCTGGACCATGAGGCCATTACCGGCTGGATCCGCAGCTCACTGCAGTATGCGTGGGATCACCCCACCGATTCCAGAGAGTATGTGCTGGACCATGCCCAGGAGCTCTCGCCGGAGGTCGCCAAGTCGCACATTGATCTTTATGTCAATGAGTTCACGATGAGCCTCGGAGACGACGGCTATGCCGCAATTTCAGCGCTGCTAAACCGCGCTGCCGCCGAAGATTTGGTTCCGGCGGTTGACCCCTCGCTGCTGCGGTAGCGTACGGCTCCCGGACTGCGTGTCAACGCTACGGAAGCCGGCTTATTTTATAACCTGACGGTTCAAGATTCCCTTTATCCTCTGCAGGCTGTATGACTACTAATCCTATACTGCAAACTGAGGCTTGGGTATTTGCTGGCTACAAACGACTTTTATGCTGACAATCTAGCACCTGCAACCGTACACGTACACGCTCACGTTCACTGTACTCTAACATTTGTCCGGCATTAACGCTGGTAAATCAGCTTCATTTCTCTCACTGCCATTTGGCATGGCGTCTTAGACTCCTTACAATAGAAGTATTGACCAGCACTTGCGAGGAGGTTTTTGATTATATGATCCCTGGCGGCAACAGCAAGCCTAATATTGAACGGTTCCTGGGGTATCAGGACGACTACGACCGCTACCGGCCCGAAGCTCCGCCCATCGTGACTGGACTGCTGACCAATTACCTGGGCCGCAGGCCTTCACGGGTAGCCGATGTGGGCTGTGGAACCGGGCTGTCCACCTTTCTATGGAAGGATGCCGCGGATGCCGTAACCGGAGTGGAGCCTAACCCCGATATGCTAGGCAAAGCGTTGGAGAAGCTGCATCTTCTCGGGAGTGGGGCAGAAGCCCTGTCATTTGTCCATGGCTTCTCTAACCAGCTTCCTTTTCCACCCTGCAGCGTAGACATTATCACCTGCTCGCAGTCATTCCACTGGATGGACCCGGCCAGCACGCTGCAGGAGATCTCCCGCTGTCTGTGTCCGGGCGGCGTATTCGCCGCCTATGATTGTGATTGGCCGCTGGCTCTGCAGCCGGATATTGAGGCTCACTACAATCAGCTGATCGCAGCGGCAGATGATCTGCTGGCCGAGCTACAACCCACAGCCGAACAGGCGCATAAATGGGACAAAGCAGGCCATTTAGCCAGAATAAAAGCCAGCGGTGCATTTTCTTATGCGCGGGAAATGGTGTTTCATAACATGGAGGACTGCGATGCACAGCGTTATGTCGGACTTACACTCAGTCAAGGCGGTATCCAAACCGTGCTGAAGCTTGCTCCTGCCGCCCTGGAAGAGGATATAGCGGATTTCACATCAAAGGTGGAGCAATATTACCAAGGCCGGACACTGCCTGTGCTGATCAGCTACCGGATGAGGATTGGGGTAAAGTAGCCGGTATTTTGCGGCTTTTGCGGTATTTGTGTATTTGCGGTGTTTATTTTAGCCATATCCGCTTATTTGACCTATACTTCGTGCTTAACCTGTACTTCATGTTTGACCTATACTTTGTGCTTAACCTATACTTATTGAAGCGAGACGAAGAACGTCCCGGTTGCCCTCCAAGGGGAAGCCGGGGCGTTTTCTATTTTCCAGGGAGAGTGAATCTATTGATATTTGAAGAAGCACATCTGCAATTTATCAAAGGACATTTGACGGACAGACCCGCGGGAGAACGGCGGGGACGGCTGGAGAGAGGTCATCTGCACGCGGAAACCTTATTCCTGCGCAATGTCTGGTGGCCGCTTCGGGGCACTTTTACTGGGCTTCATCCCGAATACGAGGTGACCGACTGGAGAGGAAGATCCTATTTTGCCGATTTTGCCTGGCTGCCCGGATATGTGAAGCTGCTCATCGAAATCAAAGGCTTTGCGTCACATGTGCGTGATATGGACAGGCAGAAATACTGCAGCGAGCTTAACCGTGAAACGTTTCTGTATGCCATGGGCTACCATGTGATTTCTTTTGCCTATGATGATGTGGAACAACGTCCAGAGCTATGCATGACCTTGCTGCGTATGGTTCTAAGTAAATACCAACCGTCTGAAGCGCCTGTATCGCGCGTTCAGCTGATGGAGCAGGAGGTCATCCGGCTGGCCGTTCAACTGGCACGTCCCATCCGCCCCTTGGATGTGGAGGAGCATTTCGATATTACCTACAAAACGGCGATTCGAATCCTTCGCAGTCTGACCGAAAAAGGCTGGCTACTCCCTTCCCCGGACCCCGGGCTGCAAAGAATTGTCCGTTACGAGCTGGTACACGGGGTTCTGGAGTACTTTCATTAGTTTGATTAAGTAGTTTGATTAAGTAGTTTGGTTATCGGTGGACTATCGCCAATGGATGGCACAAGTTTGCGGGCTTGCGGGCTGCAGTGGTTATGTTTCGAGTAACCTACATGCTATGTACCAGATGCGCCCCTTTATCCGGTTGCTTGTGCTCTCCGATTGTCAGGCTGCCGGTCACGTTCAATCAATGGTCAGCAGTGAATCGCATTTGTCCTTTAGCCAACATTCGATCTCAGAATTAAGTGGAAAAAGGAAACCTAATTTGTACATTTATTTAGTTTCAGGACGTTTATGTGGAAAAAGTAAACTTAAATAGAATCATTTTACCTAAACTCTTGATTTTAGGCTGTTTTAAGTATACTTTTTCCCACTAGCACCCCTTCAATTGGTGGGCCAGGGCATTTATATGGAGAAATTCCCACTAAATTGAAAACGAAAAATCCACTGAGCGAAGTTAAAAAACTAGCCGGTAAAGGGCCGAAGTTTTCAATGGTTACGGGGTTACGGGGTTACGGGGTTACGGGGTTACGGGGTTACGGGGTTACGGGGTTACGGGGTTACGGGGTTACGGGGGCCCCACATTCCAACCCACTCGACTTTTTCCGTAGCCGTCTTCGTAACTCATTAGGCGTGGTTCCACCACCCACGGCTCCACGGAAAAAGCCTGACGCGCAGTTCCGCGTCAGGCTTTTTTGCCGAGTGATGTTGCTGAG
Organism: Paenibacillus sp. 22594; assembly: GCF_052044425.1. Classification (NCBI taxonomy): domain Bacteria; kingdom Bacillati; phylum Bacillota; class Bacilli; order Caryophanales; family Paenibacillaceae; genus Paenibacillus; species Paenibacillus sp. 22594. Next base: position 362,920 of record NZ_JBQENA010000003.1, read on the forward strand.
TGTGCTGCCAAGCGCTTGTTCAGACCCGTTCCCAGCCTTCTCAACCGTTCTATCTCAGCTCAGCCTACTACCAGTCCAACTATCCCTCCGCCACTCATTTCTTGTTCATCTTGAACCGCAAGAACAGCTCGTTGTAGTGAGCGAGCATCCGTTTGCCGAGGTTGTCGTAGACCTCCAGCTTGTCGGTGATTTCGGCAGGCGGGTAGAAGCGGGTATCCCCGGAGATATCCTCGGGAAGCAGCTTCAGCGCCGGAATGTTGGGAGTGGAGTAGCCGACATACTCTGCGTTTTTGGCGGCCACATCGGGCCGGAGCATGAAGTCGATGAACTTGTGCGCCCCTTCCACGTTGGCTGCCCTGCGCGGAATGACCATGTTATCAAACCATTTGTTCGAGCCTTCCTTCGGCACCACGTAATCCAGCTTGTCGTTCTGGTCCATGATTTCCGAGGCATCACCGGACCATACGATTCCAACAGCCGCTTCTTCATTCGCCAGCAGCATCTTGATCTCATCGCCGACAATCGCCTTCACGTTAGGCGAGAGCCTGTCAAGCTTGGCCAGCGCCTCCTGCAGATGGTCCTCATTCTTGTCATTGACCGAATAGTGCAGGCTGTTCAGCGCCATACCCATGACCTCGCGGGCACCATCCACAAGGAAGATATTATTCTTCAGCCTGCTGTCCCACAGGGAATCCCAGCTGCTGAAATCCATGCCCTTGGTCATGTCCGGGTTGAAGATAATCCCGACCGTCCCCCAAAAGTAGGGCACGGAATACACGTTGCCCGGATCGAACGACAGATTCATAAACCGCGAATCGATGTTGGCCAGATTCGGAATCTTGCTTTTATCCAGCGGCAGCAGCAGGTTCTCTTCCCGCATTTTGGCAATGGCGTAGTCGGATGGGACCACGACATCGAAGTTCGTCCCGCCCTGCTCAACCTTGGTCAGCATAGCTTCATTGGAGTCAAACGTCTGGTAGATGACCGTGATTCCGGTCTCTTTCTCGAACTGCTTTAACAGCTCAGGCTCAATATAATCGCCCCAGTTGTAGATGGTCAGCGTATTCCCCCCGGAATATCCCTCAGCCGAGTTCAGCCGGGCCGCGAGGAACATCAGCCCGAAGGCCACAATAAGAATCGCCAGAAAAGCATTTACCAGTTGCTTCATCTAGGCACCCCCATTTCGGCGGCAGGCTCGGTGAGCGGAGCTGCCGGGCGGTTTTTGCGTCGGTTCAGGAAGTAATACCCGGTCACCAGCAGAATGGTGAACAGGAAGATCAGCGTCGATAGCGCATTGATCGACAGAGATACACCTTGCCGCGCGCGGGAGTAGATCTCCACCGACAGCGTGGAATATCCATTCCCGGTGACAAAGAACGTCACCGCGAAATCATCCAGTGAATATGTCAGGGCCATGAAAAACCCGCTGAAAATCCCCGGCTTGATAATCGGCAGCACGACCTTCGTCAGCACATCACGGCGGCTGGCCCCGAGATCCCGGGCCGCATCGGTCAGCGTTGGACTCATCTCCTGCAGATGCGGCAGGATCATCAGCACAGCAATCGGCACACTGAATGCCACATGCGAGAGCAGGACCGACGTGAAGCCGAGCTTAACGCCGACAATGGTGAACAGGATGAGGAAAGAGGCCCCGATAATGACGTCGGGACTGACGATTAGCACATTGTTCAGCGAGAGCAGCGTATTTTTGGCCCGGCGGCTGCGGGTACGCTGAATGGCCAGTGCGCCGATAATCGCAATCAGCGTGGCAATCGCCGATGACAGCAGCGCAATGACCAGTGTGTTAATGACAATAATCATCAGCCGGGTATCCTGAAGGACTTCGCGGTAATAATCCAGCGTGAAGCCTTCGAATTCATGCATCGTGCCCCCGCTATTGAACGAGTAATACATCAGATACAGAATCGGCGCATAGAGCACGGCGAAGACCAGGACCAGATACAGGTTGGCAAATCCGTTTTTATTCCTCACTAGCGCACCCCTTTCCGTGAACCGCCCGTCAGCACCATGAACAGCGCCATGATGACGATCAGGAAAACGGCAACGGTAGAGCCCATGCCCCAGTCCTGTGTGACCAGAAAATGCTGCTCAATCGCGGTACCCAGGGTAATCACACGGTTGCCGGCGATAAGGCGCGTAATCATGAACAGCGACAATGCCGGAATAAACACTGCCATGCAGCCGGAACGCACTCCCGAGATCGTCAGCGGGAAAATCACCCGCCGGAAGGTTGTCCACCCGGATGCGCCCAAATCGCGCGCGGCATCCACCAGCGACAAATTCAGCTCCTCCAGAGCGCTGAAGATCGGCAGGATCATGAACGGAATAAAGATATACACCGACACAAATACAAAGCTAAAACCCGTGAACAGAATCTGCTGTTCCCCGATCCCGAGCAGGTCAAAGAAATTATTAACTGGCCCAAAGGTGCCAAAGATACCGATGAATGCATATGTCTTCAACAGCAGATTAATCCATGTAGGGAGAATGATCAGCAGCAGCCACAGCTGCTTATGCTTGGTCCGTGTGAGCAGATAGGCTGCCGGATAAGCAACCAAAAGAGAGAACACCGTGATCAGGAATGCATACCAGAAGGAGTTAAGCATCATCCGCATATATACTGGTGTGAAGAAATTAATGTAATTATCCAGAGTGAGATGCCCGTCCAGGTCAAACAGGGAATAATAGAGGACCAGCAGCACCGGCGCAATGACAAACAGCGCGATCCACAAGTAATAAGGGATGAGAACATACGACCGGCCCTTACTGTTCATGGCTTTCCACCTCGCCGTACGCTTCCAGACGTTTGTCGAATTCTTCCTCCGTTTCACCGAAACGCATGACATGAATCGCTTCCGGGTCAAAATAAAGCCCGATTTCACTGCCGACCTCGGCCTTCCGGGTAGAATGGACCAGCCACTCATGGCCGGATTCATCATAGCAGCTGATCTCGTAATGTACGCCCCGGAACAGCTGGGAATCCACACGCACGCGCAGCTTGCCCTGCTCAAGTGTGGCGATTTCCAGATCCTCAGGACGAATTACAATCTCTACCGCCTCATTCCGTTTCAGTCCCGCATCAACACATTCAAACCGGTGCCCGCCCCACTCCACCAAGTAATCGTCAATCATCACACCCGGCACAATATTCGACTCCCCAATGAAATCGGCCACGAACCGGTTGATCGGCTCATCATAAATATCATTGGGCGTGCCACTCTGTTCGATCCGTCCGCCGTTCATGACGAAGATCCAGTCCGACATCGCGAGCGCCTCTTCCTGGTCATGGGTCACGAAGATGAAGGTAATGCCCAGCCGCTGCTGCATTTCCCGCAGAATATACTGCATCTCTGTACGAAGCTTCAAGTCAAGTGCTGATAACGGCTCATCCAACAGCAGCACCTGCGGCTCGTTGACGATGGCGCGGGCAATCGCTACACGCTGTCTTTGTCCGCCGGACATTTCATTAATGGCGCGCTGATCGTAGCCTACGAGGTTCACAAAGCGCAGCGCTTCCTGCACCTTTTGCGTGATCACATCCTTCTTAAGCTTCTTAATGCGCAGTCCGAAGGCCACATTCTCGAATACGTTCAGGTGCGGAAACAGGGCATAATCCTGAAAAACCGTATTGACCTGCCGTTCGTTAGCGGGAATGTGGTTGATCATTTGGCCATTGAGAATGATTGAGCCTTCCGTTGGCTCGGCGAAGCCGGCGATCAACCGCAGAATAGTCGTCTTGCCGCAGCCCGAAGGGCCCAGCAGGGTATAGAACTTGCCGCGTTCGATCTCAAAGCTGACGCCTTTTAGTACCGGCTCTTCATCGTCGTATTGTTTAACCACCTGGTCAAAAGAAATAATAGTGCCTTCCGGGGTAGCTATAGCTAACAACCTCCCTTACCTTATGTAATACAACCTATTTTACCCGCTTCTTGCGGGGGACAATCGAAGTGGCATGCTCAGCGCGAGTAAGCGACAGTTCCTCCCTTCCTTCGACATACTTCCATAATATACAGCATAAAGGATAAGACCTATATATGCGATACCATACTTTGTTAAAAATCAGCACCGGAAACTTAACAAGTTCGTAAAAATTAAAGCTCTTCCGGCCTGTTTTGCGGTGCTATAATGAAAACGGCTGAAAGTCACTTCATTTTTTCTCTTAATAACCTGAAAGAAGATGACCCTCATGAACGAAGGATTACAGGACCGCCTGGAGAAATTCGGACTGTCTTTATATATGATACGCGTTACACTGGCTGCTTCACTCTCCTGGCTGACGGTACACACCCTGTATGGAGACAGCTACTTATATTTCGCTCCATTGGCGGCGATTCTGATCACTCAGGGGAGTGTCAAGGCTTCCTTGGAAAAGGGTGTATACCGGATGACCGGCGTTGTGCTGGGCGGGATTGTGAGCTTGATCGTGGGACGATTCTTCGATGTCGGAGCGCTCTCCATTCTGCTGATGCTGCTGATTGGCATCGGAGTCGCTACTGCCTGCCGGATAAATATCCAAGCCATCTCACAGGTCGGTGTAACCTCTGTTCTGGCACTTACCTTCTATCATGATCATTATATCGAGTGGCGGGTCGCCGAAACGCTTATCGGAGTCATTATTGCTCTAATCATCAATATGATTATCGTTCCGCCCAAGGGGTTCGTCAAGGTCAAAGGCTTGGCACTCGAAGGCAGTCTGCTGCTGGCTGATGCCTTAAGCGGCCTGGCCGGTGGCGGACGGGGGGCACCTCAGGTTTCAGATACGCTGACACGTTCCGCTTCGCTGCTGGCGAAGAGCGAGCAGCAGCAAAAGGAACTGCATTATACCTTAACGCATTACCAGTGCCGCAGCGAGCTTCGCGGACTCTCCCAAGCCACCGCACATCTCAAGCAAATTCAATGCTATGTCAAGGAGATCAGCTCAGAAATTGCGCTGCTGCCAACACATCATGCCGCGGCTGACTGGATGGTGGAGATCGTAACCGCCACCGCAGACTGTATCGCCCTCTATGGTACTAAAACTCTCTCAGATGCCGAAAGCCAGCATTCGCTTCCCGAGTCACTGCGCCGGGCCCGCGACCTTCAACTAGCCTGGTTCTCGGAGCTGCAGGGAAAATGCTCACTGACTTCCATCCGCGATCTCGGGGCGGTCTTCTCCCACCTGAACCGGGTGCTGGAGGAAATCGAACAGGCCGACTACGTGGTGATGTCAGCCGCACCGCAGAACAGCAAGACTGAGGCAGCCCGCGCAATGCGCTTCATACAAAAGGGACTCTCCCACAAGCTTTAGGCTTGGGAGCGTCCTTTTTTTTCTGGAGTATCGGCCATAATCCCCCGCTAAATCCCCTTTTAGTTTAGAATTCAATAAATAGAAAAAATCCTTAATTACATTTAATTTACAATAAATCAACAATTAGTTACATTTATCATTATTTATAGTCTAAATCAATTATTCCAGTTGAAAATTCGCTACTTAAGTACTAGAATTAATGTTGTTTGCTGAAGTTTTTATTGGACAGAGTGCCAGTATTGACCAGTTTTTTGTCGATTATAGTCGATTTAATGGGCCTTGTACTGAGTATATATCATTGATCTATTCCTAAAGGCAAACTGTCTGAAAGGGCAGGACGCAAAGCCATGGGCCTAAAAGTACAGGTATTGCTGTTTTATGGTCGCCAGGTTGCCAATAGAGACGCCATTTGGTCGGATATCCCAAGATATCGCATCACGGCTCCATGATGTTCTTTTCTGTTCAGATACCATTGATTATACGAAAAGTGAGGTTACGAGAATGCCGCAGCATATTATCGAACGTTCACGGTACGAGTTCATTGCTTCCATGCTTCTTGGAAAGCACAATCTCATGGATCTTTATTCTGTGGATGCTCAGACGTTTGGCGGAACAGACAGAGCGAAGAACGGCGTTATCATTATCCAGAACAACCAAATTTTCATCACGCCTCCTCTGCCTGGCGGCATGCCCGCTGTAATTTCAGCTGTCCATCCCGTAATCCTTAAGATCAATGGCCAAACCCTCACAGAGCCAACGCCAATCACGTCTGCAGATGATCTCACCTGGGAGATTTGCGAGAAGCCACAATATCAGATTACTGTATCCGATGATAAGCTCAAAGTGTACTTTACGCTTTACCGTGCCGAAAGATATGCCTGGAACCTGGTCAACAGTCCGGCTTCAGCCAATGTCACTGTCCGTGCAGAAATGAACCGCGATTCCTTGTTGTCCGTTCTGTCGATAGAGCAGATTATGTCTGGCTTTGAGAAAAGATCCATTGTCAGCTCGCTCAACATCCCTGCTCTCTATGAAGAGCTGAACAACCCGACCTATCTTCCTGTCTGCATAGCAGAAGGCAAGGCTCCCGTACCCGGGACCAATGCGAGGCTGGAGCTGCTGTTTCAGAAGAAGATAGAAAATGCTTTCAAGGGGACCGGCCTTTCTGATGATGAATCCAGCCACTATGAATTCCTTACTGTAGAAGAAGGCGAAGTGTTTGCACACAAGCTCCCCCCCCAAGAGGGCCTTCCCGGATTTACCGTGTATGGCGGTGTCCTTCCCCCGCCCCCGCCGCGGGACCTTACTCTATTGACCGGACACTATGCGGTACTGCTTCCAGGGGGACAGATCGCTGCCCGCTGTAAAGGCAGACCGCGTATTACCGGAAACGGAACCTTTGTAAAAACGATTGATTTCCCCCAAACCTATAGGGTTCCGCAGAATGATACCGTGGAACCTGCCACCATTAGGTTCCCGGGAGATATTATTGCAGTTCATCCTCTGAACAAGAACACGGTTATTGAAGCCTTGGGTAATGTATACATATACGGTGATGTTCACCACTCCAGAATTGCGGCAACAGGCAGTATATTTATCAGCGGCAAGGCCGTGGATAGTGAATTGTATGCCGGAGCGTTCGGCGCCGCACATCACCGTCTGTGCAGCTTTTCCGAGCTGCTGATTCAAGAGATCTCCAGTCTGAGAGAAGCAGCCAAGAACCTTGCCGAGACGGTCGAGTCCACGATGCAGACGGTGAAGTACGGCTTAGTCATCATGCTGCTGTTGGAGAGCAAATATGATCATCTCCCCCTTCTGATTGGCGATATGCGGGAACTATTGTCGGACTTGAGCGCTGACTACCCGCAGGACACCAAGATTGTGAGGCACATGATGGATATTTTTCTGAAACCCGGACAGTTTACTGACCTCATTACAGATGCGGGAATAGGCTCTTTTCTGAGTCTGCTTAAAAAGCTTATCGAGGGAATCTCCCTCATGCAGGAGGAGCAAGTCCGGATCGATATTTCGGGGGCACTGAACAGCATCATTAAATCCGGCGGAGATATTCATATTCATGGGGAAGGGATTGGCCGGAGCACGCTGTGTTCCTGTGGCGATATTTATTTTGCGAAGGATGGTTCCATGTGCTCCGACTCCGCTATGGAAGCAGAGGGAACGATCACAGCTCAGAATGTTAGCGGAGAGTCCCTTCCCGGATCGCTTCTTGTTGCAGGTCACCAAATCACAGCGAGCACCATTCATAATGCATCAGTAACCATAGACGGGTATTCCTTGGAGATTGCTAAACCCGGCGGAGGATTTACGTTTACAGCCAAGAGCTTGAAACAAAAATGCAAAGAATCAGGCGCTGTTCCCGTCGAATAACCACCAGAATCCGTTACATACAGCTGAATCGCCAAAAGAAAAAAAGAGACCCTGCAGAGCCGCGTGGCGGCATCCTGTAGAGTCTCTTTTCCGAGCGCTCAAGATTCGTACTGGGGTCTTTCTAGCTCAAACGTCCGGCCGATTGCCGCATATGAAGCTCCCGCAAGACGGCTGACCGGCTTCAGCTTGGCAGCGTCAATACGCCCACCCTGAATCAGTTCATCCTCTATATGGAAACAGAGCACTTCACCGACCAGCATATCGCAGTGTCCCAGCGCCACATGCCGCACGAGACGGCATTCCATGGCGATCCTGCACTCCTCTATACGCGGAACCCGGATCATCAGCCCGGGTATTGGCGTAAGTCCAGCCAACTCCACCTCGCTGATGCCTTCAGGGGCATTGATCGAGGTGTGATTAATAGCGCCAACATTATCCTCGTCCACGATATGTACAACAAACTCTCCATTCCCCAGAATATTGCTTGCGGTATGCTTCATCTCTCCGGTTGCCTTGCGCACACAGGAGATCATAATCATTGGAGGTTCATCATTCACAATATTAAAAAAGCTAAACGGGGCGGCGTTCACTACGCCTTGTTCGTTCATCGAGGTGACAAAGGCAATGGGCCGGGGAATAATACTGCCGATCAGCAGCTTGTAGTTGTCATGCGCTGTTTGTTCAGAAGCTTTGATATACATGGTACACCTCCAATTAATGAGTAGGACGTCTTAGGGTTCTTCGGCTTATTCTAACATTAACGAGAACAATGCTGCTTACAATAAGCAGGAGGCCAATCACCAGATTCAAGGTAATCCGCTCATGCAGCAGCACTACACTTGAACCGATGGAGATTAGCGGAATCAGGAAGGTGAAAGAACCTACTCTGCCAGCCTCCCCATCCTTAATAAGATTGAAATATACCATCCAGCCCAGGGCAATCACAAATACGGAAATAAACAGGGTATTCAAGATAAAAGCCGCATTCCAGGTGATATCCGCCCAGCTCTCGGTCACCGACCCTGCAGCCAGCAGAATGATGCCGCCGATCATAATCTGCATGGCGGTCATCCAGAGCATATCTACCCGCGCCGCATTGCGTTTGGTATAGACCGTGGCAAACGCCCAACTGAGCGCACTGGCCAAGGCGAGCACAATTCCCTGGACCGAGATACTCCCGTTGAAGCCGCCGATGCTAAGCGAGGCACGCCGAGGAAACCAAGCAGGAGACCGGCCAGCTTCAGCCCGTACATGCTCTCCCCCAGCCAGATCCAGGCGAAGATACCAAGCAGCACCGGCTGCAGAAAGACGATGGCCGAGAACAGGCCGGAGGGCACATACTGCAGGCCAATGGTCTGGAAGCCATAATAGAAGACGATACTTAGAAAAGCCGAAATCAGATAGACCGGCCACAGCCGCCTGAGCTCAAGCTTCTTCCACTTCGGAAGCGCAGCAAATATAAGAATTACACCAGCGATCACGGTCCGGATGCCGGCAAACAAAAGCGGCGGAGCGTAATGTAAAGCAATTTTGGAAAGAGGCCAATTGATGCCCCAGACAATAACCAGAAAGATAAGCAGGGCTATGGTTTTCCTCTGCTGATGCATATATTCACCTCTTGTTCTATTTTCAGCCTAATGATACATTAAAATTAGTTATAATTGAAATGAATTATACTCATAAGGGGCATACCAGATCTGATATGAACAATACTCAAATTCGTTTGTTTGTCAGCATTGCGGAAAGCGGCAGCTTTACCAAAGCCGGATTGGAAATGAATATGACCCAGCCGGCAGTCAGCCGGGCGATATCTGCACTGGAGACAGAGCTTGCGGTGAAGCTGCTGCTGCGTGACCGGCGCAACGGGCTGATGCTGACCGATATCGGCAAGCGTGTCCTTGTTGTTTTCCGCGAGATTCTGATCGGGTATGACAAAGTGGAACAGGAGATCGCCGCTGAGAAGGGGCTGGAGAAGGGGCTGATCCGGATCGGGGCATTTCCGGTTGCCTCGGCCCACCTGGTGCCGAAGATTATTCGCGAAATCGCGGCAAGCTATCCCGAAATTGAGATCAGGCTGTATGAAGGAACCGTAGCCGAGGTAAAGGAATGGCTGGAAGCCCGGATCATCGATGTGGGACTGATCATTCCGCCGGAAGGGGAGTTCGACTCCGTTCCGCTTTATCGGGAGAAGCTGTATGCTGTGCTCCAGGAGGACCATCCGCTCCGGCACAAGCACGTCATTTGCGTGAAGGATCTGGAAGATGAGCCGATGCTGATCTGCAGATCCGGGTATGAGCCTCCGGTAGTTGATTTATTCAAGAGGGGCGACAGTAAGCTGAATGTGAAATATGAGGTCAGCAGCTATATGACTGCACTGAGTATGGTGAAGGAAGGGCTGGCTGTGGGCGTGATGTCCCAGCTCTCACTGCTCTCGCTTCCTCCGGGTGTGATTATCCGGGAGCTTGCTCCCGATGCCTACCGGGATATTCATCTCGCGGTCAACTCCCTTGCCGAGGTTTCGATTGCCGTCAGATTGTTCATGGATACCGCGCTGCGGCTAACCTCGGAACCCGGTACTGTTGTACCAAAGTCCATCCAGGGCGGACGAGTATAACTGTTCAGATGGAATGAAAAAGGAGTGAGATGAAGTGAAAATTAATCGTTTGGGCCACAGCGGGTTGCAGGTCTCTGCGCTGGGCCTCGGAACCAATGCGTTCGGAAAAAGAGCCGATGTGCAGACCTCCATTGATATTATTCATGCCGCGCTCGATCAGGGGATTAACTTTATAGATACCGCGAATATTTACGCCGGGACGGAATCAGAGCGAATTATCGGACTGGCGCTTGAAGGGAGACGGCAAAAGGCGGTCTTGGCCACCAAGGCAGGGCTGCCGGTGCATGGAGGACCCGGGGGCAGCGGCTCTTCCCGTCATCATCTGATGCAGGAGCTGGAGGGAAGCCTGCGCCGCCTGAAGACAGACTATGTGGATCTGTATCAGATTCATACCTTCGATCCCTATACACCACTGGAAGAAACCCTCCGTACCTTAGATGATATGGTATCCGCAGGCAAGGTCCGCTATATCGGCGCTTCCAATTATGCTGCCTGGGAGCTCATGAAGGCATTGGGGATCAGCGAAGCCCGCAACCTGGTCAAGTATGTTTCCATTCAGACCAGCTATTCTCTTGCCGACCGCACACCGGAGGGCGAGCTGCTTCCCCTCTGTCTGGATCAGGGAATCGGCATTATCCCTTACTTCCCGCTGGCCGGAGGCATACTCACAGGCAAATATGGCGGGAGCGGGAGCGGGCCTGCGCCTGCCGGCTCCCGAGCGCAGACCGATCCGAACTTCAGCCGCTTCCTGACCAAAGACCGGATCGCCCTTGGCGATGCGGTGGGAGGCATCGCCACTGAGCTGGCGACCTCCCCCACCGTGCTGTCGCTGGCCTGGCTGATGCACCAGCCGGCCGTCTCCACCGTCATTGTCGGCGCTACAAAGACCGCGCAGCTGCAAGAAAGCATTCAGAGCGCTGCGCTCGCTCTGGATGCCGGCAGCCTGCACCGGCTGGACGAAGCCAGCCGTGGCTTCCGGCACGGCGAGCCGTTCGCATACTACCGGCTGCCGTAGACAACGCAGCTCAGCCGCTGCCTTTTGTGAATGGCGGCGGCTGATTACTATAACGTAGGCGCTTGTGCACAAGACAATAACAGTCTTTATGACTTGGAGGCCGGGGAGGCCGGAGTATAAATCAGGCAGCGCAGTTTCTTCTCGGGATAACGAAGTTCTGCGGTGTAGGAGCTTCCGTCTTTCAGTTTAACCAAAACTGCTACAACCCCACGTTTGTCATATATGCTGTCTTTAATAATAGTAGTGCCGATAATCTCACGGGTGTCGCCCTGTTTGTCCGCAACAATGGTGCGCGCGGCTTGGAGCCAGCTGGAATCCTGTCTGATCCGCCCGTCCATCTCTGCTGTGATCGGTGTTCTCTTATAGCTCCGTTCCACAATCGTCGTATCCAAGACTGTTCCGTTCAGCGGATCAACGAACACATTATAACTGAAATAGGGCTTTCCTTGAGCTTGGAGCGTCCCTTCCCGGTAAGGATGGATAGAGACGAGCCACTGCCCTTTTTTCTCAAGACCCATTTTTGTATAAAACGCCGTGAACTCCATCTTGGACAGATCCACATTGAACAGACGGGTCACACTCTCTCTTGCTTTGCCCAGGGCTTCAGCCTCGCTGATGTCCTTCTGATCGGGTTGCGGTTTCACATAGCTCAGGCCCAACACATAGTTGAAGCGATAAGTCCAATCGATAAACTGCAGTAGTTCCTCATCCGTAAGGGCACGCTTGGGGAGTACATAAGTAGCCTTGCTCCGATCTAGATAAAACTCGTAGTTCCCGGCCTTCATGGGCAGCTTCTGCTTGGGACGCAGGCCATCGAATCGATATTGATCGTCCAGGATAAGCCGCCGCTTGCTTTCTTGCTCGGTCATCTCCCGCGTGAATATTTCATGATCCATATATCTAAGCTTTTCGGCGTACGCATTGGACTCCTTGATTTCCTCTTCAGTGACCGTGCGCTCCAAATATGTCTGTATCGTCGAGACCGGAGCCTCCGCCTCGATCTTCAACACCGGAATCTGGCCGCTCGCCAATTGAACAGCAGGCGTCCCGGTGTGCTGCTGATAGTAGGACACATTCGCCTCCGGCACCTGGCGGCCCATTTCTGTGTGAGCAACAATATGCGGCACCGCAAAAGCACTGAGACCCAGCAGTCCTCCCGATATGAATATCACTCCAAGGGCTGATTTAACGTCATTCCTGTTCATCTTCTTCATTACCTCCAATGTGTAAGTGGGCTTGTCATAGCCTTACTGTAAGATAAAGATGTTATAAAGTAAGGGGCCCGTTGTTATGGAGTTGTAAAATAAGCTTGATGGTCGTCCCCTTCTGCTCTTCCGACCTTAGGGACAGCTGGGCCTGATGCGCCTCAGCAATCTGGCGGCACAGGGCCAAACCAAGTCCGGCGCCGCCATGTTCTCTTGAACGGGCATGGTCCACCCGGTAGAACGGCTCGAACACACGCTCCAGATGTACTGCGCTCATGCCTCTGCCGGAGTCTGTTACCTCCAGAACCGCCGCAGTATCCTGTTCATACGCAGCCAGCTTGATCTCCGAGCCTGGGGTTGAAGCATGAATTGAGTTCTCCAGGCAATTGACCAGGAACGATTCAAGCAGTTCCCGGTCGCCCCATACCGCGGGAATACCCGCATCTAGAAGCAGCTCAATCCCCGCCGCGTCCAGATTCACCTGCTCCATCCGACGCACGGATTCGAACAGTTCCACAACGGGTATCCGGCTCCGTTCCACCGGCTGATGGCTGAGAATGGATAGATCCAGCAGCTTGAAGACCAGATTCTTCAGGCGCAGCGTCTCGCTCCAGAGATAGCCGCTTGCTGTTATCCGCTCTTCTTCGTCGATATGGGCGGCATTCAAATACTGGGCGAATCCCTGCAGACTGGTCAGCGGTGTTCTCAGTTCATGAGCCAGGTTGTCCACCATCCGCTGCTTCACCTCAGCCATTGCGGAGAGATCCGTAACCTGCCTTTCCACAGCATCTGCCATACGGTTGAAATGCTGCGCCAGCTCCCCGAATTCATCCCTGTTCTTAAGCTGCACCCGTTTGCCATAGTTTCCTTCGGCAATATTTTTGGTGCTGTCCGCCAATGATTGCAGAGGTTTCGTCAGCTTGCGGATCAACACATACATGAGAGCGGCAAGAACAGGAATAGAGACGCAGTTGATATAGACAAAATACCGGTTCAACTCATCCTGGCCGACATACAGCGCTTCAATATCCCGCCGGTAGGTTAGATGCAAATGCCCGTAAGGCGCCGGCAGCTCATTCGTTACGCTGATATAGCGGGCGGACGACTCCGCTGGCCTAGCATAGATGGGAGTATCCTGGTTCGACAATTCCAGTGAAATCCCCCGCTCCCGGTAATACTCCCCATAGGAACGGGCAACATCCAGCAGAATCGTATCGTTAATCTGCATGCCCCGTGATTTAATAGAGTTCAGATTTTCATAGATATTGTTGGCAATCAGGGCCTGATCACTTGCCGCCCGCTGCTGTTCTCTTTTCATATTCAGCTGCCAGCTTTTGTTCATAATCATAATGACGCTCACATCCAGTGCCACGACGAACAAGACGAGCATCAGCACCAGCGTTTTCTGCCAGAATCTCATCGCTCACCTCTCCGCTTCCAGACGGTAACCCAGCTTGTACACCGTGTTGATCCGTTCTTCCCAGCCCAGTTTTTTGCGCAGCTGCCGGATATGCACATCCACTGTCCGGGTATCTCCTTCAAATTCATAACCCCAGGCCAGTTCCAGCAGTTTATCCCGGGACAAGGCAATATTTCTGTTCTGAATCAGAACCTCCAGTAATTCAAATTCTCTAGCCGTTAGTTCAACAAGCTGTCCACTCTTATAGATCTTCCGCGCCTGCAGACGAACCTCAACATCCCCGGCCAGAAATCCCTCTTCTTCCTTAACGGTACGGCGCAAAACGACATTAATCCGGGCCAGTAGCTCCAAAATTTCAAATGGCTTAATGATATAATCGTCCGCGCCCAGCTCAAAGCCGGTGATGCGGTCAGCCAAAGAATCCTTGGCGGTAATAAAAATAACCGGAACACCCGGATGGTGATGCTGCCTCATCCATTCAAATCCATCCATGACGGGCAGCATCACATCCAGCAAAATAAGATCAATCTTCTCCTGCTCCAGAATCCGCTGCATCTGCTCCCCATCAAAGGCTTTAAAAAACTGATGGCCAACCAGCTTTAAATTCATTGTAATCAGATCACTGATTGGCTTCTCGTCCTCAACCACCAATATCGTTGCCATCCCCAAACCCCCATCTTTGCTTATCCATCTGCACCCGTTCAATACAACAGACGTTGTGGTTCGACATTTTAACCCAATTCCCTCTATTTTACAAACCCTGTGGCCGTTCCTTAACCCTTTGAGTATGGAGCCTATCCATCTTAAATGCCAATAGGCCGGACGCTATTCTCCCAGCGGGATTAAGCGTCCGGCCTATTTAACTGTTTATATTACACAGCGTTACACAGCAGCGATAAAATGCTCCATATCCTCTTTTACAGTGGTAATACCGCTAATCCCGAAGGTGTCTACCAGCACCTGGGCCACGTTCGGGGAGAGGAAGGCCGGCAATGTCGGGCCGAGGTGAATATTCTTGACACCCAGATGCAGCAGAGCCAGTAGGACAATAACTGCCTTTTGCTCGTACCAGGCAATATTGTAGGCAATCGGCAGATCATTGATGTCATCCAGTCCGAATACCTCTTTCAACTTCAGCGCAATGACGACCAGAGAATAGGAGTCGTTGCATTGTCCGGCATCCAGCACGCGGGGAATCCCGCCGATTTCGCCAAGCGCCAGCTTATTGTATTTATACTTCGCGCAGCCGGCCGTCAGGATCACTGTATCTTCCGGCAGTTCGGCAGCGAAATCGGTATAGTAACTCCGGCTCTTCATCCGGCCGTCGCAGCCTGCCATCACGAAGAACTGCTTGATCGCGCCGCTTTGTACTGCTTCTACTACCTGATCGGCCACATTCATTACCGCAGCATGGGCGAAGCCGCCGACAATCTCTCCGGTCTCGATTTCAGTAGGTGCCTCGCAGTTCTTGGCCTGTTCGATGACCGCAGAGAAATCCTTCTCTCCGTTCTCATCAGCCGCAATATGCCGCACTCCGGGGAAGCCGGTATGGCCTGTGGTGTACAGACGGTTTATATAGCTCTCCTTAGGAGGTACAATACAGTTCGTAGTCATCAGAATCGGACCATTAAAGCTCGCAAATTCCTCCGTTTGCTTCCACCAGGCGTTACCGTAATTGCCTACGAAATGGCTGTACTTTTTGAAGGCAGGGTAATAGTGGGCCGGCAGCATCTCACTGTGTGTGTACACATCCACTCCGGTCCCTTCCGTCTGCTTCAGGAGCGCCTCCATATCCTTCAGGTCATGCCCGCTGATCAGAATCCCCGGACGGGTTCCCACGCCGATATTCACCTTGGTGATCTCCGGGTTGCCGTAAGTCGATGTATTCGCCCGGTCCAGCAGCGCCATCACATCCACGCCCAGCTTCCCGCATTCCAGAACAAGTGCCGTCAACTCATCACCGCTTAGTGTATCGTCCAGCACCGCCGCCAACCCTTTTTCCATAAAAGCCTGTGCACCGGGTTCGTAATATCCCAGCACCGCCGCATGCTCCATATAAGCCGCCATCCCTTTCAGCCCATAGGTCAGCAGCTCGCGCAGGGAACGGATATCCTCATGCTCTGTGGCAAGAACACCTACCTCTTGTGCTTTCAGCATCAGCTCTTCGTCCGTACCGGCAACCCAGAGGGCTGCGTCATGACCGGAAAGGGCAACCTCTGCCCCTGTCAGCTTCAGTCTGTCTCTCCACTGGTCACGAAACTTCACGCCTTCCCTGATGCTTGCGGTAAAATGCTCCGGGGTGAAATTCGCATTGGTGATGGTGGCGAACATGCTCCCGGTCATAAATTTCTCCGTACCGGGATCGGTGATCCCGAGTTCGCGGCCCCGCCGTGCAAAGATCGCAATGCCTTTTAGCGTATACAGCAGCAGATCTTGGAGATTAGCCACCTCGCTGGTTTTACCGCAGACTCCCTGGATCGTACAGCCTGATCCCTTTGCCGCCTCCTGACATTGAAAACAGAACATTTCGCTCATTCACGTTCACTCCTTATGGGTTATTGGAACCTTGCCAGGACCTCTTCATCCCGCCTTTACAGTTACCAGTAATTGTAGTAGACTTTCGTCGAACAATCGGTAACGGATGTTACCGGATACTTTAAATTCAGGAGGAAATCTATGAAACCGCACCCTGCCGTGCTGCAGGCCTGTCTGCTGTTTCGGGGACGGTCTGTGGAAGAGATTGAGGCGCTGCTGCAAAAGATGATCTACACCGTCAGCGAGTATCCGAAGAAAGCCGTAATCCTGGCTGAGGGTGATACGGCTGACCGTCTAGGCATCGTGCTCTCCGGACGGGTGGAAGTGCAGAAGAACCATCCCACCGGCAGCGGTGTCACCATCGCCCATCTGAATCAAGGCCAGACCATTGGCGAAGCCGTACTGTTCCGCAGGAACAACAGCGTTCCCGCCACGGCAACCGCAGCTGACCCCTGCACCATTATGTTCATCGGCAAGCAGGAGCTGCTGCGCATGTTCACGGCAGATACAGACATGCTGACCCGATTCATTGAGAACCTGTCCGAGCGTCTGGTGCTGGTCAACCGCAAGATTGAGATACTCTCGGCCGGGCCGCTTCGTCGCCGGATTGTAGATTTCCTGTTGGAGCAGGCCGAACTCCAGTCTTCCGATCAGATCCGACTTCCTTTCAGCAGAAAAGAATGGGCAGAGCATTTAAATACAGCAAGGCCTTCGCTTTCCCGTGAAATGGGGATTCTGCGCGATCAGGGCTGGATTCAGTTCAAGGGCAGGGAGATTGCCCTGCTGGACATGATTCAAATGAAGGATTACATTCACAGCGTAGAGGCTGCTCCCGGGGACAACCGCTGAAGCGGTTCAACTGAAATATAGAGGATATAAATAAGCTAAAGAACTTACGTATGGGCAAAAGTGCCGGAGGTTATATACGATGGAAGGTTCAGGATGCTGGAAACAGCACCACAAAAAAAGTAGAACAAGCCTAGGATGGAGAGGAACTGTTATGGAGCGAAAACAGGTGTTTACAGGCTCGCCTTGGGAGTCAACTGTAGGGTATTGCCGGGCCATCCGGGTTGGGAACCGGATTGAAGTGGCAGGAACAACAGCGATGAAGGACGGTGAAGTTGTCGGTAAAGGAGATCCCTATGGGCAGACCCGGTATATCCTGGAGATTATTGAGAAGGCGCTTGGCGAATTGGGCGCAGGTCTCGCAAATGTTGTAAGAACCAGAATGTTCGTTACGGATATCTCCAAATGGGAGGAATTCGGAAAAGCCCATGGGGAGTTTTTCAAGGATATCCAGCCTGTTGCGACAATGGTTGAGGTACAAGCACTGATCGCCCCCGATCTGCTGATTGAAATTGAAGTAGAAGCTATTGCACCCTGAAAAAAGGAAGAAACGGCTACCTCCCTCCGGTCGTTTCTGAGCAAACTAGCCATCGGCGCTTAACAACGGCGTTTCTGCCGTTGTTTCAGAACACACTAGCCTCCGGCGCCGAAACAACGGCGCTCCTGCCGTTGTTTCAGATCACACTAGCCTCCGGCGCTTCAACAACGGCCTCTCAAATTCTCCTCAGGTTCAGCCGGCAGTTCTGGCGGCAACCCAGGCGGCAACCTCTTTTTCCGGGATCGGTCTGCTGATAAAGTAGCCCTGAATCTTGTCACAGCTTGTACGCTCCAGGAAAGCCAGCTGGTCCTGTGTCTCTACGCCTTCGGCGGTTACGTTCAGTCCCATGTCATGTCCGATGGTGACAATGGAGCTGGCCAGTGACATGTTGTTCGGTGCATCAATACTGTCGATAAAAGACTTATCGATCTTCAATGTAGTAATCGGCAGCTGTTTCAGATAGCTGAGTGAGGAGTAACCTGTCCCAAAGTCGTCCAGCGCAATACCGATCCCCTTCTGCTTCAGAGATTCCAGCTTGGAGCTGATCGCCTCGAAGGATTCCATAAAGATCGACTCCGTAATCTCCAGCTCCAGATACTCCGGTGCAAGCCCAGTTTCGCTAAGTATAGTCAGCACCATTTCCGTGAAGTCATCCAGTATCAGCTGGACCACTGAAATATTGACCGAGATGTGATAACCTTCGTAACCCTGTGCATGCAGATCCTTCGTGAAGCGGCAGGCATTCCGGAGGACCCATTCGCCAATCGGAACAATCAGCCGGCAATCCTCGGCGATGGTGATGAATGACAGCGGAGACACAAAGCCAAGCACAGGATTGTTCCAGCGGATCAATGCCTCAAAGCCCCAAATGTCGCCTGAGCCGATATCCACCAGCGGCTGATAGTGCAGCGACAACTCATTGTTCGCAATCGCATTTCTTAAATGATGCTCCACAATCATCCGCTCATCAAAATGTCGCTGCATCTCCTCACCATACATGATATAAGTACCCTTGCCTTCCTCTTTTGCCTTGTACATCGCGATATCAGCATTCTTCAGCAGCTCCCCCGCACTGGTCCCATTCTCCGGATACCTGGCAATTCCGACACTGACCGAGATATGCACACTGCTGTTATCAAGCTCAAAAGGTTCACCGAAGCCCTGAACCAGCGACTCCGCACAGAAAATCACCTCAGAATATCCGTCAATATCCTTGATCAGAATGACAAACTCATCCCCGCCAAAACGGAAATGCAAACACCGCCCGTCTGATAACTCCAGCAGCCGTTCACCCGCCTTCACTAGCAGCTGATCGCCCAGGGTGTGGCCCATAGTGTCGTTGATGTATTTAAAGTTATCGATATCGAGAAAAAAGAGTGCGGCTTGCCCGCCCGGATGCTCTTCGATAAAATTCTCCAGCTCTTCAGACAGAGACAGACGGTTCGGCAGACCGCTCAGGACATCGTTATAGGCCAAATACCGGTATTTCTCTTCACTGGTCTGCAGCAGCCCCTGATTCTCCACAACCTTGTTGTACTGCTCCAGAAGCTCATCCTGCAACGCCGTGAGCTCTTCATAAGTGGACTCCAGCTCCTGATAGCTCATTTGCAGCTTGCTCTCATAGTCCTTGCGGTCCGTAACATCGATCATCGATCCCGCAAAACGGACATACCCTCCGGCAGCATTCCGCAGCACTTTGCCCCGGGCCTGAAACCATTTATACTCCCCTGACTTGCAGCGCATCCGGTATTCCGCATAATAATAGGAAGAACGTCCCTCCAGATGCTGTGACCGCGCCTTTTCCTGCTGCTCTGCATCCTCAGGGTGGACAATATCCCTCCATCCCCCATGGCTCTCATTAATCTCATCACGTTCATAGCCCAGCAGCTCATACCAACTGTCCGAGAAATAATAGATCATCGTGGACATATCCACGTCCCAGATCACCGCATCCGAACCATAGGCAGCGAGACTAAAGCGCTCATTGCTTTTCTCCAGGTTGCTTCTCATCCGCTTCGCCAGCTGCACGTAGAACAACAAGATAAAGATAAAGGTCACCAGCACGGCAAAAGCAGCGATAATGCTCAGAACCAGCGTCTTATAGGTTTCATAGAAGGAAAACGGTTTGTTGATAATCTCGCTGCCCTTCGGCAGTTTATTCACGGAAATGCCAAAATGCCGAAGCTCGTTGTAGTCGAAAACATTCCGTTTGGTGCCGTCTGTAACGATCGGCAGTTCATCGGCACGTTCCCCCTGAAGAATACGCAGCGCCAGGCTGGCCGAAGTCTGCCCCTGGATTTTGCCGCTGATCAGGCTTCCGCCAAAAGCCCCATAGTTCAAGCCGAAATCATATAGATGGTATACCGGTACGCTGCTGCTGCTTGCCAGCTCACTGGCGAATCTATCAAATTCGATAATTCTACCGGTGGAATCACTATAATATGTAGTCATTAGTACAATGCTGTCTGATGAAAGGGTAGAGACATTTTGTTTGATTTGTTCAATGGAGAAACGGTTCATAGGAATGATCTCGAGACCCCGATGGAGCGAGGTAATCTGATCCATAACCATTTGGCCCGTGGAGAGTCCGCTTTCAGAGTTGTCAAACACAACATATACCTTGCGGATCAGGGGATTAATATGCAGTGCCATTTGTATAGTTTGGGTAGAGTTGATCTGTTCGATCACACCGGTCAGATTGTGCTTGTCCCGGATGCTGGCCACACCCCGTTCATTGACACCACTGAATATAATCGGTGCATCGTGCAGGAGCTCCTGCCGGTATTTCAAGGCGAAGCTAAGCGCGGCGTCATCTGTTGTAATGATGGCATCGATAGGAGTATTTTCGTATTTGAACTTGAGTCTATTGTACAATTGCTGGAGATTTTCCTGGCTTGGGTAGCGTTTCCAGTCCATATACTCCGTATAGATCAAAGGCACATTGCCTGCACCTTTCAGAGTCTCTTCGATACCCGAGCTTTGATCATCCGTCCACTCGAAACCCTTCTGATAGGAATGAAGTACCAGCACATTCTTCGGAAGAGCCTCCTCGGCGCTGGCGGTGAATGACGGATACAGAAATGCCAACAGAATGACACACAGAATCAGAGGCACAAGCCAGCCCTGCAAACCTTTGAGATGAAATCTCCCTACGCCCATTAGTATACCCCCATGCATCTATCCCAAAGTCTTCCTCTATTCCAAAAGCAGATCCCCACATCCTTAGGAGCCGCACAACAAAACGAGGTGTTTCGACAATATACTAATTCGTTGACCAGCTTCAGCTTCCCTCTTTATGTATCTTTTCATTTAATTATACGGGGAACGTTTATTTTTTAAAACCCGGGCTTTCTAGACAGCTTAAGGCATACGGGATAGAATAAATTAGCAGTAACCCCTTAGACAGGAGACCTTATGTTATGCCTACCATAAAAGATGTGGCTCTCAAAGCGGGCGTATCGGCGACAACCGTGTCCCGGGTGCTGAACAGCAGAGGCTACTTAAGCGACACGCTGAAGAAAAAGGTCTATGCCGCGATGGAGGAACTAAACTACAGACCCAATGAGCTGGCCCGTTCGCTGAGCCGCTCCAGGTCCAATATTATCGGACTGATTATTCCCCATGTCTCACTGCCGTTCTTCGGTGAATTGACGAGCCGGATTGAGGAGCATGCCTACCGGAGCGGGTATAAACTGCTGCTCTGCAACTCCCAACAAGACAAAATCAAAGAGCTTGAGTATATCGATATGCTGCGCGCAAGCCGGGTCGACGGCATCATTATGGGCAGTCATACGCTTGAAGTGGAAGCCTACCGGCAAATGAATCTGCCCCTGGTCACCTTTGACCGGCAAATTTCACCGGATATCCCTTATGTCTGTTCAGACAACTATGCCGGAGGACAACTGGCTACCACATTATTAATAGAAAAGGGCTGCCGGAAGCTCGCCCATATTGGCGGCCATCCTCAGCTGAACCTCTTATCCCACCTCCGGTATGAGGCTTTTGCCGATACTGCCCGGGAGCATGGCGTATGGCAAACTTCACTGCATACGGACAATAACAGCTTCGATATGCAGGCTTATGAAAGGCTGCTGGAGCAGCTATTCCGGGAGCATCCCGGGATTGACGGTATCTTCGCCGGCAGTGACCTCATCGCTGCCTACGCGCTGAAGGCCTGCCGGGAGAGCGGCCGCAGCGTGCCTGAAGATGTGCGGATTATCGGCTATGACGGAATCGCACTGCGCAGCCTGTTCCATCCCGCTATCTCATCCATCCGCCAGCCGATGGATGAGATGGGCCGGCTGGCGGTAGAACTGATCGTGAAGCAGGTCGAAGGCGCCTCCGTTGCTGCCGAGAATATTTTGCCGGTAGAACTCGCGGTAGGGGCCACGACATAAAGCTTAGGCGAGAGCGAACCGCATGACGAAAGCGGTGGATCGCGAACAGCTAACGTAAGGCGGAGTGTAGTTGTACGAAATACAACCACCCCTTCTACAGCTAGCCATAATGCGAACCGGGATTATCCTATTTTTCCGGAATTTCAATATTTTAAATTCAGATTGAAAGGCAGTGAGGAGAAATGATTCAGACTACGATAATAGCACTGCAGTCACTCTTGAAGGAGGTACCCGCCGCGTTCGCCTCCTATTCTCCTGAAGAAGCCACCGCCCTGCGCCCAGGGGGCAAATGGTCTAAGCTGCAGCTGCTCGGACATTTGTGCGATTCGGCTACCAATAATCTCGCACGCTTCATTAAAGTACAATACGAACCGCAACCGCTGCGCCTAGCCTTGTATGATCAGGATGAATGGATGGCCGCCCAGCAGCACGGCAGTTCTGCTCCAGGGGAGGTATCTGCCCTATGGACCAGCCTCAATCAGGCCATTCTGCGGGTGATTACAAGACTTACCCCGGACCAGCTCCAGCTTGTTTTCCTGATGGAGAACGGCGGAACCGTCACCCTGCAATGGTTAATTGAGGATTATCTGGATCACATGAAGCATCACTTGGAGCAAATCTTCCCGGATCAACATCTGCTGTAACCGGCTGGCTCTAATACATATTCGGAACAGAGCCTCCATTCCGGAACGTAGTTCTAAATGCGAATACCCCGTCTCTCCTCCAACCATGGAGGGTAGACGGGGTATTTCCATTTAGAGCTGGATCAGCTCCATAAGCTTCTCTACACTCAGCCCCGAGGGCCCGGGTACCAGCAGATCAGCCGCGCCTAGCCGCGCTGCGCTACCGATACCCACTGCCTTCATGCCGGCAGCCTTGATCGCGGCAACGCCCGCTGCCGCATCCTCCACGCCGATGCAATGGCCCGGCGTGACCCCAAGCAGCTCCGCCGCCTGCAGGAAGATCTCCGGGTCGGGCTTGCCCTTCCGCAGACTAGCCGGGTCGGCGATCGCCTGGAACCAGCGGGCTGCGCCGAGACGCTCCAGAATCTGCGGAGCATTCAGGCTCGCCGAGGCCAGCCCTAAGAGGATTCCCCGCTCCC
This sequence comes from Paenibacillus sp. 22594, assembly GCF_052044425.1. Classification (NCBI taxonomy): domain Bacteria; kingdom Bacillati; phylum Bacillota; class Bacilli; order Caryophanales; family Paenibacillaceae; genus Paenibacillus; species Paenibacillus sp. 22594. The sequence goes on from NZ_JBQENA010000003.1 coordinate 386,288, forward strand.
GCAGGGAATCTAACAGCTCCGGGATCCCCGGCAGCAGGTCCTCCGGGGTGATCCGCCCGATCATTTCCCTGTAATGATCGTTCTTCTGCTCCGCCAGCTGTTGCTTCTCGGCTTCCGTGAAGGCGAGGCCGCTGTCCTCCAGGATAATATCCAGCGACTCCATGCGGCTCACGCCTTTCAGCCGTTCATTCTTCTCCCGGCTGAAGGGCACACCCAGGCCATCGGCCAGCGCCTGCCAGGCCAGATAATGATATTCGGCTGTGTCGGTAATCACACCGTCCAGATCGAAGATCACCGCTTCCAGCCGTCTCGCAAGCGACACGGTCACCGGCTCCCGCGGAGACAGCTGCAGCGTCTGCTCCAGGTGCCGAATCGTGAGGCCTTCCCCCTCAAGCAGCGTATAAACTGCCGTCTCACGGTCTACATACACATCCAGCAGCTGACCCCTGGACGTGATTTTGAAGCGGTAGCTCTGCCACTGCTCCGGCAGCGCCGGATGGAAGCACAGCACGCCGTCATACTGGCGCATTCCGCCGAAGCCGTTCACGATCGACATCCACGAGCCTGCCATTGCCGCCATGTGCAGCCCGTCTTTAGCGTTGCGGTTGATATCATCCAGGTCCATCCGCACCGTGCGGTCAAAGTAGGCATAGGCTCCTGCCAAATCACCGATTTCAGCGGAGACGATGCTGTGAATGCACGGCGACAGGGAAGAATCATGGGTCGTCAGCGGCTCATAATACTGATAATTGCGGATTTTATCAGCCAGGCTGAACTGATCGCCAAGCAGGAACAATGCCATAACGAGATCGGCCTGCTTCAGCACCTGGTGGCGGTAGATTACAAGCGGGTGATAGTTCAGCAGCAGCGGATATTTATCCGCCGGGGTCCGCTCGAAATCCCATTTCCGCTTGCTAAGAAACGTATCATCCTGCGCATAGATGCCCAAGCCCCTATCAAAAGGGATATACATCTTCTCCGCAGCTTCCAGCCAGCCCTCTGCCTCCTGTATGGTCAGTCCTATACTTCGTTCCAGCCGTTCGTAATCTTCGGGGTAATCCCGGCGCAGCAGATCAGCCGTTTCAAAAGCGTACAGAAACTGATCCCGCACCATCAGGTTCGTATAGGCGTTATTGTTCACAATGGCTGTATATTCATCGGGACCGGTTACGGCATCAATACAGAAGGCTCCGCCGCGTGCCGGATTGTAATGGCCCAGATCCGCCCAGAAGCGCGACGTTTCAAACAGAACCTCCGCACCCTTGGCGGCGAGAAACTCTACATCGCCTGTCGCCTGCACATACTGCTTGATGCCATACGCGATATCCGCATTAATATGCGCCTGGGCCGTGCCTGCCGGGAAATAAGCCGAGTTCTCCGCGCCGTCAATCGTCCGCCAGGGATAGAGCGCCCCTATCTGCGACATCACTGCCGCCCGCTCCCGCGCTTTACCTAGTGTGGCATAGCGGAACTCCAATAGTGCACGGCTCACTTCGGGCTGTGTGTACGTGAAGAACGGCAGCATGTACATTTCGGTATCCCAGAAATAATGGCCCTCATAGCCTTCACCGGTGAGGCCTTTGGCTCCGATATTCGTTACACCGTCACGGCCTACAGACTGCAGCAGCTGAAAGGCATTGAAGCGGATCCCCTGCTGCAGCGCCGGGTCACCGGTAATCTCTACATCCGTGTGACTCCAAAAGACATCCAGGTAGGCCTGCTGTTCAGCAGCAAGCCCGTCAAAGCCGCAATCCGCTGCCATCTCCAGTACGGCCATGCTCCGGCTATGCAGCTCCTCCTCATCATAATCCTTGGAGGTATGATACGAAATATACTTGCTGAGCGAAACGCTCTGTCCGCTAAGCACTTCAGCGGTATAACATTCCGAGATCCGCGGCCCGGTCAGTTGGCGGCTTAACTTATGGCCAGACTCCGCCTGCAGCCTATGGCTCATTGTTGTCAGCAGTGCGAACTGCGTATGCCGGGTCCGCTGCTTCATCCACAGCATTCCTGCAGTCTCATCATAGCCCGTGCCTTCCAGCAGCAGGCTCGGTTCACTGCTACCCGATCCAAGCCGGGGATCTCCGCTTGCCTCCTGCCGGACGATATTCCCGTCCATAGCGGAGCTGAACGTCAGCGTACCGTCGAAATTAAGCGCCGTTACGCTATAGTGGGTGGCGGCAAGATGCTTATGCTTCAGGGACACCATCCGCCGGATCTGCAGCAGGACACGGTGGCCTGACGGCGATTCCCACTCCACTTCACGGTGGAGGATGCCGCTTCGCATATCCAGCCTGCGCCCGTAGCGGTGTACCGTACCACTGTTCAGATGGAAGGCATGGCCTTCAATACTCAGCTCGATGATCCGGGCATCGGTTACATTCAGCATGGCCTGGTTGTGCTCAGGATACCCGTACGCCCCCTCTGGATACACAATCGGCTCAGAATCAAAGAATCCGTTCAGGTAGTTACCGGCCACCGAGGTTCCCGCCAGGCCATGATAGCCTTCCTCGAAATTGCCGCGCATGCCGATATATCCGTTGCCCAGCGCAAACACGCTCTCGCTCCTCTGGTTGTGCTCATCCTCGTAGGCATCCTCGCCAAGGCTCCAATCCCGGTAGGGATACAGTGCCGCCGGATGCTCATAGGGCTTCATCTTCATCTTCATCTTGAACATCTCCTCCTGATCGCGAGACTCTTATGAACCCTCCAGCCCTTCGGTCATCCTTTCACTGAACCGCCCATCAGGCCGCGGACGAAGTACTTTTGCAGCAGGAAAAAGATTCCCAGCGGCATCAGCATCGAAATAAACGCCGCCGAGGTCAGCAGATGCCAGTCGTTGCCGCGCGAGCCGACCAGATCGGCGATCTTCATCGACATGACCTGTACCGAAGGCTGGTTACCGATAAAGATCAGTGAGACCAGATAATCATTCCATACCCACAGGAATTGGAAGATACCGATGGAAGCCAGGGCAGGAACGGACAGCGGCAGAATCAGTCTGCTGAAGATAGTGAAATGGCTCGCGCCATCAATAAAGGCCGACTCAAACAAATCCTTAGGCAGCTGGCTGATGAAGTTATACATGAAATAGGTGACCAGCGGCAGACCGAAGGCGGTATGCGCCAGCCAGATCCCCAGATAGCTTCCGTTCAGACCCAGTGCGGTATAATCCTTAAGCACAGGAATCAGTGCGACCTGAATCGGAATCACGAGCATGGCGATAATGATCACGAACAGTGTTTTGCGGCCCGGGAACCGCAGCCAGGCGAAGGCATACGCGGCAAAAGAGGCGATCAGCACCGGAATAACCGTAGCCGGAACCGCAATCGTCAGCGTGTTCCAGAAGGCCTGCGACAACCCCGTTCCTTTTTGCACCGTTTCACTGCCGTCAGCCTCCGTGAGTTTGTACTCTTTGCCGGACAGCACATTATTGTAATTATCCAGTGTGAAATCAGGTTTGGTCTCCCAGCCCTGCTCCTGCATATTGACCGTGCGCGCTCTGCGGTTTTCCCACATCAGACGGCTATCGTCCACTTCCACGCCTGCCTTCAACTGGTCGTCTGTGTAGGTTTTGCCGTTCACCTCAATCGGCTGGCGCAGATCCACATCCTTGGACAGCTGCAGCGTTTCGCCTGCCTTCCACTCCTGATGGGGGAACACTTTCCACCAGCCGGTCTGCAGAATATCCGCTGCCGGACGGAACGAGGAGATAAAGAGGCCCAGCGTGGGAAGCAGCCAGATGAAGCAAATGACACCCAGCACCAGATTGACGATGGTTTTACCGCCTTTTCTTTTCTTTTTGCCGACCATTTAGAATCCCCCCTGCTTGCGGAACTGACGAAGATTAATAATAATGACCGGCAAGACCGCGATCAGGAGAACAATAGCCAGCGTCGAGCCGTACCCGAAATTACGGTACATAAAGAACTGCCGGTAGAACTGTGTCGCTACCACTTCCGTATCGTATTGACCTCCTGTCATCACCATGACGACGTCAAAAATTTTCAATGTAAAGACGATAATGGTGGTGGTAACGGTCAGGATCGTCGCCGAAATGAACGGGATCATTATGCCAAAGAAAATCTTCACCTCACCCGCCCCATCTACACGCGCAGCCTCCAGAATATCGTCAGGGACTCCTTTGATCGCAGCAGAGAAAATCACCATCGCAAACCCGGTCTGCATCCAGATCAAAATGACAATGAGAAAAAAGTTATTCCAGGGCTGCAGCATACTCGTCCAGGCTTGCGGCTCGCCGCCAAAATAGGTCACGACCGCATTCAGCAGTCCGATTTGCTCATCACCCGGCTGATAGTAATAGACGAATTTCCAGATTACGCCTGCGGCTACAAAAGATATAGCCATCGGCATGAAGATGATTGACTTGGCGATTTTCTCGTAGCTGCTGCGGTCGGCAAGGATGGCGATGAGCAGCCCGAAGCAGACACAAGCCAGCGTCCCCACGAACACCCAGAGCAGATTATTACGCAGTGCAGTCGCCATGAGATGGTCGCTGAATATCGCAGCGTAGTTGCTGAATCCGACAAATTTCTCCGAGGAAGCATTAAAGAAGCTCAGGTATAATGTACGCAGTGCAGGCAACACCAGCAGCCAGCCCAGAATGATTACTGCCGGCCCGATAAAAATATACGGCAGCACCTTCCTGCGGATATAGTCCGGGTACTGCTCCACCGCCCAAGTCAGCGTATAGTAAATCAGATACACCCCCAGCACGCCCCACAGTACAGCAAGAACCGCCGTGAGCAGAGGATTCAGCGTGGAATCCCGGAAAAACATGAAAATCAGACCATTGATAACGATGTTGGAGAGTAGTACAACAAGGGACAGGAGCACTGCCCTGAGGCTGATTTTCTGCTTCGCCCCGGCACCCGCAACACTGGATTCCGGCTTTATTTGTGCATCCATATTAGCTCCTCCTATAAGTTTTGCTGGAGCAAAACTTTCCTCGCAAGCATAGGCTCTGGTTTTGCCGAGCAAAACTTTCTTCGTAAGCCTTGTACATGGTCGATCTGTTCGGTCAAAATACCTTAACAGAGAAAAAGCGGGACAGGCCATACTCGCTGCACACTGCCCCGCTTTTAGATGATTATATGACTTAATAAGTTCCGCTTAGTTTTTCCAGCCTGACTGGATCTGTTCCAGAGCCTTATCCAGTGTTGCCGTTCCGCTCACATAGTCGGTCATGCCTTTCCAGAACGTGCCCGCACCCACTTTACCCGGCATCAGGTCAGAACCGTCGAAACGGAGCGTGGAAGCATCCTGCACCAGCTTCGCCATGCGGCGGTCGGATTCAGAGGTGTACCAATCCAGAGAAGCATCATTCATTGGAGCGATTACACCGCCGGACTGCACCCAGCTCTTGATGGATTCACCGGTGGTGAAGAATTCCATTACTGCACGGACTTCCGGACGGTCATTGAACATGGCATAGATATCGCCTGCTACCAGCACCGGCTTGCCGTACTGCGGATCAATCGGCGGCAGGTAGAACCAGTCGTAATCCTGATCCACCTTAGCGGTTTCCGGGAAGAAACTTGTGATAAAGTTGCCCATCAGGTTGAACCAGGCCTTTGGAGGGTTCTCAAACATCGGTTTTGGCGCATCCCCGAAAGCTGTTGTTACGATCGATTTGGTTCCGCCATAGACATAATCCTTGTTGAGCCAGATCTTGGACATGACTTCAACGGCGTTCTTCACTTCCGGGGAAGTGAACGGCAGCTCGCCTTTCACCCATTTGTCATAGTTCTCCGGCGTGGTTGTCCGCAGCATGATGTTCTCTACCCAGTCCGTTGCCGCCCAGCCTGTAGCTGCACCACTTTCGATACCGATGGTCCAGGCCGGATCGCCGTCCTTGGCGATTTGCTCGGTCAGTGCCATCATCTCATCCCAGGTTTCAGGAACTTTATATCCGGCATCTTCGAATTGTTTTTTTGGATACCACACCAGGCTCTTCACATTGCTGCGGTTCCAGATCCCGGCCATAATCTTGCCGTCTTTGCCATCCATAGTGGACATATCGAGCCAGCTTTTATTGTAGTTGGCCTTCAGTTTCTCCTGGTCCAACACTCCTGTCAGGTCAACCACCTTGCCGGTTTTGGCAATGGAAGCCAGCAGGCCAGGCTGCGGGAAGTCAGCGATATCCGGCGCATTTCCGCCGTCGACGCGGATATTGATCGTCGCTTCGAATTCCTTGGAGCCTTCATATTGAATGTCGATGCCGGTCTTGTCTTCAAATTCCTTGATGCTTTTCTCGAACTTCACCTGGTCAGCATCTACGAAGGGTCCGAACATCGTGACTTTGGTTCCTTTATAATCACCTTTCATAGCCAAATCCAGCGGTGAGCCCGCAGCAGCGGCCTCTGTAGGATCAGGTGATGCCTGATTGTTAGATGCAGCCGGTGCCTCTGTAGCCGCTGGCGGATCGGTCTTAGCCGCATTATTCGTGTTATTATTCCCGCCGCAACCGCTAAGCAGCATGGTGAAGGATAAGCATAGCACCATGGCGAGTGACAGTTTTCGTCCCGTAGCCTTTTTCATTTCGTCATACATCCCCTTTAATTATGGTTTGTGAGACTGCATTTCTTGTGCTTACGTTCGGTTGTTGCTCGCTTGCCTGCGGGATCACCTCCTTGCAAGAAGTAGTGGAGCATAAGGCTATCTTGGTTTGTATGCGTTTCCAATACTATATTTAAAATAGTTAGCCTTCATTCCACTTTTATGAAAAGCTTTTCAAAATGAGCAGGACTCATCGTTCCCGTGAGGATTCCCTCACAATCAGCTTATGCTCCATTTTTTCTGTGGTTACTTCCACTTTTCCGGTGGTCAGCAGCTCATGCAGCTTCTCGGCGGCTCTATAGCCCAGTTGATAAATCGGCTGTGCAATCGTGGTCAGCTTCGGAATGAACATCCCAGACATCCGCAGATTATCGAACCCGATAACGGATACCTGACCCGGCACGAGAATATTGCGGTCTTTCAAATACGAGATTGCCCCCATCGCGAACTCATCAGCGACACAGAATAAGCCCGTCACTTCCGGATAATCCACAAACAACTCATGCGCAGCTTGATAGGCATGCTCAAAACGGTGATTGGCATATCTGACTTTCTCCACATTGTATTCAAGTCCGGCTTCCGTCAATGCCCTTACAAACCCGTCATACCTTGGTGGACCCGATACAGAATTCACATGATCGAACCCGATCATGCCAATTTCGGTGTGACCCAGCTCAATCAGAAATCGGACCGCGTCGTAGGCTGCCTTTTCATCATCAATCTCCACCGTAGGCACATCGAATTCTTCGGAGTGGGATGAGACCAGCACAAAGGGAATTCTGCAGCCGGTCAGCTTCTCATAACATTCCGGGTACAGGACATCACTGGCATACACAATTCCATCTACCTGCTTCTCATGAAAAGTGTCAATGTAGCTCAGCATCCGGTCCTTATCACGGTCGGTATTGCAGATCATCAGACTGTAACCCAGCTTAATGCAGGCATCCTGCATTCCCCGGATCACTCCGGCAAAATAAAGGTTCTCAATATCAGGGATAAGCAAGCCCAGCATATTAGACTTCTTGTAAATCAATCCCCGGGCGAAGGCATTGGGCTGATACTTCAGCTTCTCTATGGCTTCAATTACACGGCTGCGTTTACTCTCAACTACGGTATTCGGTGCATTCATCACGCGGGATACGGTACTGATCGACACCTCCGCCATTTTGGCAACATCTCTGATGGTTGGCTTCATTAGCGTAACTTCCTTTTTTAAAATATAAGAATATATTTGTTTCACAATAAATTATCCTTATATTTCTCTCTGAAACGGATACCGTCCTACAAAGAATGACGATGCCGTTTGTACTTGGAAAAGCTTTTCAAAGCGATTATAGCAGGGGTTTCCATAATTGACAACAGATTTTTTTTAAGCGCTTTCATTGTTGCCATTTAGGCAATAAAGAATTCATTTAGTCTCATGACCGCTCTTGGAAAAAAGGGGGTCTCAGCAAACTTCCGGACACCTGCTTACTTAAAGTGTGTAAATAATTTATTTTCATGTTATAATTGCCGGGTAGATCATTTCCATGCTGCAAATACTGGTTATTAATAGAAGCATCCATTTGGGAGGGATATTCGTGAAAAAACTGCAGGACATTCCGTTTTCCGTGCTGGATCTGGCTCCAATTGTGGAGGGTGGAACGGCGGCGGATTCTTTTCATAACACGCTAGATCTGGCCCGCCATGCCGAAGACTGGGGATATCACCGCTATTGGCTCGCTGAGCATCATAACATGCCTGGTATTGCCAGCTCTGCTACCTCACTTGTCATCGGTCATGTTGCCGCAGGCACCAAGAGCATTCGGGTAGGGTCGGGAGGCATTATGCTCAGTAACCATGCGCCGCTCATGATTGCCGAGCAATTCGGGACACTTGAATCTCTGTATCCCGGACGGATCGACCTGGGACTGGGCAGAGCTCCCGGTTCAGATCAGGCTGCTGCCCGGGCCATGCGCCGCAGCCTTGGCAGTGACGGCAGTGAATTCCCCGAGCAGCTGAGTGAGCTCAGAGCCTACTTTAATCCGGACGGAGCCGGCTCACGGCCGCTTGGTGTCCGTGCAGTTCCAGGTGAAGGCCTGAATGTGCCTATCTGGCTGCTAGGCTCCAGCGGCTTCAGTGCCCAGCTCGCAGGCCAGCTTGGTCTGCCATTTGCTTTTGCCAGCCACTTCGCACCCGATTATCTGCTGCCGGCCCTTCATCTGTACCGCACCAGCTTCAAGCCGTCAGAGACGCTGGATAAGCCGCATGTCATGGTGGGGCTTGGAATTACGGCGGCCGCAACCACAGAACAGGCTCGTTGGCTTGCGACTTCGCAGCAGCAGCAATTTCTCAATATTATCCGCGGCCGGACCGGCAAGCTCCAGCCTCCTGTAGACAGCATGGAGGGACTGTGGTCTCCTCAGGAAAAAGCCATGCTGCTCAGCAAGCAACTCTACTCCATCGCAGGAGATCAAACCTCGATCAAGGAAAGACTGCTGCAAATCGCAGAAGAAACCCAGGCCGATGAATTCATCGTGGCCTCGCAGATTTATGACCACTCTGCACGCTTGCATTCCTATGAGCTTGTCGCCGAACTGGCGAAGGAAAGCTAAGCTATCTAACGCCGGGTTAAGATAATCATATTCAGATCAAAAAGAGAAGGCAACGTATTGTTGCTTTCTCTTTTTTGACGTATTGGAAACAACACACCCGCTGATGGAGTCGAACGAACTATTGCAAACGTTCTTTATAAAATACACACTTATTCTTTAATCCTGAGAAATAAACAGAAATCGGAAGCTATTCTTAAATATCCATCTATTTTTTCTGCTTTTTGATCCTATAAGACGAATATACACACTAATTCCCATTTTTACTTATCTGAGATTTTGATTATACTGATATTATTCGTTATAACGAACATACATATCCCCTTACAACCTTGATACCTCCTTATCGCTTTATATATGTAGTGGTTCTTCAAAAAACCACTCTTTTCGACAAGGTGTGCGCAAATAGCTGGGAATAAAGCGGAGTTTATGCCGAATGTCTGCGGGTAGCAAGGCAGAGCTTCCAGAAAGAAAGGAGCGGGCAAGTGAAGAAAAAATACCACAAGGCAATTATTGGCGTCTATATTCTGATCGTTCTGGCTGGGGTTGTCTGGCATGCCGGGGGCGCAAGTGCAGAGGACACGATAAAGCTTACGGTGAATTCGCACACAACCAGTTTGGCGAAGATGAACAATATGCAGCCGGGTGATGTCACCTCCTCAGACTATACCGTGATTAATGAAGGGAATGAGCCCTTCAATTACTATGTAGACTTCAAATTTATGTCCGGGGACCAGGAATTGTACAATATCCTGCAAATGACCCTGCAAAAAGAGGGAGTAATCCTCTATTCGGGGGTGATGAGCGAGGCGGAGGGGCGGGTGGCAGTAGGAACACTGTCCGGGGGAGCCCAGGAGGCTATCCAAATGGATGTAACTTTTCCGTATGAGGCTGGTAATGAATATCAGGCGAAAACAACCCGTGTAGCCTTTATATTCTCCGCTTCCGGTGAGCCGAATCCTTCGGCTTCGCCTAGTGCTACACCTTCGGCTTCTGCTACTCCGAATCCGTCGGCTGCGCCTAGCGCCACACCTTCGGCTTCTACTACTCCGAATCCGTCGGCTTCGCCTAGCGCCACGCCTTCAGCTTCTGCTACTCCGAATCCGTCGGCTGAACCTAGCGCTATACCTTCGGCTTCTGCTACTCCGAATCCGTCGGCTACTCCTAGCGCTACACCTTCGGCTTCTGCTACTCCGAATCCGACAGACGGCCCGACCGCAGCGCCAACCGCCAGCTCGGTGCCGGGAACAATCGTTACACCTGCTGCTTCACCTGCAGCAACAGCTTCACCGGGTTTAAACGAAGCTACGGTCACCGACCCGCCGGTTCCACTGGGCGGCAATAACAGCAGCGGCGGAAGTCCACCTTCGGCTTCACCGGGAACCGGCAATGAAGCAACATCATCACCGGATCCTGGAGTGACACTAGGGGATGATGAGCTTCCGCTAGGGGGACCAGACGGCGGCGAGAAGCTGCCGGACACTGCAGAACCCTGGTATAACCTGATTCTAATCAGCTTGGCGGTAGCAGTTGTGAGTATAATCGTCTTGCGCAGACTGAGCTCGAAGAAGTAACCCATTTCACTATAAGTTGGAGGCGAGAGTATGAAGAAGCATTCCGGGCTGGTCATTGCCGTGAAGCTGATCTTCGTACTCTCTTTGTGTATCATGCTCTATTCAGCCTTCCAAATCTTCCGGGCACCCGCCGAAGCACGCCAGGCACTGCAGGAATGGGAGAAAAAGAGGGAGGAAGCTCCCATTATATCCCAGTCTAATGACGAAACACCCCTGCCTGACGGCATGATCAGTCCATCGGAAACAAAAAGTACTTCAAAGCCTGTCTACAAGGAAGGAGACATTATCGGAGAGATTTATCTGCCCAAACTGAATAAACGGATTGCCATCCTGGAAGGCACGCAGCGGCCGCAGCTTAAAAAGGGTGCAGGGCATGATATAGGGAGCGCCCCGCCCGGTACATTGGGCAACAGTGTGGTGGCCGGCCACCGTGATACGGTGTTCCGGGGGCTTGGCACTTTGAAGAAGGGTGATCTAATTGAGGTTGAAACTGTCGGCGGAAAATTCATTTACAGCATTACCGGCAGTACGATTGTAGACGGTGACGCAAGAGGTGTAATCAAGCAGCAGCACAGCGAAGCAGTGCTTACTCTGATTACCTGCTATCCGTTTACCTATATCGGCCCGGCACCAGACCGCTATCTGCTCTCAGCCTCTCTGCTCCGCAAAGAGCCGGTTTCCCAATCTGGAGACAAGGGATGAGACATTGTATGGAAAGTGATACTATAGATATACGATGAGATAGAGGAGATGACCTGTTAATGAAAGAAAAGCTGATAGAACGGTTTATTTCGTATGCCCAAATGGATACTCAATCGAATGATGACAATGAAGCCTGTCCTTCCACACCGGGGCAGATGGACCTGGCCCACAAGCTGGTAGCAGAGCTTCAGGAGCTGGGTCTTGTGGAGGTTACAGTGGACGAGCATGCCTATGTCATGGCTACACTGCCTGCCAACACACAAAAGCAAGTTCCGACGATCGGTTTCCTGGCACATCTGGATACTGCGACTGATTTCACCGGAGCGGATGTGAAGCCGCAGATTATCGAGAACTACGATGGCAAGGATATTGTCCTGAATGAAGCACTGGGTGTCGTGCTCTCTACACAGAGCTTTCCGGAGCTGCCTGAATACAAAGGACACACGCTGATCACAACCGATGGCACCACTCTGTTGGGGGCAGACAATAAAGCGGGAATCGCTGAGATTATGACTGCCATGGCCTACCTGCTGGAGCATCCGGAAATTAAGCATGGGAAGATCAGAGTCGCTTTTACCCCCGATGAGGAAATTGGACGCGGGCCGCATAAATTCGATGTTGCGCGCTTCGGGGCTTCCCATGCCTATACGGTGGACGGAGGACCGCTCGGGGAATTGGAATACGAAAGCTTCAACGCTGCCGGTGTCAAAATCAGCTGCCACGGTGTAAACGTGCATCCCGGAACTGCCAAAGGCAAGATGATTCATTCATCCAAAATCGCCATGGCATTCCACCTCAGACTACCGTCCGGTGAAGCGCCTGAATTCACTGAGGGCTATGAAGGCTTCTACCATTTGATCTCTATGTCGGGTACAGCGGAGCACAGCAAGCTGCAGTATATCATCCGTGACTTTAACCGTGAGTCCTTCGAGAACCGCAAGGCGCATATCGCAGCGATTGTTGAGGAATTCCAGTCTACCTATGGAGCAGAGAATGTAGTTCTGGAAATGAAGGATCAATACTATAATATGCGCGAAAAAATCGAGCCTGTAAGGCATATCGTCGATATCGCCCAGGAAGCCATGGAGAACCTCGGTATTACCCCAGTGATCCGCCCGATCCGCGGTGGCACCGATGGTTCGCAGCTGTCGTATATGGGGCTGCCGACACCGAATATTTTCACGGGCGGCGAGAATTTCCATGGAAAATTCGAGTATGCCTCCGTGGATGTAATGCTAAAGGCCGTGCAGGTCATTGTCGAGATCGCCAAGCTGACTGAGCAGAAAGCCTAACGGCTTAGGTGCAGCGGGTACACACCCCCTTATATGCAACAATATCCCCGGCAGGAGCATTAGCTCCTAGCCGGGGATATTTGTTTTGGCTCTGCCTGCGGTTCTGCAGCCGGAGAAGCAGAGGCTGGCAATTCAGGCAGCCCGGGATGCTCCCTGAAGAGTTCCTGGCGGTAAGTTTCACCCCAGCTTTTGATATTCAGAAGGGCTGTCTCCAAGCCTCGGCCACAGTCCGTCAAGGAGTATTCCACCTTCCGGGGAGCCTGCGGATACACCTTTCGATGAACAAGCCCTGCACGCTCCATGTCTCTGAGCTGAAGAGTCAGCATCCGCTGGGTGATGTCCGGGCAGAGCCTGCGGATTTCGTTGAATCGCTTAGTTCCGCTGATTAGATGATAGAGAAGAATCCCCTTCCACTTCCCGCTGATCAGTTCAAGCGTGCTCTGAAGGGATTCCGGGTATTCATTTGAAGTAGATGCTCCGCTGCTCCGCTGTACATTCATTAGGTGTGATCCCCTTTGCCCAAATTATGTATATCGCCAATAAATATGATTGTATCACACATCCCTTGGAATCTACGCAAATAACCTCTCACTGCCCTGATGAAGCAGCAGCGAGAGGTTATGAACAGCATATTTCATTAAGCTGGCGGTCTTCTTAAGACTTCACTGGAATCCAGCCTGGAGTATGGGTCAGAGCACCCCACAGCGGATCGGGGATGACAAGTGTGCTCTGTGCAGCAGTGTCCAGCTCTGTACGGATCTCATCGGCACGGCCTTCAGCAACCTTCTGCACCCAGTCCGGTTCAATCAGCAGCGGACGGCCCAGCGCCACCAGACGGATTCCGCTGGTCAGGCCCTTCAGCGCATCATTTGCGCTGTAGAGCGAACCGACGCCAATCACCGGCAGTCCGCTGCCCGCGCGGTCAACGATCTGTTCAATCCGCGGGCGGCTATCTTCGGTTCCGCGCCGCGGCAGCGACCAGAGTTCCTGCAGCGAGGCATGGAGATAATCCAGCCCTTCTTCCTTCAGCGCATCGATCAGTACGAAGGATTCGGCCATTGTAATTCCAGGTGTTTCCGGTTCCTCAGGAGAAAAGCGGTAGCCGACAAGAAACGGCGATGATGCATGTTCGTTCACTGCACTTTTTACTGCGCGCAGAACGGCCAGCGGGAAGGCCAGGCGTTTCTGTACATCTCCGCCCCAGCGGTCTTCACGCGTGTTGGAATGCGGAGAGAAGAACTGCTGTAGCAGATAACCATTTGCTCCGTGAATCTCCACGCCGTCGAATCCGGCTTCGATCGCCCGGCGGGTAGCCGCACCAAAATCGGCGATGATCCCTTCAATTTCTTCATCGGTCAGCGCACGGGGAACAGGTCCATGTCCGCCGCCCGGAAGCTCTGACGGCACATTGCTTGCGCTGACGGGCTGTCCGTCAGGCAGCTGCGCCGGCGGGCATTGGCGTCCGCCGTGGAAAATCTGCAGAACCGCCTTCGCGCCCTCACCCTTGATAGCTTCAGCGAGCTGGCGCAGGCTGGGAATCAGCTCATCACGGTCAGCGCCGAATTCACCTGCGAATCCCTTGCCTCCACGCGATACGTATACACAGGCGGTAATCACCATTCCTGCTCCTTTGGAGCGGCGGATGTAATAATCAAGCTCCGGTCCGGATACCGTCCCATCCTCATTCGAGGAGAAGTTGGTCATAGGCGCCATTACTACGCGGTTTTTCAACGAAATCCCGCTTGCGAACTGGAATGATTCAAGCAACGGACTGTAATCTGTTTTTAACATTTTCTGTAATCCCTCCAATATCGTTTATATACCAAATACCGAATATCTAATATCTTTTAGTAAGCTTCATACTTAGTGTAATCTAGTTGGGCACAAAAAGAAAGCAGGCACATTTATGTAACGTACTTTCCTTGCAGATACTATCGATATGAGCATAGAAATTTCTATCCCATTGCTATCTCTCGCCTGGAGGGATGTCCTTCCAGATTACATTCTCTCCGTAGTTTTTGCCCCAGTCATACATCATATGCAGCACAGGAAGCAGACTTTGCCCGTACTCCGTCAAAGAATATTCCACTCTCGGCGGAACCTCGGCATACACTTGTCTGAATACAAGCTGATCCTCTTCCAGCTCACGGAGCTGGTTGGTCAGCATTTTCTGTGTAATATGGGGAATCAGCTTCTTCAGCTCGCTGAAGCGTTTGGTCCCTTCCAGGCCCAGATGCCACAGAATAATCAGCTTCCACTTCCCGCCAATGACAGCAAGCGTAAGCTCCTTCTCGCAGTTGATTTCCTTCAGGTTAATACGGTCCTTAATCTCCGTTGCCAATTGAAACAGCCCCCTTCCTTCTTAATCATACTACAGATCACCAGGGAGACGCACATGACTGCGGAGGCGCCAAATATGGCTCCATATACGACACAGACCGCCAGCTTGTAAGCGGGCGGTCTGTGTCCATTTCTTCAAATCTACTTGTCAGCTAATGATCCCTGCAGACTGACCGAACTGAAATCCGGTTGCGCTGCAATATCAGTGTCGCCCGCAGCCTTGGCTTTTTCCAGTGCCGCATTGTAGCGGGTATTCAAGTCCTGGAGCTCCTTGTCCAGATCACCGCCGGCAAAAATATATTTGTTGAAGACATCGACTTTTTTCATTCCTTCGAGACGTCCTTCGGTAATGACCATCGGTGTTGCAGGATAAATCCCGTCAAGCTTTGTTGGCAGGAAGGCCTCGATACCCGCAATGTCCGGTGCCTTTGCCACAGCGGCAACCGAAGGAATAACCGAAACCCCGTATCCGCCTTCCTGGTAGGCTATCTGCACATCATCACTGTACATCCATTCGATAAATTTCCAGGCCGCTTCCTTTTGGACTGAATCTTTGCTCATAGCCAGATAGCTGCCGGCGATAACCTGACTGGCACCGTTCTGCTTGCCATCCACAGTCGGGGGGAGTGCTGCTGCCCAGCGGATATTCGTCGGGAATTGGGTTTTGTAGACACTCGGTTCAACAGAATGGTTGAAATACATGCCGATCTTGCCTTGGGCGAACTGCGCACGCAGCGGGTCGATATCAAGTGATTCCGAGCCTGGCATCATACTTCCGTCCACCTTGATCTGCCGCAGTGCCTCGGCAACCTCCTTATACATGCCAAAGTCGAACTGGCCGGTCTGGAAGTTGAACCCCTCTGTGCCCACAGTCTTGCTAAGTGTTGTTATTGGATAAGCAATGCGCTCAAATCCGCTGGCGCTTTTGAAGTTTCCGGCGAAGCCGTAAGCTCCGCTGTCCTTACCCACTTCCGTGATCTTCTTGGCATCCTCAACCATCTCGGCCAGGTTCTTCGGCGGGGTAGTGATGCCGGCTTTCTCGAACAGATCCACGTTGTAGATCAGGCGCCAGAACTGGCCGATGTTCGGCAGGGTGTATATTTTTCCGTCAACGGTATTTTTCTCATTGATGAGTACGTTCTCGAAGCGGCTTTTCATCTCCGGTGTAATGTAGCTGTCGAAGGATTCCAGGTAGCCTTTTTTGACCCAGGTAGGCACATTGCCCGTATCTACACGGAGAATATCCGGCGCCTGCTTGCTGGCGAAGGCAATATCCACCGACTGGGTGTAGTTCTCCGCCATCACCTTCATTTCAATATCGATATCGGGATGGAGACCCTCGTATTCACTGATCTTTTGCTCGATAAAATCAGAGTCATGACGGTCGATGGTCCAATAGACCAGCTTTGTTTTTTTGGCGGCGGCGTCATTTGGTCCGTTCTCCGCTTTTTCATTCGATGACGAACAAGCCGTCAGTGAACCGGCCAACAGCAGCGAAGCCCCAGCCAGCATCCATTTATTTCTTTTCATCTAAATTGCCTCCCTTTTCTCTTGTAATCGCATTCATTTCATATGAGAAGTATAAAATGCCAGCCTGATTGTAGGTGAAGGAGAAAACAACTATTCAGGGGAGACGAAATCACTGTTTCCCTGCTCATGGGCTGAGGCATATTTTGCGCGAAAGTCTGTCGGCGTCAACCCGGTATATTTTTTGAACAGCTCGGTAAAATAGGGGCGGTCCTCATACCCCAGAGAGACGGCGATGTCTTGAACCTGCATGCCTTCCAGCACCAGTTCCTTGGCCTTGTCCATTCTTCTGCCGATAATAAATTGGGCCAGTGTCATCCCCGTCTCCCTTTTAAACAGATTGGAGAAATAACTGGGACTGAGATGGACCGCTCTTGCACAGTCGGCTACCGACAGATTCTGATGCAGATTTCCATTGATATGGGTAATGGCCTGCTCCACAAGCACGCGCGCGTCGCTGGACTGGCGTATGTGCACATACGCACAGCCCTGGCTGCAGAATTCCCGGATCTGTCTGCGGAGCTCTTCGAAGGAAGCCGCACCATTCATGTCGGCGAGCTTTTTTTCCAGCATTTTGACTTCGGCATCCGATGCTTTTTCCGAGAATATCCGATGGATGGAATGGGCGAGCTCAAGACACAGCGTTTTGACAATGGCCGGGTTGGGAAGTTCCGATGCCGTAAGCCATTCATCCCAAATGTCATCCAGCTGCTCCTCTGCTTTGGGCAGGTTCGCCGAGCGCAGGCAATAGAGCAGCTCTTTCTCCTTGTCATACGAGTATCTTGGCAGTACAGTATCCGACTCTGTGCCCTCAGCATAGCGGTACACGCTATTCCCGCCGGTAAAAAAGGTGTTCGCAAGCGCGGACAGTGCCTGTGCGTAGGAAGAAGCCAGCTGCCCCGCCTCTTCCACTTCTCCGCCCAGCCCGATGGACACCGTCTGGTACGTATGCCGTCGTACGTTCTCCCGGCATTTCTCTGCAAGCTGTTCCGTATCCGGTTCGGTAGGAGGATTCATGACAATGATGAACTGGTTGACATGTTCGCGGAACACGATCCCCTGCGTATAGCCCGCTATCGTCTCTTCCAGAATATTCTGCACAGCAAAGCGGATCAGCTCCACCTCGGATACCGGCAGTTCAGCCGTACGTTCCGCAAAAAAATCCATTTCCGCCACCATCACACAGAAGTGATGACTGTTCATCTTGATGGCATAGAAATCCCACTGCTGGCTCCGGTGCTGCTGCCGGGTGCCGTAGCGGATAAGCAGACGCATATACTCCTGACGCAAATAGGGCAGACTCTCCCGCAGCTTTTGTTCCATCCCCCGCATCTGTTCGGCCTGGCTGCGTTCCCGCTCCAGCACCTCTTTGGCCTTCAATACGGATTCAAGCACCTGAAACTTGGTATAAGGCTTGACAATCAGATCAAAAGCCCCGAGCTTAACGGCTTCCTGGGCATAGGAAAAGTCAGAATAGCCGGTCAAATAAATCAATTTGATGCCCGGCTGCTCTGCCTGAATGATCCGCATCATCTCCAGGCCGTCAGTAAAAGGCATTCGGATATCCGTCAACACGATATCGGGGCGGTGCTTGCGGATCTGTTCCAGACCCTCTTCACCATCGGCCGCCGTGGCTGCAACCACAATCCCATGCTCCTCCCAGGGAATTCGCTGCGATAACCCGCGGACCACTGCGGGAATATCATCGACAATGCATATTTTAATAGACTGGGCGTTGTTCAGATTTCATTCCACCTTCCATAGGAATTGATAGAACCGCTGCGGTTTCAATAAGGGGACTGCTGCGAAAGACCAATCCGGCCTCTTTGCCATAGTACAGCTGAAGACGGCTGCAGATATTAGAGAGTGCATAACCTCCGCTGCCACCAGGCTCCTTCAGACAGGCATTCAGCTTATCCGCGTCCATACCGGCTCCGTTGTCGGTGACCCGGATCAGCAGTAGATTCTCTGTCATCTCCACAGTGATCCTGATCATGCCCCCTCCCCGCAGTTCCTTAAGCCCGTGCAGAATGGAGTTCTCCACCAAAGGCTGGATGATGATTTTCAGCACAGGAAGCTCCAGCAGCTCTGCTCCAGCTGAAATGCTATATTCGAATAGCCCTTCGTAGCATTGCTGCTGGAGGTTCAGGTACTGGCGGACATGCTCCAGTTCTTTACCCAAAGTCGTAATTTCCTGCCCGTTGTTCAAACCCAGCCGGAACAGCGCAGACAGCGAAATAACCATTTGTTTCACATCTTCATATTCATCCATCTCACATTTCCAGAGAATCGTGTTCAGCGTGTTATATAAAAAATGAGGCTCAATCTGCGCCTGAAGCGCCTTGATCTCTGCTTTTCTCTTTTCCTTTTCCGTATCCTTGACTTCAAGAATCAGCTCACCAATCCGGTCCAGCATCTGGTTGAATTTGCGGCCCGCATCCCCGATCTCATCCTGAAAGGGACTCAGGAACCGGGCCGTCAGATCCTCCTGCTCTACACGCGACATCGTCTTCTGCAGGTTCAGCAGCGGGCCCAGCAGCAGGGCCGACAGGTATCTCGCAAGCAGAAGCGCGATGACAATACATACCGCCATGATCATTAGCACCAGCCACTGGATGCTGCGAACAGGCTGCAGCAGCTCCCTCTTGGACAGGTAGCTGACCAGCACCCAATCGTCCGCATACCGCGAACCGGCATAGCTGACCAGCATTGGCCCGTCACCGGCAGAATATTCGAAATTCCCGCTGTCCGCCTCCATCAGTTTGTCCACAAACACAGAGGCCCGTGTCCATTCGGGACGATTCCTATCCCCGAAGACGCTTGCTCCCGCTTTATTGATTAACAGAAACCGGGCGGAGCCGAGGCTGGCTCCTCCGCTTACAGCATCCTCCATAATGTCCTCTTTAACATTGACGGTCAGAAATACATCCGGGACGTAATTCTCTGTCAGCGGCTGCAAAAGCAGGGAAATGACGTGGTGGTTCCCGGCAAACAGCTCATCCCGGTGGCTCTCCACCCAATTGGATTCCGGATTGTCCTTAATCCGCTGGTACAGCGAGGATTCCATAAATGGCGTCCCTGTTCTGCGCTGATTACCGGTGGAGTAGAAATCCCCGTCCGGCGTACTGATCAGGATGGATTCAATGGAGTTCTCCGTCAGCTCGGCCTGCGTGAAGGGGCCTTGCAGCAATGAGAAATTGGCAAAAAAGCGGTCCGTATTGTGGGCTTGGATATCCCGGATGGTCTGCTTATAGGTTTCACTCAGCATCATCGTCGAGGAAGCAACTATAATTTGCTTCAACTTCTGGTCCAGCACATTGACCGATTGGTTCAATACATTTTGATTAAGTGCGATGGAATTGCGCTCCATCGCCCGTGAAGCAATGGAGTACGCCCAAAGACCGGTGACGGAGATGCAGAACACCGTCAGCGCGGCAAACGATAACCATATTCTCTTCTTTAGCGAGGTCCGGTAAAGCCAGGCCTTCAGCATGTATTCACACCCTTCTTGAATAGCTGTCCGGAGCCCGCCGCCTGACCTTAGCCCTTTACGGAGCCTGCGGTCATCTGCATGAACGATTTATTGGCAAAGATATAGACAATAATCATGGGCAGCATGGACAGACATGCACCGGCGAGCATTAATTGAGGCTGCGCTGCATCGCCGATGCCATATTTGAGTCCCGCCAATCCTACGGTGAGTGTCTGCAAGGCGGGCTGTGTCATGGTAAAGACCAGCGGCAGGATATACTCGTTCCATGCTCCGCGGAAGGTCCAAAGCGCTGTGACCCCTAAAGCGGGTGTCAGGAGCGGTAAGATAACACGAAAGTATACGCTATAAAAGTTGCAACCGTCAATAAACGCGGCCTCATCAAGCTCCTTCGGAATGGCCCGTACAAAACCAATCAGCATAAAGAATGCTGTGGCATGGGCACTGATCAGAATGATAATTACACCCCAGAGTGATTTCTGCAAATGAAGCGATACCATGAGGTCGAACTGGGGCCGCAGCACCACAGCGCCGATCGAGATGAACAGCGTGCAGGACTGGATCACAACATACAAGCGTTTGCCGTAAAAGTCGACTCTCGCCACTGCATAAGCAGCCATCGTTCCAATTAATAGCGTACCTATAGTGGTAAACACGCTGATAAATACACTGTTCCAGGTAAAGCGGGCAAAGTTGGCCGAATTCCAGGCCTGCGAATAGTTTTCGAACTTCCATTCCTTCGGCAGTAAAGTGGTTCCCGTCGTCAACTCCAGGTTGGTTTTGAGCGATCCGAAAAACGCCAGAATAATCGGGAACACCGCAAAAGCCGCCACCAGGAGCAGGAAAATCCACAGCACTGTCCGGGACAGCGCCGCTCGGGTCTTGACGGAGCCGGAGGTCTGTGCCGAAGCGATTTTCGTTTCCGCATGTAATGTACTCACTGTTCATTCTCCTCTCTTTTAATAGATGTCATTCAATTTCTTGGATACATAAAAGTAGATCAGGGTGATCAGACCCACAATAACTGCAGTGGCAAAACCGACGGCACTGCCGTAGCCGAACTGCTGGATGCTTGTGCCTCCACTGGATACGGGGAAAAAGAGCTTGTAGAGATACAGGTACATGACTTCCGTCTTGCCATAAGGCCCGCCCTCGGTAAGCACCATGATACTCTCGTAGCCTTTGAGAGAGACGGTAATGGCCAGCATAATGATCATTTGCAGCACAGGTCCAAGCATGGGGATGGTGATGCTCCACATTTTTCTCAGCGGTCCGGCCCCATCCAGGGAAGCCGCTTCATACAGGTCTTCGGGAATGTTCTGCAAGCCGGCGATAAAGAGCAGCATGTAGTTGCCGACGGCTCCCCAGATCGCGATCATAATCGCCGTCAGCAAGGCGTATTTCGGTCCCAGCCAATCTATGGGAGAAGAAATAATCCCGGAGCCTAACAGCAGCTGGTTCACCATTCCGTTGTAGGAATTGAAGATCACATAGAACACGATTGCCATAACCGAAGCACTGATTACAGTCGGCATAAAATAAATCGCCCGGAGCAGCTGCCGCCCCTTCAGTGCACGGTTGAGGACAACGGCCAGCACAAAGGACAACGGCAAAGTAATCAGCAGCTTGCCGCCAGCATAGATGAAGGTGTTGACCACCGACTGCCAGAATTCCTTGTCCCGGAACAGGCGCTCGAAATTATCCAGTCCGATGAACAGCGGTTCGCCAAAGCCCTGGTAATCATAGAACATGTACTTTAGAGCCCAAAAGATGGGATACACTCCAAAAATCAGCGTCAGAATCAAGCTGGGAGCGACGAAGGTCCAGGCATTAATTTGACGTTTCGATTCATTCATTATTGTTCCTCCTGTCATTGGTCTAAGCATCTGTCCTTAATGATAATTCGCTCCGTTCATAACGGTTAGGGAGAAAGCGACTGCCCTTGGGGGAGAATTTCACTTTTTCAGTTGCTTTGTCCCCTTTCTTCCCTTTGTTTATCCATCCCGCCCTTTGTGAATGCACGGCTATACTAATAAAAGAAAGAATCGCCAATGAATCATGACAACTTTACAGGGAGGTTTGAACTACCGATGAATTCAGCACACGGCGGCGGTGCCGGGATCCGCCCTTTCGGCTGCTATACCCAAGAGCAGCTGCAGGCCATTCGCTGCAGAATTGAACAGTTTCCGGCGGTCCTGCAGGAATACGAAAGACAACGGCGGCTGTCCGGGCAATTTACGGTCCGGGAGGCGGCTGCTCCGCTTCACAGACTCGGCGCGTTCCGGGTAGAGCCCTTTGTCTTCGAAATCCCTTCCGGTGCCGCATTTCTGAAGCTGGCTATACAAATCCGGGGACAGGGCATTGCCCGCATCGGCGGCCTGCGCCTGACTCATTCCCAGCTGGGTTTGCCCATTGCACTGGCGAATGGCGGCTTGCAGTATGCTCTGTCGGGATGGTGCCAGGAGCCGGGTAGCGGCAGCACTGCCTATCTGGAGCAAATGCCAGGGGGCCGGAGTGGTCTTCAGCCTTCGGGCGTGACTCCGGCGGGAAGTATTCCGGATGAGGATATGCAGTGTATCCGGATAAGCAATACGGAGGAATCTGAAATGACGGTCCTCCGTTACGAGGAGCTTATCCCTGTACGCGAAGGGGATCATTACAGCATGCAAACAGCACTCAGCCTGGAGGCGCCTCTGAGCGGAGGAATCCGCGCCGAGGTCCGTTTCCTGAATGCTGCGAAGCAGCCGCTGGGTCCGGAACTGCTCTCCCCCCCTTTTAACCGGCCCACGCTGACCAATTGGGCATACCTGCTTGAGGCCGCGGGTGCAGACGCCAATATGTATATGATCTTAGGCGAAAGCAGATTTGCGGACCAAGCCAAGCAAAAGCTGCTGTACATGCTGGCAGATATGCAGGTAGGCATGGATATTTTCCGCAGAGACGGCTGGCATGACGATGATACCTATGGTGCGGTGCATATCGGGAGAGGGCTTGCTGCAGCTTCGGTCATCTATGATCAGATCGCTGGCAGCGGTGTTCTCCTACCCGAGGAGGAGTCTAAGCTTCTCGCCCACTTCCGCTACATTGCCGCAATGATGATGGATACCGGCTACTACCGGTTTGATCTGGAGACCTTCCCGGACGAGAAGGGCGGCAAACGCAGCAACTGGAATGCGGACCGGGCGACCGGACTGGGCGTGTATGCCCTTCTCTTCCCGCAGGAGGAACAGAGCGGAGCCTATCTTGATCATGCCCTCTCTGTCATCGACTGGCAGCTTACGGAAGTGGTGGACCCGGACGGCGCTTGGCCGGAGAACATCCGCTACCACGGAGCCGTGCTGCACCGCTATTTTCTCTTCTTCGTCCTGCTGAAGCGCTTGAAGGGCGTTGATTATTTCAAGCATGACAAGGTAAAGGGCATGTACCGCTTCCTTATGGGCACGGTGACTGCAGCAGATACCATTCAGGGCGGCGCTTCCGGCCCCCCGGTTCTGCTTACACCAGCTGTTGGTGATGCCAATGTACAGGAGAAGTGGTTTCGCCTGCTCGGCTATGCGGCTCCGTTCTATACGGAGGAAGACCCGCAGCTTGCCGGGGAAATGATCTGGACCTGGAAGCGCGGCGGTGCACCCGTGGAGGATAACGGAGCGTTTCCTCTGCCGCTGGTCGCTCTGCTGTATCCGCAGCCGAACCTCCCGGAGCAGCAGCCCGCTCTCGGCTCCGTGCATTATCCCGATATCGGCTATGTCATCTTCCGCAGCGGGGAGCAGAATCTGCAGCATTATGCGATCTATGAGGCTTCGCCGCTGACTTACCATGCTCATCACGATGAGGGGCATTTCTCCATCTGGGCAAACGGGATTCCGGTAACACTGGATTCCGGAACAGGAGGCTATTACAACGGAGACCGTCACTGGTATGTATCCGGCGCAGCCCATAATGTTGTCCAATTTGCTGATAAATCCGGAAGATTCACCAACGGCCCGCTGCAAAGTGAGTGCAAGGAAGTCCGGTTTTCAGCAGAGCTGGATTATGCAAGAAGCCGCATTCCGGATGCGAATGCCGGGGAGTATGAGCGTAATTTTGTTTTCATTAAGGCAGGCTTTGATGTGTACCTGGTCTGGGACCGAATCGAGGGGGCGGCAGACAGCGTATGGAATCTGCATACGCTTAGCACAAGGGCAGAAATAACAGAGCAATGTATTGATGCAGCATGCCTCAGCAGCATGCGGATGAGCGCGCACATTGCCGAGCCTGTCCGCCCGGTCATCACCATGCACGATGGGGCCTTAGGCGGGAATTATCCGCTCGCAGCACAGCAGCATTTCCGCGTGTACGGCGGTAACAGCGACTATGTAATTCTGCTGCATCCCCGGACAGAAGGCACTCCACCATTGCAACTGGAGCAGCTCAATTATGGAGAGGCTGCCGAAGGTGTGCGCTTGTACAAGATCACCCGGTCGGACGGGGCGTGGTGTATCGCTGCCATCAACGGTACCGGGCAGAGCCATCATATTATGGTCCCGGACCTCGGACCGCTCAGACTGCTTGGAGAGCCTGAGACAGCAGAGCCAGGACAGCCTAAGCAAACGGGCCTGAGACTTGAGGCAGGCAGGATTCACATCGCAATGCCGCGATAAGCGGCAAATGCCCGGATAATGCACACATTAAATAGATGGAGGAGAATAGAAGATGAGCAATCTTGGAGTATGGGAACCGGCAGAGCCTGGAGTCAAACGCTGTATTCTGAATGCGGCAGCAAGTCTGATGATGATGGAGGTTCATTTCGAAAAAGGGGCCGAGGGCTATGAGCACAGTCATCCCCACGAGCAGATGAGCTACTGTCTGCGCGGAAGCTTTGTGTTCCGCATTGACGGCAAGGAGCACATTGTTAGCGCAGGCCAAAGTATTGCCATACCGTCAAATGCTAAACATGGCGTAACAGCCTTGGAAGCAGGATCAGCGCTGCTCGAT
Organism: Paenibacillus sp. 22594; assembly: GCF_052044425.1. NCBI lineage: Bacteria > Bacillati > Bacillota > Bacilli > Caryophanales > Paenibacillaceae > Paenibacillus > Paenibacillus sp. 22594. The sequence goes on from NZ_JBQENA010000003.1 coordinate 411,357, forward strand.
GCCTTCACACCTATCCGCGAGGATTTGCTTAAGCGCTAAGGGGTAGGCCGTAAGATAGATCAAGAATCTGCCAGCTGTACACAATCAAACACCGCCTATCCGGATTCTTTGGACAGGCGGTGTTATTTTTATTCCAGATTGGCGTGGTTGCCGAACATCCGGGTGGAGGTCTGGCCGGTCTCTTCCATCATCCGCAGAATCACGGCATCGTAAAAGAGCAGCAGGGTCTGTTCAAACAGTGAAGCCATCGGCTGGATGGTGATATGACCTCCGTCCGTCTGTTCCTTGGGTGCACCCGGCAGCTTGACGGTTTGATCAGCCAGCCGGCCAATGGATGACTCCGGGAAGATCGTTACAGCCACAACGGCGGCTCCCGCTGCCTTAGCTTTGCCGGCCATGGACAAGAGGCTGGCCGTCTCACCGGAACCGGAACCCAGCACCAGCACATCTCCCGGCCCGATTCCTGGTGTTACCGTTTCACCGACCACGTAGGCTTCCTTGCCGATGTGCATCAGCCGCATCGCAAAGGCCCGGCCCATAAGACCCGAGCGGCCGGCACCGGCGACGAAGACCTTGCCGGAGCGTAGCATCAGTGCTGCAAGCTGCTCTGCCTCTGCTACTTCAAGCTGCTTAGCCGAACGCTGCAGCTCATTCACAATTGCCTGTGCATAGCTAACCGTGTCCATAAGCGGATCAGGCCTGGCTGACCAGGCGCTTCATTTCCGCCGCCGCAGCCTTCTGATCGCTTTCACCGGTAATGCCGCCGCCAACGATCACCAGATCGGGACCGGCTGCAATCACTTCAGGCAGCGTGCCCAGCTTGATGCCCCCGGCAATCGCCGTTTTGGCCTGCTTCACTACACTCTTGATAGCCTGCAGATCCGCGAAGGAGTTTTTGCCTTCAGCCTGATGGTCATACCCGGAATGCACACAGACATAATCTACACCAAGCGCATCCACTTCGGCCGCTCTTCCCTTGATATCCTTGACGTTAATCAGGTCCACGAGGATCTCACGGCCGCTTTTCCTGGCTTCCTCTACCGCCCCTTTAATCGTTGAGTCATCGGACACACCAAGTACGGTCACGATATCCGCACCTGCTTCAGCTGCCTTCATCACTTCATACCCGCCGGCATCCATAATTTTCAGATCTGCCAATACGGTCAAGGCTGGAAAAGCTTCCTTCATCGCCTTCACCGCATGCAGGCCCTCATTAATAACAATCGGTGTTCCAATCTCCACAATATCTATGAATTCAGCTACCTCCGAGACAATATCCTTCGCCCCTTCAATATTTACAAGGTCCAGCGCTAATTGCAGCTTCATCTATTCGACTCCTTTTAATATATTTTAGTAAGTGCTTCACCTATTGTAGGTGCATAGATTCATTAAGGGAAGTAGGCACTTTGCCGTGTTGTAGTTACTCCAAGGATACTATTGTGCCTGGTAAAGGTCCGATTACGGGAGTGGTCAAGAAACTCATGTTGGTTTTTTTCAGAATTTTCGTAAATATACTGCATTTTCATAAAAGCTGTGCTAACATACACCTTGTTTACAGCTGACAGTCAGCAAGAAATAACTAAAAGAAGGTGTGTAATGAACCAAACGAAACACCAGGAGTTTAATTTGATTAAGCTGACCTGGCCTATATTTTTGGAACTGTTCCTCTTTATGCTTATGGGAAGTGTGGATACGTTCATGATTAGCTCGGTATCGGATGATGCGGTGTCCGGTGTAGGCGCAGCCAATCAGATTATTACTATGGCTATCCTCGTACTTAGCGTAATCGGCAACGGTGCAGCCATTGTCGTGTCCCAGTATCTCGGATCGAGGAAGCCCAAAGAGGCTGCAGAGGTCACCGGTAATGCCATTACATTAAATCTGGCCGTAGGCATTATTCTCAGCACAGCTCTGCTATTCTTCGGAGGCTCGCTGCTGCGCGCGCTGAATGTCACAGGGGACATTCTCGTACATGCCAAGGTCTATATCCATATTGTCGGAGGCGGGATTTTCCTGCAGGCGCTGCTGAATGCCCTGGCAACGACCATCCGCACACACGGTTTCACCAAGCAGACCATGATGGTCTCCCTGCTGATGAATCTCATTCACGTAGCCGGTAATTACCTGTTGATCTTTGGACATTTTGGCCTGCCTGCGCTGGGTGTGCAAGGAGCGGCAATTTCCACGGTAGCCAGCCGGCTCATTTGCCTTATTCTCTTCTTCCTGCTGCTCTACAGAATTATGGAGGTGCGGGTAAAATGGACGTATTACATTCATCTCTCCAAAAAATATGTCATGCAAATTCTCAAAATCGGTATCCCGTCCGCGTTTGAATCGGTGATCTATCAATCCTGCCAGCTGATTTTCACCTTATATATTACGTATCTGGGCGCCGAAGCTATGGCTACCCGCCAATATGCGCTGAATATCTCCAGCTACATCTTCTTGTTCAGCGTTGCTGTATCTATGGGGACCTCCATTATTGTAGGACATCTCGTCGGAGCAGGGCGGCCGGAGGAAGCTTACAAGCGGGTGTTCAACAGTGCAAAGTGGGCGCTGCTCGTCACGGTTATTATTGATGCTGCCGTCATCTTCCTCCGTATTCCGCTGATGGGTCTATTCACAGATAACATGAATATCGTCACTATGGGTGCCCAGGTTATTCTGCTCAGTATCTTCCTGGAGACCGGACGAACCTGCAACCTGGTCATTATCAACTCCCTGCGCGCCTCGGGCGATGCCAAATTCCCTGTCTATATGGGTCTTATTTCGATGGTCTGCATCAGTCTGCCGCTCGGCTATGTGCTGGTATTCCAGATGCATCTGGGACTGGCCGGGGTCTGGCTGGCGACTGCCTTTGATGAATGGCTCCGTGCGGTCATCATGTATTTCCGCTGGAAGAGCCGGGCTTGGGAAAAGCATAGCCTGATTAAGCACGAGACTTCGGAGGCTGCTGTCCCTTCCGCTGCACCGGCACATTGAGTTTTACTAGGTCGTGTCTGAAAACTCTTCATTGAGTCAAATTGAAAATGGCAGCTACGTATACAAACGCCAAGAATGACTTGGCCAATTTGTCGTAACGAGTAGCCACACGGCGAAAATGTTTGATTTTATTGAAAAAGCACTCCACTAAGTGGCGTTCTTTGTACCGATACCAATCGACTTTCTACGGGTTTTGACTATTCGCTTTAGGCGGGATGGTTTAGGATGCCTGCTTAGCTGTAATCCAATTTCGAATCGCTTCGGAGCCATAGGCTTTGTCGCCAAGAATATGACTTCCTGTAATTTCAAGCCTCTGAAGTAAATCAATCGCTGGAACGGAATCGTAGACTTGACCACCAGTCAGAAGAAAAGCGAGAGGGTTTCCTAATCCATCGACGACGGTGTGAAGTTTGGTTGTCTTTCCGCCACGACTGACGCCGATGTGCTGATTTACTTCGTGGCCTTCAATGTTTTTTTAGCACCGGCACTATGTTGATAGGCTTTGACGGATGTCGAATCAATGCTCAAGTTTTTAAAGTCAGGTTCGACCTCAAGGCTTGAAAGATCCCAACAAGCAGTCCGGTATCTTGCCACTTGCAAAAGCGACTGTAGACCGTTTTCCATGGACCATAGCGTTCTCCGGTAAATCGAGCCAAGCAGCACCACTTCGAGCGATCCATAGAAAAGCGTTAAACATGGTTCGTTCACTTAATTTTGACGGACGTCCTGTTCGGTAGGGTGGAAACATCCCCTTAATTTGATCCCACTGTTCATCGCTTATTTCGTACCGTCTTTGAATCATGTTTGACGCTCCATTCGTTTTTCTCAAATCTTACCATGTTATTTAGTTTTCAGACACATTCTAGATGTTCTTGCGGCTGAACCGGATGCTGAAAGTGTCATGATCGATGCCTCCATTGTCCGCGTTCACCAACACGGCGCGGGAGCAAAAGGGGGCAGCAATTCCAAGCCATCGGACGATCGCGCGGAGGGTTAACCTCCAAGATCCATGCGGTTGTGGACTCCCTCGGCAACCCGCTGAAATACGAAGTTACTGCTGGCAATATCAACGATTGTGTGACCGGTTAATAATGGCGTATTTAAATTTCAGACTTTTTCCGGTAGTTCTTTTCATTATTCCAGTAATCTATTTGTATCAAAAAAAAAAATCAGATTTTTTACGCAAAAAACCCCCTTGTATCTGCGGCATTCAGCAGATACAAGGGGGTTTGCGCTTCAAATACCAATATTCAATTCATCTTCCCCGACAGTGCACTGCCCTACTGTTCCAGCAGCACCTGAAACCATTTTAGGTTCAATTCATGGTGCGCTCTGACATTATTCATCATCGACTTTGCAGTATCGTAGATCCTGTCTTGCTTGGCATCCAGCACATGATCAATTTCAGCAATTTTGCGCCGTGTCTGCTCCATCTGCACCGCTACGGCCGACTTGAATTGCCCAGGATCATATTGGTGGGCAAACAGCGTGGTCATATAAAAGGCTAACGTAATATCGTCCGTCTGCAGCGAATATTTGGCCATGAGCGCTGTGAAATGCTCGTTGCCCTGCGGTGTAATCTCGTAGATGTACTGTTCGGGATAGTTATTAACGCTAACGACTTCAACCAGCTGGACCAAGCCTTCCTCCGCTAACTTCTGCAGGTTGTAATACAGCGATCCCTTCGTCATATGAACAAGATACCTGTAATCCCGTTCCTTGAAGACATTCAACAATTCATAAGCGCTGGATTGTCCGCAATCCTTCAACAGACCCAGTATTAATAAGGGTATAATGATAATTCCTCTTTCTATCGATTATTGAAAATCACGGAGATGCTCAGCGATCCATTCTCTAAACGTATAAGGCTCCCGGCCAAGAATCGTCAGCACCGTGCCGGTCACGCCGAGCTGATGCTTGACTGTATACTCCCAATCCTGGACTCTAAGGTTAATATACTCTTCAGCAATGTAGTTCTTCATATACGAACGGAAGTCCCCGATCGTCTGCTCTTCCAGTTCAAGCGATTGTCCCAGTTGCTTAGAGATTTCTGTCAATATGTTCCTCTGGCTAAGAATATTCGCCCCTGTAAGCGTCAAGACCTGCCCGGAGAATTTGCCAAAATCGGTTAGAACCACACTGATAACTTCGGCAATATCTGTTTCATGCACACTGGCCAGCTTAGCCTCAAGGGCCGGTAACCGGATCTTCCCCTTATTGTATCTAAAAAGGTCCCTCCAGTAAATGGTGTTGTGCATGAAGGCCTCGGCCCGGATAAAAACATACTGAAAGCCATACGCCTGAATTTGATCCTCGACCTTTTTATGTTTAAGGGCATTCTCGTTGTAACCGGCATCCGACCGGTTAATGGAAGCTGAGGATAAGAATACAATGTTCCGGACGCCCTTAGCCCGAGCAGCCTGCAGAATCTCTTCGGCATCATCCAGCAGGATCAGGAATAAGGTCTCAACGCCGCGCAGGCTGTCTGACCAGGCGCTGCAATCCTTGATATCGCCGGTGACGACAATCATATGATCTGTCCGATCTGTTAACAGCCTCTCAGGTGTTCGGGTGAGGGCTTTAAATTTGACATCCTTAAGCTTGAGGTAATTTACAACCCGATTTCCAACGGTTCCAGTTGCTCCAGTAATAAATAGCATTATAAGGACCTCTTTTCCAATATATTAGTCTAATTAGACCACAAATCATAATATAGTCTAATTAGACTAATATAGCAAGGAATATTATACAAAGAACACAGCCCCAGGGGACTGTGTTCTGATAGTACGCCCAGCATGGGCGTCATCTCTAGGGTGATAGTCCTGAACGAGGGCTGGCGAGCGCCTACCGTTAGTCAAAGGCAAGGGTGTTCACCGTGAGGTGGATCTGAAGGAAACCGGAGGCAAAAGCACGGGCCAAGGTACACGAACTGGATTTGAGGCTGTGTCAGTCAGATGAGTCACCTATACATGACGAAATCCAAAGCCGCCAAAGGCTTGCGCGTTAAACTCGAGTGGTCGCGGGCGGAAAGATGGCATTCTTATCTGGGGAAGCCTACCGGATATGCAAGAAAAAAACTATGGTTGACTAATTACTAGAACGTGTCTGAAAACTCCTCATTTGAGTCAAATTGAAAATGGCAGCTACGTATACAAACGCCAAGAATGACTTGGCCAATTTGTCGTAACGAGTAGCCACACGGCGAAAATGTTTGATTTTATTGAAAAAGCACTCCACTAAGTGGCGTTCTTTGTACCGATACCAATCGACTTTCTACGGGTTTTGACTATTCGCTTTAGGCGGGATGGTTTAGGATGCCTGCTTAGCTGTAATCCAATTTCGAATCGCTTCGGAGCCATAGGCTTTGTCGCCAAGAATATGACTTCCTGTAATTTCAAGCCTCTGAAGTAAATCAATCGCTGGAACGGAATCGTAGACTTGACCACCAGTCAGAAGAAAAGCGAGAGGGTTTCCTAATCCATCGACGACGGTGTGAAGTTTGGTTGTCTTTCCGCCACGACTGACGCCGATGTGCTGATTTACTTCGTGGCCTTCAATGTTTTTTTAGCACCGGCACTATGTTGATAGGCTTTGACGGATGTCGAATCAATGCTCAAGTTTTTAAAGTCAGGTTCGACCTCAAGGCTTGAAAGATCCCAACAAGCAGTCCGGTATCTTGCCACTTGCAAAAGCGACTGTAGACCGTTTTCCATGGACCATAGCGTTCTCCGGTAAATCGAGCCAAGCAGCACCACTTCGAGCGATCCATAGAAAAGCGTTAAACATGGTTCGTTCACTTAATTTTGACGGACGTCCTGTTCGGTAGGGTGGAAACATCCCCTTAATTTGATCCCACTGTTCATCGCTTATTTCGTACCGTCTTTGAATCATGTTTGACGCTCCATTCGTTTTTCTCAAATCTTACCATGTTATTTAGTTTTCAGACACATTCTAGTTCTCCGATAATGATTTCTGTTCAAAAAAATGGGATGCCCCGCAAGCCTCGATCCGGCTGCGGGACATCCCATTGTGCTTTTTGACGACCATTTGCTTTCAGATGAACGGCTCAAGTCCCTTTCTCCACCGCTTCTTTATGCTTGGCTGCGAACTGCTCCGGCGTTACCGCCTTGCCGAACAGCGCCTGAATCATATCCAGGTGGACCTGAGCGGCATTCGGCTTCATCTGCACATCCGCAAACAAAGTAATGCTGCTCGCATGATTGAGCTCGTTCAGCAAATCCACATACAATTGAGGCAGCTCGGAATTCGAGGTATCTACTTTGGTCGCCGGAATAACACCCGCTGTCGTTACAGAATCCTGGCCCCATTTGGATACGAAGTACTCGACGAAGGCTTTAGCTTCTTCCTTCACCTTGGAAGATTCGGCTATGAATAGGCCGACACCAGGACCGCCCACCCAGCTGTTGATATTTCCTTTTCCGCCATCGACGGTAGGGAACTTGAAGAACCCCACCTTATCCTTAAATACCTGCGGAATTTCCGGGTTAGTAGTAAAGTTGGGCAGCTCCCACGTTCCTGTCAGATACATAGCCGCTTTTTCACTCACGAACTCCGACTTGCCCTCCTCGTTTGACAATCCGTTGAACCCCCTATTGAAGGCGTTCATGTCCACCAGGGTCTGCACTTCAGCCGCAGCCTTGATCAATCCCGGGTCATCGAATGAACCTGAACCATCGGTCGCTTTTTTCAGGGTGTCGCTTCCCGCGATCCGGTCGGCCAGATACATATACCACAATGAGCCGGTCCAGCGGTCTTTGTTGCCCAAGGCGACAGAAGTCACTCCGTTATACGAGAGTATTCTCACAATTTGCTTGAATTCCTTATACGTGGTCGGAACCCGTAGACTGTATTTGGCAAAGATGTCCTTGTTATAGTAAATAGGCGAGATGTTCAGCTCGATGGGCAGGGCATAAGTCTTGCCGTCCACTGCATAAGCTTCCGTAGTGCCGGCTACAAATTTGTCCTTCAGCTGCTCCCCGTACAGGATATCATCCAGCGGAGCGAATAATCCGCCCTTCACGTAAGGCTCCATGAAGCCTGCAGCCCAAGTAATGCCGACATCCGGCAGCTCGTTTGCGGCAGATAGTACCTTCAGTTTGTTCTTATACTGCTCATTCTCCAGCACTTCCTGCTTGATCGTGACGTTCGGATGCTCCTTCTGATAATCGTCAATGATCTGTCCAACCAGTTTATTCTGCTGAGCCGAGCTATCCGCCGGCCATAAATGCATCATCTTGAGAGTAACCTTTTGCGCCGGTGCATCACCTGGTGTCTGGGACGTAGGGCTGGTCCCGGCTGAATTGTTTCCCCAACCGCAGCCCGGCAGAACGAGTGCCAGCATAAACGTCAATATCAGGCTTGGGGTTAGTGTGTTCCTCCGCATTCCTATATAACCTCCATGATTTGTTGTGCGGGCGAATGTAATCGTTCTCATACACACTCTAGCATCGCGGCCGGAGGACTATAAGATCACGCTCATTGGGTATAATTCCACTTTTATTGGATTTCGCTGTGCTCATCCTTCATTTGCTGGCGGTAGCGGCTTGGGCTGATGTCTTCCAGGGACTTGAACACTTTGATAAAATATTTATCCGTGCGGTAGCCTACGCGCTCTCCGATCTCACCAATTGGCAGACGCGTCTGCAACAGCAGCTCCTTGGCACGCTGAATTCGGATACGAGACAAATATTCACTGAACGATACGCCAACCTGCTCTTTGAACAGTACACTGAAGTAGCTGGCATTCAAGTGAATCATGCCGGCTACTTCAGACAAGGTCAGCTGCTCGTGCAGATGCTGCTCCACATAGGCCAGGGCTTCCTTTACCGGCTCCCCCATGCCCGCCGTATCCGGATCGATCTCCATCAGCTTGTGATCAACCAGCTTCTCCAGCTTCTCGTGGCGCTGCTGCTCTTCTTCCTGCTTCAGGGCCGTCTCCACTACCTCCAGCAGTTCTCCCTTGTCCAGCGGTTTAAGCAGATAATTGAATGCCCCAAGCCTCAGTGCCTGCTGCACATATTCAAATTCAGCGTAGCCGGAGATGACAATAATGACGGGCTTCCGGGCTTGTCCCTTCAGGGAGCGGATCAGGTCCAGTCCACTGACCTCAGGCATGCGGACATCGGTAATCAGCAAATGCACACGTCCAAGCAGCAGCCGCTCACGCGCGTCAATTCCATTATCAGCTGTTTCTATGATGTATCGGCCAGCCGCCCACACCTCGAGCGTCTGCCGGATGCCCTGCCGTGTTCTCGGTTCATCATCCACGATCAGTATTGTCTTATTGCCCAGATTCATAAGTATGTCCTCCATTATTGGGAATTTCAAAAGTAATCACCGTGCCCTCGGAACGTTTGCTCTCAATGTGCATTCCCTCCATCTCCGTACCTTCCGCTTCATAGTACAGCTTCAGACGCCGCTGAACATTTACAAGTCCTATTCCCGTACCCTTGGAAGAAATAGATGGACCGCCTTCCAGCGCACCATATAATGACTTTAACGTGTCGGAATCCATTCCCGGGCCGTCGTCCTGTATCGATATCCGGGTCCAGCCTTCACGCGTGGAGGGGGTGACAATAACACTGACTGCTCCGTTCCCTACCCGGCCCTCCACTCCGTGGAGAATCGCATTCTCGACAATCGGCTGAATAAGCAGCTTTGGCACAGGTACTGCAGCCTCAGGAAGCTCAAGCTGAATATTCCAGGACAGGCGGTCCCCCATCCGCATCTCCATAATTTTCAGATAACGCTTCACCTGCTCCATCTCTTCCCCAAGTGTAACCCATTCATCGGAGTTCGAATTTCCGATAATGTACCGGAACAGCCTGGACATGATAACCACAAGCCCGGCCAGCTCTTCTTCACCCTTCTCCTCAAGCGACCAGTTGAATGCCTCCAGCGTATTAAACAGGAAATGCGGGTTAATCTGCGCCTGCAGCGCCTTTAGCTCCGTACGGCTCTGCAGTACTTCCTTTTCATATACCACACGGATCAGATCATTCATATTGGCAATCATGCCATTGTACGTATAATTCAATTCCCTTAGCTCCATTGTGGATACCGACTCTGAATTAGGGGTCAGAACCCCGAGTCTGGATTTACGCATTGCCCGAATCAGATGGATAATCGGCCTGGTAATCATCGTGGACAGCACAAAAGACAACAATAAAAACAGCAGCGTGCCGATTCCTCCCGAAACCAGCAATACCGTTCTCAGAATAGAGATACCTTTGGTAACATAGCTTACTGGAGTGAGCACCAGCAGTGTCCAATTGGTCTTGTCCGAGCGCAGCTTCACCTGCACATATTCCTTATCCTCAAAGCTAACCGTCTGGTCCTCGCTGGAAAGCAGCGGCAGCAGCTCTGGCTGAGGCTCTTCACTGCCTCCGAGCAGTTGGCCTTCATCATTCACCAGCAGCACAGACTCGCCCCCGTCGCTGCCGGACAGCGGATCATCCAGCTGGAAGTAGCTGCGCTGGATACGAGCGATTAAATAGCCGCCCCGTGAGAACCAGCGGTCCATCAGGCTGACCTGGCGGATGGCCAGAAGACTCCCATCGTCATCGGGATCAACGCCGATCCAGACCAGCCTGCCCTTTTGGGTATTCGCTTCAGTGATGTAAGGATTGCTGATCCTTGTGCCAAGGCTGCCTTCTTTAATCGGGAACAGCAGCCGGTAATCCGCCGTATACAGTTCCAGAGAACCCACACTCGGCATATAGGCCTGGTAGCTGGAGACAATCTGCAGCAGAGACTGCCGCTGGTTAAAAGACACGGATTTGCCGTTCAGCTCTTCCGTCAGCAGCTGCTGAACGGTCGGGTGATTCGCTACCTGCTCCGTCAGGCTGTCGATCTGGTCGATCAGCGCATCCAGCCTCCCGTTAGCTTGCACCGCAGTCTGCTGAATGTGCCGCTCCGCATTATTTTTTAGCAAAAACGAGACCCTGTTATACACAAATGCCCCGGACACAGCAATAATCACCAGCATAACAAGCAGAAACCCAATGAATATTTGATTGCGCAGCGTATTTAGTTCCTTTATTTTCCCATACACACAGGATTCCCTCTTTCACGTGGCAGCGTTTCCAACCTTATTCTCCAAAAGTTTCGCCGAATGTCAAGAGCAAATACCGCCTTCAGCCAGACGAACCAAAAAAACCCTTAAGCAGTTCCCCTTGCAGAGGGTTCTGTTAAAGGCCTTATTGAACAAAAAAAATAGCCTGCTCCTCAAAAGGAACCGACTGCTAAATGATATTCTTAGTGCTGTCTAAATGTATAGATCGGCTTACTGAAGCGGCAGATTACGTAATCGTAATGCCCTTCTTGATCGCCTTCATGTCAAAATTCGTGTTCACAAGCATAGGCAGTATCTTCATGCTTCTAGTCATTGGAGAGTTACATTGCCAGCAGGTAGGTACATATTGAAAGGCAAAGTTATCGCGCATCCATCCTGTGCAATCCTCTTTGGTGCAGGACCAGATGGCTGTGTCTTCCTGTGGAAGATCCTCCAGCGCTTTTTTACGAAAATACATAAGTACCCCTCCTTGGTTCGAATTGAGAAGATGTCCACACCCCTTAACGGGCGTTATGGCAGGGCTGCAGCGGCTTGTTCAGTGTCAAAAAAAAAGCTGCCCTCAACATGTGTTAAGGACAGCCTGATTTCAAAATTACAGTTTTACAACGTTTTCGGCTTGTGGTCCACGAGCGCCTTGAGTTACGTTGAACTCAACGCGTTGGCCTTCGTCCAAAGATTTGAAGCCGTCGCCAGTGATTGCGGAGAAGTGTACGAATACGTCGCTTCCGCCTTCAACCTCGATAAAACCGAAACCTTTGTCTGCATTGAACCATTTAACTGTACCTGTTTGCATGATATTACCTCCAAAATTTTATTTAACACATGTCCTTTTATTCCTACGTATTGTACGAACAAATAAAAATTCACACATTGGAAAAGGCTTCATACGCACAAATGATAACCCTTTACAATATGTGAATTAAGGTTAAGCTTTATGTTTGAATTTATTGTATCACATTAATTCTCCGAAAGCAAAGGAATCATTAAAAATAAAAATATTCTGCCCGGTCTACGGCCTCCGCAAAGACCGAAAACCAGGCAGCCGCAAGGGTTAGTCGATATATCCGGCTAGCCCTTTATCCATTAGATAATCCATTTCAGCATCAAGGATGCTCTCTACAGTCAGTTCATCCAGCTTCACATCGCGCTGGGCGACGATATAATCCACCAGATCATCGTTATCGATGTCTACCTCACCTTTGGCATTTGCTTTGGCCTTGTTGATAAAGGTCTGCTCATGCTTCAGCACCAGCTCAATCAGCTTCGGATCGACTTTCGTCTCCGCAGCCAACACCTCCAGCAGCTCCCGCTCATTCACTTGATCACTCATATTCGTATAGTCAGCTCCTCTGGCATTTATGCACAGCTATTGTACCACAAGTCCTTGCTCCGTCCCGCCTCTTACTTCCACCATGCCAGTGAAGGGACCTCGGCGGAACCCGCATAGACCGGCTCACCGATACGCGGTGTAGCCAGACGCACATTCTGCGCCTTCGCCGCTGCGAAGACACGCTCCACCGGATCAGTCCAGTCATGCATCGACAAGGTAAATGCCGCCCAATGAATCGGAATCATGAGGGCGCCGCGCACATCCAGATGCGCCTGGACCGTCTGTTCCGGAAGCATATGAATATCCGCCCAGCGTGGATCGTATTGACCGCATTCCATCAGGGTCAGATCAAAGGGTCCGTACTTCTCGCCAATCTCGGCAAAGTGGGGGCCATAGCCGCTGTCCCCGCTGAAAAAGATCTTCGTCTCCGATCCCTGGATAATCCATGAGCACCAGAGAGTGGTATTGCGGTCCAGCAGGCTGCGCCCGGAGAAATGCCGCGCCGGAGCGCTGGTCAGCGTAAGCCCCGCATACCGGATTTCATCCCACCAGTCCTGTTCACGGATGTTCTCACGGCTCACCCCCCAGCGCTGCAGGTGTGCGCCGACGCCAAGCGGTACAATGAACATACCCACCTTGTCCTTCAACTGCTTGATCGAGCCGTAGTCGAGATGGTCATAATGGTCATGGGAGAGCAGTACGGCATCGATGTGAGGCAGCTCCGAAATCTGGGCTGGCAGCTGCTTGCTGTATCGCCGGCCCCCAACAAATGGGAAAGGGGATGGCGAGCGGCCCAGCATAGGGTCAAGGAATAGCGTCACTCCATCTATCTCCAGCAGAACAGCCGAATGTCCAAACCAGGTCACCCGGGTGTCCCCTGTTTCCTGAATCGAACCGGGCCGCAGCTTCACCGGAATCAGGGGCTGCTGCGGCCGCGAGCGGGGATTGCCTTTGATGAAATCCTTGAGAATGGAAAAGCCGCTTCCAGCGCTGTTTTCCATCATCACAGTTGCTGTAGGATACACAAATTTCCCATTCTTGTAATTCAGCGAGCGGCTGATCATCCGCTTTTCCTCCTTGGAGGCTCTGCGGCCAAAGGAAGGATAAAAGGTCATTACAACGTAAGCCAACACGGCCAGCGCCACAAGGAAAACAGCGATGATAATTAAGGTCATGGTCCAGCCCTTCTCTCCCAAATATTAAGATCTTAGGCATATTATAAATCTGGCCGGAACCGGGAGCAAATGTGTCGCCAGTAGTCCAGAAACCTACAGGTTCCAGCCGGGAATTTTGCGTAAATCGCCATCCCAGATTTGGACAGTGCTATGCACCGGAACGTCAGCCGGAGAGGAAGCCGTACGAATGAAGCAGGAATCAATTCCCACTGCTGCCGCACCTGCCATGTCTGTACGCGGATCATTGCCGATCATAACAGCCGAGCTTAGATCAGCCCCGTACTTCTCTGTCAAATAGCGGTAAAACAGCGGATCAGGTTTGCTGACGCCTGCCTCAGAGGATATCGCAACCCCGTCGAATAAATGGAGAATACCCAGCATGGTCAGCTCTGCTTCGATGAAGGTTTTCTGGCCGTTGGAGAGCAGAAACACCTTTTTGCCGCGTGATCTCAGGTGCCGCAGTATTTCCCCAACCCCGTCATACAGGGAAATCTTAATCATGGATAAGGTGCGCAGCCATCTTACGGTTTCGTGCAGCCAGGCTTGTCCAGGGTTCCCGCCCAAATAGCGGGCTACCTCCCGGAAGACCTCCTCCATCACAAAATCCGGGAACTCACAGTGCTGTGCAGCAGCGGACAGCTGACGGTCCCGTTCCAGCAGAAACCGCCGCTGCAGCTCCTCTCCGGTAATAGTCAGGCCATGATAACCAAAGTGGAGCGCGAGCCGCTCCCAGACTCCGGGTTGCTCCTCGTCCGTCTCAATGTCAATCAGCGTGCCATACAGATCAAAAATATATGTCTGATACATAGTTCTCCTCCTAAGCGTCTGTATTGAAGCTATTGTTAATATTTTCATTCTAAACGGATATGGGACTTATGCAACAAAATCCCATACCCTGACGTTTAGAGGTTAACAGACCCGGCACCAGAGAATCTGACCAAAGGAGCATCCGTCATGAACGCCATCCTAAAAACAAGTGCAATCCTGCTAACCCTGTCGCTCGCCCTTACCACCGGAGGGGTCTCTGCTGCCCCTAGTGCTTCATCCACAAACTTCAGCGCCGTAAAGGCTTCCTCTTCTGCAGCTGCTATATTCTCCATATCCCTGAGCGGGACTGCTCTTTCGGAGTCCGGCTACCAGCCTTCCGGCAGCAAAGAGCCTCTGGTTCCTCTTCGCGCTGTTGCCGGTGCGCTTGGCTTCACGGTGGCCTGGAATGCGCAGACGAAGGCCGTAGACCTGAATAAGGAGAGCAATTTCACCACAGTAAAGAGCGGCCAAGACCGCTATACAATCAATAAAAGGTACATCACGCTCGGTACAGCTCCGCAAACAAAGCAGGGCAAGCTGTATGTCCCCGCCTCTTTTATAAGTAAAGTGCTGTATCAAACGGTAACCGTGGAGGGACAACAGATTCTGATTCGTCCGGCAGCAGATGGTCTCAGTGAGACCGGCGTGATCACTTCCATTACCGATGCGGACAACTACCAGTCCGTGCATATCCGGGGGATCGGTACAGAAGGAATCGTTCTGAACGTGGGCAAAGATACCCAGCTTGTCCGCAAAGACGGCTCGGAGCTGGCCTTCAGCGAGCTTCACATCGGCATGACTATTGAGGCTCAGCACTCCCTGATCTCCACCCGCAGCCTGCCTCCGCAAACTCCGGCTTACCAGATCACTGTACTGGACGCGGAATCAACAGATGAACTCCTGGGCACGGCAGGCACCATCCAGCAAGTCATTACCGCCGGGGATGGCACGGTCAGCATCCGTATCCGCGGCAGTGCACTAAGCGAGAAGTCGCAAAATGAAGTTGTGCTTCGTCTGACGGAGGCTACGGTTGTCATTAACCCAAGCGGAGAAGCTGTGTCTCCTGCGGATCTGACCGAGGGCACTAAGGTTATCGGTTTCTATAGCCCCTTCCTGACCCGCAGCCTGCCCCCAACGGGAACAGCCCTGAAGGTGGTTTTGGAGACGGAGCAGCATTAGGTTTTCGAGCTCGCAATAGTGTGAACCCTATAAATCTTTATATTTCAAAAAAAGCCGCGGTGCTCTGCAAAAATGCAGGACCGCGGCTTTTTGATATGTGCGTCAAATCATATATTCTATGTACTCATCCTTTGAGTGCTTCCCGAATGGCCGGCTCGCGGCCCAGCGTAACTCTGTTTTTGCCGGTGGCCTTGGATAGATACAGTGCTTCATCGGCCTGGCGGTACAGATCCTCAAAGGTAACATCGCTGCGCTCCGTGAAGGCAATTCCGATGCTGACCGTAAGCCTGATGCTGTGCCCCTCGCCCAAATGGACCACATGCCCGCCCATCGTTTCCCGGAAGCACTCTGCTTCTCTCAGCGCCTCGTTCTCGCTGCCTGTGAAGAAGCACACGGCGAACTCTTCGCCGCCCACCCTGCCAGCAATCCCCTTGTTCTCGTATTCTGCAAGGATCTTGCGGGAGAAGTTCACCAGTGCCAGATCGCCAGCCATATGCCCGTATGTATCGTTAATTAATTTGAAATCGTCTATGTCGAACAGAAGCAGCGCTAGTCCCGCTCCGTCCCGTACAGGATACTGCTGTAACAGACGCATGAAATGCCTCCGGTTATAGAGGCCAGTCAGATCATCTACTGTTGCCTGATGGAGCAGTTCACGTTCATAACGCTTCTTCTCGCTGAGGTCACTAAATACCATGAGCATCCCCGTAGTTTCGGCCTTGCCCCGTTCAGTGGCAATGAGAGAGACGCCAACCCAGGCATCCTCCTCGCCGGGCGCTTTAATTTCGAATTGCCCCTCGATGCGTTTGGAATAGTGTGATGCGATATCTTCATAGCGGTTCAGCAGCAGATGGATACTCCTGCCCATCCAGGTGTTGTTCCTAGGCTCCTGCTGCTCTTTCAGCAAGCTGCGCAGCATGGAGTCAGCAGCCTCATTTATATCAATAATGTTGTCATAGCGGTCCGTCAGCACAATGCCGTCTTTCATATTCTCAAAGATTTTACTCTTGGCCAGAGGATACAGCGACAGCCGCGGATCGCGGAAAATGCTGAGGTATCCGGCAAGAATTGGCGGCAAATAAGTAAATGCCGTGAAGCCTGTAATGGTAATTCTGAGAAGCGGCAGCAAAAACACCGATAGAACCGGAATCAGCAGCCCTCCCAGCAGCATTAGATTCCGCCGAAAATAATATTTGGGGGAATTCAGTAAGGATAAAGCCAGTAAATAAACGGCATATAACCCGAACATCTGGTCATAGGCAATCAGTATCATACTCAGCACCGTGGGCTGAACTACTATTCCGGTGACGCCCGCCACGGTGGCAAGTCCAATCCCGCTGCGCATCAGGTGATGATACGAATCGGTAAAGATCAGCGCCACATCAAGGGCAACCGGAATGCAAAAGAAGGCAAGCCTCCTGGCCAGCCCCTCCGTAGAACGGGACACATACTCTTTGATTACCGCGTAAGTAAAGATCGTGCTTAGAAATAGCGGGGGCTGCTGCAGATTCTTCCACCAAAGCTTGGCCTGAAAAGAAACCGATATCATCTCTCCGGCCGTAGCCGCAAAGATCAAGCTGACCAGCAGCATTAAGATCCATAAATAGCGTCTTCCTGGTGTGGAGCGGTACTTGTATGAACTGACGCCCATATAGAGACTCAGAACACAGCCCATTAATAGATAAAACGGATAACCCTGCATCCACGGCATGTCATATTTCTCCTATTTTTGAGATCGCTTCGCCTTATTATAGCTTACTCCTTCGCACAAATGAATGATCCTTACAAATAATTCCGGGTGCTCCGGGACATCCGCTTCGCGTAAGGATCAAAGGGAATCACTGGTTCTTCGGCACAGATCTGCGCCTTCGGAACACAACGAAGACTCTGCGGGCAGCCCGCAGAGTCTTCAAAAGGTGAGAAGTGAATGTTTAGTTATGCCAGGTTCCAGAGGCTAGGGTACTTTTCCGGTAAACAATCGACGCCATCTCGATTTGTTTTTGCCTTTCAGATAGTACATGGGTGAAATCAACTACCTTTCGGAAAACACATTACATGCCATTCCAAACGCTATAATTGACACCTTCCACTTCCCACCTGCTTATTATTACCCGAAATCTGCGGTTGATAAGCAGCTTGTACAAAAAAAAAGAGGACCTTCCATCCGCCATCTGCATGGCTGCGGAATATCCTCTGTGGCCAAACTATTATTTCTTCTGAGCCAACCGTTGTTTGAACTTGTCAACACGGCCGCCAGTTTCGGTATCTCTTTGTTTACCAGTGTAGAACGGGTGGGATGCGGAGCTGGAGTCCACACGGATCACAGGATAAGTGTTGCCGTCTTCCCATTCCATAGTTTCACCGGACGATTTAGTGGACGAGCTCAGGAATTTGAAACCTACGCTGGCATCCAGGAAAATCACCTGGTTGAATTTAGGGTGTATGCCTTCTTTCATTGTAGTAACCTCCTTCCCGTACATATACAATCTCTATGGCAAAATGAAGCGATCTCTAGGGAGATAACTAAATCCACAGATTTACACGCCATACTATCATACGTGATCTGGAGCGCGGAGTCAACCACCAAAATCAATACACAGCCCAGCTAGAGCGACTTCACCATCCCGCCATCAATCAGCAGGGACTGACCTGTGATATAGGTATTGGCAAAAGAGCCCAGGAATACGGCCGCTTTGCCGAACTCCTCCGGTGTGCCGCTTCTTCCAGCCGGAATCTGAACCAGCGCCTCTTGCTCGACCTGCTCCCGGGAGATGCCGCGGGCCTCTGCCCGCTTGCCGTCGAGCTGCAGAATGCGGTCTGTGCCGATGCGGCCGGGTGCAAGCGAATTGATCAGTATGCCTGCCGGGGCCAACTCGGTAGCAAGCGTCTTGAACAGCGCGCTCACACCCGCCCGGAAGACATTCGAGAGGATCAGTCCGCCAATCGGCTGCTTGATTGATACCGAGCTGACGCCTACAATGCGGCCGCTGCCGCTTGAGCGTAAGTAAGGCAGCGCTTCGCGGATCATACGCACTGTGCCCATCAGCGTAAGCTCATAACCGCCGGTCCAGTCAGCATCGTCCATATCCTCAAAGCCGCCGCCCGGCGGGCCTCCGGCATTGGTGACCAGCACATCCAGCCCGCCTCCGTATTCGACGGCGGCTTCAATCGCCCGCCGGATCTCCTCGGGGCGGGTCACATCCATCTGTACCACCGCCACCTCCCGACCGGTTACCTCCGCGATGGTCTGCCGGGCCGATTCAAGCTGTTCTAGACTCCGGCTGGCAATCGTCACCTTCGCGCCTTCGCGTGCAAATTCCAGCGCGGTCGCGAGACCCAATCCTTTACTTGCTGCCGCAACAAATACCGACTTTCCTGCAAGGCCCAAATCCATTTTCTATGCCTCCTTGTTCCGATACCCGATGGGCCAGTTGCCTGAAGGGAGCTTACGCAGCCGGGGCTCAGGTTTTCGTACTTTTAGTTCTTATGCTGGCAATGCTCTGCAGCAGATAAACTAATCTTAGTACAGCCCGGGCCCTGCGTCCAGAATATGGACCTTATCCTGAACATTGGTATTGCAACGGGCTGCCATGCACATCCAGACTCTATCTGAACGTGCATTCCTCATCTGGGTCAAGGACAAAGCGACCGCTGAACCTCCAACAACGGGCATTTTTGCCGTTATTGCGGAGCAAACTGCCCAGTGGCTCACCAACAACGGCATTTTTACCGTTCTTGCGGAGCAGACTGCCCGGCGGGACTCCAACAACGG
>NZ_JBQENA010000003.1:430796-755038 GCF_052044425.1 Paenibacillus sp. 22594
ACTGCCCAGTGGCTCACCAACAACGGCATTTTTACCGTTCTTGCGGAGCAGACTGCCCGGCGGGACTCCAACAACGGCATTTTTGCCGTTATTGCGGAGCAGACTGTCCGGCGGGACTCCAACAACGGCATTTTTGCCGTTCTTGCAGAGCAGACTGCCCAGTGGCTCACCAACAACGGCATTTTTGCCGTTCTTGCAGAGCAGACTGCCCGGCGGACCTCCAGCAACGGCATTTTTGCCGTTATTGCGGTACACAAGTGCCGTCAAACGTTCCAGACCAATTAGCGATGAGCCACCAGCGTGCTCATCGCTATCTATACATATACGGGCTAGTTTATCGGCTACACATCATACTCCAGCTGCTTCTTGGCCTGAACAATAAAGTCTAACGGATTCTCTATCGTTGCTTCCTCATATTGCACGGCTCCGATTTTCAGCCCCAGATTGACCTTATATTTCTTAGAGAACTCCGTGTCATTCAATTCCTGCAGCTTGAATTTAATCCGTTCGATTACAATCTTGGCCCCTTCGCGGTCCGTGAACAGCAGAAGCCCCCAGGTGGCATCCTCCTTGTCCAGCAGATACAGCGCATCATTGGTGCGGATACTGGATTGACTAAGCTGGGAGACATCATAGATCGCCTCGGATAACTGCTCTTCAGGAATCAGACGGCGGATTTCGCTCCAGTACTTCACCTTGACCACCAACAGGGTCAGCGGAATGCTGTAGCGGGTAGAAATCCCTGTGAACAGACTGGCGTCCTTTTGAAAAGATATCGTGTTGCGCAAATCGGTGTTCTCGTCTACAGTGGCGAGATTAGCCGTTCGTTTCTCCAGCCGTTCGTTCTCGGCCTGCAGCTCCCGGATAGTGGAGGTGAACACCCACAGCATCACCGTAAGCAGCGGAGTCATAACCAGCCAAAAATACGTATTAACGCCAATGGTCTCACCCTCCGACACCGTCTGGTAGAGAACAAAAAAGCCGTATCCGAAGATAAATGCAAGATTAAGGACCAATCCGGCGGTTACGTTGGTGAAATAGGTGACCAGCGCCAGCAGAAAAGCGATATTTAAAATAATAATATTCTGGATGTAATGATCGGGAGAGCCTGCGATAAACACGATACATATGAAGATCAGCACCAGGAATACCAAAAAGGCTATATCGGAAAACAGGCTGCTGCGGTTACGTCTCATGCTTATCACCACGTTTCTTCATATGTTTACGGAGGAGCAGAAGCAGCGACACGATCATAAGCACGACCGCAAGCACGACAGCCACTACGAATCCCAGCACATCGCTGCGGTCTGTAATCTGTGTAATCACGGAGTCCTTGGCTGCTCCGGTAATCGTTTTGAAGCGGTACGCGCTGACGTTGCCGTCTTTGTCGGCGGTGACGCTATCGCCGTATACCTTCCACTTGTCTTTTTCGCTGGCGATCAGCTTGGAGACCAGATAGATATCCTCCGTACTGGCTCCAGTCACCGCCATAAAGCCCCGTCCGCTCTGATAAGGGGACTCCAGCAGCTGCAATGTGCCGATCTCTGCCCCGTATTGCTCATCAATGCTCATCTTCTCATTAGAGATAAACGAGGACCCGTCCTTGCTGTACCGGAAGTACAGCTTGTCATTGTTGTCACGAATGACCTTATTGTCCTTATAGGAGCCGATAGCGATAATATTATTGTCCTTCAGGTTATCCGCACCGACAGTATCGGTGTAATAGTGGATATCTCCTGTATTCCCGCCCGCATATTGGCCCAGCAGATTGAAGACATTCGCCAGGCTCAGGTAGGAGTAGTTATCCATCTTCTGAGGCAGCACAACCGCCACATGGTTGAAGATTTCATCACGCAGGAACGGATAAGGATAATTATTGAACAGCAGATCCGTCCGGTCTTTGGTATTCAGATGCATAGCCGTTTCCTTGCTGATATAGGCCCAAGGCATTTGTCCCGTATTCGGGGTACAGATGGCATTCTGCATCTCCAGGTCGAAGGCCACCGTCACTGAGAAGTTGCCGGAGATATTCAGACTCTGCGGAATCGCCAGATTCAGTGTATCGCCGTTAGCCAGCTCCTTGGTCAGCTTTTTGCTGCCGACTGGAGTATCATTAATGCTCACCGTTACCAGCGAGCGGTCGAAATCCAGATTCTCCGCATAGCGGAAATCCAGGCTGATCTTGCCGGAATCGGCAATCGAGCGGTTCGACGGCAGAGACACGAAATAGGTCTGCTCCTGATGGTTCGGACCGGTCAGCTTGTCGCCGGTTTCAGTAAAGGTCACGTTCGAGCTGATGGCATAAGCCGGAGACGACACATCGGTGGCCTCATCCACGACCTTCGTGTTGCTGCTGATCTGGCTGACGAGCTGCCGGCTGGCAAGGAGCCGTCCGGCCTTGATCAGCAGGCTCTCATCCTTGGAAGTGACCACCAGGGTAGGCCGCGTATCCTTGTTCACCAGTTGGATCAGGGCATGTCCCCCCAAGTCCACGGAAGAATCCAGCTGCTGCTTC
Organism: Paenibacillus sp. 22594; assembly: GCF_052044425.1. Taxonomy (NCBI): domain Bacteria; kingdom Bacillati; phylum Bacillota; class Bacilli; order Caryophanales; family Paenibacillaceae; genus Paenibacillus; species Paenibacillus sp. 22594. The sequence continues at coordinate 433,312 of NZ_JBQENA010000003.1, forward strand.
AATTCACCAGGTATACGGTCCGCCAGGGCAACCAGAATCACGAGTCCCCTGTCCTTAACCGATTCTCCCCTGTAAGGCAGCAGCGGCAGGGTTGTGCCCGGCAGGGTATTGGCCTTGGCGAAGCCGGATAAGGCGTAGGTGGCTGCTTCCAGCTCGGAGCCGCTGGCATTGTCCGGTACGCTCAGGAGGCTTTGGCCTTTTTTTACATAATCCATACCGGAGAAACGCTTGCTGAAATCGCTGATGCCGCCGCTCAGAGCCTTGGTGGTATAGGATACCGCAACATCGGAGGTATTGAACAGATGCAGCCAGTTATCCGGTGTATTGTCCACGTAGCAGACCTGATTATTCTCCTCCGCTGTCCGCAGATATCCCTGAATGCTTAGCGTATTCACCCCATTCTTCAGGAAGCTCTTAGGTGCGTTAACGGATATACTTTGTTCCCCGTTGTTTTGCAGAGAGGGTCTGAAGGAGTAAAAGGGGCTGCCGTTCAGCGATAGCGTAACACTGGAAATCTGATCCACTGTAATTTGCGAAATCTGAAAATGCAGATTGACCTTCAGGCCCTCGACATTCCAGTAGTCCATTACTGTAAAATACTGCTGTTGCGAGCTTGTTCCCGTAAGTGAACTGTCAGTGCCGGTAAATGCGGTCTCATAGATCAGCTTTTCGCCAACCGGGACCGCTGCAGCTGCAGAAGCCGCCCGGATCGGGATCAGGAAAAGGGAGAGGCAGAACGCCCATATCATCATCTGTTTTTTGTTCATCGTCTTGGTCTCCTGTATCACTGATTTCTTGTCCTGCTGGTGTCTTAGTATCGTTCCGTTTTGTACCACTTGGCTTCCCGTTTGAAGATGACGTCTTTCAGATAGTTGTATAGTCCATAAGCGGCAACGACCATCCACAGCTGGCAGTAGGATACATACATCAGCATAATGATCCACAGGTTGGACAGGCTCATCTCACCTTTTTCTGTCGTGAGTGTGACGAAGATGCCCACTACGAACAGAATCACTGCGAGCAGCCACAGGAAGCTGCTGAGTCCGGCAATGGTAGTATGCACGTAGCCCATCGCATGCAGCACGAGCAGCAGATCGGAGGTGACCAGCGAGATCAGCAGCAGGAAGTAGATGGACAGGTAATACAGAATATCAAAGCGGATTTTGGCTGCCGAACGGTCGAAGAGCAGAGGGATATTTTTGACAATGACATAGATATTGCCCTTGGCCCAGCGCGTGCGCTGCTTGAACCAGACCTTCACCGTCTGCGGTTCCTGCTCCCAGGTGACCGATTTGGGCTGGAATTTGATCCGGTAGCCCATCATATAAATGCGGAAGCTGATCTCCGTATCCTCAGCGATTGCTTTGACATCCCAGCCGCCAATGCTCTCCACAATCGACCTGCGCATAATGAAGTTGGTGCCGGGGATCGTGCACAGCTTGAACAGCTTCCAGCGCCCGGCCTGGGCCATCCATTGAAAGGACAGCGTCTCAATATTAATAAACCGGGTGAGCAGGCTTGCATTGCGGTTGCGGGTCCGGAATTTGCCGATCACCGCGCCCAGCGTGGCATCATTCATGATTTCGGCGACAAGATACCTCAGTGCGGGCCGCTCCGGCGTATTATCTGCATCATAGATAGCGATCAATTCGCCTCTGCTGCGGGTGAAGCCGATGTTCAGCGCATTGGACTTCCCTTTGCCGCCCGTGACCGCATCCGTGTTGATAATGATCAGATTACGTTCCGGGAGACGGCTCTGAATATGGCCCAGCAGTTCGGCACTGTTGTCGGAAGAATTGTCATTAATCACAATAATCTCGTACCGGTCATGCGGGTAATCCAGCGCCAGCAGGGATTCGACGGTTTTGCTGATGACAACACCTTCGTTGTGGGCCGGCACCATAATCGTAACGAAAGGATACTCGCCCTTAATCTCAGGAACATCTTCATTTTCAGTTGCAATGTAATACAGATAGCCCGCTATAAATAGAGCCACGTTGACCAGCAGCAGGGACCAGATGCAGATCACCGCAATTACCATAAGCACATCTGAGATCGTCATGTTGTTCTCCTACATCCTGTTTTCGTTATTTCAAAAATTTTCTCCGGTAGAGCTTGTACCCGACAGTCAACAAACCTCCGAACAGCAGCAACGCGACTATAATCACTACAATAAAAAATTTGCTCTGCACACTGAATAGCTTGGTGAAGCTCCGGACCTGCGCTTCTTTGTATTGGTAGTCATTGTTTACGGCCTCCGCGGCATAACCGATATTCAGGGGGGAGCCATTCACCGACACCACTCCATCTGCGGAGACGACCGTATTCTTATCCGTAACCGTCTGGTGCGCCCCCTGCTTGTAATCGGCAAAAGAGATCCACCCCTCTTCCAGCGTCTGCAGCAGCTCGTCAAGTCCGGCCTCATTCTCCGGAAGGTCTGCGGTGACTGCCGTATTGAGCGGCAACTGTGGCACCGCTTTGGCGGTGTGGCTCAGCCCTTGCAGGAAGCCCGGCGATAGACTATAGAGAGAAGATGCAAACACCCTGGATACATTCGTCCGTTCCATATGCAGGACATTCTCATCCGGGAACAGCACTGTGGAATCAAAAAATCCCATCCCTGCTTCCGCGTACTCCTTGTCATAGGTCCAGTATAGATCAGCCCCGACACCCAGCGGCGCAATGCCGCTCTTAACCAGTAAATCTATGAACCCGCCCATCTTCTCCCCGAGCGAATGGTCGATGCTGTTGATCGACGGCATGATCACTGGCGCATTCACCAGGATGCTGCCATTCTTCGCCTGAACTACCTTCAGCGCCTCCAGATAACGCAACATCGCCGGAAAATCGGTATTGCTGAACACCGGACGGATGCTTGCGATAAATGGAATGCCTGCCTTGTACAGACGATCCGCCGCCTCTTCCAGCAGTGTGAGATCTGAAAACGGATAAATCTCTTTCAGCACAAGATAAGTCTGCGGAGCAGCTTTGCTCCCCAGCCATTCCTTCAGTACATAAGCCATCCCTACTACGCTGGCATTGCCCTGCTCCAGGTAAGGCACATACGTGTAACTCCCGGCGGTTACCGCATACGGCAGCTTGCGGCCGCTGTTCTTCAGGGTAAAGCTTCCATACGTACGCTCTGCCTTTACGGCTGCAATGTAAGGCATATCTCTTACCTGAAGATTGGGGCCGCTCCATTGACCGACCGTAAGATCGGCTAGATCTTCATCCACAATTCCTGTCTTCAACTGGAGCACCTGCAGCAGTCTTGCAGGCGGATGATAGCCGACATGCAGTGTCTGTCCCTGGTAGTGCTCTGCATCCTCAAGATAAGCCCGGTTGGCAGATGTAAGATCTGCCGCATTGATGACGGTGATAACCCGGGGGAAATCGTCTAGCATCCCCTGCTCGTAACGGTCCAGGCTGAGGAGGGTCACTTCACTTCCAAAGGCCGACAACAGCCGCTGCAGCTCACTGACATTGCCTTCCCGGGCGGTTCCTTTGCCCAGACTGTCATACAGAAGCAGCACCTTCTGGGGAGCGTAAGCTCCCTGCATGGCCTCGGCATAGGCCGGCGGCGCGGCAGACAGAAGTGTAAGCACAGCAATGATCAGCGGCAGCAGCAGGCTGGTAATCCTCTGTCGGTTCAAGCGCTCACACCCTCCTGTACTTCAGGGTATTGTCCTGCCGTACTAGCTGTGCGCTGGCGGCCAGGGGATACCTTCCGCCCAATCACGCTTGAAGTCAGCATGAAGCTGACCAGATCAAAGGATAGAGTGAACAGAAATTCATGCTTCGAAATATCGGCATCCCCTGCTCCGATAATGGAGACAAATATCCCTGACAGGCCAACCGCCATGCTGGCCAGAATCAGCACCATCCGCTGCAAGCCCCTCATATCCCTGGCTCTGACAGCCTTCACACAAGAAGGCGCATAGAGGCCTATGACCACCGCCATCCAGAGCAGGATGAACCCGAAGGTTTTGGGGGCAAGCTTCTGCTTAATCAGACTATAGGCCGTGAAGAAATGGCTCTGGGCCCGGAAGGCCTTGCCTGCCGATTCTTCATAATTCCCCATCGCCGCAGGCTTGATGGAGAAAGCGCTCCGCGCCGCCACATTCAGGATGGAGCTGAGCTGATCGGGATGCGTGAGATAGTTTTTGAGAATGGAGCCGAAGCCGTAGCGGCTGTAGAAATCCTTTTGCAGAATCGGCGAATTCACATCTACCGTTCCATACTGCTCGTAATAGATGCTGCCCTTCAGAATGGCGTATTGTTCATCAATCCCAAACGATTTCAGCGTCGTTTCCGGATTGGAGGATTCCTTCAGTACGCCCCGGGTCATGGCATGATATTGGTTGATATTGACGAATTCTTTGGAAATGTTCAGGTAGGTGGCAATGCCGGCACACATCAGCAGCGCCATGGATACAAGCGTCAGACTGCGGAACAGGCGGTCCCGCCGGACCCAGGCCAGCGAAATTCCGAGCACAGCAATAATCATACCCACTGGAGCATTCTGCTGCTTGGAGGTCGTCAGAATAATGCTGCTGAGGACGAACAGGCCAAGAAGAGCGTAGTCATTGTATCTTTTGCGGTAGATCAGCAGCCAGGAGGCAAAGACGAAGATCATCATGATCATGACGACACTTTCACTGTAAAAGGAGTTGAAATAAGCGGTATACCCGGTATCACCAAATACAAAAACAGCAAGAACAGCAATAATCATGCCTTGCTTGCGGGACATTTTGCAGGTAACCGCCTCTATTAATAGATAGACCGCAGCAACATAGAGGACCGTATAAATAGCCGCCTGAAAGCGGATGTCGAATACAGTGCTGCTGAACATCAGCTTATTCAGCCCTATAGCCAGCTTAATGAACAAGGACTGTGAAGAATCCAGCGTAGCACCATTCTCGTTATAATATTGATAGATTCCATAATGTTTGATGAAATAGCCAAAATACTTGCTGTCATAGTCAGGCAAGCTGAAGTAGAGGCCGTTGCTGTAGATATTCCGGAAAAAGTCTCCATTGTCGGCCATTCCTAAATAGGGAGCTGTAAACAGAGCTATAACTGTAACCAGTAATACTCCGAAGGCTGCTACAAGAGCGGGAGAAACCCGCCGTCCGGTAAGCATCATATGCTGCCGCAGCGTTGTTTTTACCAGGTTGTCATCGATCATGCGGGTCACCTTCGTTACTGTGGTTTAGAGTGAATAAGAATAAGCGAGCAAAGCCATAAGATTGTCAAAAGAATACGCCTGTCCGGTATCTGTATTGCCGAATCCGCCGAACAGTGGACTGTTCGTCTCCTGCACCTGAAATTCGTTCATTCGCGAAATTCCCGACTGGTAGAGTGCATCGTCTCCGGCCACTGCGCCAATCATAGCCGCCAGAGCATAAATCGCGGTGGACCTTATCTCATTCAGCGGCTTCCCGTCTCGGGAGTATTGCCCGTAAAGCGTTCCTGCCTCGACTTGTTCCTTGATATAGCGGATACTCGCGGCCTTCTGCCGGCCCGTCTCCGCCAAATGCAGAATACTCAGGAGGGATTCCACCGTATTGATATTCTCCGAGCTGTAAACTCCTGTACCATAATCGAATCTCGTCTCATAGAATGGGAACGTATCCGAGAGGTAGCCCTCCTCCAGAATCCCATCCATGTTATGCAATAATATACCTCTTAATTCGTTAGAAATCGACATTTTTCGCAATGTGCCTAAATCAATATAACACAATGTTATGAAGCCATTTGTAGTTTTGTAAATTCTGTCATAAAAATCGTACATATATCCTTCTTTTACATTATTCTCATAGAAGCGCTGGCTGTATTTATCCGCTTGCTTTGTATAAGCCGGCTCGTCAAAGATCTCACCCGCCTCATATAGGGCACCAATTAGACGAAGGTCATCGACAGCTGCATTCACAGGATACAGCTTCTGCTGTTTGGGGCTGTAGCGATAGCTGAAGCCGCCCTCCATATCAAAGGTTTGCTCGGCCAATGCCCACTGGCTGGCAAATTGCTCCTTGTCGCCGGCAAGCACGGCTGCTCTCATTAAAAGGGAAGCCGATTCGCTTAGCACCTCATGACCGGTAGCCGCTTCACCGGATTCATCGGTTCCCAGCAAATTGGTATATATACCGTAAGGACCGGTAAGCTGCTTCGCAATAAATGTGCTCAACTCTTGCCTTTCTTCACGGTTATCGATACCCCGGGCTATGGGCGGCGGGGAAGGAGCTGCGGTCATCATCTCACTAACTGTGGCGGTGGGTTCGGTGGCTGGTTCGCCGCCGCTGCAGGAAGCCAGCAGCAGAGAGAGTAGAAGCGCGGTGGCTGCGCTGAGTTTTCGGGTCAATCCATCACATCCTCGAGGGAGAAGACATCTGTTATCTATATAATATAACGGTAATATAAGTCACATAATTAACTATGTAATTGATCATTATGTGTCTAATTCAATAAAAGATTCAATTTTCAATAAGAAAGAGCTGCACGAAGGTTCTGATGGACCTGTGCAGCTCTTTTTCTGATGAAATATAGATAGATATCGTCCTGCTAGCCTTTGATCTGACGGTAGGTTTCCTCGTCTGACACGATATAGAGTCTGGCTTCCTGCGGGATCGGCTGATCCAGCTTGCGGTTGATGCCAAGGTCCCCCCGGTCGGACAGCAGCGTCGCTCCCTGAAGGAGCAGCGCCTGAAACGCATCGCCGTAGGTACGCCAAGCGGCATCCCGGGGAATTTCATAGATATCATCACCATGCTCCCGGCTAAGCAGTTGGGTAATCACCTCGGGATTCCCTTCCTGCAGCGCTGAGCGGACAGCTAGTCTTGAAATGGCATCGTGCGAAAGCACGAATTCATTGACATGGACATGGCGGAAGTTCTGGATGTTCTTTTCCTGCATGATCTCAACAGTGGTATGTACCTGCGGAGCAATCCGTTCAATACTGGAGGCGATCAGCAGGGTTTTGCCATCCGTCAAAGAGGCCTCATCGATCCGCGTATCCCCGAATATGATCGCTGCCCTGGCTCCATGAATATTCGCCTTCTGCAGGATATCATCGCTGGAAGGGTCACCGCTGATGAAATGGACATGCTCCAGATGCTGCAGCGGATGCTGACCGCTCTCGTCGATGATGACGATCCGGCAGTCCGGCGAATAGCAGAGAATCTCATCCACGGCAGCCTGCGTTTTGCGGTTCCAATTGATCAGTACCACATGGTCTTTCCCATGAAAGCTCAAGGTTCCGGCTCCTCTCCTTCTTTGCAGTTCCCCCATGGCATCAATAATCTTCCCGATCACCAAACTGAGCAGCCCAATGCCGAAAATATACAGAAACATGGTAAACAGCTTCCCCGTCACCGATTTGGCAAAAAAGTCGCCATAACCTACGGTGGACATCGTCGTCATGACCCAATAAAAGGCATTAAACCAGTTATGGAAAGTTCCTGGCTCCAGTAAAAAGGCAATCGTTGCACTCATCACAATAAAAGCCAGGATGATCAGCCCAATGGACTTTTTCCTTAGACGCATCAGCCTTCCTGAGAGACGCAGTAGAAAATGCATCGGCTTAAATGATCAGACTGCTGACGGCGAACGCCGTTCCGACGAAAACCAGGCACAGCATCAAGCCTACAGCGACATTCCCCTTTTGCAGATGATCGGATATTTTGAAGCCCGGTGTGAACAGCTCGAAGATCCAGTATGCAGCGATCAGGCAGACATATCCAACCGCGAACCAGAGCATCATGAACCAGATCGAGGTATTCGTATACGCGGCCACGCCCAGAATAATTGCCGTGGCCAGAAACTTACCGCCGAGCGCCAGAGCAACAGCTACGTTGCCTTTTTTCAATTCTTCCATGTCCTTGAACGGAGTCATCAGGCTGAACACTACCATCCCGAGCACCTGCAGCAGAATAATTGTCAACACGCTGACAATCAGGTTAATCACAATCGTCAATTTGCCCACCCCCGAAATTTTGCGTAGGCCGAATCATAATCGGCGAAATCATGCACTTCCTCCAGTACAACAGAGGCTTTCTTTTGTTTCTCCAGCGCAGTATAGCGCTTGTCATCGATCGGCTGCTTGATCCGGTTGCCCGAAGGCAGCTCAACCACAGCAAAATTTCTGGTCTTATCCTTGTATTTGGTTTTGTATACACCCACAAGATCCACATCCGTTGTAATGGACACCTTCAGGCGGGCCAAATCTTCTGCGGCCGACTTCTGGTCGGCATACGACTTAATCGTAGCCCAGGAAGACAGGCGGATATCGTTCTTCTGATCGGCATCCGTTACCAGCTCAGCATCCATGAACTGCAAGGTCCATATCTTGTCGCCGGTGGCAAAATTGCCGTCGTTCGGAAGCAGCTCATTGTCCGGCAACACAGTCATGTCGCTACCGATCAGATCTCCAACCGTGCCTTCAACCACCCTGTAGTCCCAGGGGACGCGTGATACACTGTCCGTTGTCTCCGTATCGGTATGAAACACACTGTTCGCGTTGCCCGAGCATGCGCTCAGCAGCAGTACTGCCATCAGCAGCATGCCAAGCAATGTTCCCGAATGGAGCCTGTGGTATCCCCCATTCCGGCGACTTCTATCCTTGTTCATCTTCAAGCCCCCTCACTCCTAGCGCGATAAAATGACTGGCATTCCCTGTAATCGGTCCACCCGCGCGGCCCAATAGCCCGCAAGGCACGCCGTTGATCACGAACATGCCGGTGAGCAGGTGAAACTCCCCCTCAGGGGTCTGAATGCGGGCCAGCTCCGCCCGCTTCTGGTAAACCGTCGGAAACAGCACGCTACTGTCGAAGCCGTCTTCATCGGCAAGCTCCAGCGATCCGCTGTCATCGAAAATCCGTACCGAGCCGCCTTCACGACCGAAGACGGACTTGGATACAAAGCTGCCGGAGAATACAGGCTTGTTGTAGGTTGGCAGGATATAGCTGGCTATCGCCTGACGCTCCTCCTCGCTGAAGAGAAGGCCCAGCTCATACATCCCCCACACGGCGGCAATCAGTCCTTTGGACTGCAGCAGGATGCTGTGCGGACCGTTGAACAGCTGAAGCTGCCCGCTCTCGATGGCGTAGGCCAGTGCCTCGCCGCCATCATCCACCGCCATCCACTCCTTGGGATAGAGAGCGAACATCCGCTTGATGACCCGGTCCTCCGCATCTCTGACTGTCCCTTCATCGATCCACAAATCCAGGCAGTCGACACAGCGGATATCCAGACCGCTGTGCGCAACAAGCGCCTCAATGGTGCCGGAATCCTCCTGATGTGTTCCATAAGCAACACAAGCCGCCGTATCCGGCTGCTCGATACCCCAGGCAGCAGCCAGGCGATCCTTCATGCCCGTGTTCGGGCTCGACACTCCGGCCTTCCCGCAAATCCAGGGTGTAGCGATGGAAGCTTCCACATACCCGGTTGGCGTATCGGCGTTCAGTTCCAGCAGCTTGATCGTACCGTCGCCGGCTATGGCAAAATCGAATCTGGCATAGCGGCTGATCAGCCCCGGCTCCGGCAGCGGAGTGTCGTCCAGCATCTGCCAGAGGACAGGCGGAATGCCCAGCAATTCATATAAATCATGCCGCTGGTGGACATAACGGACGGCCTTGTCGAGGATACTCCAGAGCATAACTGAGGCTTCCTCCAGTTCCCTGTAGGTCTCGCCCCGCATCACGGCAACCGCATCCAGCCAGTATTCTTCATCCTCCAGGTCCGCCCAGGTGAACCCGAGCCCGTGCAGCTCTTCTACACGCGGAGCCCGTTCCAGCCCCGAGTGGTCGATATACTCAAAGACGCTCTCTGCCGGGCTCATCCGCCGAAACCGCTCTTGCCTGAGCTCTTGCCGGAGCTGGACTTTGACGAGGAGCTGGACTTGCTGCCTGAGCTCAGACCGCTGGATTTGCCTCCGACTCCGCCGGCCTTGCTTGAAGTGTTTCTTCTCGTGATCGAACCGGTAGACGAGGTAGAGGTCCGCGGTTTAACCACGGAGCCGGGCACCGGCTTGTTCTGAAAGCTGCCGCTGTTATAGCTGGGTGCCTTGTAGACCGTCCGTGTGCCGCCATAATAGGTCGGGCGGCTATTGTACCAGCCTCTTGAAGAATAGAAGGAGCCGCTGTTGAACAGCATGTGGTACAGCAGCAGATCATCCCAGCCAAAGCCGGAGTTATAGCCGCCGTAATTGTTGATGACCGTTGTACCGCCCGAAGTGACTACTCCTTGGTCCTCCTGCAGCACCTCTCCAGCATTCTCTTCCGGGTAAGGGATATTCCAGTCTACATTCTTGTCAAAATAAGCTTTGACCTCCTCGGTAGACCACGAAACCAGTGTGGGCTCATCTGCAGAGCTGCTCCCGGCTGCGCCTACGCCCCCTGGAATAAATAGAGCATTGGCCAGCAACGCGATACCCAGCGACGTGGACAATACCCGGATCGGTTTGCCGTCCGGGGTGAATAATCTGGAAGCCACCGGCTCTTTTTCTTGTTCATCCTTTGCCAATTTGAGACCCTCCCTCTCCTGACATTATTCTTCCGTACGCATGGGGACAAGTAGTAATTCGAGCTTGCCCTGATCCACATTCAGCCGTCCTTCTACGGCTTCGTACTCCCGGCTGCCGACTACAATATAATTGACATGCTCCAGAGCCGTAATCATATTCATGCTCCAGGTCCGCTCCTCAATGATTCGCAGTTCGCCATCCGGCATCTTTTCAAACAGAATGACATTCATTCCCTGATCCAATTTTTCCTCATCCTTCCTGAACACTATTATGCTTCTGATACGTCGTTAGCACCATTTCGTTTCAACTCGGGCCGGCAGGATCGTCTATAGAAGAGAACCAGGCCCAGAGAGCACAGACTCACCGCAAGCAGAAGGCCATAGACATGCTTGTAAGCGCTCGATGGCACCCCTTCCCGCTGGGCATGAAGCAGCAATCCGCAGACGGCAACAGAGACCGATCCTCCGAAGAATTGGATCAGTTGCAGAAGCCCCATCCCCGATCCGATCCAGGTGCGCGGCAGGATACCGGAGGCTTCATTGTTCAAGGACGCCATGGTTGCTGAAAAAGCCGGCGAGAAGCATAGGTACCCGAACAAGAGCACGAACGGTGACGCGGACAGGCTCAGGGCAAAGGTCGCCATAACGGCGGCAAGCACACCATGGCCGATGAGCAGAAAACGCAGATTTCCGTACCGGTCGATCCAGCGGCCGACAAAACGGGTCAGAAACGCCGACAAAATCGCGCCCGGTGCAATAAATAGGCCAATCATCAGCGCCGATTGATGGAACACGTTGGCCAGAGCAAGCGGCATCAAGAATAAATTACCCAAATTCAGCACCAAAATGCTGAAGCCAATGGCTGTGAGCTTCAAATACCCTGACATCCGGAGCAGTTCGGGATTAATAAAGGAGTTCCGGGCTTGGCGGAGATGGACAGCGTGAATCCCGAATGAGACTACACTTACTGCAAGCCATATGTAGGACTTACTGGTTACGGCTACGAGCAGGCTTCCGGCATTGATAACCGTAAGTGCCGCTCCGTACAGGTCAAACGCCGCCGCCTTAGGCTGTTCCTTGGGCAGCAAATAGAGCAGCACCGGCAAGACAAGCAGCACTAGACAAGTAATGCCAAACAATCCGTTCCAGCCGAAATATTGGCTGATCAGACCGCCAGCAATCGGACCCAGCCCGAAAGCCATGGCACTTCCTATAGAGATCATGGCGATGGCGGCACCTCTCCTGGCGAGCGGCACATACCGGCTGGCGAGGACCAGCCCCAGACCCGCCATGACGCCGGCACCGGCGGATTGCAGAATCCGGGTAATCAGCAGAACATTGAAGCTGTGCGCAAACAATCCGGTGACCGAAGCCAGGCCCAGCGTTGTCAGACCAATGGTCAGCAGCTTGCGGATGGGCACCAGATCAGACAATCTGCTGTAGATCACTGTCGACAAGGCATAGCCAATGGAATAGCCCGAGATTACCCACGAGCCGAGATCAGCTGAAATGTGCAGATCCTGAATAATGGTGGGCAGTGACACATTGAACATAGTAGTGTTCATAACAACAATGAAAAGGCAGAAGGTCCACAGCGGCATTACGACTTTGTCATTCATGCTTGACTCCATCCCTATCGATATATAAATCTGTTACAACCCCATTAAATTCTATGCTCTAGACCTATAATTGGCAATATCTTCATAGAACTCTCTGAACCCAGCTGTCCATGACACTGTTCGGATGGATACCAAGCTCGCTGTGCAATAGCGCCTTGTAGCTCTCGTAGTGTTTCCTTAATCCGATAAAATCACCCAGATCAGCATAGCTCCGCAGAATCAGCCGGCAGATATCTTCCGAATACGGGTCTACCACCTGCAAGGACAGCAGCCGGGACAGAGAAGTGCTCGGTCTGGCCGTATTCAGTTCATACTCGGCCGAACAAAGCGCCATCTGGAGATAGGCGGTTTGGAGCTCTTTACGCCTGGGCTCCGCCCAATCGTAATGATGTTCGCCCAGATAATCTCCCCGGTATAGAGCCAGCACCCGTTCCCGGTTAACCCACTCCTGATCCGTCTCGATGGGGGTTCCCCGCCAGCCCAGCATAAAGTCTTCCACATCAAAGGATACCTCTTCATAAGTGAGACGGTACCGCTCCTGAGAGAACTCTACCAGCACGTTCAGACCCCAGATTTTCAGCAGCTTGCGAATATGGTATACCGTTGTGTGCAGATTGGTAACCGCCTTTTCCGGTTGGAACGCCGGCCATACCAGATCAACAATGGTATCCTTGAGGATCCATTGCCCCCTATGGTGGAGCAGCAGTGCGAACACCTCCTGCGCTTTGCTCGTACGCCACTGGAGCTTTCGTCCCAGTTCGCCGCTGTCCAGAAATTCCAGCCGTTTGAAGCACAGAATAGAGAGGCTCCGGTTGTCAGCGGAGGTTTCCTCTACTACCCTGGACTGCTTTTCACGGCTGTCCAGCCTCTCCAGTGTTTTGCTTAAGCGTTGGGTGGTTACCGGCTTCAACAAATAATCCACAGCGTTCTGCTCAAAAGCCTCAATGGCATACTCGGTATATGCTGTGATATAGACGATTTGGATGCCGCGGTCGAGGGCTGCAATATGCTCCGCCGCCTCAAGCCCATTCATTTCCGGCATTCCGATATCCAGAAATACAACGTCCGCTTTGTCTTGCTGCAGATGCTGCAGACCCAGCCTTGCCGAGGTATACTTTCCGCTGATTTTCAGCCGCCCATCCTTGGTCAGCAATCGTTCAAGATGCTGAAGCGCTGGTTTCTCGTCGTCGATCAATATTGCCTTCATGAGTCTAAAATCACCTCTGGTTTCCTAATGTTCTTGGGATGCGTTCGCTAGCGGTATAGTATAAGAGATGGTTGTCCCCTGACCGGGTACACTTATAACGGTCAAGCCTGTTCCATACATCTTGAGCAGCCGCCGCTGAATGTTCCGCAGGCCGATTCCGCCTTCGGTACGCTCTTCCGACAGAACAGCGGCGATTCTTTCCTGGGACATCCCAATACCATTATCCGTTACAGAAACGAGCAGCTGCCGGGGAAGCTCACGGATGGACAAGGTCACGGTTCCGCCGGACTCTTTTTGCATCAGTCCGTGGTTTACGGCATTCTCCACAATCGGCTGTATGCTGAGCGGCGGCACCAGCCCCATGATATCTTGCGGCACATCGAAAACGATGTTCAGGCGTTCATCGAAGCGCGCTTTCTCCAGTGCCAAATAAGACCTGACCAGCTCCAGCTCTTTTTGAATTAGCACGGTCTGTCCACGGTTCTGAAAGTCGAAGCTGCGGCGCAGATACTGGCTGAGCTCCAGCAGAAGCTCCGTTGCCATCTCGGGATCGTCAGGGCACACTGAGATAATCGCGTTCAAGGCATTGTACAGAAAATGAGGCTTGATCTGCGCCTGCAAAAAGGCGATTTCCGTCTGTACTGAAGTGCGGATGGATTTGCGCATATCCAGCAGGGTACGTACACGCGCCCTGAATTCATGAAGGTCCACCGGTATAGTGAGATAATCATTGGCGCCAGCCTCAAAGGCGGCCAGGATATCCTCCGGATGATTGCTGGCCATAAGCACCAGTATGGGCAGCTCAGATAGGACAAACCGTTCACGAATTGCCTTACTGAACACCACACCCGGCATTTCCGGCAAAATCCAGTTGGTAATAATCAAGTCCAGTTCGGGATAGTCCTGCATGTTCAAGAGCGCCTCGGGCCCGCTCTCCGCTATGATGACGGTATGCTCCTCCAGACGCAGTGCATTAGCCAGCACCTGCCGGTTCACGGGATCGTTCTCCACAATCAAAATGAAACAGCATTCGCCTGCCATGGACGGATCGGAACGATTCACCGTCATATCCGCTGCCGACGCTGTCTCCCAAACAGTGAGCTCATGGGGAGCCTGACCCGTAAAGGCCGTTTCCCCCTTTAGGACCGGCAGCGTAAGGGTAAAAGCGGAGCCTTGTCCGGGTACAGACTGCGCTTCAATCCTTCCGCCATTCAGCTCCACCAGTTTCTGGGTAAGGCTAAGACCCAGACCAAAATCATGGTAGGTTTTTTTTGCAGCCTTCGCTGTGGGATCATAGTTTCCAAAGAGGGTCCGCAGACGCTCAGGCGAAATTCCCTGACCGGTATCTGCTACGGTGACGGCAATATACTCTTCTTTAACCTCAGCAGAGAGTGTTATCACACCTTTATAAGTTAGATTAACAGCATTTTCCAATAAATTAAATAGTATCTGGGCAAGCCGCTGCTCATCGGTCTGAAGCATCGGCAGCCGCTCCGGCAGTTCCAGCCTGAACGTCAATCCCCTTCTCGCGTTTACAAGGCTGGTTACCTCCATGACGGAGGATGCCACCATGCGAAGATCTACTGCCTGCCGCTTCAGAAACAAATCCCCGTTGTTCAGCTTGGCGAAGTCCGACATATCATTGATTAATGAAGTCAGCCGTTTCCCTGTTGAGACAATCATGGACAGTTGCCCCTCTTGCTGCGGGTTTAACGCTCCTTCGGCACCCTCAGTCAGGGTCTGGGCGATATTTACGATGCTCTGCAGTGGCTTACGCAGCTCATAAGAGGTGTCAGCCATGAAATCATCCTTCAGTCCATCCAGTGTCACCAAACGGCGGGAGAGCTGTTCTACCTCAAGAAAAGAAGACTTATATTGCCGGGTCATCACTATCGCCTGTACGAACCCGAACAGAGCAATTTCGTAGGAAATTACCGAATAGCTGAGCGACAGAGAGATTAAGCTGAGCAGATAATACACGATCACCACGCTGAGACTCTCGATGCTGACCATCATCAGGAACCTGTTTTCCGGGTTTTGCTTGGTGCCTTTAACCATGACAAACAGCACAAAGCTGATGCTGATTGTCCCCCAGGTAAGCAGCATGGGCTCCATGAAGCTGAAATAGTAAGCAGGTACAACTAACGCAATAATCATCAGCAGGGATGTAATCAGCTTAGAGGCTCTCATCACAACCTGCGGCATTGGATAGTTGATGGAATGGCAAACATACCGGAGAAGGTAATAGTAAACTAGTGAGGACGAGATAAGCTGCAGCTTTAACACCACTTCATATGGGAGGCCGGGCAGGCCGGCAGCAATCAGCTTTTCTCCATGGGTCAGAGTGAACACAAACGCCGCCAGACAGAACAAGCCCAGATATAGCATAATCCCCCGGCCTTGCCTGACCCTGGAGAACATCAGCAGAAATACGGATAAGATCAAAAAGCTGAACAGTGTAGCGCCGTCCGCAAACAGCGCAAATTCCCGGTGCTTCAGAATCGAAACCTGGTCCCCGATGACAATCGGCTGGACAATTCCACCCGAAGAATAGCTATAGTTCGCCACCTGGACTATAATCTCCAGCCTCTCCCCTGTCACAGCAGCAAAACCCATATAAGGAATGTTATTCTGTCTTCCAGAGGAGACCGAGTCAGAAGGGATGCCACTGCTTCCAATCTCATGGCCGTTCAGAAATACTCTGCTGGCCGTACGGATATTGCTTGTTCTAAGACCGTACACCACAGCTTCCCCCGGCTTAATCCAAGCTTGCATCCGGTATGTAGCGTAGCCTTTAGCGGTACTTTTACCGCTCTCAGAAATAGAAAGGTTCCATTTGTCAGGAACGTTGATCATTGTAGAAACAACAGGCTGGGCAGCCCTCTCAGGCAGGAAGTCACCGGGGCCAAGCAGCGTATTGCGATAGAACTCCCACTCCCCGTTAAGCTTGACCACACCATCCTCTTCAAAGTTCCAATCCCGCAGATCCATGACCCCATGGCGCAATACCGGCTTATTCTGTGAATGCGTAACCAGTTGAAAGACCGAGAACAGCGGAAGGATAAGGACCAGCAGCAGGCTGCCCGTGATACTAAGCCGGTATTTCTTCATGTTCTCCCCCCTTCCATTCGGGATAAATTATACCTTGGAACACTTTAGTGTTTAAAGTAAAAAAGCCGATTCCATTATATTTCGGAATCGGCAGACAATCTTTTTAGAATTGAGAACTTGGAATATTTTACTTTACCTCAGGTGCTGCGGCAGCCTGGGCTGCGCTCTCTTGCGTTTTGGACAGGAAGATATTCAGAATAATGGCAGTCAATGAGCCGGAAACAATCCCATTCTGGAGCAGCATTCTAGCGAATTCAGGAAGCTGGTCGAACATGGATGGCAGAACTGCCGAGCCCAGGCCCACAGCAATACTGCACGCAGCAATCAAGAGATTCCCGTCCTTACGCAAATCGACTTCGGAGAGGATGGACATCCCGGACGCGGCCACCGAGCCGAACATAACAATCATAGCCCCGCCGAGCACCGCATTCGGCACGACGGTGGTCAACGCCGCCAGCTTCGGAAGCAGTCCAAGGACGACCATAATCCCGCCGGCTGCAAAAATAACATTTCGCGTCTTGACGCGGGTCAGTGACAAAAGGCCCACGTTCTGGGAAAACGCCGTATACGGGAAGGCATTGAACAGGCCGCCCAGCATGATGGCCAGGCCTTCGGAGCGCAGACCGTTTACGACTTGCTTTTGCTCCACTTGCTGGTCTATGGCTTTGCCTACGGCGAAATACACGCCAGTCGATTCAACCATGGACACGATGTTGACAATAATCATCGTTAAGATTGCGGTAATGCTGAATTCAGGCCATCCAAAATAGAACGGGCGGGCAATGCTGACCCATGATGCGCTGCCCACAGTGGAGAAGTGAACGAGACCCATGGCATAGCCGATCACGGTTCCGGCCACGAGTCCGGCCAAGACTGATACCGATCGAAGGAAGCCTGTCGTGAACCGGTTCACTGCCAGAATTACCAGCAGTGTAATTAGGCCAAGCAGCAGATTACGGGGCGCTCCAAAATCAGCGCTGCCCTGACCACCCGCCACATTATTCATAGCAACGGGAATCAGCGATAAGCCAATGATTGTTACCACAGAACCGGTAACTACTGTCGGGAAGAACTTCAACAGCTTCCCGTATATAGGGGCTGCCAGAACGACGAACAGCCCTGAGATGATGATCGCTCCATAGGCTGTTGCCAGGTTAGAACCGGAAGCAATAGCAATGATCGGGCTTACCGCCGTAAAGGTACAGCCCAGCACTACCGGAAGTCCGCTGCCGAAATGCTTGCTGCTGATAATCTGGAGCAGTGTAGCCAGCCCGCAAGTGAAAAGATCCGCGGCGATCAGGTAGGCCATTTGCGTTCCACTAAGATTCAGCGCCCCTCCGACAACAAGCGGCACAATGACAGCTCCGGCATACATCGCCAGCACATGCTGCAGTCCCAAGGCAAATATTTTCTGTTTGCTTAACATCCTGCACTCTCCTTAATGATTTCTTCTGTATGGTGATCTATGAAATGGATTTCCCCAGGAGACATCGACGAGATTCTCGCCAAAGAATGAACAGTAATGCCCCGTTCTTCAAGCAGGCTGCGCCCTTCCTGGAAGCTTTTCTCGATTACACAGCCCACACCCAGCAGCTCCGCTCCCGATTCGTTCACAATATCCGCCAGCCCCACAAGCGCCGCACCCGTAGCCAGAAAGTCATCGACAATCAGCACCTTATCATCCGGACCCAGGTATTTCTGCGAAATGCTGATCCGGTAATCCTCATGCCTTGTGAAGGAATGGACCGGGGCCGAATAGACCTCCGCAGACTGGGTAACGACTTTATTTTTCTTGGCATACACGAACGGAACCCCCAGCGCAATTCCCGTTGCCATGGCGAACTGGATGCCGCTGGCTTCAACGGTCAGCACCTTAGTAACCGGCTGGTCTCCGAAGATTCGCCCGAACTCCTCGCCAATTCGCAGCACCAGCTGCGTGTCCACCTGATGATTCAGAAACGAGTCCACCTTAAGCACCGTATCCGACAAAATGAGGCCTTCCTGCCTAATGCGTTCTTCTAGTATTTTCATATTGCAGCCAACCTCTCCTTGTATAAAAAAAGACAGATCCCCTTGAGCGCTTCTCTCAAGTGAATCTGTCCGTCTGGGTTTTTGTCCCTTAGTGGTGTAACACATACATGTGTCCGCATCGCTTGGACCAGCTTCTTTTATGCCATGGCACAAAAAAACGGAACCCTAGATGCGCTATATCACTCATAGTCGGATAATTGCAGTGGTTATCCGGTAGAAACTTATGGGCCCTATTCCCAAGATTATATGAGTTGTTCTTATTTTTTTAAAACCTTCGTATATCTTACACGCTCTACTACGTTCCGTACAAGTGAAATTTCAAGTATTTTCATGAATATTCCCGGTCTTTCATAGGAGTTTCATTTTTGTTCAAATATCGGGGATTCCCTGCCCTATCATCGCTGTATATTCTGCGGCAGCTGCCTGTATACAGCAGCAAAAACCGCAAGCTCCCTATCATGGGGCTTGCGGTTTTTACTGTTGACGTACTGACAGGCGGTAACCGCCTTACTCCGGGAGGCCACCGGCCGGAGCCGGATGAGCATCAATATATTTCAATGCATTATAGATCATCTCAGCCGCTTCGGCGCGGGTAATGCCGGCAGAAGGATGGAATTTGCCGGTACTGTCCAGACTAGCAATCTTCAGCGCCAGCGCGCGTTGAATGGAGCCGTCAAAGCCGTTGGTGAATTCCGTCTGGTCTGCAATGTCTACCGGCATGATTTTAATCATCGGAAGATTACTGTGCTTCTCAATCGTCAGAATCAGCTGATGGGTGAACTCCTCACGGGTCCAGTTCTTCGCAGGATTGAGATCAGGAGATAAACCAATGTCGTTGTTAGCTGCAATAATAAGTGCATTTGCATACCAGGCATCGTTGTGGGCATTAGCGAAATAGTCGGTAGCCTGGGGCGCCTTCACGAAATTGAGCAGATCAATATTCAAACCAAAGGCGTTAACGAACATCTGAATTCCCTGGGCCGCTGTAATTGTCGCATTCGGCATGAATTGCGTATCGCTTACGCCGTGGATCACGCCTCGCTGCTGCAATTCGGCGATTTTATCCTTGGCCGGTGTGCTGGAGAGATCCTGGAACATCGCAGCTGCGGCGAAGCTCTGTCCGGCAAAAGTCAAAGTCAGTACGGCTGCTGCCGATAATGTGATTTTCTTCAATGTATTTTTCTTCATTCGGGTCACCTCTTAGTTGGATTTGCAAGCCTCCATTGGCTTCTTCTTCCTTCCAGACGGATCATCTGCTAAAAGGTTGCAGCCGCCCCTTTTCTTTTACTCTACAACAGCTGTGTGAGCTTCTGTCTTCTTATGGTTCAGTACATTGTCCTCCAGCACAGTGAATTTATCCCCATACTCCTTGATGATGTGCTGCTCTCCCCAGGCGCATAAGGAATCCAGAATGGACCGCAGCGTCCGCCCGTAATCGCTCAGCTCATATTCCACCTTCGGCGGTACCTGGTTGTAGCTGATGCGGTTCACTATGCCGTCCTGCTCCAGTTCTCTAAGCTGCTGGGTCAGCATTTTCTGTGTAATGTTCGGCATATGACGCTTCAAATCGCTGGTCCGCATTTTACCATGCGTCAGATGGCAGAGGATAACACACTTCCACTTCCCTCCGATCACCTCGAGTGTAGCTTCAACCGATATATTATATTTTTTGGCCATGATCAGCCCTCCTGAGAGTTTGTTAGCATTACTTTACTGAACAGCTTCGTACAAACTGGCTTCGGAAGCATTCGCTAAGTTTGGTCTATAGTTACTTTTTGGTACCTATATTACTAAAAAGTACGTACTACCCTTAATCGCTATGGTAATTCATAATAGCACTTACCGGCCGGTGATTACCATAGTAGGAGTGAATATCATGTCCCTGGATCGAAAAAGAAGCACTCTCGCACTGCTGGCTCTAGCCATTAGCGCTTTCGCAATTGGAACAACCGAGTTTATCAGTGTCGGGCTGCTGCCCCTCATCGCTGATGACCTGCATATATCCGTGACGACAGCCGGATTAACCGTAACACTGTACGCACTGGGCGTAACCTTCGGTGCGCCGGTGCTGACCTCACTGACCACAGCCGTCTCCCGCAAAACCCTGCTGCTGGCGCTGATGCTGCTCTTCATTGCCGGCAACAGCCTGGCGGCCACTGCAGGCGGTATTACCGTTCTGCTGGTAGCCCGGGTCATTTCCGCGCTGTCGCACGGCCTGTTCATGTCCATCGCCTCTACGATCGCTGCCGATCTGGTGACCGAGGACCGCAGGGCAAGCGCCATCTCCATCATGTTCACCGGGCTTACGGTAGCGACCGTAACCGGAGTGCCGCTGGGCACATTCCTCGGGCAGCAGCTCGGCTGGCGGGCCGCCTTTATCGCCATTGCCGCAGTTGGCATTGCCGCGCTGATTGCCAACCTGATTCTTATTCCTTCCGGACTGCGCAGGGGCACGCGAACCCCGCTGCGGGACCAGGTCAAGCTGGTGACGAACGGACGGCTGCTGCTGGCTTTTGCCATAACAGCTCTTGGCTACGGCGGCACCTTCGTCGTCTTCACCTATCTATCCCCTCTGCTGCATGAGATCAGCGGCTTTCAGGAACAGACGGTTGCCGTCATTCTCCTTGTCTACGGTATAGCCATTGCCATCGGCAATATCATAGGAGGGAAAGCAGCCAACCGCAAGCCGATGAACGCTTTGTTCTATATGTTTGCCTTTCAGGCAGTGGTCCTGCTGGTGCTTACCTTTACTGCTCCTTTTAAGGCTGCTGCCCTCATCACCATTTTCTTCATGGGACTGCTCGCCTTCATGAATGTGCCCGGGCTGCAGGTCTTTGTGGTGATGCTGGCCGACCGGTATGCCCCAAGCGCCCGGGATGTTGCTTCGGCCGTTAATATTGCCGCGTTCAATGCAGGAATCGCCATTGGGGCCTATCTTGGAGGGCTCGTCACGGATCATATCGGACTGATTCATACCGCATGGGTCGGGTCCCTCATGGTGTTCGGCGCGGTCATTCTTACCGCTTGGAGCCGTGCTCTGGAGAGCAGGGATGAGCGTAAGCTTCTGAGCAAGGCAGCCTAATTGCTTGAGTACCTGACTGCTACTGCCACTCACCTTAATTCGGCTTATAGCCAATCAGCTCACTGTAGATTAGAGAGATCATCCGTACTCATACTATATCCATTCAGGAGGTTTTTTCATTATGGCACAGCATTTACAGGATACGACCCGCTTGCACAGCGGAATGAATATGCCCTGGCTCGGGCTGGGAGTTTTTCAAGTGGAGGAAGGGGCAGAACTGGTTCAGGCAGTGAAATCAGCCATTGCCCACGGCTATCGGAGCGTGGATACCGCTGCCGTCTATCAGAATGAGGGGGGCGTGGGTCAGGCTATTGCGGAGGCTCTGGCTGAGAACAAGCTAGCCCGCGAAGACCTGTTCATCACATCCAAGGTGTGGAACGCCGATCTCGGGTATGAAGCCACGCTTGCCGCCTACGAGGCTAGTCTAGAGAAGCTGGGGCTGGACTATCTCGATCTGTATCTGATTCATTGGCCGGTGAAGGGCAGATACAAGGAGGCCTGGAGAGCGCTCGAAACCTTGTATAAGACAGGACGGGTCAAAGCCATAGGGGTCAGCAACTTCCAGATTCATCATCTGGAGGATGTGCTCAAGGATGCGGAGATCAAACCGATGGTCAATCAGGTGGAGCTGCATCCCTACTTGTCCCAGCAGGCACTGCGCAGCTTCTGCAAGGAGCAGGATATCCAGATTGAAGCCTGGTCACCCCTGATGCAGGGGCAATTGCTGGATCAGCCTGTACTTGCGGAGATCGCCGCAGCTCACGGCAAATCTGTAGCCCAAGTGATTCTGCGCTGGGATCTGCAGCACGGGATTGTTACCATTCCGAAATCCACCAAGGCGCACCGGATAACCGAGAATGCCTCCGTGTTCGATTTCGAATTGAGCATCGGAGACATGGACCGGATTGACCAGCTTAACCGGGATCAGCGGATTGGCCCTGATCCAGACCATTTTGACTTTTAATTCGAAACCAGCCCGATTCACCAAGCCTTCCTTTCTCAACTGAAAGGAGGGCTTGGTGCGTTTCCGGCCATGGTACTTGGCGGCATCCCCCAGAACCTCAAGAAGGGAATTTACGCATTGCCAACGATAGAGATTAATATCGGGAGCACGAGAAAGGACGCCAGGGTTGTCCAGAGAATGCAGCGCGACACCAGCGCAGGCGAGCTGCCGAAGCGTTCGGCCAGCACCACGGAGTTGACCGCAACCGGCATGGAGGCGAGAATGAGCAGCACAGCGAACAGCGTTCCCGAAATGTTCAACAGATACAGCAGCAGCGCGGCGGTCAGCGGGGCCAGCAGCAGACGGACCGACAACCCTGTCCAGAACGCCAGCTGTACATTGCGTACAATATCCCCAGTCTGTACCCGGACCATCTGGGCCCCCAGTATGGCCAGCACCACCGGGGAATAGGCTCCGGCTACCATCGACACCCCCGAAGCAATCTCATGCGGCATATGCAGGCCGAGTGCCCGCAGCAGCAGAGCCAGAATCGCAGCATAGATCGCCGGCAGGGAGAATACCGAGCGGATGGCACTGCCGATAGAAAACTGTGATCTTGCCGCAAAATACACCCCGATCGTGTTCACAATCACCATCTGGGCGATGACATAGACCGAAGCCTTGTCGAGCCCCAGCTGACCGAAGGCCAGCAGCACCAGCGGCAGGCCGTAATTGACACTGTTCGTGAAGGTGGAGATCAGGGTCAGGCCGGCTGCCTCTGGCGCAGCCAGCCTCAGCACTCTGCCAATCAGATGGGCCAGCGCCCACAGCACCAGCAGATTCAGCAGCGAGAAGGCAAGCGTTTTGTACACATCATCGAAGGAAATCTTGGCTGTAGCGAGCGTATCCAGAATGATTGCCGGACTCAGGAAATACAGATACAGCATTAACAGCGGCTTGGTATCCAGGTTCTTGAACCGTCCAAGCAGCGCACCCGATAGGACCGGGATGGATAACGGGACAATCACCTCGACCAGAGTGGACAACACCTGTTGAATCAATTGCGAGGACTCCTCTGCTAAAAAAGTTACTCTTACTATACCCCTCCCCGGCGGATGCCGTCTAAGACATGGAAGCAATATGCTTAATAGTAAAAGCCTATGAACGTCTTAACTTCCCAAAGGATACTATTGTGGTATGATTAGCATAAATCATGATCACCACAGGAGGTTGACTGAAATGGACTTCACCGAACCGGTCATTCTGACCAAAGGAACCCCCGGCGAACCTTGTCCCATCGCCAAAACGCTGGATGTCATCGGAACCAAATGGACATTCCTGATTATTCGTGATCTGCTGATTGGCGGCACCATGCGCTTCAGTGATCTGCTGCGTTCTCTGGAAGGGATCAGCCCGAAGACACTCGCGCTGCGGCTGCGTGAGCTGGAGAACCACGGCATTCTTATGCGCACCGTATATCCCGAGGTGCCCCCCCGCGTAGAATATACCCTGACGAAGAAGGGCGAACAACTGGAAGGCATTTTTATTGAGCTGAAAAGATACGGTCTTGCCCTCTAAGCAGACTGTTCCCCAAAAAAAGTTTATCCCCGGCAGCTCAGCATTGGCACAATACTATCTTTACGGTAACTGTATGTACAGAATGTAACTACTTCCCTAAAGGAAGTATAAGGAATATACTCTCCTCACAAGGCAGTTTCAATTCAGAGGAGGAATCATTATGTTAACAGGACAGAAAATAGTTATTATCGGAGGCAGCTCAGGAATCGGTCTGGCAACGGCAAAGCTTGCTGCTGCAGAAGGTGCGGAGGTTGTTCTGGCCAGCCGCTCCGCAGAGAAGCTGGAGCAGGCCAAAGCAGCACTTGGACCTGACGCAAAAGCAATTACCTATACGCTGGATGTTACGGACGAGGATCAGGTACGCTGCTTATTCGCAGAGCTGGGAGCCTTTGACCATCTGGTGGTCACCGCAGCCGAAACCAAAGGGGGCCCGTTCCTCACTACAGCCACCAGTGCTTCACGCCAGCTGATGGACAATAAGTTCTGGGGCCAATACTATGCCGCCAAATACGGTGCGCCGAACCTGAACCCCCATGGTTCCATTACTCTGTTCTCCGGCGTCGTTGCCTTCAAGGCCATGGCCGGGTCCTCCGTGCTCGGCGCAGTGAATGCAGCCGTAGCCAATCTGGGGCAGACCCTCGCGCTGGAGCTTGCCCCGCTGCGGGTGAACACCGTCTCACCGGGCATCATCGATACCCCTTCCCGCGCAGGCATGGCGGAAGAGGCCCGCAGTGCTTTTTATAGCAGCACCGCAGCCAAGCTGCCTGTGCAGCGCGTAGGCACAGCCTCAGACGTTGCCGAAGGCGTGCTCTATCTGATACGTAACGGCTTCGTTACAGGCACGGTGCTTCATGTGGAAGGCGGCCACACCCTAATCTAAGCCGGGTTACCCTGGCCAAACCAAAAAAATCCCTGCCCCTAATGATAAGGGGGGCAGGGATTTAACGTGCAGGAGCCGCAGCTTACAGCATTTTGATCTCCAGCAGTTCATATTTGATAATGCCCATTGGTGCGTTCACGCTGATGATGTCGCCTACTTTTTTGCCGAGCAGTTCTTTGCCTAGCGGGCTTTCGTACGAAATCTTGTTGTCCAGCACATCGGCTTCAGCCGGACCGACCACTCTATATTCGATCTTTTCGGAGTATTCCACATCATTCAGAATGACGATGCAGCCTACGCTGACTGTACTCAGATCCATGTTGCTGGAGTCTACAATCTGCGCTTTGATCAGCATTTTCTCCAGAATCATGATGCGGGTCTCCATGAAGGATTGATCTTCTTTGGCAGAGTGGTACTCACTGTTCTCCTTGAGATCCCCGTAGCTTATGGCCAGCTTAAGCCGGGCCGCGAGCTCCTTGCGCCCTGCTCCCTTGAGCTCCTTGAGCTCTTCCTCCAGCTTAGCCAGACCTTCTTTCGTCAAAAACACTTCTTCATTCGACATGTATACAACTCCTATTTTTACTCGCTTTATTGTATTCTACCCCATAATCGGCCAACATGCGAAAAGAAAGCACTTCCGCAGCAAATTGCCGCATATCCACCCTAGTATAATTATCCAAAAGTGATTTACAATAATGATATTAAATCTCATACACAGTCAGGAGCACAAGAAGTCCATGTTCATGCATTCCCCAAAATTCCTTCGTTTTACAAGCTGTCTGGCCGCTGCTCTGATTCTGCTGTCGGGATCAAACCCGATTACAACGGCGGCAGCGAAGTCGATTATCCCTTCCATGGCCTCTTCAAGCTATGATGTCGTTGTCATTGGAAGCGAAATTCAAGGCGCACTGCTCGCCAAGGAAGCCGTCAAGGCCGGCCTGAAAGTGCTGATGCTTGATCCCCGCAGCAAACCGGGCGGTGAATTAATTCAAGGGCAAATGTTTTTTCTCGATGATGTGAACGACAACAAGCACAGAAGCCTCGTACAAGGTCAGATCAAAAGTCTCTTTAATGGCTACAAGGCAGGAACCATCCTGAAGGAAGCCGATTTCCAAAAGTACTACAACAAGATTATGCAAGGCATTCCGCTGGAGAGCGGGGTTGTTCTGGACCGTGTTGACACGAAGGCGGCGGGTAGCGGAAAGACGCTGAGTACCCTAACCTATCACGTTAAGAACGAAGCTCCGATTACGATCAAGTCCCGATACTGGGTAGAAAATACCGATTACAGCGCTCTGAGCGGACATCTGAAGGAAGCCCGGATTCCGGGAATGGAGACCATTGATCACGGTAAGAAGCCTGATTACATGGCCGCTACATATATGCTCAATTTCAAAAATGTGGATTGGAACCAGCTGCATCAGTCCATTCTTGAGAATTATCCGCTAACGAATGTGCGCAAGAAATATGGACCCAATACCTACGTAGATTTGCACTTCGCCACCGGATTCAGCAAGATCACCAATACATATTCCACCAAGGACAAGCAGCTTAAGTTGCGCGGGCTAAATGCCACCTATCAAAAAAATGGCCAGGTCATCATCAATGCCCTGCTGATTTACGATGTAAATCCTTCCGACCCTAAATCTGTGGCGGCGGCGGTACAGAAGGGCAAAGCCGAAGCCCCTTCTATTCTAAACTTCCTGCGCAAAAATATCCCCGGGTTTGCTAACGCTGAACTGAACGGGTTTCCGGAGTACCTCTACATCCGTGACTATAACCGCTATGAGACCAAATACGTGCTGGGTTACACGGATCTAATGTCCAGCCGGATGTTTTGGGACGATGTGAGCATTGGCGGGTACCCCATCGATTTGCAAGGGACCCGGAGGATTCCCACCGGAATCGGCTTTGGCAAGCCGGACCGTTACGGGCTGCCGCTGCGTGCCTTTGAACTGAAATCCTATGACAATGTACTTGTAGCCGGGAAAAATGTCGGTGCAAGCATCAAAGCCTACGGCAGCGCAAGGATCATGCCCACCACTGCACTGGCTGCTCAGACCATCGGCATCATTCTGGGACGGGAGCGCAGCAAACGGCTGACTGACCTGACCGCAGCAGATTTCCAGAGAATCCGTTCATATCTGAAAAAGGATTATCAGATCAGCTTGCAGTAGACTGCTCTCCATCTATTCAGGTATAACTAAACCGCCCCAGCAGGTCTGTTAAGAACCTGCTGGGGCGGTTTGGTGTTGGATTAGTCAGCCTTTGGTCTCCAGCGGCACGCAGCGCTTAGCTGTTCGCCTCCTGCTTGACGGAAGCTGCCTTCAGTACAGCAGCCTTCGGTTTGGCTGTTCCGGTTCTGAGCAGGAAGGTCAAGGGAATTGCGAGAATCCCGATGACGGTTGCGATGAGGAATACATCCTGTACGCCCAGCGTCATCCCCTGGGCCTTGATGAAGCCGCCCGCAGCTGAGGTTCCGCCGCTAAGCTCCTTCTGGTGCGTCAAGGCCCGCGAAGCCAGCAGCGAGCTGAAGACCGCGATGGACAGCGCCCCGGTGGCTTGCCGTACCCAGTTGGTAACAGAAGAAGCATGACCGGTGATCTGTTTCGGCACGGAAGACATTCCGGCATTCGTAACCGGCATGAAGGCCAGAGCAATCCCGACATTGCGCACCGCCATCAGCCAAGCCAGCTGAACATGGGTAGTGGCGAGTGTGATATGGCTGAGCTCCCAGGTTGAGGCGACCAGCAGCAGGATACCGCCAAGAATCAGCCAGAACGGCCCGGTCTTGCTGTAGAGCTTGCCGACAATCGGCGACATGACCGCCATGGCAATGGAACCCGGCAGCAGGACCAGTGCTGTTGCGAGCGGAGTAGCCTGCTGAATGTCCTGCAGAAAGACGGGAATCAGGAACGTCCCGGAATACAGGGCAACGGTAATGATACAGTTGATCATCAGGCTGTACGTGAACCGGTTTTGCCGGAATACCTTAAGATTCAGCAGCGGCTCTGTCAAAGCGAGCTCTCTGCGGATGAAATAAGTTAACGCTATAACTCCGATAATCAGCAGGGACAGCGTCTTCCAGGAGGTCCAGCCCCAGGCATTCCCTTTATTAAAAGCCAGAATAATGAACGCACTGCTAAGAATAACCGTTACAAAACCCGGCAGATCAAAGGTCTTTCTCTCACCGGCGGTTCGCTGAAACGGCAAGCACTTGAGTGCAACCACAATCGCAATAATCCCGATCGGCACATTGATCATAAATAGCGATTCCCAGCCAAAATATCCGGTCAGCCATCCCCCTAGTGTCGGGCCAAAGGCAGGTGCCAGCATGGAGGACAAGCTCCATAGGCTCATTGCGAACGCCTGCTTTTCCTTTTCGATGAATTGATAGATCATGGTCATTGTAGTAGGAATGATTAGCCCGCCGAACACCCCCTGCAGAATACGGAAGGTTACGAGCGAGTGAATGCTCCAGGCAATCATGCATAGTCCGGAGAATAGGGTAAATCCCGATAATGCGAACACATACAGATATTTGTAACTCCATTTATCACCGAAATAGCCCACCACCGGCGCGATTACACCCGTAGCGAGCAGATAACCTGTAATCATCCACTGCACGGTCCCAATCTCCGCATGAAAGTCCTTCATAAATACCGGAAACGCTACGTTAATGGTGGTCGTACTCAGGATCGCCATGAAATTTCCGAAAAAAATAGCTAAAATAATCAACCAAAAGGATGAATTACGAATAGTTTGAGTCTTCAATAGGTTCTCTCCTCCGTGAAGCACAATACACTAAAGGAAGTCTGGCTTCCCCGACATATAGGTGTATGATACAATTAAAAAAGTTATATGTGTATTATACAACTACATTCATGAAAGTCAATATGACTTATTTCATTCCTTTTTCATAAATAGGTGCGGCTTTTGCTTATGGTCTGGTATGTTCACTATAATAATGGAGAAAAGTAATCCGTAAAGGAAGGAAGCTATCGTATGGATGAAAAAAACCTGGAGTCCCTTAACAATGAGCTGATGACACTCATCCGCCGTTCCTCTCTCGACAAGAAACATGGGGGGCTGGACCGCTCGACATATACGCTGCTCTACCATTTGGCCCACCACAAGAAGATAGGGGTAAAGGCACTGGCCGAAGAGTTCGGACTCGACACCTCCACGATCAGCAGACAGACCAGTGTACTCGAAAGCAAAGGCTATGCCGTGCGGGTACCCGACCCGATGGACGGAAGATCGAGTTATTTTGAGATCACCCCACTTGGCACACGTAAGCTGGAGGAAGCGCGGAACATCCGTCTGGAGCGGTATGGGGAGATCTTTGAAGATTGGTCTGCGGAGGACTGCCATACCTTCAGCGGACTGCTGGCCAGACTGAATCAAAAATTGACGCAGCGCAGCGCCGGGGCGAAAGGATTGACGGAAGAGGCCGAAGCTGGTAGATTGAATTAATCATACAATATAAGTCGGAATTAGAACGCAGAAATATACCATATTTCCGAAGGGGCTGGTCCGCTTGAACTTTATTTTCTTTTCGCCTCATTTCCCGAGGAACAGCGCCGATTTCTGCAGCCACCTTCAGCAGCAGGGAGCCACGGTGCTTGGGATCGGTGATGCCGAATATGACCAGCTGGAGGACAAGCTGAAGTCGGCATTGACCGAGTATTACAAGGTGAGCAGTCTGGAAAATTATGACGATATTTTACGGGCTGTGGGTTATTTCACCCATCGTTACGGCAAAATCGACCGCTTCGAATCCCTGAATGAATACTGGCTGGAGCAGGATGCCGCGATCCGCACGGATTTTAACATTTACGGCACCAAGACTGATTTTGTCTACAACCTGAAACAGAAATCCAAAATGAAAGAGTTTTTCCGCAAAAGCGGGGTAAGCACCGTGCAGTTCTCCACCGGAACCACCCGCGACAGTGTGGATGACTTCATCCGCGGCACCGGCTTTCCGCTTGTGGTGAAGCCAGACCTGGGCTCCGGGGCCAGCATGACCTATAAGATCAATAACGAGGCCGAGCTGCAGCAGTTTTTTGACACCAAGCCGGATGATGTGGCTTTTATTATTGAAGAGTTCATTGACGGCGTTATTCTGACCTATGACGGGCTGGTCGATATCGACGGCAACGTGCGGTTCGCAGTCAGCCACCTGTTCGAGAACAGCGTGATGGATGTCGTCAATACGGACAATCACCTCTACTATTTCTGTCTAAAGGAGATTAGTCCCGAGGTTGAGCTTGCGGGAAAAAACATCCTTCAGGCTTTTGATATCAGAGAGCGCTTCTTCCATATCGAATTGTTCAAGTCGAACAAAGATGGCCGGATCATTGCCCTTGAGGTGAATATGCGGCCGCCAGGAGCATGGATGACCGATGCGATTAACTATTCATATGATGTGGATGTGTATGAAGAATGGGCGCGCATGATTGTTCACAATGAGGTGGCCGGCCCTTTTGAAGGCAAATATTATACCGGCTATGCCAGCCGTAAGCGGCACAAGCATTACGTTCACAGCCATGAGGACATTTACCGTACCTTTGGCGACAAGATTGTCCATTATGCGGAGATTGAAGAAGTGTTCAGCCGGGCCATGGGGAACAGCGCCTATCAATTCCGTTCTGCGGATCTGGGAGAAGTCAGAGACATCGTGGGCTATATTCAACAAGTTGAAGAGGGATAGGATGTGTTGATGCATGAGGATAAGCTACCATAAAGAATACAGCAGGCACCTTCACAGAGATATGGAATACAAAGTGTACGGCCATGCCGGGAAACCGATGCTGGTCTTCCCGACTTCACTGGGGCGGTTCTATCAGTATGAGGATTCCGGCATGATTCAGACCCTTGCGGAGTTCATCGATGCGGGTAAGCTGCAGATCTGGGCCTGCGACACCCTGGATGAGGAGACCTTCTTCTCGGGCGACTGGAACCATGAGGACAAGGTGCAGCGCCATGAGCAGTACGACAAATACATCACGCAGGAGCTGATTCCCCGAATCCTCCAGTCCAGCAAGGCAAGCAACGGCGGCAGCGACCAAAAGATCCTCGTCTCCGGCTGCTCCATGGGCGCGTACTACAGTGCCAGCTTCTTTTTCCGGCATCCTCACGTTTTCGATACACTAATCGCCCTCAGCGGCGTCTACTCCACCCATTACTTCTTTGGTGATTATATGAGCGAGACCGTCTACCTGAACTCGCCGCTGCATTACCTGCCGGGCCTGACCGATGAACATTACCTGAGTGCTTACCGCGCCAGCCGGATCATCCTCTGTGTCGGACAAGGCGCCTATGAAGACGAGATGCTTCATGAGACGCGCCTGCTCCAGGATCTGCTCCAGCACAAAGGTATTGCGGCACAGATTGATTATTGGGGGCATGATGTCGATCATGACTGGCCTTGGTGGAACAAACAAATTCACTATTATGTACGCGGGTGTCTGTAGGGCAAAACGTGTATGACAAATAGACCGTCCCCTCCGAAAGGGGTGCGGTCTGTTGGTTCGTTATCTAACCGGCGGAGCTTGTTGTCCACTCCGTCTTAAGCTGGCAGGTGCTCTTTGCAGAACAAGACCAAGGCTGCTTCCTCGTCCTCTTCCATATCAAAATCAAGAATCCGGCCGGTTGTGGTCTCCAGCAGATCGTAGCTGACGATGCTGAGCTGCTCTTCCTCCACCTTCACGATGGCCCGTGCGGATAATCCATTCTCTTCGTACAGCTCATCATCCTCAGGCACTTCCAGATTAATAACGAACTCGTACCGCTTTCCGCTTAAAATATTAAATGGATCTCTTATGTTCTCCACGGTGTAGCTTGTAAATGTCAACATTTCGCATTCCTCTTTTCATCAGTCATCTGGCTATTGTATCATACAATCCATGGCAGAGGCTCCCTCAGTTACTTGCTGCAGACCAAATCACCAGGAAAACGCTGGATTCTCGCGGATTCTTCCGGATGGTACGCTAGTATTATAACAAGTACAGGTCAAATACATCTATTGATTTTTGTAAAAGACTGTAAGAATCAGGGATTGATGCTCAGACAGCCACACTGGCTTCCGGTGTCCTCATAAGCTTCGGGCATTGCCGCGTCTTTTATACCTGACGTTTGAATGGGCGATCCCACAAAACATAATGTCAGCGGGTTAATCCAAAAAGCGGTGCCCCGCAAGTGAACACGGGGCACCGCACTTTTGTAACGCCATACTACGGGTGCTGCATTAACGGCATCTCTGCCGTTGTTCCATCCCATCACTGCTTCCAGCAGGCTGCCCGGGTTACCCGGCGGCCACGCCGCTCTCAGCAGCGGCACCTTTGGCTTTCTTGATCTGCTTACTGCGCAGCTGACCGCAGGCGGCGTCGATATCTACGCCGTGCTCCAGCCGGGTGCTTACGCTGACGCCCTGCTTTTTGAGCGTATCAAAGAAAGCCCTCACGGATTCACGCTCGCTCCGCTGGTATTGGCTATGCTCATCTACAGGATTGTACGGAATCAGGTTCACGTTAACCATCTGGCGGCGGTCTCCGATCAGCTCGGCCAGCTCCAGGGCATGCTCCTGCTGGTCATTGATATCCTTGAGCAGAATGTACTCCAGCGTAATTCTCCGGTTGGTTTTCTCCAGATAGTAATCAATAGCGGGCATTAACTTCTCAATAGGAATGGCCCGGTTGATCTTCATAATCCGTGTCCGCAGCTCATTGTTCGGCGCATGTAAAGAAATGGCCAGGTTGACCTGCATATTGGCATCAGCGAATTCTCTGATTTTGTCAGCCAGACCGCTTGTAGACACCGTGATGCCCTTGCCGGCAATCGCCAGTCCCTTGTGACTCTTGATAATGGTCAGGAAATTGAGCAGGTTCGTAAAATTATCAAACGGCTCGCCGATCCCCATCACCACCACATGGCTGACCCTTTGACCCAGACCTGCCCGGTCCAGATGATGCTGCACCTTCATTATCTGCTCCACAATCTCTCCGCTGGACAGATCGCGGCTCTTCGCCAGCAATCCGCTTGCACAAAAACTGCAGCCGATGTTGCAGCCAACCTGCGTGGTGACGCAGACGGACAAACCGTACTTCTGCCGCATCAGTACCGTTTCGATCAGGTTGCCGTCCTTCAGGCGGAACAGAAACTTGATGGTGCCGTCCGCCGACTCCTGCTTCACATGCTCGTCCATCGTTTGAAAGACAAAATGCTCTGACAGCAGCTGCACCGTCTCGCCGTTCACCTCAGTCATTTCCGCAAAATCTGTAACCCGCTGGCGGTACAGAGAGTCCCATATCCGGGACGCGCGGGATTTCTTATGACCATGCTCCACGAGCCATGACGACATTTGTTCCAAAGTTAATCCATAAATGGATTGTTTATTCATTGATTATCCTCTTTTCAAAACACTTAAGTTCAATTTATTTTACCTTGCGGGCACCCGTCTAACAACATGCACTTATTGTCTCAAATTTTTTTTATTAAAACAAGAAGATTCCAGTGTTTCCCCCGGCTTCAGCGGAGACGGACAGCCCTCTGAAAGACATACAAGCGTACCCGAAAGTATCGGATACGCTTCTATTAGACTGGTATAAGCATCCGCCCCATTATTTGAAAACGGCGAACTTCAGCTGTTTTTTCTTAAGATATTCTATAATGGCAGGCAACGCTTTGACTGTTATTGCTTTTTCATGAAGGAGATAGATGCCCCCGGAGGGATCAGTATGATAAAAATATTGGATGATTTGCTCCGCGGTCTGTGCTTTCCAATCTTCAGGATCACGGTTCCAGAGCAGTACTTTCAGGTTCTGTTTGCCGGCTTCTGCAGCCAGAGATCCGTTGATAGCCCCATAAGGCGGACGAAATACGGTTACCGACCTCTCAATATTCTGCTCCAGCACCTGAACGGAACGCAACAGGTTGTTATGGTTCTCTCCGCTGCTGTTCTTCGTCATGTCACTGTGATCCCAGGAATGACTCCCCACCGGCATTCCGTGTTCATCGGCATATTGGACCGCTTCCGGGTGCTGCTGGGCATTCTGGCCAATGAACAGAAAATTCGCCGCAATTCCATACGCCATAAGAATATCGACAATTTCCTTAGTGTACTGGGATGGGCCATCATCAAAGGATAAAGCTACATAACCCTTCGGCAGACTATACTCATAACGGCTTCCGTCCAGCTCCAGCTCTTCAACCGTCGGGTTCTGCGCCTCTGGTTCCGCACTCTGCACCGGCTCCGGTTCTTGTTCTGTTTCCGGCACAGCTTCAGCTTGAGCGCTCTGAAAGGATGCCGTATGAACCACAGGGACATAGGGCACAGGGACACTGCTGTCCACCGGCGCCGTGAAGTCTTCATGCGCTTCAGCACTGTTGAGCAGATTGTCATCCATCCGCAGAAAAAATAATACGAATAACAGGCTGAACAAAATGCAACGCATTACAATAGGCCGGGTAACCCGGAAGGCGCTTGCACGTCGCTTAAGCGGCTGTAGTTGTTCAGGCTCGGGCACAGGAACCACCGCTTGAATCCTATTCGCTTCATTGGACGGCAAGCCTTGCTGTTTCAACTCAAGAAGCTGCTCGACATAAGCTTCCGAACAGGCAAAATACAGTGTCTCAGAGCAGGTTCTGTTCATCTTAGTAAGCGAGCTGAAATATTTGCGGCGAAAGGGGTCCCACTTGGGGTAAATCGACAGCCGTACTCTGTGTTCCTGATAAGAGCCCAGTATGCTATTCATTTGCAGGTATGTATATTCATCGATGAGGAGAACTTTTCGGGTGAATCCGCCGCTATGGGTTAGACCTACCTCCATCTGATAGCTGCCCTGCTTAGGCTCAAGCGACAGCAGCTCTATCATCAGTGCGGAATCTTGTTCAAGAAGAGGCATAGTAATTATGTAGTCCCGTTATCTGTGCGGTCTGCCGGGGGAGTACTTCCTCCAAAAGGAGCCGTCATACGCGTGGTGAAATCGTTAATCATGCTGGAGAGGTAGGCTTTCTCCTGCCGGACCGTTTCGTATTTCTGTTTCATATGGGCGTTCTCTGTTTCAAGACGTCCGATTTTTTCCTCAAGCTCGTTCATCTTCTTCAGCTTTTCCGAAATGGTGTCATTATGCTTCTGAACGAGATTCGTATACTTTTGCCGCTCCAGCTCAATGGTGCTCTTGAGCTCGTCCATTTCCGAAGACAGAGTAGTGTGCAATTCACGGTGGTCCTCCATGACCTGATCCACCTTCAGGTTACGCTCCACCAGCTTATGCTCCAGCTCCAGGATGCTTCTTTCCCGTTCCTCAATCACCTTGTTCAGATTCTTCAGGTCCTTGTTCAAACGCTCCACATGGCCGCTGGTATGCGTCAACCGGTCCTGTAGCTCATGATTGGTCGTATCCGCATGCGTTCTGGCCTGGATCATTTGCTCTACCGCAAAAATCAAATCAAGAGACTTCTTATCCAGCTGCGCTTTGCCCGTGGAAATGAGGCTGGACAGGCTTTCGTTCGTTTCGTAAGTTTCCTTTTCCTCAGGCGGGTCTTCCGCCAATTGAATCTTTTGAACCACGCCGGGCCTCAGCTGCTTGTCCGCCATGTCTTTTTTCTTAAAAAAAGGAGTTGCCATCTATGCTATCACCTCATTATATATGTCAAAAAATGTCGAGCCTATACGCATTTATTATAGTTGATTTAGCCTGCATATGAAGTGAGCCTTAATATCTAAGTTTCGTAAGTGTATCCAAAGGCCTAATTTCCCTTCAACGGAAGTTTCAACCAGCAACTTAGGAATAATTACCCATGCTATAGGCACTTTTTCGTACAGAATCTGGATACTTTGCACAACAAAAAAGCGCAATCCCGGGGACCGCGCTTTAGCTATACTCGATTTATTTGTACAGCACTTTCTCCACATTGTATTTGGCTCTAAGCTTGTTCACAATGTACGTTTCGTAAATCTCTCTGTCGACGGCCTCATCTACGATGCAAACTTCAATCTTGGTCACTTCATCACGGTGCGGCTTCATCACTGAAACATTATCTTCAAAATGCTTTTTGATCCGCGGTCTCAGCTTTCTGGCCTTACCCACAAACAGCAGCTCATCCTTGTCGTTGTAGAACATGAAGATGCCGCCTTGTTCCCGGGTAATCAGGTGGAAATCTGTAAATCCGTAAATATGGCTCAGTACAGGATTCGCCTGCTTCGTAATGGTGACATCCGGCGTTGGAATCGTAATGCTGATCATTGTAGCTCACTTCCCTCTTGGATATAGACATAAATAGTAACATAGTTCCAGAACCCTGACTATACAGAAGCATCGCCGGATTACACAAAGGGAAGCCCTGCGTGCGGATGGGGACCGGGATGTATGAGCCTTCTGCTCACAAAGCCTTGGCCTGCCGGCTCTGAATGGCTTGGATCGTCTTCCGGATTCCTTCCTCGAATGAAGTCGCCGGAATCGGGCCGACCAGACGCTCATACTTCCGGCCGCTTAAGCGGAGCGGTTCCTTCGTCAGATAGAGCATCTCCACAATCTCTTTCATGACCGGTACAAACAGGCCAAGCAGTGATAAACCAAAGGCCCCAACCGGGATGACCGGTTTGGACTTGCCGCTCGCCATCCGGGCGATGCGGACGATTTCCCGGCCGGAGATGGTACCTGCACCGGGAATGTTCCAGTTCTGCCCATAGGCCTCTTCCCGGAGGGCCAACTCCACGATCATCACCGCTGCATCGGGCAGATATACATATTCACGCGGCACCGTCATATTCCCGACGAACATTCCCGGTTTGCCGGCAGCAATCGCATCAAGCGTTGAACCCAGATACGAAGCTTCATTGGCAGTAGGGCCATAATAATCGGGCAGGCGCACAATCATGCCTTCGGTATGGCTCCAGCGCGGGCTGAAGAACATCCGCTCGAACTCCAGCTTTGTCTTGCCTTTTTGGGT
This sequence comes from Paenibacillus sp. 22594, assembly GCF_052044425.1. NCBI lineage: Bacteria > Bacillati > Bacillota > Bacilli > Caryophanales > Paenibacillaceae > Paenibacillus > Paenibacillus sp. 22594. Next base: position 470,236 of record NZ_JBQENA010000003.1, read on the forward strand.
ATGCGGGTTCTTGGGGAATTCCTCCGTGATCGGCTGCTCATCCTTTCTGCGTCCATAAGGATAAATTCCGTCTACTGCAACGACCCGGGCACCGAGTCTGTCCGCCGCCTCCATCACGGCCTCACCCATTGGAAGCAGTCTGGTGCTCATTTCGTTATACGGTACCGACGCGCTGTGAAAAATAATATCTGCTCCCTGCGCAACATTAAATACATCCTCCGGTTTGAACACATCTCCTGTTCTCAGACTAAGACCAGCCGGATGGCCCAGTTTTGCTGCGAACTGCTCCAGCTTTGGCAATGACCGTCCAAAAGCAACCGTTTCAATCCCTCTTCTCAGCAGTTCGGCAATGATTACCGTTCCTGTTCCTCCCGTTGCACCCAATACGACAGCCTTCGTTGTTTTGTTCATCATTAGTTATTCCTCCAATTTGTTTTTGTTATTTGTTATTGATTAATCACTACCTAATGGTCGTAGACTCCTAAGGGCAGAGCCCTTAGGTCCGGGGGCTGGTTGATTCCTGCCCTGCTACTCCAGATGCTTCGGTTTCAGATCAGGCATCTCCAGCGCCATCGCAATATGACACAGCATACCATTGGCCATAAATGTACTGACTTCTACCTCTGGATGAGCGATCCCCGCTGCAGTAAACTTGCTTTCCATCAGGCTTGTCACCCTTTGCATTCCTGTCTGCATAGACCGGCGGATGGCTTCATCACGAATCCCGAGCGCCTGCACCTGCAGAATGATTTCACTCGGATGTGTCTCCATCATCTGCTCATATACCCGGATCGATTCCCGAAGCAGTTCTTCTCCCGAAGCCTTCACCTCTGTAAACGTGCGGATCGTCCGTTCAAATGCCCGGTCTAGCGCCGCCACAAACAGCTCCTCCTTGTTCTTAAACAGCTTGAAAATGTACGGCTGGGAGATCCCCACCTTCTCTGCCACCTGTGCGGTAGTAGCCTTGAAATAGCCATGCTCTGCGAATACAACCACAGCCGCCTCGAGGATTTGTTCCCTCCGGTTGACCGAGGTTGCTTCATCCTTTGTCCGTGCGCCTCCCGATAGCTTTGTCATGCTGGCCTCCTGTTGTTCTGCGGATATGTGTTCTGATAAGATGTTGGTTTGTGATGATTAGTTTTTGGTTATTGGTCAATCACTATCTTGATTTGAAGTATACAAGGACTTTTCCCGGAAATCAAGTCTATATTTAAAATTTTTAGAATCCATTCTCCATGCAGAGCCTAGAAGCCTTTGTATTATAAAAAACAGCTGAACCACACCTTTATTAGGCGGGATCAGCTGTTTTTATGGAACCCTTCTTTACACCGCTGCTTACAGTACTGCTGTCCTTAATTCCGGCTCCGCAGCTTGGACAGCAGTCTGAGAATCTCTACATATAGCCATACCAGTGTGACCATAAGGCCGAATGCTCCGTACCATTCCATGTATTTGGGGGCGCCCTGCTGTGCGCCGTTCTCTATAAAATCAAAGTCCAGCACCAGATTGAGCGCAGCCACAATAACGATAATGACCGAAATGCCGATTCCGATCAGGCTGTTGCTGTGCAAATAAGGAACCGTTACACCGAACATTCCCAGCACAAAGCTCAGCAGATAGACGATGGCAATTCCGGCTGTGGCAGCAAATATACCGAGCTTGAATTTTTCCGTGGCTCTAATGATTCTTGTCTTATAGGCAAGCAGCAAAGCGACAAATATACTCAGTGTCAACAAGGCGGCCTGCAGAGTGATCCCATAATACAAGCCTTCGTAAGTTGCCGATATGGCACCGAGAAACAAGCCTTCGGCCAGCGCATAGACGGGCACCAGATACGGTGCGGCGGTCGGCTTGAAGCTGATAATCAAGGCAAGCACGAACCCGATCAGTGCACCGCCGACGGCATATGGGGCTACATTTTGTCCATTGAAATACATCGACCAGGCACTGAAGGCCCCTGCCAGCAGAATGGTCAGTGTGATAAAGGTTTTGTTGACCGTTCCGTTAATGCTCATGCGTTCCTGCCCGGAGTACCGCTCTGCACGCTCAAACGTTTTTTCATTTAGTGTGGGATTTCCGCTGCGTCCGATCAAGAGATCATCTCATTTCATCACTTATTTGTGTCCATAATAGCATATTCACCGCATGAAAACATTCGTCTCACCGTCCCCTTAATTCTGAGGATGGTGAAAGGGACAAGCCGTCTCAGGTTCAGGAGCAGCCTCAGAATTTGAACCAATCTTAGCGTCTGGACTCCCCTGTGAGCCTTTTCCCAGCCAATGGGCGTATGCCGCTTGCTGATAGATCAGCCTCGGGCTGAGGTTCAGCTCCTTCAGGGTGTTATCGTTCCAAATCGGTGTAGAGGATGGTGACATTGGAGGGATCAGCCAGCCCCACTTGCCTGATACCTGGCGGCCCTGCTGCTGTTCCTGCTCCTGGAAGCGGGCGAACTGATCGGCGGCGGTATGATGATCCACAATACTGACCCCCGCCTGCTTGAAGGAATGCAGCACCGCGCGGTTCAATTCCAGCAGCGCCCGGTCTTTCCAGAGAGAGGTGTTGGTCGAGCGGTCCAGACCGAGCAGATCCGCTACAGCCGGCAGCCGGTTATAGCGGCTTGTATCCCCAAGATTACGTGAACCAATCTCTGTCTCCATGTACCAGCCGTTAAAAGGCGCAGCGGTATAGGAAATTCCGCCGATTTCGAGCAGCATATCCGACACGACCGGTACAGAATACCAGCGCAGGCCAAGCTCCGGAAACCGTTCGATCTCGGGATGGGTCAGGGGGACCTCCTGCACCAGCGCGGGCGGAATGGCGAACCAGCGCGGTTCTTCTTCACCAATGCTGACGACCAGCGGAAGCACATCGAAGTCTCCGCCATTACCCTGCCAGCCCAGCCTCCGGCAGACGGCAGTGAACACATCCGATGCCGGATCACCGGCACGGGCAAGGTCCCCTTGTCCAGGGTATCCGGCATAACGGATCAGCTGGTGATTCCAGATCCGGACCGCCTTCTCCGGATTCCCGCCGCTGCGGAATACCGTAATCATAGGCCGGATGCGGCCGCCATTGTTCGCCTGCTTCACATGCTGCAGCAGTGCTGCCGCTACCTCCTCGGCAGTCTCCGCCTGCCGGGCATCGTTCACCTCAAGCGTGTGCCAGAACAGGCGTCCGATGCAGCGGCTGTTGTGGCGCCAGGCCATTTTTGCGCCATGGGCAAGCTCTTCCTCTGTATGGTTGTAGGTACCGGATTGCTCGATTTCCTTATGTATGGCCTGAATGCGTTCCGCGATGAGCTGCTCCGGCTTCTCCAGCTCTGTATAGCATAGCCGGATGAAAGATTCTGCCTGCCCGGTCAGCTTCCCGTACGACTTCTCTTGTTCCCTATTATCCATCCTGCCACCCCCGCTTCCGCTCCCGGAGGATTTCGCCTTCGGAAAATTGAATGATTTCATCATAGTAACTCCTGGAGGAATATGCAAGAATGGCTGCAAGAAGGTGATTTCAGACCGAAATCGATTATAGCCTTCCTGTTCACCCGATCTCTGATAAGATATAGCTGATCTCCAAATGCTGTTCCTTGGATTGTAATGCCAAACCTGAAGGAGTGACAGGGCGTGAGTAAATTCGGAATGGTTGCCAAATTCACCGCCAAACCAGGTGAACGTGATGCCCTTGCGGCGATTCTTCTGGAAGCTGCAGCTGCAATGGAGCAGGTTCATGAATGTGAACTGTACATCGTTAACCTCTCGGAGAGTGAGCCTGACACCCTCTGGGTCACTGAGGTATGGAGCCATGCGGAAGCCCATGCGGCTTCATTGCAAGAGGAGGCCACCCGGGCGGCCATCCAGCGGGCTAAGCCGCTGATTGCAGGTGTTGAACCCAATCGGCTGATCCCCCTTGGGGGCAAGGGACTTGGGCCCCTAAATCCGGACGCCTAGGTCTATTTGAACAAAAAAAGCAATAATGTCAGCCGCGTGAAGCACTGCATTATTGCTTTTTTTGCTTGCAGATATACTCTGACTTCTTCCTTGGCATGGGAATTAACATGAGAATTAACCCATCTCTGCCAGTCTGGCGATGATTCTTCTTTTGCGGTAGAGCATCCGGGCGGCTTCGGCCACATCCTCCAGCGCTTTGCGGTTGATATAGGCCCCGAAGAACATCCCCGCCACAGGGACAGCCTGCAGCATCTTTTTCCAGCCCCAATTGTCCCGATACACCGTGATGACCTCACGCCAGCCCTGAATCCTGGACACGGCAGCCTGAGTCCCGGTTGTAATATCACCGTCGCCACCGGCCTGCAGATTAAGCTCCTTCAGGATAGTTCGCTTGCCAACAATATCCGAAGAGGCAAACTGCATTACCTTGACGGCAAATATCCGTTCTGCTTTATCTGTAGGATTGTAGCCATAGCAGAGGCCAATCTCCTGAATGACTTTTAAGGACAGGCCCAGAATCGCAGGGATGTCCGCCGCCAGCGTGAACAATCCGCCGAATCCGGTCGTCGCTCCTTGCGCAGTGGCGACGTTCCTGCTGCTCATTGTAAGCTGCCGGGCAGCAGTATCCATCACCGCCAGCGGATATGGCCCCTTCCCGGTTCCTCCGGCCGCGCGGCTCCCAGTCTCCATTAACACCCCAACCTTACGCCCGGCTACTAGATAATTGCCCCCATTCTGGATATAGCCGCCCAGCTCATCGAGCAGCTTGCCCAGCTTCTCGTGAATAAACTTCGGCGTAAGCTTATCGAACAGTTTGAACGGCAGCCTGGTGATGCGGTCCCAGATCATTAGCTGGTTCTGTTCCTTTTCCCACTTCATAATTTCGGCAAACGTGGCATTCAGCTCCTCCGCAGTCTCCAGATGCGGCGTGTGCCCGGCGGTTTCCGGCATCTCTAAGCCCCCTTAATGATATTTGTTTGTTTCAGATAGTACGTTCGTTGCAGGCAATTGGTTCTGTTAACTTTATTAACCTGTTTGTGGACACTTGAAAGATTGAGGAATTACAGGCTGCCAAGAAACCCCATTCCACCAACTAGCTCACCTGCGCCGAACCCAAGGGTATTTTTACCTCTCATTTCACCTTTTTGCTCTCCTGAGCCGAATTCAAAGGCATTTATACCTTTCATTCCACCCATTTTGCTCACCTGAGCTGAATTCAAAGGTATTTCTACCTTTCATGCCACCGTTTTGCTCTCCTGAGCCAAATTCAAAGGTATTTCTACCTTTCATTCCACCAATTTGCTCGACTTGGTTCCGTAGTTCATCTAGCTAGTTCGGGGTTCTACAAGAACAGCTTTTGCATAACAAAAAAGCATTCCCGGAGGAAACCGGAAATGCCTGAGCTTCAAATATCTACTGTTTGGTGCCTCTATTTGCTGCTTCTGCGAGGGCGAGCCTCTTTTTCTCATCAGCCAGTCTTTCCTCGGTCAGATCCACCCCATGGCCCCCAATCGAGCCCTCCGGAGCATGGCTCACTGCCTCCTCCGCGTGCGTTAGGCTGTTCTCAGCCTGCATAAGCATCTGATCATTCGGATGGCTGAGCGCCTGGGATATAGAGTTATGCAGCGTGGTCACCGCATCCTGCGCCTGATCTACCGTACTATTGGTCCGGAGGCTGGATTCGTAATGCTTCATCTTGTCAACCGCTCCCTTCTGTCTCACTGTTCAATCCTTTTTAGGATGGATAGAACAACGGTTTTTATACATTCCATTTGTAACTCCCGCATCAAATAACGGCTTATTCGGTGGAGTTATTTTCGATTTCGGTAAAGTTTGTAATCGCTCTGTTAAATAATTTAAATTCGATTGAAACCCATTTCGCCTGGCTGTATGATGATCACAAACAACAAGAATCAATATAAAAACACAAGAAAACAAATTCGTAATGTAAGGAGAATGGCAGATGAAGAATCAAATTTACCTGGCAAGAAATAAAACGGTGTATAAAGGCAATCTGCATCTCCACACCACATGGTCTGACGGCTCACTCCCGGCAGCGGAGACTGTCCAGGTATTCAAGGAGAAGGGCTATCATTTTATTTGCATAAGCGATCATGATGTCTATTCGAGAACGGATGAGTTCAATACGGACCATTTCATCACGATTCCCGGAATGGAGCGGGGCGGGCTCAATCCGGTACCTGATAAGGACCCGGGCTACCACTTCGGAGTTCTGGATGATCCCACCGCACAGCCTGTGCAGCCAAGATTTCAGCATCTCGAGAGGTTCCCGGTTCCCATTCCCTGGGAGGGGGATCAGTCTCCGCAGGTGCTGATTGATGAGATGATTGCCCACGGTAATCTGGTGATTTTCAACCATCCGGAGTGGCATCTGACGCGCTTTGAGGACATGGTCAACTACGATGGATTTTTTGCCGTTGAAATCTATAACCATGCAACGGAATGGTCTACGGTCAGCTCCTATGGAGCTGCTTATTGGGATCACGCGCTGCAGAACGGCAAGCGGGTGTTTGGCATTGCTGCGGACGACTCCCACGGACACGACCGGAATTGGGCTTTTCCTGAATACGGCGGCGGCTGGGTTCAGGTTCAATCGGAAGCGCTGACGCCTCATGATATTGTGACCAGTCTTAAGGCAGGCAGCTTCTATTCCAGCACCGGACCGGAGATCAACGATCTTCGGGTGGAAGACGGACAACTCATCATTGAATGCTCCCCCTGCAAATTCATTATGTTCAAAGCGTTCCCGCTCCGGGGGCCGTTTGTCGGCAATTATCAGAACGGTGAACCCCTGACGGTCGCCTCGATGCCGGTTGAACCGGAGATGCAGTATATCCGGGTGGAGTGCATTGATTTTGACGGAAATGTAGCTTGGTCCAATCCGGTGTTTGTAGCAGATTTGCTGGAGGGGGACGAATAAGAATGACGCCGGTGATTTATCTGGACAACCAGAAACGCAAGTATAAAGGCAATCTTCATACACATTCTACGCGCAGCGACGGGCAGTACCCTCCCGAAATGGTAATAAACGCCTATAAGAATAACGGCTATGATTTTATGTGCTTGAGCGATCATGAAATCTATTTCAAGTCAGACGCCTATGATGATGAACGCTTCATCATGATAGACGGCTACGAGATGGCTTGTGAGATGAGCAGACAGGAGACAGGCCAGCAATACCATATTCATGGCCTGCTCGACCGGACGCTGCATTCGGCCCTGGAGTTCGGGCATGACGAAGAGCATGCAAAGCCGGATTACGAGGACCTGGACACTATTCAAAGCTTGATCGACGAAATGCGGGACAAGGGAAATCTGATCATAATGAATCATCCGGAATGGTCCAGGAATACGCCGGAGGATCTGCTGCGGCTGGAGGGATATTTCGCGATCGAAATTTACAACCATCAGTCGGAGCTTGATGAGGCGGTTGGATATGGGGTTCATCATTGGGACTATTTGCTGAAGAACGGCCGCAAGGTGTACGGGATCGCCTCGGATGACGCACACAGCGGTGACATCGACATTGCGATCTCTGAATTTTTCGGCGGATGGGTGTGTGCTGAAGCGGAGAAGCTGGAGCAGCAATCTGTCATTGATGCCTTAAAAGGCGGTCAATACTATTCGTCGAACGGCCCTGAAATCTATGACCTGCGGGTGCAGGATGGCCTCCTGCAGATTGAATGCTCTCCGGTCAAGTTCATCAGATTCCTTACACATCCCGGTAATGGCCGCAACATATACAGCAAGGAGGCACTTCCCGTCAGCCAGGGATCCTACCGGATAGAGGGCAACGAGCAATATATCCGCGTGGAATGCGTGGACTTTGAGGGGAAGGTGGCCTGGTCTAATCCTATTTTCCCGGCTGACCTTCCGCACGGAGCCCTTGAATAGGGTGGACAGCTTAGAATGGCAGTTCCGCAGGGACATGAGAAAGCTTGTCCTGCCTTCGATTCTACAGATGCTAATAGGGAATTCATTCTCGCTGACCAATACGCTGATGGTGGGCAGCATGGGCGATTCCGCCATAGCGGTTATGGCCGCCGCAGGTCAGATCAACTTTATTCTCGGGATGATTCTGTCCGCCATCTTCGGCATTTCTGCCTACATCACCCAATTTCATGGAAAAAACGATACCGCCAATGTGAAAAAGGCCTTTGGACTCATGCTTATCTCCAGTGTCGCTGTCAGCTTAACTGCATTCATATTAGTCTCCTGCTTCAAAGCTCCCATCCTGTCGCTGTTCATCAAGGATAAGGACGTTGCTGCTTACGGCGTTCAATATGTATCCGTCATCGTATTCGTCTATCTGATCAATTCGGTTAAGGATGTATATGGAAATGCACTCGGCTCGATCGGAAAAATGAAGCTGATGCTGGTGGTTGGCATGATCGGAATGCTGATCAATGTCCTGCTGGACTACACGCTTATCTATGGAAAGCTTGGATTTCCTAAGTTAGGCATTGTTGGAGCGGGATGGGCGACACTTGCTTCATCCATTCTCAGCGCAGGTATTTTAATAGGCTATGTTTATGGAAGGAAGTACTACGTCAACGTTACGCTGCGGGAGATCTTCTCCTTCAATTGGCCGTTTGTAAAAAGAGTGTACGCCACTACACTGCCGCTCATGTTCCATGAAGGCATGTGGTCGGTCGGGAATATGCTGTATGCGCTGGCCTTCGGTCATATTGGCGTGGCGGCACTGGCGACCTATCAATTGGCGAACACGTTCAACGGCTACTTCATGATGGGGATCTATGGCTTTGCTTATGCCGCAAAAGTAATGGTCGGCCAGAAGCTCAGCCAGGATGACCGGAACGAGGCGGTACTCTATGCCCGGAAATTCACTCGGATCGCCTTGTATTCCGCATTGGGCATGAGCGCTGGAATTCTGATTCTGAGCCCATATATTGTTCACTTGTTTCCTAATCTCAGCCGTGAAGTGCAGTCGTCATTCCGTCATATCATGATCATTCAGGCAATCGTTATGGTCATGTTCTTCTTGAACAATCTATGGATTGTCGGACTGTTCAGAGCAGGCGGCGACAACCTGTACACGATGAATCTGGTCCTGGTCACCACATGGCTGATAGCCTTGCCTCTAGTGTTTGCTGGAGCTTATCTATTTCACTGGCCGGTGGAGTGGGTATACCTGATGTTTTCACTTGAGGAAGTATCGAAGGCATGTATCGGATTCTTCAGATACCGCTCAAATAAATGGGCACGCAACCTTGTCCATAACCTGTAGGAGGAACCATGGAACAACCTTATTTATTACTGACACCCGGTCCCCTGACGACAACCTCATCCGTTAAAGAAGTCATGCTAAAGGACTGGTGCACCTGGGATAGCGACTACAAGGACATCGTTCAATCGATCAGAAGCAAGCTGCTTCAGCTGGGACAAGCACCCGAAGAAGAGTATACCGCAGTGCTGATACAAGGCAGCGGGACGTTCGGGGTCGAGGCGGTGATAGGCACCGCAGTACCGGGGGACGGCAAGCTTCTGATTCTCGCGAATGGTGCCTATGGCGAGCGCATCCAGGAGATTGCCCGTGTCCTTGGAATCCGGCACCGGACGCTTGAATATGCACCTGATGAGCTTCCCGGTGCAGACCAATTGGATGCCTTGCTCAAGCAGGATACCCTAATTACTCATGTAGCCTTCGTCCATTGCGAGACAACGACGGGGATTCTGAATCCGCTGGAAGCACTCGTTCAGGTAATCAAGAGTCATGGGAAAATAGCCATCGTCGACGCCATGAGCAGCTTCGGCGGTACACCTATAGCGGTCGGGGAGCTAGGCATCGATTATCTGGTCAGCAGCGCGAATAAGTGTATCCAGGGCGTCCCGGGCTTCAGTTTTGTGATCAGCAGGAAGAGTGAGCTCCTCAAATGCAAGGGACGAGCAAGATCGTTATCCCTGGATTTGTTCGATCAATGGCAGGTAATGGACAACGATGCAGGTAAGTGGCGCTTTACTTCCCCTACGCATGTTGTCCGGGCATTTTATCAGGCGCTGCTTGAATTGGAAGAAGAAGGCGGAGTCGAACAGCGATGTGCAAGATACACCAGGAATCAACAGACACTGGTGCGATTTATGGAGCAGGCAGGCTTTAAGGCCCATTTGCCCGCGGCTGTCCAATCCCCTTTTATCACTACTTTTGAATATCCGGATCTTGCATCATTTACATTCGAAGCATTCTATCGATTTCTAAAAGAAAAGGGCTTCGTCATCTACCCTGGCAAATTAAGCAAAGCGCTTGTGTTCCGGATCGGAACCATCGGCGATGTGCATATAGAGGATATTGAAAGGTTATGCGAAGCAGCAGCTTCTTATCTAACAACCCTGCGACTGGAGAGCTGATATGACGAAAAGAGTGCAAGGAATCATTATGGACTGGGCGGGAACCACGGTGGACTATGGCTGCATGGCTCCTGTTCAAGTGTTCCTCGAGATCTTCCATTCCAAAGGAATAGAACCGACTATGGCAGAGGTGCGGGCCCCCATGGGTCTGTTGAAATGGGATCACCTGAAGGCCATGCTCGAAATGCCAAGGATCGGCAGGCTGTTCGAAGAACGCTTGGGCCGTCCTTATACAGACAGTGATGTAGACGAGATGCACGAAGCGTTCGAACCGAAGCTGCTGGGAATTCTGCACCGGTTCTCGGAGCCCATCGGGAATGTGGTGGATGTCGTCGATCAGCTGCGGCAGGAGGGCTTGAAGATCGGCGCTACCACCGGATATAACGATACGATGATGAAGATTGTAGCAAAGCATGCGCGGGAGAAAGGCTATGCACCGGACTATTGGGTAACGCCGGACTCGGTGAGCGGCAAGGGCCGTCCCTATCCCTATATGATCTACGCCAATATGATTGAACTGAATATGGGAATGCCGTCACAGGTCATAAAGGTTGGAGACACGGCCTCCGATATGCAGGAAGCTAGAAATGCCGGTGTCTGGGCGGTGGGTGTCGTTAACGGCAGCTCGATGCTGGGACTAACGCAAGAAGAGAGCGCTGCGATGGAGCCTGCAGTCCTAAGGGAACTTGCCGAGGCTGCCAAACTGCAATTTATGAATAACGGAGCCCACTATGTGATTGACCGGATATCTGATCTGCCAGACATTATCGAACGGGTGAACCGCCGGCTAGGGGAAGGGGATATGCCTTGTGGACTTAAAGGCTAATACGAGAACAGAGGGGGATATTAATGTATCCGCAGAACGGCGAAGCTATCAGGAGGCCCGCCTCAGTTCTGAAACGAAGGAAGTATTAGCAGAAGACAGCCGTTATTTCCTGCACCAGTCCATGTCGACGCCATGCCTCAATGTCATCACGAATGCGGAAGGCATCTATCTGGAAGATATGGACGGCCGCAAGATCATGGACTTCCACGGGAACAGCGTACATCAGGTCGGGTATAAGAACCGGTATGTTCTGGATGCAGTTATGGCCCAAATGGAAAATCTCCCTTTTCTGCCCCGCCGCTTTACCAATCCGGTAGCCATCCGGTTAGCGCAAAAGCTGGTCCAGCTGGCTCCAGGCGATTTGAATAAGGTACTATTCACGCCTGGCGGAACAAGCGCAATCGGACTTGCGCTGAAGCTCGCCCGTAAGGCAACGGGCAAATTCAAGACCCTATCCACTTGGGATTCGTTCCACGGCGCAAGCCTGGATGCGATTTCCGTGGGGGGAGAAGGCGTATTCCGCAATGGAATTGGGCCGCTCTTGCCGGGGTCGGAGCATATGATGCCCTATAATTCCTACCGCAGTATTTTCGGAGATCACGATGATGGCACCTATTCCCTTAACTATCTAGAGTACATGCTGGAGAGGGAAGAAGATGTGGGAGCTATCATCCTGGAGCCGGTTCGGAGTACGGACGTGCAGATTCCTCCTCAAGCTTACTTCCAGAGGCTGCGCCGGCTCTGCGATCAATACGGTGTCCTCCTCATTTTGGACGAGATTCCTACAGCTTTCGGAAGAACAGGAACGATGTTCGTTCATGAGCACTTCGGAATCGTGCCTGATATTGTAGTGATTGGCAAGGGCTTCGGTGGCGGAGTGTTCCCCATGGCCGGGATTATTGCCCGGGAAGGCCTGGATGTAGCACAGGACATTTCGCTTGGACATTATACACATGAAAAGAGCTCCATGGGCTGTGCCGCAGCACTCGCCACCATTGAATTCATCGAAAAGAACGGTTTGCTGGAGCATGCCGTACAAATGGGAGATTACCTTCAGCAGCGGCTTACGGAGATGATGCAAAGGCACGAAGCGATTGGCGATGTGCGTGTCATAGGAATGCTGGCAGGAATTGAACTGGTAACGAATAGGCACACGAAGGAAAAGGCGGTCGGACATACCGAAAAAGTGATGTATCTCTGTATGGAGAGAGGCCTGAGCTTCAAGGTATCCAATGGAAATGTCATCACGCTTGTCCCACCCTTAATTACGACTCAGCACCAATTGGATCAGGCATTGACGATTATTGAGGAAGCTATCGGCATAACCTTCACCACATAAAAACAACTTTCAATGACTAAAAAACAACAAAAACAATATTAAACAACAACAAAACAAAAATAGTACGTGGTTTTAATCCCAGGTTTACATGTCCCCTTTATACTAAGCTTGTACAGGAAAACAAGAAATGTGAAAAGGCCATAAGGAGGACTTCGAGGAATGAAGAAGCTTGTTGTTACTGCTTTGAGTGTAGTCTTGAGTACAGGACTGTTGGCGGGATGCGGATCGGGTAACGAACCGGCAGAGGCAACATCGGCAGGTGAGGCGAAGATGAAGGAGATTCAGATTTCTGTCCGTGAGAGTACTTGGGGAGCGCGCAAGGACAACTTCATCGAGGCGGAAAAGCGCCTGAACGAAGAACTGAAGGCTGACAATATTCATGTAAAGATCGACTGGTGGCCGGGAATCGGCGATGACGAGCTCATTCTTCAGGCCCAGGCTGGAAAAGTAGCCGATATCTTTATGAATTCCAGCGTGGATATTGGCTGGGAGCTCAATGCCGGTATCATCCGTGATGTGGATTGGGTTAAGGATTCTAAAGTATTCAAGAATGTGCCGGATTCCTATACGAATATCATGAAGTACGACGGTCACTACTATGGGGCTATTCAGGATATGGATGCTTCCCCGGTATTCATCAGCCGCAAAGCACTCGAAGGCCTCAGCTGGACGAAGGAGCAAATCGATGGCTTAAGACAGCGTGTGGACTCCGGCGACTTCACATTCGGTGATCTCGAAAAGCTGGCTGAGGAAGCGAAGCAGAAGAGCCTGGTCAAGATGGGCTTCGCAGTAGAAGATACACGTTTTGAAGGCTGGAATTACGCGTTTGGCAACTACAACTATAATGTCGATGAGAATAAAATGGTGCTGACCAAAAAAACCAAAGACGTCTATGACTTCTGGGCAGATGCAGTAAAACGCGGCATTATCAACGAATCCATCGGTGATGTAGACACGGATAAGGCAGCGCCTATGTTTGTTAAAGGTGAGATTTTCGCGGAATTCGCCCGCACCGAGTTCTATCAGATGATGCGTGAAGCGAATGGCATGCAGAACGACCTTGAAGGCTTCAACACCTGGTTCAATGAGAATATCGTCTGGATTCCTATTCCCTCTGCTGAAAAGGGCGGCAAACCTGTATCCTACAGTAACCCGGCTATGATCTACGTGGGGCCAACGGTTGATGACGAGAAGATGCCGTATGTCCAAAGATTGATCGAGCACGTACTTGATCCGGACCTGCAAATCAATCACACGCTGGTCAGCGGTAAACTTCCGGTAACACCGGAAGCGCAAGAAGACAAACGCTTTAAGGAAATGGACTTCTATAAGGATCATGCGTACCTGCTCGAATTTACGAAGACTCGTCCGGCTCAACCGGATTACGCAACCTATACCAAATCCTACATTTTGGGTGTGGATGCCATCCTGACCAAAGGCCAATCCGCAGAACAGGCATACGAGTTGTTCCAGAAGGATGCGAAGCAGAACGTACCTTCCGATCATCTCATCATTGAACAATAACAGCCTGGGATTCACTCTACGGGAAACGGATACCGTCCTTTGTAGGACTGCGTAGCCGTTTCCTCTTGTTCCATATTATGAAGGCGGGTGAAGGATCGGCATGGATCACACTACAGTTCAACCTATCTACAAAAAACCGTTTAAAAAGAAGATGTACCCTTATTTCTTCATCATGCCGTTCGCGGCATTGGTTCTTGTTTTCTTTGTCTTGCCGGCCATCGCAACTATCGCCATGTCCTTCACGGATTTGAATGCGTCGATGAAGCCGAAATTCGTAGGACTCCAAAATTTCACAAGAGTATTCTCAGACTATAATCTTCCGGCTATTTTATGGAATACGGCTATTTTCTCTATCCTGTCCTTATCGGTCTCCCTGCTCTTTGCACTGATTATATCCATTGCCACCCAGTACTTCCTCAAGGGAAAAATTACGGCTGTCATCTACAGAGTGCTGTGGCTCATTCCCAGTATTATCCCCGCTGTCGTCTATGTTACCTTCTGGAAGTATATCTTTGATCCTACGGAGGGTGGCCTAATCAACCGCATCCTGCTTCAACTGGGGGTAGAGTCCGATCCCGTATCCTGGTTCTCCAAGGCCGCAATGGGAATTGTCATCCTGGCGACTGTCGTGTCCACGATATCCGGCGGTATGATTCTGTTGTCCGCAGCGATCAACTCGATACCCGAGGACTTGTACAAAGCGGCAAGAGTAGACGGCGCAAGCGAGAAATCCGTCATTATGAAAATCATTTTGCCCACCTTAAAGTGGCCGTTAATGTATATTACCATCTCGGAGCTGATCGGCTTTGTATCCTCCTATTTCTTTATCATGCTACTTACAAACGGCGGTCCGATGAGAGATACGACAACCTTGTCCCTGTACGCTTACCAGCAGGCCTTCAATCTGAAATATTATGGCTATGGAGCAGCGGTGTCGCTGATTGTTGTAATTATCTCTTTTATCCTAACGCTATTCTTCTTGCGGTTATTTGATTTTGACCAAATGATCAAACCTTCAAGAATTGAAGACTAATCCGGGAAGGCGGCAGTCTGATGTCGACCAGTACGCTTAAGAAGTTGCTAGTGCACACCTATATGACATTATTTACGTTGCCGATTATCGCAATGATTATCTGGTATTCCCTGGCAGCTACAATGAATTTTACGACAGGGCAGTTTTCAATGGACAACTTTTCTTTCTTCACAGAGCCTGTTGAATATGCCGGGGTGAAGCTCCCCTTAATATGGCCTATTGTACTTAATACCCTTGTGTATTCCTTTTTGATTGTCCTGATCGAAGTCTGCATCTCTGTACCGACGGCATACGCCTTCTCCAGGCTGGACTTCAAAGGAAGAGTATCTGCGATGAAATTTCTGTTTCTGATGAGATCTTTCCCGGGGATCACACTAATTATCGCGACCTTTTTCATCCTCGTTCAAATGAATCTGGTCAATACGTATACGGGTGTATTATTGGTCGCGGTTACCGGTTCCCTTCCTGGGCGGGTCTACATTATGAAGGGGTTCTTTGACGAGGTGCCCTGGGATATTGAGTGGGCGGCCATGGTCGATGGATGCACCCGCTATCGGGCGTTCAAGAAAGTACTTGTTCCCTTCGTGCTGCCCGGGATCGGCGCTATATCTGTATTTTCCTTTCTCGGAGCTTACGGTGAATGGTTCCTGTTTAAACTGCTTATTTTCAATGACGATATGCTTACACTCGCCGGCTACTTGTCCAAGTTGGTAACCAAAGAGGACCAGATTATGAACTATGGCCTCATTACAGCGATTGGATTGTTCTACACACTCCCCATCATTCTGTTCTACATTTTCACCCAGAAGATATTCATGAAGGTCAACTTGGGAGGGGCTAAGCAAGTATGATTACCTTAAGAAATATTGTAAAAGAATACGACGGCAAGCAAGACAGCGGCAGAGCGGTAGACGGCCTGAATCTCGAGATTAACAAAGGCGAATTCGTAGCGCTGCTCGGGCCCTCCGGATGCGGAAAGACGACGACACTTATGATGCTCGCGGGGCTGCTGAAGCCGACTTCGGGAGAGATTCTCTTTAACGGGAAACTGGTCAATCATGTGGAGCCGAAGGACCGCAATATAGGCATGGTGTTTCAGTCCTATGCGTTATATCCCCATCTCTCTGTCAGAGACAATATCGCTTTTCCTCTAAGAGAACGGAAGATCCCCAAGCAGGAAGCATATGAACGGGCTAAAGAAACGAGCAAAATCCTGCAGATTGATCACCTGCTTGACCGCAAGCCTTCACAATTGTCCGGCGGACAACAGCAACGGGTGGCTATGGCCCGGGCACTCTCCAAAAATCCTGAAATCCTATTGCTGGATGAACCCATGTCCAATTTGGATGCACGCCTGAAGCTGGATGTCCGGGACGAGATCCGCAAGATTCAGCGGAATTTGGGAGTGACCACCATTATTGTGACTCATGATCAGGAAGAGGCTCTGGCCATATCCGACCGGGTCGCCATCCTGAACGGCGGCCAGATTCAGCAATACGCGCCTCCACATGAATTGTTCAACCATCCGGTGAATCTTTTCGTAGCCAGCTTTCTGGGCAACCCGCCGATGAACCTTGTTCAAGGAGAGCTCAGAGAGATGAACGGCAACCAGGTCGTCGTTACGGAAGGCTTCGAATACCTGTTACCGGCTGACCGGAGACTGGATAAAGAGCATATGGGGAAATCCGTTAAGTTCGGGATCAGGCCGCATGATATCGCAATTTGCTCTCCGACGGATCATCAGAAGATTAGAATGAAGGTTGATCTGGTTGAGCACCTGGGCAGCGGCAAGCTGGTCAAGGTGATTGATCCGTTAGGGAAGCTGGATACGATGATCCGGCTGTTGACCGGCAATGAGGCCGAGATCGAGTCCGGTGATGAAGTGTACATCAAGTTTAAAGAGAACAAATTCCATCTATTCGATATGAACGATAACGGCCGCAATTTATTGCAATATAAATAAGTTGAACTTAAAAAACATAGAAAAGGTAGGAGTGCGGAGGGGAAGTTTGGAACTGTAGGAGCGATAGCGACCGCCTTTGTCTGCGGATTTCCACCGCGAACAGCGGTATAAATCAAGAAATCTGCAGACAACAGCGGCCGGAAGTCCAAACATTCCCCGCAGTTACGACCAGATCCTAATATGAAAATCTAAAGTTCAACTTATATAGATAAAGACGAGTGCTTGAGGATGTTGTGAATGCCCTTTATTATTAAATGAAGAGCCGATATAATAATAGTTCATAACGTGAAGGGGGTAGGGTAGGGTGTCTCTTGCCAGCGAAGAAAGAAAAGAGACGATCATGACTCTCCTGAATGAGAGAGGTAAAGTGATCGCAAACGAGCTCTCTTTGCTGTTCGAAGTGTCCACTGAAACGATCCGCAGAGACCTCGACGAGCTAGAGAAAGAGAATAAATTGAAAAAGGTATACGGCGGTGCGGTTAAATTCAAGGTTGAAGTGGAGCCTCCTCTCCTGGAAAGAGAGGCCATTCATGTTGAAGCTAAACGCAAAATTGGCATCCTGTCCGCAGGACTCATTGAGGATAATGATGTTATTGTGGTGGATGAAGGAAGCACCGCGCTGCAAATCATTCATTGCCTGGAAGGCAAGCAGCATTTGACAATCTTAACGAATTCCGTGCCTGCCCTCATGCTGCTCATTGAATTTCAAAAGCGCGGGACGTTCAACGGGAAGCTTATCTTTATTGGTGGTGAAGTAAGCGCCAAGCATCTCCGGGTATCCGGCCCGATCGCCGAGAAGGTTCTGGAAGGATTCTATGTGAATAAATCCTTTGTCTCCGTTGATGGTGTCTCCTTGGAGAACGGCATCACAAGCTATGATTACGAGAAGGCTGTATTCACAAGACAAATGATCCGCAACTCGGAGATGGCAATCGTAGTCGCCGATTCCTCCAAGATTGATAAGCGTACCGTAGCCAAAATAGCCGATCTGGATGAAATCCACATGATCGTAACGGACCAGGCGCCTTCACCCAAGTGGAAGGCGGCATTACAGAAAATGGCTGTACAGTGGATTTATCCTCAAGGTGAAATCTAAACCAGGAACATGGCGACGATCGTAGTCGCCGTAAGGCCAAGCAGGACCGGCTTCAGGTTGCGCCGGGCCAGCTCAAAGGGGCTGACGCCGCAGATGGCAGCCGCAGGAATAAGCGCCCACGGAATCAGGGTGCCGCCGCCGACCCAGATGGCGGCCACCTGTCCCAGGGCGGTCAGCGTCGCCGCGCCGGAATGGATGGCGGCGGCGAACAGCTGGGCAATCGAGCCGGCCAGCGAGATGCCGGAGAAGCCGGAGCCGTCGAGGCCGGTGATCGCACCGATCGCCGTCATCGTCACGGCTCCCACTGCGCCGTTAAGCGGCACGTGATCCGCGAGGGCCACGCCCAGATCGTTCACGATGCCGTGTGAACCGTCCGGCAGTACCTTGCCGAACAGCTCGGTGAACGCCGAATCGCCAAGATAGAAGAAAGCAGCGATGGGAATTACCGGTCCAAACACCCTGAAACCGAAGGTGAAGCCTTCAATCAGGTAAGAGGTGATTTTCTCCAGCCCCTGATTACGGTGGGCCAGCAGTGTGACCGAGATCAGAATCAGTACGGCAGTGCCGCCCACCAGTGCTGTGGCATCCCCGCCTTGCAGGCCCAGCGCGAACATCGCCGCCACGTCGAGCAGGAAGAGTAGCGGGATGGCGATAGCCAGCGCTTGCCGGAGCCGGGTGTCCAGCAGAGCCGGCCGTTCCTCCCCGCCTTCACTCTCCGGCCCTCTCAGCTTGCCCGTGCTGCCCTTAAGGGTAACCAGGCCATCTCTCCAGGTGCCGTTCTTCTGGTCGCGGCGCATCATCCAGAACGCCGCAACGGTGGTTACCAGCCCCATCACAATAACCAGCGGGATGCTCGCTTCCATCACGCTGGATACCGGAAGCCCCGCAGCATCTGCGGTGAGCTTCGGAGCGCCTTGAATAATATAATCTCCGGACAACGCGATGCCGTGACCGAACAGGTTCATGGCTACAGCGGCCCCAAGTGCAGGCAATCCTACCCGCAGAGCCACCGGCAACAGCACCGCCCCCACCAGCGCAACGGCAGGCGAAGGCCAGAAGAAGAAAGAGGTTACCATCATAATGAGTCCAATGCCCCAATAAGCCATCGCTGGTGTGCGCATAAACCGGGTAAGCGGAGCAACCATGGTCTCGTTAATGCCTGTAATCATTAGAATCCGGCTCATCGCTACAATAATGGATATAATCATAATGGTCCCTAACAGCTCTTTGGTCGCATAGACAAAAGAGTTGAAGATTCCTGATACAGAGCCGCTGAGCGTCTCTGTAGCAAACAAACCCAAAGCAAAAATCCCGACCACACAGATCATCGTCGTATCACGCCGCCGGATCAGCAGCACAATAATGAACACAATAAAAGCCAGATAAACCCAGTGTATCGCCGTAAGCTGAATGCCCATTATTGCATACGCCCTCTCTTCACCCTGCCAGGTTGGTGCTATATGCTATGCAGGAGAATAGGCGGTTGTTCGCTTGAGCCTTTTACAGCAATTTGTTGGATCTTCTGGCCCTCATCAGCTGAATCTGGTGCAAGAAGTCCTGTGCTGCTACCCCGTCTACCGGGTTCGGTGCGGATTCTGCCCCCTGAAGCGAGGCTTCCGAAGCAGACAGTAGCTTTCTCGATAAAATAGGGAGTGCCGACTCCCAGGCATGCCGCCTCTCCGCCGCCGCGCTTGTCTCCTCTGTCTGTTCTTTCAGGTTTTCCGCATCCTTAAGTTTGCTTATTCCCACTTCCTTCGGGTTGGCCCATAGGGACCCTACGGTAACCGTACCATCCTTATGAATAATCAGGTTATGGCTCAAGTTTTTCCCTCCACTCAGCTGCTGCAGTGGGTTCGGGCTCCTCTTATCCGTATGAATGTGCTGATCGATGGTTCCATACACTCTATTCCGCATGGCAGGGTCTTTGGCCATCTGCTGAAGGATGTTTGGCGCAATGATAACTTCCTGCCCGCTGCTTATACCGGAATGCTCCGGCTCTTTATCGTCTGTGGAAACGGTCTGAATACGCACTTTAATCCCATATTTCCGCTTAATCCGCTCTGCTTGATCCTGCGTTGCCGCATTGACCGCTGCCAGGGTTTCGTTAAAACTGAGTGCAGGAACAGGGGTGGACGGGTGGAACTCCTGCTGCTGTGGAGGCCGGGTCAAAGAAACGCCCTGGATTCCCGTAATAGGAATATACATATTGCCTTCCTCCTTGGTTCATAAAGTTCAAGTTATCCTATTTATCGGCTGGAACGGAACGATTTCTTACAAAGGTCTGCAGACGCAAAAGAGGGAGCCATCGGCTCCCCCTTCTCTTGAACGTTATTTCTTATTTAGCCACCGCACCTGCTGCGGCATCCTCTCCGCCCAAACGGCCGGAGGTGAAGGAATAGCCAAGACCCACGCCATTGCCGACATAAGTGTCATTGAACAATACACCTTCGGATTCGAGGCCAACCGCATATAGTCCCTTGATCGGCACACGTTTGTCATTCAGTACCTGGAACTTGGTATTGACCAGCAGTCCGCCAACTGAACCCAGATTGTTGACCTCGGCGATGATTGCATAGTACGGACCGCTGTCTCCCATAGGCACCAGGTATTCCTTCAATTTACCAAACTCAGTATCCACACCGGTTTTCGTTGCTTCCTGATACTGTTTGAAATCATTGGCAAAGACTTCTGCATCCAGCCCGGCATTTTTGGCCAGTTCTTCAATGGTGCTGCCTTTGTAACCGTCGCCGTTTGCGACCATGGATTCGAATACTTTATCCGCGTCCTTCCATGGCGTGTCCAGCTTGAACTGATCTGCAAAAGAAGCATAGAATTCCGGTGGCATTCCCGGCAGAGCTGGCGCTTTTACACCACTCATCCCTTTAGCCTTCAAGGCATCGATCTGCGCTTGCGAGACAATAACCAAATGATACGCTCCGTTAAAAGCACTTGTGTTGGCAGCCGCTACAGCGGTGAGCGTAGCTGCCTCGTCTCTGAATCTTGCTCCGGAAGGACCGACATTCATCAAAGTAGGCAGGTAAGAGAGCATCAGCGGGTAGCTGGCTTCAAACGGCTTATACTCCGTCTTCAGCTTCTCAGTTGCTCTGGCCAAGGTCTGATGCAGCATTTGACCGCCGAAATTATCGGGAACCTTAGCTCCGGCATCCCAGGACATCTGTAGCCCTTCACCGATATTCTGGCCCAACCCCCCGTTGACGCCTTCGAAGCCAAACGCTTCCTTAACCATCTCTTTGTTGCCGGCATAGCCGCCGGTTGCCATGATGATGCTTTTCCCGGTAATCTCAAGCGTTGTGCCGTCAGCTTTCTCAGCGACTACACCGGTCACCTCACCGTTAGCGCCCGTAATCAGCTTCTTGGCGGTCGTTTCGGTAATCACCTGTCCGCCGCCCTTCTCTACCGAAGCAGCCAGCATGGCCCGCAGTGTGGGCTGGCGTGTTTCGTAGGCCGGAAGCATATGCAGCTGTTCTCCCGCGAAGTTGATGAAGGTCGTTTTGTAGCCCTTCTTGTTCAGCCAATCATAGGTTTCGCCGGACTTGGTCACATACTGGCGGATCGCCGCCGCATCAACTCTCCAGTGGTTATTAACGATCCAGCCAGCGATTTCCTTCTCCACATTGACCTTTAATCCGCTGCTTACAGCCGCCGAAGAGTTGTAGAACTTGCCCGCCCAGGACAGGTTGCTTGCTCCGCCAATGGTGGCTGTTTTCTCAATAATAATGACCTTTGCACCTTTATCTGCTGCGGATACCGCTGCCGAGACACCGGATGCTCCGGCGCCTACAACGACAACATCGGCCGACAGCTGCTCGGTTTTGCCTTCACCGGCTTTGGCTACGGTTCTGGATTTGAACGCCTCTACATTGCCGCCTGCCTGCTTTACTGCGTCTTCTACAGCGGTCAGAATGGCTGTGCTGGATTCAGAAGCCCCGCTGACAGCATCGATCGCGAGCGTCTGGCCTGCGATGATCTCATCCTTGATCTTGTTGATGGCTTCAACGCCAATTCCTGCAGTTTCCTTCTGACTGAGCACCTGAATATCGGTAATTTTAGACTGTGAATCCAGGGTAACCTCTACCTGGATTTTTCCGTCTTTGCCATCAGCCTCCGCCTTATAGGTTCCTGCTTTAAAAGAAGCCGGCACCTCGTTATCATTCGCTGCCTGCTGAGTCGCCTCGGGTGACGCAGACGGCTTCACGGAAGCTGCCGGCTCGGCAGCATTATTGCCGCTGCAGCCGCTGATCAGCGACAGAATGAGGACGAGACACACGGATAACATGAACATTTTGCTCTGTGCTTGCTTGCGCATTGGTTCTCCCCCTATGTGGTTGGTTGGAGGCCCCTTTCTCTCTGGAAGGGCCACCGAATACACACAGAGTGTAAACCTTGGTGCGGCACCAAGGTCAATGAATATTATGTGAAATTTTTCTCAAATGGAATATTGATCTCCAGATAGGTTTTTGTTCCTCTGCCCATTCGTTCCGTGAACAGGATTTTGCCGTGGATATCACCGGTGATATGGTAGCCCTCTGCCCTGATATAATCCAGCATGAATTGAAAGGTCTCCCGTCCCAGATCCTCCTCATAAGAGCTGGCAATGACTGCGGAGATACAGGTGGACGGCTCGATATACTCAATGGTCTCATTCATGCACACTTCCAGCTTCCGCTGATCCTCCTCCAGCAAGGCAAGCCCCCAGCTATATTCCAGCTCTGCTGTCCCCATGATATTCTCCGAATTTTCAATTCTGAAGGCATAAAAGGTAAAGGGGAGCAGCTCCATCCAAGCCTGCACCATCCGTTTCAGGCACTCCTTCTGCAACAGCTGATTCTTGTCCGTCTGCTGGATGCGGTACATGCCCGGCACCTCTTTGATCCGGCAGGTATAAAAAGAGTCTCCAATCCGGCTCAAGTCTGCATGAATCTCGTTGATCTTCTCCAGCAGCATAACGCTGCGCCTGATATCCTCTTCCAGCTGCTGCTGCGCTGCGGCAATAGATTGGATGACCTGCTCCGCAGGCGCGTCATTGATTAGCCCGGCTACGTCCTGCAACGGAATCTGCATACTCCGGTACCACCGGCTCGACAGTAAGTTCCTGGCATCCAAATCACTGAAATAACGGTAGTTGTTGTGCTCATCTTTCATCGGGTGTACGATATCATGCTTCTCATAGAGCCGCAAGGTATCCGCCGTCACACCCAGGATCGAGGCAAATTCTCCGATAGAATATTTCATAAAAAAGCCCCCCAGCTTCAATATATCTATCTTTCCCTGTCATTTATGATAGAGGGTTTTATTGGAGGGCTTTGTGGTGTTTGTCACATCAATGGTTCAGCCAGCATTCATGCAGTCAGCGTATCCGCTACTGTACCCGTCCCTCATTCAGCAGACCAACGGCTTTCTCTATACGCCGCTGGCGGGTCTCTGCGGTTTTGGCACTCTCAATGGAGAGGACCAGTCTCCGCCTGTTGCTGTAGGATAATCCGTCAAAAAAGAGTTTTGCCGCCGGCTCACGGTCTATCGCATCACGGAAATCGGCCGGCACCGTAAGCTCACGCGGCTCTGTATCCAGCACCAGCTCCACTTCAATTTCATCTCCGCTGCTAACTCCCGCGCCTTGACGGTGTTCTGCACTTAGCGGAATCAAAAACTGGCCGCCCATCACGGCAATCGTGCTGGCGTAAGTGTATTCTCCAATCTTCACCTTAACGGCAGGCTTCTTGCTGGTCCCGAGTCCCGCCACCACCTCTTCGGGAACCGGAATGCCTGTCGCTGTTTTACCGCTCAGTTGAACAATTGCCTGAAATTTCATCATGATTACCTCCTGTCAGAGAGCCAAGCTCTGTATACCATCATTGTAGTGTGAGATCCGGCGCTTTTCCAGTCGCTCCGCACACCAGGATCGTTTATACTAAAGGATACTAGAAAACGGGATTGGGGAGGGAACCTCATGAATCTGGCGGAGAAAGTAGCAAGCCTCCCTTTATCTCCAGGGGTCTACCTGATGAAGGACAGTCTGGGCCATATCATCTATGTCGGCAAAGCCAAGCAGCTGAAGAAACGGGTCCAATCCTACTTTTACAATGCCAAGGGCCATTCTCCGAAAGTGAAACAACTGGTCCGGAACATCCGGGATCTCGATTACAAGCTGACCGATACGGAATTTGAAGCCTTTATGCTGGAGTGCCAGCTGATTAAGGAAATCAAGCCCATGTACAATAAAAAGATGAAAAATCCGCTCGCCTACAGCTATATTGCCATCCGCACGGACACGGCCTACCGGCAGCTGGCGGTGACCTATGATCCTGCAGAATACGGGGACAGCCTGTATTTCGGCCCCTTTACCAGCAGAAGCACCGTCGAACGGGCAATACAGGGGATCAAGGAAAGTCAGAAGATCCTCTGCAGCACACCCCATGCCAAAAACACACTCTGCCTTAATCACTCGCTGGGGTTATGCATCGGGATGTGCGGGGGCGGGGAGGCAATGGCCCGGTACGAGGAGATTATGCACAGTGTGATCGGGTTGCTGAACGGGGACGACCAGCGAATTCTGGAGGACATGCAGCGGCGGATGAATCAGGCAGCCGGGAATTTTGAATTCGAGACGGCCGCCAAATACCGCGATTATTGTACAGCGGTCAGCTCACTGCTCCAGAAAGAGAAAGTAATTGGCTTTACCGAGCAGAATAAGAATATTGTAGTGCTTGAGCCCATACATGAGCAGGAGCTCAAGCTAATCCTGATCCGGGGCAGTGAGATTCTTGACCGGACCCGGCTGAACACTGGTCAGATGAGCGAAGAGTTGCTGCATACGGTCATCCAGTCCGCCATCAGCAGCAGCTTCAGCAAACCGGCGAGCGGGAAGCCGGATGCAATCAGCCGGCATAAGCTGGACGAAGCCCAGATTATCTACAGCTATCTGGCGGGAAGCTCCGGCAACTATTCTATTATTCCTCAGGAATGGCTGGAGACTCCAGATCGCGTGGCTCTTACTGAGGCGGTCAGGCAACTGGTCAAAGGATATTTTAAGGATGCCCCCAGCTAAACCGCTGTCAGGAATTCCGCACAAAAAGAGGCTTCCGCTTACGGTCCATCGACCGTTAAGCGGAAGCCTCTTTCTCATGACAGGACGAGCCTTGTATACTTACCCGGCCCGGCTTCCGGAGGAGTAAATCCGCCAGACTCTGTCTTATGCCTTAACGCCGAGCAAATCACTTACACCTTCACTTAGCGGTGTAAGCGGGCGCTCCAGCAACTTCACGAAATCGCTGCTGGCAATATCGAGTGCGCCTTCGCGGATCGCACGTTGAATACCGACTACAATCGGAAGCGCGCCTTCTGGCACTCCGGCTTTTGCCATAATGTCAGCATAAGTGGCATCATCCACCTGCTGTACTTGAACTTCCTTGCCCAGCACCCCGCCGACAACCACTGCCAGTTCAGCCTGTGTTGCAGGTTGACCGGACAATTCATACACGGAATTCGCATGGCCTTCGCCTGCCAGTACAGCAGCTGCTGCTTCTGCATAGTCGCGGCGCGTAGCCCAGCCCACCTTGCCTTCACCAGCAGAGGTCAGCCATGGCGCTCCGGCTTGAACTGCCTGGATCGTGCCAATCTCATTCTCCAGATACCAGTTATTCCGCAGGAAGGAGTATGAAATCCCGGACTCACGGATGAATTGTTCCGTAGCTTTGTGTACAGGTGCCAGGAACAGCGTGCTGCTGTCTGCATGGCCCACACTGGTGTAGACGATGAAGCCGACACCCGCACGTACAGCGGCATCAACGGCTGCCTTGTGCTGGCGAATCCGTGTGTCGTTGTCGCCATCCGCGGATACGATCAGCAGCCGGTCCACACCGGCAAAGGCCTTATCCAGAGTCTCAGGCTGGTCAAAATCACCATGACGTACATCTACTCCAAGCGCGCGGAGATGTTCTGCTTTCTCCGGGTTTCTGACGCTGACCACCAGGTTTCCTGCCGCTACCGACTTCAATAACGTTTCTGCCACGATGGAACCGAAATGTCCTGTTGCTCCTGTTAATGCAATCTTCATTGTCTATTCCTCCTAAGTAATTGAGTTGTATCGTAGAACCTGCTGTATGCCGATGCAGTGCAGCAGATTTTTCTTCCTGTAACTAATATAGTTACATGTTAAGAAAATGTCAAACAAAAAAAACAGCCCGCTTAGAGCCGCTTCCCTTTTCTGTTTCAACTTGATGTCCTGCGGAGCGGAGCACGCCCGGATATTTGTTAGCATTGCCGGTTTTTGCTATTCTTAATGAAAATAGAAATGATCTGTTATCAGAAAGGTTCTGCGCCATGTCAAAACTAAGAGCAAGCATTTATCAGCGATATATTCCTGCCGTCACTCCCCCGCCTGAGTTCAGCGGCTCTGCCTACTGGCTGATCTTCCATTCCGGTAAGCTGCTGGTTACCGAAACGGAAGAGGGCACTGGCATTCCGCTTGTTCCATCCCTTGAACAGCTGTCCATGGCTCCTGTAAGGACCCTGTATCTCGGAACCTGGGAAGATCTCCCCTGCTTTACCGCAGAGGTCCCGGCAGAGTCACTTGAACCCGAAGGCATGGCCTTCCGTCCGCTGCGCTCCCTGTATGAGCCGCTGGATGAGGATCTGTTCCATCTCGCAGGCAGGGGCATTCAAATGCTGGCCTGGGATGAAACCCACCAGTTCTGCGGCAGATGCGGCACTGCTACCGAGCTGTCGCAGGCAGAGCATTCCCGCAGCTGTCCGGCCTGCGGAATGGTCAGCTATCCCCGGATTGCCCCAGCGGTCATTACCGCGATTCTTAAGGACAACCGGATTCTGCTCGCACACTCACCTCATTTTGTGAACAATATGTACGGGCTGATTGCCGGATTCGTCGAGCCCGGCGAGACGCTGGAGGATTGTGTACAGCGAGAGACCATGGAGGAGGTCGGCATCAAGGTCAAGAACATCCGCTACTTCGCCAGCCAGCAGTGGCCTTTTCCCCATTCTCTGATGGTTGGCTTTCTGGCCGATTATGAGAGTGGAGACATATCGGTGGACGGCGAAGAGCTGGATCACGCCGACTGGTTCTCACTTGATCAGCTGCCCGTCATTCCGCCCCCTATCAGCATTGCCCGTAAACTGATTGACTGGGTGGTCGAGAATCATTCCTGAGACCATGCAGAAACGGATACCTTCCTGTATTAGGGGGTATCCATTTCTCCTTCAACTTTTTACTAACGGGCTGTCTTGAAAAACTGATAGATCCGTTCCAGCTTGCGGGCATGCTTGCCCCGCTTACTCTCCATGCTTCCGAACTCAAAGAACTTCACCCTGCGAATGCCTACGTAATTTAACAATGCCTTGCGCATTAACACCTTGTGCGCGTTATGTAGCCACAACAGCGGGTAATGGGTCGGCCCCTGCATCGTGGAGATGCACACTGCCGACTTCCCCTTCAGCAGGCCCTCCGGTACCAGTCCTCCCTTATCCTGATAGGCGAACCCCGAAGCGAACATCTTATCAATATAGCCCAGCAGCATCGCTGGAGGCCGGCCCCACCAGATCGGATAGACGAACACGATTTGATCCGCCCACAGCAGCTGCTCCCTGTATTTAGCCAGTGCGGGGTCCGTGTGCATATCCCTCCTGCGCTTATGTTCACCAAAGACCAGTACAGGATCAAACCCCTCCTCATACAAATCAAGCACCTGAATCTCTGCCACCTGTGCATTCTCCCGGCTTCCCCGGAGCACCTCCTGTAGAAACGCATAGCTCAGACTCTGATGATTGGGATGTGTATAAATTACCAATGTGTTCATGCTGCCACCTCTTTAGTTATCATTTGATAATCAAAGGGTAACATAGCCGTAATTTAGTTGTCAAATGATAATTGTTTTATGATAACTTTTTTGCTAAGGTGTCATGTAGAGGTGATCTTCATGGACAACAACAGTCTATTTCAGAAATTCGTAGCCTTTACGACTTCCGTCCACCAAATAACCAGTGATATTAGTAAAGATGTGAAATCGGAGTCACTGACTCCCTTGCAATATAAAATCCTTGAATACATTGCCGTCAGCCAACCGGTTACCCTTAGCGAGATCAGCGATTGCATGCATATGTCGATGCCGAACACGAGCCGTGAGCTGAAGAAGCTTGGCGAGAAGCAGCTGTGCGACAAAATCACCGACCCCGCCGACCGCCGCAAGCAGGGTATTACCCTCTCTGCTGCCGGAGAAGCGATGATGAATGAAGCCTTTCAGCATATTGCAGTCCGGTTCGCAGAACGGATGGGAAGCGTTACGGACGAGGAACGCAAAGAGATCGAGCGGGCGCTCGATCTCTTGCAGCAGAAGGTATTTTATTGAGGCGGTTCCGCATAGAACCAACAATTATTTTACCGGAATACTCTTCGCCGGACGCTCAACCGGAGCTTCCTTGCGTTTGATAAAGAAGGCCAGGATCAGCGCGAGCACTGCACTCCCGGCGGTTACCATTGAAGCTACATTCATCCCATGTATTAAGCTGTGGACATCACTCGTTTGCCCCAGTCCGCCACCGCTATAGGTCATTATAGTCACAAGCAGCGCTGTTCCGATCGAACCGGCTACTGTCCGCAGCGTGGTGTTAACGGGAATCCCATGCCGGATCAGATCAGGCGCCAGTGAATTCATACCGCTGGTTATAACAGGAAGCAGAGTCAGGCTGACTCCAATCATACGCAGGGAATAGCCGATCATTAATAAGGCATAGGTGGTGTGCTCCGTTAAATTAGAGAACATCAGGGTGGAGACTACCGTTAAGCCAAGCCCTATGATGACCAGCATTCGGGCACCCATTTTATCGAAAAGCTTCCCGGCTATAGGTGACAGAATGCAGATGAGAATCGCACCAGGCAGCAGCATCAGCCCTGATTTGAGCGCGGAATAGCCAAGCATGGTCTGCATATAGATAGGCAGCAGAAGCTGGGCGCTCAGCATAATAATCATCAAGATCATACTGATTACTGTAGCCATAGTGAAAGCGGGACTTGTGAATACTCTTAATTCCAGCAGCGGATTCTTCATGGTCAACTGCCGCCATACGAACAGGCCAAGTGCGATGAAGCCGATCACAAGGGAGATCAGAACCTCAGTGCTCCCCCAGCCTTTGCTGCCGGAAACGCTGAATCCATATAATACACCGCCGAATCCAAGAGATGACAGCGTCATGGATAACGCATCTACTTTGCTCTTCACCTGCGGAGTAACATTCTTAACGAGAAATAATCCAACGAAGGTGAGCAGCAGTGAGCAAGGAAACAGAATATAGAACAATAAGCGCCAGGAATGATCCTCGACAAGCCAGCCGTTCAGCACAGGTCCGATGGCCGGAGCGAAATTAACCGCAAGCCCGATCATTCCCATCGTGAACCCCCGTTTGGCAACTGGGATCAGAATAAAGGTCAGCGTCTGCACCAAGGGAAGCATGATCCCCACTCCGACCGCCTGCACCATTCTTCCGGTGAGCAGCAGGCCGAAGTTCGGTGAGACCGCACACAGGAGCGTTCCCGCAGTAAGCATGCCCATGGCGAAGACAAAAACTTGTTTGGTTGTAAATCTCTGAATAAGAAAAGCCGTGATCGGAACCACAATGCCCGTAACCAGTGCGAATGCTGTCGTAAGCCATTGCGCGGTGCTTGTGGATAGCTGGAAATCCCCCATAATATTCGGGAGTGCTGTATTAAGCGAGGATTGATTCAGCAGCCCCACCATTGCCCCGATGATTAGAATAGCCATGATTAGAATAGTTCCCTTTGGTATCTTCTCCATGCTCTTCCCCTCCATTATTAAATAATAAAAATCCGCCTGCCTTACGTTTGATCGGCATACCGCCACCAGGCGAGCGTACCTGCTATGCCAATGCCGCCAGTGAGATAAGGAAGCAGCCAGCTTAGAAGCTCTACATGTGAACTCTCATCTCCTGAAGCACCACTGAGTAAACCGGGAATTGCCCATGGAATATATTCCGCAATCCCCAAGCCACCGCCAAACTGGGCAATCACAATCGTAAGCAGAACAAAACCTAAGGGAGATAGATATCCGCGCCCTGCACTGGCCATCCAGGCTACCGGAATACTCAGGCAGATAATCATAAGACTGAGCAGTGCGTATCCTCTGAAGCCATGAGCGATGGCTCCAAGGCTCCAGCCTTCTAACCGGACAAACCATGCGGTTATGCAGCCGGCAATGAACATAAGCACTGCCAGGACTGCACACAGTGCAGCGGCAACGATCAATTTGGCTGCGGCTACTCCGTACCGGGACAACGGCAATGCCAGCAAATCCTTGACCGTACGGTCGGTATACTCCCGTCCGAACATCCAGCTGAACACAAATCCGAATCCGATGAGGCCCCCCATGGATATCACGATGCCAAGCTCCTTCATGAATCCCTGCATATTGATTTCTCCCTCGAAGGCGTCCTGGGAGCCAAGCCACCCGGAGAAAACCAGCCCAATCATCACTGGCAGCAGTATGCTGGCGGTGAGTGAAATCCAAAACAATCTGGAGCGGCGAAGCTTCAAGATTTCCACCCATAGGGCCGATAGCCATTGATTCATCCTTTCATTCCTCCCTCAGCCTCGATCATTCTAAGAAAATAAGCCTCTAAATCCTCTTCCTCCACCTGAATCAGCGTGGGCGGCATATCTGCGTACGCAAGCAATTTGGAGATCTGGTCCGGGTGTGCTATGGCATGTTTGTCCAGCAGCAGCAGTGTTCCATTCCCGGATTGCTGCACATCATAGCCTGCCTTAAGCAGCCGGTTCCTGGCACTTGCGGAGTTGCGGGTCTGCACAAGCAGACGTTTGCGGAGCAGGTGCTGTAGCTCCTTAACATCCGTCTCCTGCAGGAGCCGGCCCTGATGTACAATTCCGATCCTCGTCGTCAGCCTGGAGACCTCACCGAGAATATGGCTGGAGATAAAAATCGTTACACCGTGGTTGAGTGCCAGGTCACGGAGCAGTTCACGCACCTCAACAATTCCGGCCGGATCCAGCCCGTTCGTCGGCTCATCCAGAATCAGCACCTGGGGATGATGCAGCATGGCCTTGGCCAGACCGAGCCGCTGCCCGTTGCCGAGAGAGAGCGTTCCGGCCTTGCGGTCCCGGTAAGCGGTAAGCTGAAGCTTGTCGATAATGGCATCAATCGCCTTACGGTCAGGGATGCCCCGCAGCCTGCGGATAATCTCCAGATTCTCGCGGACGGTAAGTTCAGGATAGGAGTACGGCGTTTCCACCATGTAGCCCACACTGGCCCATAGTTTGTGGCTGCCCGCATCCACCCGCTGCCCGAACACATAGGCGGAACCGGAATCGGGCCGGATCATGCCCAGCAGCATACGGATGGTTGTCGTTTTTCCCGCACCATTCAGCCCCAGAAATCCGTAGATTTCTCCTTGGTCCACCTCTAGCGACAGCCCATTCACAGCATGGTTGCTCCCGAAATGCTTGGTTAACTCTTTTGTCTGAATCATTGCGGCCATTGTCCTCACTCCTGCCTTCAATTTAAAACTAACTAGTTGTTTATATTTTGTCTAAAAAAACAGCCGCCTCTTACAACAAAGACGGCTCCATCACGCCATGGATGATAAACTTCGCAATCTGCTGGGTGGTCTGCTCTCTCATCTGCGGGGAATCAAGCTTACCGAGCAGCTGTTCAAACCGCGAAGACGACTGCAGAGTAGCTGTAGTCACATTCATAATCAGAATGGGAAAGAGCGCCGGATCCAAATCCTGACGGAGGATTCCATTCTTCTGGGCGGCTAAGGCCAATTCATGCATTTGAGTGGCATCATCCGGACGATAGGTGATTTGATTCCAGGTCTTCCAATCTTCAGCCGCTTCCCAGAATAGAATTCTCAGGTAGCTCCGATGCTCCAGAAGGAAGGATACCGTTTCCCGGGTCATCGCTTCCAGGAACTCCCGAAAGGCCGCGGGATCCGTTACAAGCTGTTTGTTCTTTAACAACCCGGCGATGAACGAGCCTGTAATCTGTTCGCCAATCTGATCGGCTCGTTTGACCACTTCTGTATAAAGGCCCAATTTGTCACCAAAGTACTGATAGATCAGGCTTTTATTGTACCCGGACTCCTTCGCGATCACATCAATCCGGGCCGCCGAATAGCCCAGCTCTGCAAAAATCTCCTCGGCAGCATCAAGGATGATCCCTCTGGTTCGGGCGGCATCGTAAATTTTCGAACTTCGTTTGCCCTCTGTTGGTGATATGATTGCCACCTCCATTTATAACTAACTAGTTAGATTTTATGGTGAAACCGGACAGAAGTCAAGCGCAAATAAGTGGAACCGGCTTCGCCGTCCTTTTAAGGGACGGAATCCGTTTCAACGAGAAATAGAAGGATGATTTATAGCATGAAACCTATAAATCCTTATATTTTAACAAATTCCTCTAGGGGACTGCGTGGTCCCCTTATGATTCTTCAGTGAGTGGATCAGATTCATTATGCTTTTCTGACAAATTCGGATTTGAGTTTCATTGCTCCAAAGCCGTCAATTTTGCAATCAATATCATGATCACCCTCGACCAGTCTGATGTTCTTCACTTTGGTACCGATCTTCAGCACCGAGGAGCTGCCCTTGACCTTCAGGTCCTTAATGACTGTAACCGAGTCCCCGTCGTTCAAAATATTCCCGTTAGCATCCCTAACAACTTTGTCTTCCACGCTATTTGCGTTCTCTGACCCCGGTGCCCACTCATGTGCGCATTCCGGACAAACCAGCAGCGACCCGTCCTCGTATGTATACTCCGAGCTGCACTGCGGGCAGTTTGGCAATTCATTCATGATCTCATTTCTCCATTTCTTATCGACAGCTTGGTCTTGAAATAAATTCTTCTTATTGTAGCATACCCCTTGAACTCATGCACAAATTACATTAGCATCTAATTAGATAAATATCTTAAAGGAGATGTATCCATTGATCATTCTAGAAGCCGTACCGGACCCCATATCCGCAGATAGTGTGGAGCTTCAGGCAGCCATTCTCAACTCGCAGCCAGCGTTCAACCTTATGGTGCTGCACCAGGAGCTTCTCACCCCGGAGGATATCCGTGAAGAGAACAGGCAGAATCTCGAGATGGGCGAAAAGATGCTGCTCATTAAGGAGAATGGGCACTACATTGGCATTATTACCTATCTGCCCAGCAATCCTAGTGACAAACATTCCTGGATCGGTCTTTTTATCGTTCATCACGGCTATGCCGGGCAAGGGATAGGTTCAATCGCGTTGGATGCTCTGGAGCGGAGATTATTACAGGAGGATGTAACGCAAGTCAGACTGGCTGTTCAACTGGAGAACCGGATTGGAGCATCTTTTTGGAATAAGAATGGTTATGCCTTCATCAAAACTGCCAAGGATCAGCATGGAAACCACGTCGATGTATACGAGAAGCTGCTCGTTTAAATGTAACTACAAGAACTCCATAAACATCCCTCCTGCAGCACCGGCCAGAACAATCACCCAGGGCGGAAGCTTCCAGAAGAAGAGCATCACAAACAAAATGGCGGCCAGCGCGAAATCCAGCGGCTTCAGGATGGCCGTGGTCCAGAGCGGATCATACAGAGCAGCCAGCAAAATCCCCACCACAGCCGCATTAATTCCTGTCAGCGCTCCTTGAACCTTCGGATTATTCCTCCAGCCATTCCAGAACGGCAGTGCGCCGATGACCAGCAGAAAGGCAGGCAGGAAGATCCCCGCTGTGGCAATCACAGCTCCCCAGATTCCTGAGGTCATCGCCCCAAGGTAGCCGGCAAAAGTAAACAGCGGTCCCGGAACGGCTTGCGTCGCTCCATAGCCGGCCAGAAAGTCCTCCCGGCTGACCCATCCGGTAGGTACAACCTCGCGTTCCAAAAGCGGAAGAATGACATGCCCGCCACCGAATACCAAGGAACCGGAACGGTAAAAGCTGTCGAATATCGCAAAACCACTAGCCTCCACGGACGTTCTAAGAACCGGCAACAGGATAAGCAGGAGAAGGAATAGCGCCAGACAAAAGACGGCCACAGGGCGGCCGATGGCAATCGGCAGATCCGGCCCTTTAGCCGGTTTTGTCCGATATATTGCAAGGCCGATCACTCCGGCAGCAGCGAGGATCAGGATCTGACCATATGCGGCATGCCAAGACAGTGCGATTACCGCCGCCACCACCGCAATGGTGACTCTTCCCCTGTCTGGCGTGAGCTTTTGCCCCATCCCCAGCACCGCTTGTGCCACAATCGCTACAGCCACAATCTTCAGTCCATGAATCCAGCCCGCACCAGAGATGTCGAAGCCCTGCAGCAGAAAGGCAAAGGCAACCAGAGCGACCACTGAAGGCAAAGTGAATCCCAGCCAGGCTATGATTCCTCCAAGCAAGCCAGCCCTGACCACACCGATGCCAATCCCGACCTGGCTGCTCGCTGGACCGGGGAGGAACTGGCACAATGCCACCAGATCGGCATAACTTCGCTCGTCCATCCATTTCCGGCGGCGGATATATTCATTATGGAAATAGCCCAGGTGGGCAATCGGCCCTCCAAAGGAGGTTAGTCCGAGCTTCAGGGAAACGCCCAGAACCTCCAGCAGGTCAGCCCCTTTTCCCCGGGTCCTGCCAGCTTCCGCTGACTTCTGCCCTTTTGTATCCATATCCAAGACCCCCTCTTTCCTTCCTCTTAACCTCATTTAAGGCATGTCTTTTCATCATAGCACTGAATTGTTAACGTACTATTGGCTGGAGGTCAATTTCGTCCATATCTGCGCTGCACTCTCCAATTCAGTCTATGACACTTCCAAAGTGGTTGTATTCTTAGCATGCTGATTATATATTAGAAGCAAGATGTAAGACTTAAGACCCAAAATACATTCATAATGACTAACAATAGCAGGAAGGTGTAACTTATTGGGTTTTGTGGTATGGATTGATCTCATTTTATTCTTCATACTGTTTGCACTATTCGTCTATATTTTCGTTACGGTTAGCATCACGAATCTGCATAAAGTTTACTTAGCCTTCCACTTCACTATGATGATATGGCCCTTTTGCCAGTTTGCCATTAAAACTACGGATCATCCTATCTATCAATTATTTTATGTCAAGGCCGCATTTGTGGATTCGGCGCTGCTGAGCACGGGCTGGATCTTTTTCACCATTCTGTTGACCGGACAAACCCGGTTTCTGCACCGCAAAATCATACTGCTGCTGTCGATTCCGGTGATATTGACCGCTGCCGGCATCATCATCAATCCCCACAGCTGGTTTGTGCAGCCGGTAAATGGCGGTTATATTCAAAGAACCTACGGGCCTCTTTTCTGGCTCTTCATTGCCGTGGTCTTCATCCAGGTGACTGCTTCACTGTATGTGATCTCTGCCGCACTGGTCCAGGATATGACCCCGCGTGTGCGCAAGCAAGTCATGCTGGTACTCAAAGGCCTTCTGTCCATAACCTTATTTATTGTGCTGGATATCCTGCTTAATGTGGTTCTGGACCCGTATCTGCCGGTCATCCCGGGATTGACCTCACTTGGAATTTTATTGTCGGCTACTTTTTTTGTCATTTCCATCAACCGTGACAAAGTATTTGATATCGTAACCATAGCCCATCAGGATGTAATGGACACGATTGGACATGGGATTCTCGTGCTTGATGAATATGACAACGTGGTTGAAATTAACCGTTCCCTGCATCCTCATCTGCACCTGCAGCGGGGCGAACGGTTCAGCGTCCATTTTATTTTTCCGGAGCTGTCGCCAGCCATCGAAGCATTCATTCAGACCTACTGCGAGCATCCGCTGGAGCGAATCGAAATTGAAATTTTCCATTCGGGTATCCAGCGTTATCTAAACATTCAGGCTGCGCCCATTATGATCAGCGAATCACAGGTGGGACGGATCATCACGTTTCAAGACATGACGGAGCTGCAACAGCTGATTCATGAGACCAATCACCAAAACATGGCCCTACAGGAACGCAACCATTCATTGATTGAGGTGCAAAGGGAGCTGTTCGAGAAGAACCGGCAGCTGCAGCAAATGGCCCTCACAGACAGTCTCACCGGCTGCTATAACCGCCATTATCTGACGCAGCATCTGGAGGATCAAGTAAGCCGAAACAGGAAAGAGCATATTCCCTTCGCACTTATTTTGCTGGATATCGATTTCTTCAAGTCGGTGAATGACACTTACGGACATTTAGCCGGTGATGAGGTCCTCTGCCACACGGTGGAGGTGCTAAAAGAGGAACTTCGCCCATCTGACGTTTTAGCACGTTATGGCGGAGAGGAATTTATGGTGTATTTGCCGGATATCGCTCATTCTGAAGCCCAGCGTGTAGCCGAGCGGGTCAAAGCACGGGTTGAAGTGAATCAAATTACGATCGCAAACGTTGCCGAACCCGTGTCGGTTACTGTTAGCATGGGACTTCTGAGCATCAGCAGCTTCTCTCCGGGCAGCAACCTGTTCGAAGAAGTAGACCAAGCGCTATACCAGGCCAAAAATAAAGGACGCAACCGGATTGTCCATATTGCACACTGATACTGCTCAAGTTTTCATTCAACGGCTTCCTTTGAGGGTAATGTAAGTACAACACTTATCTGCAAACAGAGAGGAAGTTGTGTATGACGCAGGCCATGATCATTGTGAACCCCTCATCCGGCAAGGAGGAGGCACCGGATTATGTCAGTAGCACCGAAGAACTGCTGAGGAGCCAGGGGTATGAGGTTACGGTCAAGGAGACGCAAAAAGAAGGGGATGCCACCGAATTTTGCGTAGCTGCTTGTGAAGCGAAAGTGGATCTGGTGGTATCTATCGGAGGGGATGGAACGCTTCATGAAACGATCAACGGCCTGTCCGGCCAGGCACACCAGCCGAAGCTGGGGATTATTCCCCTCGGGACGGTGAATGACTTTGCCCGCGCGCTGCAGATTCCGCTGACTCCGGAAGAAGCCATTCATACACTGGCCTCCTCTAGGGTGCAACGGGTAGACGCAGGCAGGCTAAACGGCCGGTTATTCGTCAACGTGGTCGCTGCCGGTCCGCTGGCTGAATCCCTGTCCTCCGTATCTTCGGATGATAAATCCAGACTCGGCGCTCTGGCCTATTTCAAAGAGGGCATCAAAGAGCTGGCAGGCAACGCCGCCCATCCGCTCACCATACAGCATGATGGCAAGACCTGGGTAGGTGAGACTCCGCTGTTCCTTGCTGCACTGACTAATTCCGTAGGAGGTTTCGAGAAACTGGCCCCGGATGCCGCTGTTGATGACGGACTGCTCCACTGCTACATCATTAAGGATCTGCATTTCCTCAACACGCTTACGGTCAGTATCTCTTTATTGCTCGGTACACTCAAGAACCACAAGGACGTGGATTATTTCACTGCAAGAGAAGTAACCGTAAGCTCGGCAGATGTCATACGGACCAATGTGGACGGCGAAGAAGGCCCGGCTCTGCCGATCCGGCTGAGTGTACTCCCCCGCCATATTCAGGTAGTAGTGCCGGAGGAGGGGTAAACCCGGCCACCACCGGGCTCTGACCATGCCGCGCGATATGAGCTCAGCCGGCCTCCCGGCCTCCCCTTCTCAATTACCGTTCTCTTAATACAGCTTAGGCAGCTTGTCCAGGGTGATCGCGTATTCATGGTGATACGCCCGGCGCAGCTCCTCTTGTGTATTCCATTCCTCAGATGCACCGTATTCATTAGACCAGGTCATATACCATGTCCACGGAATTCTTGTTTCGGACAGCTGGGCCATACTCGGAATTACGCCTATTTCGCCAAGTGCCGTGATTTTGGGGGACGGTGTGATCTGAACCAGTTCCTCATATTCCGGACGCAGATCTGTGTGGACATGCTTCGGCGGGTACAGGTCTCTGGAGATCACGTCGGCTACATCATCACCCGGATAGCCCTCCACGAGCGGCGAGTTCCACACCCAGATCAGGTTGTTCAGCTGGTGATGATTGGTGTATCTGTCGTACATAATCCGGTACAGCTTCGCTGCAACCTCAGGCCCCTTGGCTCCCCACCAGAACCACGTACCTTCGGACTCATGGAACGGGCGCCACAGGATAGGGATCTGTTTATCGCAAAATTCTTTCAAAATCCCCGCCATCACATCCATATCTGACAGCAGTGCTTTGTATTCTTCCGTGCCTTCTATGACAGCCTTGGAGGCGTCAAAGGTGGTGTTCTCCGCATAAAAACCCTTAGCCCAGCTACCAAAAGGTGAAAACCAGTGCCACGTAAATGTAACTAATCCTCTGCGGCCCAGTGCCCAATCCCATGCATTATCCAGTGTATTTTTGTTCTCTTCCACTTCCAGCATGCATTCCGGGGTGGTCTTCTCGACATTGATATTAGGCGAATATGCCAGCAGCTCAAATCCGCAAAGAGCTGGCAGCTTGCCGGTCACCTCTTCGATATAACGCAGCTCCTTCTGCACAGTGGTCTGGGTATGCTGCCCCGTAAGAATTCCCTTACCGGAAATATCGCTGAGATACTTCAAGACGTTCCGGACCTCTTCCGAGGCGTTTGGATTGCAGGGGGTATAATGCTTTATCATAGCCATTGTAGTGTACCTCTCCTTTTATTTCGTTTGTTATTTTTTTGTTATTTCATTGTTATTAATTCACCATAATTTTAATCTGTAGACGCTTACAGGTCAATCCATAAGATTGGCTGATCCGCTATTGCTGCAAATGACACTGGCTGATATAGTATGGAATATATAACCAAAGGGCACTGCTTCCCTGGCTACGCTAGAGACAACCCCGCTGCTTTTGCAGCGGGGTTATTTTATGTTGATGAAAGGTGGAGGTTTACATGACAACCGGCAAGGAGAACCGCATGATTTTAACAAAAGAGGATCTAGTCACCCAATTCACAAACTGCGGACTCACCAAAGGACAGCATATCTTCGTGCATACTTCCTTAAGCCAACTGGGTTATGTTGTAGGAGGACCCGAAACCTTCATCCGTTCACTCCTTGAAATTGTGGGTGAAGAAGGCACTCTGATGATGCCTTCTCAGACCTGGAAGAATCTCGATCCATCCACAGGTGTCCACTGGGACGCGCCCACCGAAGGGTGGCCCCTAATCCGGGAACACTGGCCAGCCTATAATAAAGAAATCACACCGGCTATAGGAATGGGCGCTGTGGCTGAAATGTTCCGTAAATGGCCGGGGGCTGCGCGGTCAGATCATCCGGCCCGATCCGTCGCCGCAGTAGGCAAGCATGCAGAATATCTTACGCAAGGCCATGACTTAAGCAATATTTTCGGCTCAGGCTCACCGCTGGATAAGTTGTATCAGTTACATGGTTATGTACTCTTGGCAGGCGTCGGCTATGATAAAAACACATCTTTGCATCTGGCAGAAACCAGGGCAGACTTCCCCGCCAAGAAATGGGTCTGTGAGAGCAGTGCCATCATGGTGGAAGGTAAGCGCAAGTGGGTGACTTACGAAACCCAGGCTGTAGAAGATGAGGATTTTGTCCGGTTAGGAGAAGCGTATGACCAAGAAATGAATGTTAAGGTTCATACAGTCGGTCAGGCCAATATCCGGTTTCTGGAACAACGTCCTCTAGTGGATTGGGCTATTGCATGGATGGAGAAAAACAGGCTGTAGACGCTCACTCGCCCTCCTCCGGCACGTACTCACTCAACTTCCCTTGATAGATCAGCTCCAGCCGGTCACTCTGCCGGAAATCATCCGGCGTAACGAGCGCAGGCAGCTTGTTCCACAGCTTGATGCCGGACCGGTCCAGAATTTCCGCAACAAACTGCGAGCAGAAATAAGAGTTGCTGAATTCAACAGGTTCCTTGAGGGCAATGCCAATGACGCCCAGCATGTTGTAGAGGTACTTTTGGCGGCTGCGGATGAAGATGTGCAGGACCCGCCGCATTTTCTCGACCTCGCGTCCAGAAACATGCAGCTCGTAGATCACACAGGTGGTAT
This sequence comes from Paenibacillus sp. 22594, assembly GCF_052044425.1. NCBI lineage: Bacteria > Bacillati > Bacillota > Bacilli > Caryophanales > Paenibacillaceae > Paenibacillus > Paenibacillus sp. 22594. The sequence continues at coordinate 510,347 of NZ_JBQENA010000003.1, forward strand.
TCGGATATTTGCTGAAGGTGCCTGTCCGCAGATCTTCATGTACAAAGCCGCCATTCAGGGGATTACTCGGATTCTTCCGGCCGAAGCTGTACAGCTCTGTAAGCTCACGGTCAAACGAGATGGAGGCGTGGTTGTAAGGCGCTTTGGTATAGCCTTGAATAAGCTTCGTGAACAGTGTCCCCGTATTCGTGAGCAGGATATAGACCGAATGATCATCTTCCATATACAGAAAGTCCCCTTATCGAAGTGTCAAAATCACATGCAACTTGTACTTTTTTATATATTAACATATGATTCCTTTGTTGGAATCCTATCCTGCGACAAGTTGGTGATGGCTTGAACAGTTCACTCGTTACATTCGTGCTTATCTTCACCGCTTTATCCGCCATTCATTTGCTCTACATACTGGTAAGCAGACTGCAGAAGGACAAGGATTACACGGGAATTGGCTTCCGGATCAAAACCTGGTGGGGCATGCTCTTCATCTTCTGCCTGGCCACATTGATTAATCCGGTCGTATCCCTGCTGTCCCTGATGGCACTTTCCTTCTTTGCACTGAAAGAATATTTCTCCATGATCCGTACCCGAAAAGCGGACCGCCGGCTGTTCCTGTGGGCCTACCTGTCCATTCCGCTGCAGTTCTACTGGATCTACATAGAGTGGTATGGCATGTTCATCGTTTTCATCCCGGTATATGTCTTCCTGCTCCTGCCGCTGCCCCGGCTCATCAACAAAGGCACGCTCGGATTCCTGCGCAGCGTAAGCGCCACCCAGTGGGGACTGATGCTCATGGTGTTCGGTCTCAGCCACCTGGCCTACTTCCAATTTGCCACACCGGAGTATGGCGCGGGGCTGGTGCTGTTCCTGGTAGTGCTCACGCAGCTGAATGATGCCGTACATTATCTAGCTTCAATCTATTTCGGCAAGCGTAAGGTCGTTCCGACCGCCAACCCGAATCTGACCTGGGAGGGCTTCGCCTGTGCATTTGTGGCTACTACAGGGGTATCGTACCTGATCTACCCTTACTTCACACCGCTGACCCCGATCTTCGGGCTGTTCTCCGGGGTGCTGATCAGTCTGGCCGGATTCTTCGGCAGCTTAACGGTGTCTGTGCTGAAGCGCGATTTGCTCATCGGCGATGATGATAAATTCGCTGCCCTGCAGTCAAGCTACCTAAGCCGCGTCGACAGCCTGGCCTACACCTCACCGGTGTTCTTCCATGTGATCCGGTACTTTTTTGATTTTATGTAAGCAAAAGCGGCAACTCTCCTTAACTTGGAGAAGTGCCGCTTTTTGCTTTATATAACCAGTATTGTGCAGTTTCGAGTAAATTTGAAAAAACCGTAAGAAACGAAGATAACAAAAAACAGGTCTAGCATGGTGTATCTGACCATAATCGACCTGTTCGATGTAACGCTTTAGCGTAATTAAGTTATACTTTTCGAGCATTAATTGTGCGTACAGACGAACTTACGATATTTTTCATACAGGTATTACATGGGTTATTTATGTTATTGGTTAAATGATAGGTTCAATCTTGTGGCTGGGTAGTCATCTAATATTTTCCCATGTTCCTCGACAGGCTCTATAACAAATTTAACTATATCGCTTGAAATTCCCCTAGCTTCTTTTATCTTATCAACCGCTTTAGATAAATTTGTTGAAAAAATTTCCTCATTCATTTGAGTAATCAAAATATCTCCTCCTTTATTTCAATTTAGTTGACTGAACTTTCTTTAATTTTCCTAAATCAACATAGCCGTTGTTCGGAAACCTGAAGACCGACTCGAGAACGCGGACGGACGTGAGTACGTGTTTATTTACTTTGAACCTTTCTCCTTTTGATTATCTAATTATTTAGAATCATCTCCAGCATCCCCAGTTTTAAACTTTGCATTGCATCTTCTTTTGACATCCGCATGTATTTTGATAAAACATTCATATCCTCTTCAAAAAAAGTTAGGAAAGCAAGCATCGCTTGTTCATCGTGATCTACCACAATTCGTTCGATCAACTGTTCGATTTCTCTATCTTCTGCTTCATTTCTTTGAGCATCTTGTTCTTCCATCGGTTCACCGCCTGTTGAGTCATTTGGAGTTCAAATGCAACGTCCTTTTCTTTTTTGCCCAGTGTATATAACTGGTAGATAATTTCTTTACCAATTTCTGAAGATAACGAATTTAGGAGCTGTCCCACTATAAGTCTATTATCACTATCTTGGCTAAAACCAGGAAAAGCCAAAATAGACTCAAAGTTAGACAGTAGTTCGCCGTTTTGCTCTTTCTTTACATGATAATGTATCCGCCAAGCCATTCGTTTAAGCTCGGTACGATAATACTCCAGTAGCGCCATAATAACTCCTCCTTGTATGGTTTAGCTTCTCTATTTATAAGGAGTAATTCTGAGCACTTTTACAACCAAAACGCAAACACTTGTTCCCATTTATTGTACCATATTTAGGCTCTTTTATCAGGTTATGTTGTAAAAAATGATTAAATTTCTCCTTATAAGTGAATTCAAAAAGCCTTAGTTTGAAAGGAGATGAGAGGAAAAGTGGACCCAGAGAGTATCATCAACTTGGTCACGAATGTAGGATTCCCGGCGGCAATATCCCTTATCTTACTGAAGTACGTTTTACAGAATATAGAATCACAATTTAAGCAACTGGATAAAACAGTAAGGGAATTGACTCGAGCTGTTCAGAACCTTAATGTTGAGTTAAAAAAATCCCCGTCAGAAACGTCCAGAAAAAAAGATTAAGAAAAAAGAAAGACGCTCTAATTCGAGCGTCTTCAGGCTGTCGAGAAAGTCTCGCCAGCCTTATTTATGTGTAATTAATTTAAGACGACACCGCGTTAATGTTGTATAATACGGGTAACTATTTATAGAACGGATGGTGTATTGAATGTTGCGTCCCAACCGAGAAAAACAACAATCCTGCCGCTGGTTTTCAGGGCTGGGGCTGACGGACAAGGTTCCAGACACCAACACCATAAAAGTATCCAAGAAAAATCATTTTAAACAAGATCACCGGATCGATGGCTGGATGATCAAGGACGAAATAGATTCGATGAGGCAATGAATAAATGAGGAAGTAGTGCTTTATTAATCTATATATCATAAAATAATCCATATATTGCAACTTTTTTGGCTTTACAGCGTCAGTATAACATCTGCATGTTCAGGATATTGGGAGTGCGTCATACCAGATGGTTCCCAAATAAAGGAGGAAAATAAAATGAAAAAGAAAGTGGCAGCCAGCATACTGCTTACTTTAGCCTTGTCGTCTACATTGCTCGGTTCTTCATTCGCTAGTAGTCCTTCCTATAAAGTGTCTATAAGCGGCTCAAGTACTTCTTATGATGGACAGGTGGTTTCAGGCCGGGTGCTTATACCTGTGAAGGCCATTCAAAGCTTCAATGGGGTCAAGATGAACTGGAATTCTACGACCAAACAGCTTAAGTTGCAAAAAGGGGAATCCACTGTTCTGCTCACCGCAGGTAAAAGTGTTGCTCTAGTTAATAATAAATCCGTTAGCTTAGATGTACCTGTTACGATAATAAACGGAAGAACCCTTGTTCCAATCCGGTTTGTCTCGGACGCATTGAATTACAATGTTGAATTAAATCCATCGACCAAGCGGATCACCATTTCCGACCGTGCCAATTCTGTCTTGAATGAGAATTATAAGAGTGATAACTTGGCCATATCCCGGATTGCCGCCTTACAGTTTCCTATTAATAATTCCGGATTGCCTATGTTGACGGCAGATGACGAAGGATTGAATTCAACCTATTATTTCCTGGAAGGAAAATCGGATAGTTATTTTATTCAAACAGCTGATCTTGTTTATTATTATGAGATCAAGAGCGGTCAGGCCAAGCTGATGTGGGAAGCCAATCTGGATACCACTAAGAAATCTGCATCCAAAGATATCACTCAGCTGTTCGGCTATCAAATCGATAAACAGTACGGTTCGGTGCCCCAGTTGTCCAAGAGATATGTCTTTTTTAATGTAGACCTGTTTACCTATATGATCCAATATGGATTAGCCAATTCTGATGGACAGATGTCGGTCCTAGGATCGCAGCAGAGCAGCTCTCAGGTGATCCAGAATAAGAACTTTGTTAGAGAGATTGATGAGGAACAACCGATTAGACCGTAAGAAAAATCCTGTACAGTCAAAATTAAAATTTCTCATATCTCAAAAAACTGGCACCGATAAAATATCGGTGCCAGTTCGTTTGTATCTTGAGTTTTGCTGTGTCCTAGCTTAAGCTTTAAGCGATGCGTAGATTCGGGAGTTAGCCAAATCAGAAGTGACGGTATAGTCGGCTGGTGAAGGAGTTGTACCCGTATATCCTTGACTTGCCCGCGGAGTGTGGAACAGTTCCGGAGCTCCTCCTGCGGTATTTGTAGAATTGATAGCTACCCAAGTGTTTGCGGTGTTTTTATAGCTCATATTGGAGACGGTGAATTGATTATGAAAGGTATTCCATGCAGGCAAACTTGTCGGCAAGGAAGTATAGTTCTGCTGGTCCGTCGCCAAAATGATCCGGGCATTTGTAAAGCTCTGATTCAGGTAGTCATTAGCAGTCTTGTAGACTGTTTGATTATTCACCTGGAAAATCATTTTTTTGTAGGTAGGGCTGCTTACGGTTTCGTCAATAGTAACTTTCAGGTTGATGATTTCCCCGTCACCGAACTGTAGCATAGGGCCAGAGGCACTTGTCTCACTTGCAGTCTCCGAAGCAACGGTCCAATGCCATTTATACGCACCGGAAGAATCCTTAAATTTAGGATCGTTCTGAACAGACACCCCTGCTTCAAGTGGCCCGAGACCCACATAAGCCGTAAAATACGATCCAATCGAAGGCATGGTCTTGGCACTTGGCAACTGTACCGTAGCCTGGAATCCGCGTCCGCTATTACTTGCAAGAACCTTTACAAACTTTGCATATTCATATAATGCCATTATTAATCACTCCTCTTAGTATTTAAAGAAAATATATTAGATTACCGCAATGCGACCATAGAGTAAACCTTTCGTCCATCCCCCGTGGCAACGTTTGTACCAGTCTTAAGCTGAGCAGAGCCAGACCCATCCGAAAGATGCCGTTTACCAGTGTGCCATAACCGATCTTTTCTTTGATAGCGCTTCGGAACTGATTTGCAGTGCACAAAGTATTTGTAACTGCCAGATTGATTTATTTGAAGAACAATACTGGGGGAATCACCTCAGCACGCTATTCCCTAGCGATTATTGCCTTGGCGCCTTATCGCCTTCATATTTAAGGAGTGTAAAAAGCATTTTTTACAACAACCGTTAATATTTATTGTTTTGAACCCATTTGCGGGCTCTGAGAACCGACAAAGTGGTAAACGGCACAACATCGAGTGCAGCCTGCAGTATCTTGAACTACAAATACCGTTTGCAGAGGATATTATTCTAGACGTAGGGGAAGGGACGATACAGCAACTCATAGCCACTCTACCCGCCTTTTACGCAATCTTTGTATAGTTGTAACTGTTTGAACTGAAGAATCGTCAGTTAAAAAAATAAGTTTTAGACTGATCCATTAAATGAAGCAGCGGCAGAACAAGACTTGATAAATAAAGTCCTATTCTGCCGCTGTTGTTTCACTAACGTTTCCCGTTAAATCCGTCGAGACATGGGAGCGGAAATCGCTAGGGGCGACATGAAGATGTGCAGAGTATGGAACAAATTGGGTGATCCAATCTCACCTTTATTGTTGCATGCCCTTACAGTTGTCCCAAGCCGCCTCCTCCTCTGTTTACTTCTTATCTCACACTTAAATAAAGGTGAAATCCTACGAATTCATGAGCCTGCGTGAGAAAACTAAATCATTTCGTAGGAGTTAAATGTTTAAATCCCATACATATGGCATGATTAACAGCATTCCAATCGCTTTTCACATACAGGCAGCGCACTACGGGAACATTAAAAGTGAACAGGCTACGGTATCAATGGCTCACCTGTCCTATTTTTGTTCGCAGGCGCTCGACTTCATCCTCTTTGAATACCAGTTTTTTGATGACATCTATTCCCTCCGACTTTTCAGCTCCGATAAGCTCACGATACGATATCCTGCAGTCAAACGATAAATCTTTATGTACTTTTCTACTGCGTTAACGAAACCACAGAAGTGATAATGAATAAATACCTAATACTTATCAGATTTATTTTCCATTTATTCAATACCCTAACTATGGTTAATCAGGCTACGAAAGGGAATATCTTCAGCCTTCGCGCTTTCCAATAGCTGTTCATTGCTCAGTTGAGCAGCAAAGAAAGCGGCCCACCTCCTTTAACCTGGAGATGGGCCGCTTATTATTGTTAGCTGTTATTTAATTTGTAGCTTCACTCGGAGCGTCTGGCGGGGTGCCGCCTGTTCCGCCTTGAGGTGGTGTACCGCCAGCGTCGCCGCGATCCGCTCTGGCGCCACCGCCGCCACTAAAGCCACCACCACCAGGGCCACGGCCGGTGTTAGCCGTTGTGACACCTGATTCGTTAAGCCAGGTTACGCTGCTGGAGATGTCGAATGCTACTACCTGAGTGCCTCCGCTGTACTCGCCGTCTGTGTACAATCCGTTCACTGCGGTGCCTGTTGAGGTGCCGCCTGTTGAGAGGGTATACGATCCGCCCTTCTTCAGATCGGGGGAGCTGACAACGACTGAGCGGAAATTCTTGGAGGGTGCGAAGGTCAGGATGGTGTTGCCGTCGCTGTCCTCCAGATGAACCAGAGTGCCTGCCTGCTGATCTGCCGTGAAGCTCATGCTGACCGAGTACTGGCTGGAATCCTCGCTTGGTGCCTGGGCCATGCCGGCGCTGCCCGCAGCGACCAGGAAGCCGCCGGTCATATCGAAGGTACCGTCATAATCCAGCGGGCCGTTGCCGTCATTGGTAGGACCATTAACAATGGCGGTTCCGCCTGTCATGGTGAATGATCCGTTGGAATCCAGGCCGTCACCGGTGGAATCAACGGTTATCGTTCCCCCGCTGATCGTAAGCATGTTGCTGCCGGAGCTGGTGAACTGATCCTGCTGCGCGGTTCCCTGTGCAGCATTCGCGTCATTTCCGCCAGAAACGTTCACACCGTCCTCGGAAGCGACTACGTGGATTTCTCCGCCGGCAATCGTGATATTGCCGCCTTCAATACCTTCATAACTCTTGGTAATATCGATGGTGCCGCCGGACAAGGAGGTCAGGCTGTCTGCATGGATGCCGTCATCTCCCGCAGTTATCTTGAATTCGCCGTCCGTAACGGAGACATTGCCGTTGCTGTGCAGAGCATCATCTGCAGAGTTAAGTGTGAAGCTGCCGCCATTCACAGTAAGGTCTCCGCCGGATTTCAATCCTTTGGCGCTCGTAGATTCCGTTTCAGCCGTTGTGGTGGTTGCCACTGCTGTAGTCACTGATGCTGTAGTCACTGACGCTGTACTCACCGATGCTGTATCCGTCGCAGCTGCAGCCGCAGTTTTCGCCGGAGTAGCATCGGATGATGCTGCTGAGGTTCCGTCTACCGCACCCTGATCGCCGAAGCCATCCTTACCTCCGCCCATGCCCATACCGCCCGGACCTTGCTCACCCGTCTTCGCCGCTGCGTTCTCATAACCACCATTCGTCACGATGTTAAATGTTCCGCCGTCAATCACTTCCGCCGTCTCCGACTGAATTCCATCGTTGCCTGCCGTAATATCGAAGGTTCCGGCTGCAATCGCCACGAAGCCTTTGGCTGTATCCTCGTCATTGGTGGACTTGATACCGTCGCCTTCTGCCTTGACGGTAATATTTCCGTCCTTCACCGCTACCAGATCCTTGCCCACGATTCCGTCATCTGCTGCCGTAATATTCAGGGTGCCGCCCACAATTTTCAGGTCATCCTTGCTGGAAATACCGTCCTTGTAACTTCCGGTAACCGTCAGCTTGCCGGTTCCGTTAATCGTCAGATCAGCTTTGCTGAAGACAGCCGCACCGGGTTCATCCGTGGTACTATCGGCGAACACATAGGTCGCCCCGTCTGAGACGCTGTTCTCCGTACCTTCTTGCAGAGTGATCACAACCTTGCCCGCTTCCTTAATGTTGACAGGAGCACTGTCGCTATCCTTCAGGTTCACACCGTTCAGCACCAGCCGAACGGTTCCTTTGGCCTGCTCATCCACAATAATCTGCCCGTCACTTAGTGACCCGGTGAGGATATAAGTTCCCGCTTCGGTGATCGTTACCGATCCATCCTTGGCTGTAGCGCCAGCACCTTCGATCTCCGCTGTCGTCCCTGCGAGGGTAATATCGGTTGAAGCATCTGCCGTCCAGTCTGTAGTGGTATCGTCTTCGTCATACTCTACCAGGTCGGTCGTCTTGACGTTTGCCAGAGCTACAGCAGCAGTGGTTCCGCTCTGTGCACTGGTTGTAACAGCTGTACCTGTTGCCGCACTGTTCGTGGTATTGGTATTCGCTCCAGAAGTTGTGCTGCACGCCGTCATAAGTACCGCGCTCAGCAGCACCATCCCTATCTTGCTTCCTGTAATGAAATTCTTCATATATCATCGTTCCCTTCGATTTAGTACTCCGTGGTGGTTGGACTCATGGTCAGCGACAGATCGAGATTGCCGTTCCGGGTGCGGACCGCATCCAGGAGTTCCTTCTGGCTCGTGTACTCATCAATCGTAACGTCGTAGACCAGCTCGTATAAGCTGCCCAGCTCGGTGGTTCTAATCTTTTTCAGCTCATAGCGGACATTGAATTTCTCGAACACTTCGGCAAAAGCCTCTTCATACCCCAAATCCTCGGGAATGGTCACCTTCAGCGTCTTCTGCTGCGACTTTCTTACACCGAAGCCGGTGCGGTTCAGGATGAACATCAGCACGCAGAGAATGAGGGTGAACAGTATCGCGTAGCCGAAGGAACCGACCCCGCAGGCCAGGCCCGAAGCCATGGTGAACAGAACAAATGTGATGTCCTTCGGATCGCCAGGCGCGCTGCGGAAGCGGATAATCGAGAAGGCACCGGCAAGGCTGAAGGCGCGGGCTACGTTGCTGCCAATCAGCAGAATAATGATTGCCACAATCACCGGCAGCAGGACCATCGTCAGCGTGAAGCTTTGCGAATATCCCCCCGGATTGGTCTTCATATAGGTGAAGCTGATTATTCCGCCGAGTGCAATCGCTATAAGTATGGTTAGAATCGCGTGGATAAAGGTTAATTCTGTAGTCGCTGTAGTGGCTGAGAAAATAGAGTCAAGCATAAAGGGCACTCTCCGTTTCTATTTTGCTGTTCTTGAGCATTTTTTTATATTCATTGCCGTATTTGGAAAAGCTGGTGCGGTACATTTGGTGCTCCGAGAGCATTTTCGCCAGCCAGACCGGAATCGTCTTCTCGGCCTTCACTTCCATTAGCCATCGCCCCGGTTCCAGCAGAAGTTCGCCATATGGACCGCGCTCCAGCTTCACATCGTACCGCCGGCTTCGGATATTCGTATCGAAGGTAATCCGCAAATCACGGTTATTTTTGCAGAAAAGCGCTTTGCGGTCATAGGACAGATACAGCTTGGGCTGCAGATCGTACCGGGTTAGCATGTACTTGATCTCCCCGATCACCTGCTTGTTCATGTAATCCTTGAATCCCGGCTCCACGCCTGTGGCGACGAAATCGTAGGCCTCCTGCAGCTTAAGCGAGGTTCTTCTTTTATTGACCAGGCCGAACACCTTTTTCTTAATTTCCAGATACACCTTGGTGTCCTGGTTCGGAGTGCCGTAAGCTCTTATGCGGAGCTTTTCCTTGTATTTCGGCTTGGCCAGGCTGCTGCGGATCAGGGAATCATGAGCGGTGTCATAATAAAGATTCGTAATCGGGTAGAATTCATGCTGCTTGTTGTAATCGTCCGGCTCCATATATTCCAGCAGATCATAGTAGAGTTTCAGATAAGCGGTATGATCGAGCAGATATTTGTTCTCGTATCGGTTGAATACCTCAATCGCCATAGGGCTCAGATCCTTTCGTAGTGGAGTGCTCCATAAGTGCTTATGCGTGCTGTATGTGTGTGTTCCATGTGTCCCGCTTGCTTATGAATGTATCTTAGTCCCGGAACCTTTAATGAATCTTAAATGAGTTTACACCCCTTTGATCTTTTTACATTGGCTTAACAAATGGGCTGTGCTCCCAGGATTCTTTCATCTATAGCGCTACCTGCACAGAAAATCCGGTTAAGGTTGGTTAAAGGTAATCTTGTTATAATGACTTGAGTAATCAGCAAACTTTCGATGCAGAGGATGGGCATACCCATGAGGATATTAATAGTGGAAGACGAAGTGCATCTGGCGGAAGCCTTGACTCAAATATTGAAGAAACAGAATTATTCCGTGGACGCGGTCCATGACGGAAGATCGGGGCTGGACTATGCACAGAGCGGGATCTATGACCTGCTGCTGCTGGATATTATGTTGCCGGAAATGGATGGAATCACTGTGCTGAAGAAGCTCCGCGGCGAAGGCGTATCCACGCCTGTTATCATGCTGACCGCCAAAGGTGAGATTACCGATATGGTGACAGGGCTTGATTATGGAGCCGATGATTATATCGCCAAGCCCTTCTCGTCGGAGGAGCTGATGGCCAGAATACGTGCGGCGCTGCGGCGCAAAGGAGAGGTCATCCCGGATGATGCCCTGAAGCTGGGGGATATGGAGCTGAATACGGCGAACCTGCGGCTCTCTGTAAAGGGTAAGGAGATCAAGCTGAATCTGAAGGAGAACGAGCTGCTGGAGCTGCTGATCCTGAGGAAGCAGGCTGTAACCTCGAAGGAGCAGATCATCGAGAAACTGTGGGGCTTCGACTCCGAGGCAGAGCATAATAATGTGGAGGTATACATCTCTTTTTTGCGAAAAAAACTGACCTTCCTGAACTCGGAGGTACGCATTAACACGATCCGAAACGTCGGCTATGTATTAGAGGTGACCCGCTGATGTTCACAAAGCTCAGAAACCGGTTCTTAATTCTTAATCTGACCACCATCTCTGTGATGATGCTGATTGCCTTCGCCACGATCTATGTGATCATGTACCTGAATGTGAAAAACGACATTAATATGGATCTGCACCGGATTGCGGACTACCAGCAGAAGGGCCCGGGCGATGCAGGGCATCCAGGCTTCGCTGACGGAATTCCGCTCAAAGACAACGGGCCGATGGAGGGCGACAATCAGCCGCCGGAGCGCTCCATTTCCTTCACGGTGACTACCGACTCAACCGGGAAGCTGATCGATAAGGAATCCAAATTTACAATGGACGAGGAATTCTATACGGCTGCGCTGAAGGAGGCCCTTAGCATAGGCAAGGACATCGGACGCTTCACCCTGGATGACAGCCGGTGGATCTTCACGGTCAAGCATGTTGGCGGCGGGGAAATCATTGTCTTCCTGGATATCACCGCCCAGCAGAAAATCCTTACCAACCTAATCTATACCTTCACTGCTGTCGGCCTTCTGATGCTGATCATTCTCTACTTCACCAGCCGCTTCTTCGCTAACCGCTCGATTGCACCGGTCCGGGAAGCCTTTGACAAGCAGAAGCAGTTCATCGCCGATGCCTCCCATGAGCTGAAGACACCGCTGACGATCATCAATACCAATGCCGACGTGCTGCTGTCGAACAGTGACGATATAATCCGCAATCAGGCGAAGTGGCTGCAGTATATCAAATCGGAGACAGAGCGGATGACCCGGCTGACCAATGACCTGCTGTATCTGACGGAAATGGACGATACCCGGACAAGCATGATCCACAGCAGGTTCAATATGAGCGATGCCGTAGAAAATATCATTTTGACCATGGAGGCCGTCATTTTTGAGAAGCACATCTCTTTCGACTATGACATCGAACCGGACCTGACCGTGCAGGGCAACAGCGAGCAGCTCATGCAGGTGGTCATGATTCTTCTCGATAACGCCGTGAAATACACCAACCCCAAGGGCTCGGTAGCGGTCACGTTAAAAAAACAGAATACCGATGTGCTGCTGTGCGTCTCGAACACGGGGGATGGCATTGCCGCCGAGCATTTGACCCGCATCTTCGACCGCTTCTACCGTACAGATACTTCCAGAGCGCGCAAGCAGGGCGGCTACGGCCTGGGCCTTGCTATTGCGAAGTCGATCGTGGATCAGCACAAGGGGAAGATATATGCCAAAAGTGTGGCCGGGGAGTCTACTTCATTTTATGTGCAGCTCTCTTGAGAGGCAGCAAAGACCTGCATAGTTTATGTTAGATTATATAACACAAAATCCATTAATTAGGCTATTATAAGCATAAAAATTAATATTTTTAAATTTTTATGTTATAGTTGTTGACATTTCTTATCGAGCTAATTATATTGACAATATAAGATTTCAACGACACAACATTGTGTCAACGAAGGACGCAGGCGGTTTCTGCCCACAATGCTGTGGGGGATAGCTTGTTGCACCGGTATTCTTACATCACTTATACAGTCAGTCACGATGACGTGGCTGCAATTGGCAACGGGGCCGATTAACAAGATCCGCGAGTCTGCGGGTTCTGTCAGTCGGCCCTTTTTTGTCGATTCACTTACTTGGGGTTCATTTAAAGGAGGATGTCAGCAATGGAAGCAAAGAGTTTTCGCAAGGCGGGTCATGCCCCGAGTTTGTTCTCAGCTTTTTTGTACTTTGACGTAAGCTTTATGATTTGGGTGCTGTGCGGAGCTCTATCGCTCTACATTACCAAGGACTTCGGATTATCGGATACCCAAAAGGCGGCCATGGTCGCCATTCCGATCCTCGGCGGCTCGATATTCCGGATTCCAATGGGTATCCTGGCTGACCGCATTGGCAGTAAAAAAGCAGGCCTGCTCGGGATGTTCCTCACCATTATCCCTCTTCTGTGGGGCTGGCTGGGCGGTACCAGCCTGCTGCAGATTCATATGATCGGATTCCTGCTCGGTTTTGCAGGTGCAAGCTTTGCCGTATCGCTGTCTCTTGCAAGCCGCTGGTACCCACCGCAATATCAGGGGCTGGCGATGGGCATTGCGGGTGCAGGGAACAGCGGAACCGCGCTGGCTACCTTTTTCGGACCGCAGATCGCCCAGGCTTACGGATGGCATAGTGTATTCGGGATCGCGCTGATTCCTCTGGCAATCGTTATGATTCTCTTTGCCATATTGGCTAAAGACGCCCCGAATGCCCCTGCACCCAAGCCGCTTAAAAACTACCTCAGCGTCTTCAGACATGCGGATACCTGGTGGTTCTCGATGTTCTATGCCATTACCTTTGGCGGATTTGTCGGATTCGCCAACTATGCGAGCATCTTCTTCTATGATGTGTACGGCGACGGTGTACACTCCGGGGGCCTGACCAAAATTCAGGTGGGATACCTGGTCACCATCACCGTTATTGCGGGCAGCTTCTTCCGGCCTTTAGGCGGCTGGATCGCGGACCGGATTGGCGGCATGCGGCTGCTTCTTGTTCTGTACAGTGTCATTTCGGTATGTGCGTTTGCCATTGCATCCATGCCCGGCTCATTCCTGGTGATGCTGCTCTATACCAGCGTGATGATGGCCTGCCTCGGGATGGGGAACGGCTCGGTCTTTCAGATCATCCCTCAGCGCTTCTCCAGCGAGATCGGAGTCATTACCGGAATTGTCGGTGCTGCCGGAGGTCTTGGCGGATATTTGCTGCCGACGTATGTCCTGGGCCCGCTGAAGCAGTCCACAGGCTCACAGGTCACCGGATTTCTGGTGGTCGGCTCCATTGTGCTCCTTACCACCCTTATCTTTTTCGCGGTCACCAGATCCTGGAGAAAATCCTGGGCGAAGGCGGAATCAGGGGTTAATTTCTAATCCGCTTGTACAGAAAACTTCGAGGCGGTGAACTCACATGACAACTGGCTTAATCAAAAGCGTCTGTCCATACTGCGGGGTTGGCTGCGGGATCGTACTCGAAGTATCGGATAACCGGGTGGTCAAAATCACCGGAGACAAGGAGCATCCGGCCAACTTCGGCCGGCTGTGCACCAAAGGCAGTACGGCAGCAGCCGCGATCACCGAATCCGGCCGGATGGAGTATGCCTACAGCCGCCCTTCCCGGGGGAATGAACCTGTAAAAACGGAAATCAATGCAGCCATCCGCGATACCGCGCAGCGGCTGCGCAGCATTCTGGAGGAACACGGCCCGGATGCCCTCTCCGTCTATGTATCGGGTCAAATGTCGCTGGAAGCCCAGTACCTGATTAACAAGCTGGCCAAGGGCTTCATCCGGACACCGAATATTGAGTCCAATTCACGTCTGTGTATGGCAGGTGCCGGCAACGGCTACAAGCTCTCCCTGGGAGCGGATGGGCCTCCGGGTTCTTATCAGGATATGGATCAAACGGATCTGTTCTTCGTTATCGGCGCCAATATGGCCGATTGTCATCCGATTCTGTTCCTGCGGATGATGGACCGGGTCAAGAGCGGAGCCAAGCTGATTGTCGTGGACCCCCGGCGAACGGCTACTGCGGAGAAAGCAGACCTGTTCATGCAGATCAGACCCGGAACGGATCTCGCCCTGCTGAACGGGCTACTGCATTTACTTGTAAAGAACGGACATACAGATCCGGACTTTATCGCCCGGTTCACCTCGGGTTTTGAGAGTATGGAGGCATTCCTGGAGGACTATCCGCCGGATAAAGTCTCCGAAATTACCGGCATCCCGGAAGCGGATATCCGGCAGGCGGCCGATTGGATCGGTGAGGCGCCGGAGTGGATGTCTTGCTGGACTATGGGTCTCAACCAGAGCATTCACGGCACCTGGCACACCAATGCCATCTGCAACCTGCATCTGGCTACAGGAGCCATCTGCCGTCCGGGGAGCGGCCCCTTCTCACTCACCGGCCAGCCCAATGCCATGGGCGGGCGGGAGATGGGCTACATGGGGCCTGGCTTGCCCGGGCAGCGTTCTCTGGTGTCTGAGGCTGACCGCAGTTTCATAGAGAAGCTGTGGGAAATTCCCCAAGGCACTCTTCGAACGGATGTTAGCGGCGGCACCATCTCCATGTTCGAAAGCATGATCACAGGCAAGATCAAAGCCTGCTGGATCATCTGTACCAATCCGGTGGCTACCGTCCCCAACCGCAAGAAGGTCATCGCTGCCCTCGAAGCGGCTGAGCTGGTCATTACCCAGGACAGCTTCCTGGATACCGAGACCAACCGGTATGCGGATATCCTCCTGCCCGGAGCCTTATGGGCTGAAGGCGAAGGGGTGATGATTAATTCGGAGCGCAACCTGACCCTGATGCAGCAAGCCGTCGAGCCGCCCGGAGAGGCCATGCCGGACTGGCAGCTTATCGCCCGGGTCGCCGCTGAAATGGGCTATGCGGAGGCTTTTTCCTACTCTTCTTCGGCAGAGGTCTATGCGGAAATCCAGCAAGCCTGGAATCCGAAAACAGGATATGACCTGCGCGGGGCGACCTACGCACGGCTTCGGGAGACACCAGTACAATGGCCTAGTGCGCCGGATCAGCCGAACGACCGGAACCCAATACGGTATTTGAACCTTCAGGGCAGCATTGCAGGAAGTGAGCGTCCAAATGACAGTTCTCCGGATATCGTGTTCCCGACAGAAAACGGGAAAGCCGTATTCTGGGCACGTCCGTATATGCCGCCTGCAGAGATGCCGGACAGCGAGTATTCCTTTGTGCTGAATTCCGGCCGCTTGCAGCACCAGTGGCATACGCTGACCAAAACAGGCAAGGTTCCGAAGCTCAATAAATTGAACCCGGGACCCTTTGTGGAAATTCACCCGCAAGACGCAGAGGTGCTGGGAATTAAAGACCGGGAGCCGGTGGAGCTGCGTTCGCGGCGGGGGCTGGCCATTCTCCCGGCGGTCCTTTCAGACCGTGTGCGCCCCGGCAACTGCTTTGCCCCTTTTCACTGGAATGATGTCTTTGGATCACAGCTGGCGGTCAATGACGTTACCAATGATGCCGTTGACCCTATGTCCTTACAGCCCGAGTTGAAATTCTGCGCTGTGTCACTCGTCAAGGCGGCTGGCCAGCCCGCCGGGGAACCGCATACGCCGGTTATGGACAGCAATCCGGCTTCAACCCCAGCCAGCGCTGAGACCGCCCGCCCGAAGGAGGCCATAACGATGAAGCAGCTCGACGCACTCGCTGGCATGCTTGGGATTGAAGCCCCTGCAGCCCTGACTCTGGATCGCCATGAACAGGCTTATCTGTCCGGCTTCATCACAAGCCTGCGCACCGAGGCTGGCCGCTCTGCTTCCGGTATTCCGGTTCTGCCGCCCACCGCGCCTTTTGAAGCACCCACCCGCTTCTTTGTGGATGGCCTGCTCGCGGGCATGTTCTCCCGCACTTCGGTACCCGGAGCAGAAGGTTACTCCCAGACCGAATCGATATCGGCTTTGGCCCCTTTAGAGGCTGCCCCGTTCCCGGAGAGTACCGCTACAACCAAGCTTCCCGTAACCATCCTATGGGCCTCACAGACCGGAAATGCGGAGGGTGCAGCCATTGACTGCGCCAAGAAGCTACAGCAAGCCGGTTATGATGTGCGGCTCGTAAATATGAATCATTATACCGTGAGTGATCTGGCAGCGAACCGGTTTGTCCTGTTCATCGCCAGTACCTTCGGAGCCGGAGATCCTCCGGACAATGGGGAAAGCTTCTTCCAATCGCTCAAGGCAGAGAATGCCCCACAGCTTCAGGATCTGCATTATGCAGTGCTCGCTTTCGGGGATTCCAATTACGATCTCTTTTGCGGCTTCGGGCGGAATCTGGATACCCGTCTCACGGAGCTTGGCGCGCAGCGGCTGCTTGACTGTGCCCATTGCGATACAGACTTTCAGGAACAGGTGGATGCATGGACGAATGACATCTCAGCACTGTTGAGCGGATTTGCAGGCAACCCGAAGCCCAGTATACCTGCCGAAGCAAGCGGTAACTCGTCCCCTCAGCTTGCCGTATCCGCTCAGGTTGCCCCAAGTTCGGAACCACGCGGATATCACCGGAACCACCCGGTACCTTCACGGCTGCTGTTCAAGCAGAACCTGAACAAGGCTGGATCTGAAAAAGAAACCCGCCACTACGCCTTCGACCTTACGCCTGCCGGAGTGCAGTTCGAAGCCGGCGATGCGCTGGGCGTGTGGCCTGCCAATTGCCCAGATCTGGCCCGCAGTCTACTGCATACGCTGGGCATTGAGCCCTCTACCCCGGTAAGGGTCAAAGGCCAGGGAGAAATGCCGGTAACCGAAGCACTACTCCGTCATTTCGAGATTGCCCGGGTGACACCGGATATGCTCCGGTTCATCCGGGACCGCTCTCAGGATGGCTGCTTAAGCAGGCTGCTAGACAATGAGAACCAGGCGGACCTCAAGCAATGGCTGTGGGGCCGTCAGCTGATCGATGTGCTGCAGGAATATCCGGTTTCCCTCAGCGCACAGGAGCTTGTGGAACAGCTCAAGCCTTTGCAGCCCCGCCTCTATTCGATTTCTTCCAGCCCAAAAGCCAATCCGAACGAGGTCCATATTACAGTGTCCACCGTTCGCTACGAGAACAACGGCAACACCCGCAAGGGAGTATGCTCCACATTTCTCGCGGACCTCGTTACAGAGGATACGGACATTCCCATTTTTATTCAAAAGAATGCCCATTTCCGCCCGCCGGCTAATCCCGATGCCCCGATGATTATGATCGGGCCGGGTACAGGCATCGCTCCGTTCCGCGGCTTCCTGCAGGATCGCAAGGCATCCGGGGCCAAGGGCAAGAATTGGCTGATCTTCGGGGAACAGCGGGAAGACAGTGATTTTTATTTCCGCGATGAGCTTGAAGTTCTCCAGAAGGATGGCTTTCTGCATCGGCTGGACACCGCCTTTTCGCGTGATCAGGCGGACAAAATCTATGTGCAGCACCGCATCCTTGAGCATGGAGCCGAACTCTGGGCCTGGCTTCAGGAAGGCGCACATGTCTACGTATGCGGAGATGCCCAGCAAATGGCCAAAGAGGTAGATGCCGCACTGAAGACAGTAATCCGGCAGCACGGCGGCATGACTGTGGACGCGGCGAATCATTATGTACAAGAAATGTCGTTAACCAAGCGGTATGCGCGGGATGTTTATTAAGCAGACTATGGATCAACGGGTGCACGAATAAGAATGTTGGATTCCAAGGAAAAATAATGCATAAAATCGTCCGGCAACGATCAACCTACAGGTTAGCGTCCTTGCGGCGCGCTAATCACAGGAGGCGATCCACCAATGGCAAAGCCGGATAACCGGGCAGACAATGTTGAGCATTTACAGCAAAGCATTCAGCACACCATGCAGAACCTGCATGAAGCTGAAGACTATTTGAACGAATTTTCTTCTGAAATCAGCAGCAAAGAACGTGAACAGATCGAAGCCAAGAACGAACGCCGTAAAGAAAGCATTAAGGGCTTCCGCGAGGAAGTTAAGGACGAAGCCGCGCATTCCGAAGAGTAGTATAGTAAATACCAGTTCAAGCGAAAACGGCGGTTCACCCGGATCATTCCGGGCAGAACCGCCGTTTCACTGTATTTTTTTACAGATAAGGATTCCTTGGTACATCAACCGGCTGCGCACGCGCTCCACTCGCCGCTTCCCTGCTGTGGATAATAGCTGTATTGGAGCTATCGTCTTCCTTTTGCAGGACAATCGTGAATTCGCCTTTGCCGGGAATACGGATTCTGCGTGTTGAATTTCCCGTGTCCATGTTTAACAATAATTCCATGATTTCTTCTGCTGCATGAACCTCTCCCATATCACTCACCGCCCATTGTAAAAACATGTACCGGCTTCAGGCTGGTTGCTTCTTGCCCTCGTCTGCTACGGATTGACGCCTACCGAGAACGGACGTGCGCCTACCGGAATGATGCTAATCACGGCTTGGGTGACCCCATCAATGACTGACACCGTATTATCGTCCTGGTTGGTGATATAGATCCGGTTCGTCAATGGATTGGCCCCTGCTCCATTGGGGTTATTCCCGACCGGAGTGGTGGTAATCACCGTATTCGTTAATCCGCCAATCACCGACACATTGTCACTATCCCGGTTTGGAACGTAGATCGCATTTGTAGATAAGTTCACTCCCAGTTCAGCCGGAGTCGTGCCAACGGGCACGTTAGTAATGACTGTATTGGTTGCCCCATCAATCACGGAAACCGTGTTGCTGGTGAAGTTCGAGACATAAATCCGGTTCGTTAAAGGATTAACCCCTACCCTGAAAGGGTTAACCTGAACGGGAATCTGTGTAATTACCGTATTCGTAGCACCGTCAATGACCGTAACGATATCCGAGTTGAATTCAGCTACATAAATAGTATTAGTTAAGGAATTCACTCCGATCCCCGTTGGAAAAGGCGAACCACCGGCAGGAATAATAGTAGTTATCACCGTGTTGGTCAATCCATCAATAACAGTAATAGTATTATCATTAAAATTTGCCACATAGATGGCATTGGTGGAGGTATTGACCGCGGCCGCACCCGCTCCACTCCCGGCAGGAACAGTGGCAATTACCGTATGGGTCGCCCCTTCAATGACAGATACGTTGTTACTGTTCAAATTCGCCACATAGATCCGGTTGGTTAATGGATTCACAGCTACTCCCGCAGGATTAACCCCAACAGGAATAGTATCAACTACCCCTCCCGTTGCACCATTGATCACTGTAACACTATTGCTGTTGAAATTGGCAACATAGATGCGATTGACGGAACCAGCGACAACCCCGTCCTCGTCGCCAAGAAGCTCGGCAAAGACGAGCCTATGGGCGGTAACCAGCTGCCCGGCGGCATTTTTACCCCATACAGAAACTTCCGTCTGCTCTGCCGCAATACCATCGGTTGTGAAGACAAATTCAAAGGCATCCAGATCGGCATAATAGTTTCTTGTCAGCACTTCGCCAGGTGCAACAGTGAGCAGCTCGCTCACATATAACATCCGGGTTACGGTCAAATTATACCCTTGGATTAATATAGACGATACGTCAACAGAGTCCCGGTTATCGATCTTGACTGTCACCTGCTGTGTTGGTCTTACACCGCTAGCCGCAGTATTCTCAATGGGTCCAGTTGATAGAACGGCCATTACATTTAATCCCCCCTTTATTAGAACTGGAGCGAATTTTTCTTTGGAGCTACCAATCTATTGTTAATGTATGTAAGAATTACAGTATGGATTGGATCTTAATCCTGCATATCTATGAATTCAAGAAAGGTGTGTGCTTATGCTTCCTACAGGACCGAACCCGAATGCGATCCACCCGAACCCGAAGATTAAGCAAATCCGTTTCATCAAAAATATCATCACCCGCCCGGACATCATCGCCGGAGATTACTCTTACTACGATGATCCTAACGAGTCGGTATCTTTCGAGAGTCGGGTAACACACCACTATGAATTCATCGGGGATCAGCTGATCATCGGCAAATTCTGCGCCATCGGCTGTGGCACCGAATTCATCATGAACGGGGCCAACCACCGTATGAATTCTGTGACGACCTATCCCTTTAATATTATGGGCGGCGGCTGGGAGAAGGCTACGCCAGAGCTGGCGGACCTGCCCTATAAGGGGGATACTGTCATCGGCAACGATGTGTGGATCGGCCAGAACGCCACGATTATGCCGGGGGTAACCATCGGCGACGGAGCCATTATCGCAGCCAACGCCACCGTAACCAAGGATGTGCCACCCTACCATATTGCTGGCGGGAATCCGGCACGCATTCTCAGGAAACGCTTCGACGATGAACTGATCACCCTGCTGCTGGAGCTGAAATGGTGGGACTGGAGCAAGGAGAAGATCACCGCCAGCCTCGAAGTGCTGTGCAGCAATGATCTGGGCCGGATTAAGGGGCTGGTCGATGGCAGTTGAAATCTTGACGGTGGCTTCCCGGTTAACCTTGGCAACTTCCGTCCACGGCGTTACCCGCTAGTCAGTTCATGAGGCTCAATCTGCAGACAAAAGGACGTGCATCATGCACGTCCTTTTCATAAATGCGGTTCAACTCTCCGCCGTTAGCTGGTCGAGTTTGCCCCAATCAAAGGATCCGTTACTGGCGCATCGAATTTTTTCTATACTGCCGCTCATCAGAATCCCTCCAAAACCACTTTACCGACCGTTCTTTCCGTTTCCAGCATGGCATGCGCCTTACGCAGATTCTCTGCATTGATGGGCCTCAGCGTTTCATTCGTCGTCGTCCGGATCACACCTTCGTCCACGAGACGTGCCACTTCATTCAGCAGCTTGTGCTGCTCTATCATGTCCGGCGTTTGGTAGGTGGAGCGGGTGAACATCAATTCCCAGGCGAACGTGACACTTTTATTCTTCAGCAGGGTCAGGTTCAGTAATTCATCCGTCTCCACAATCGAGCATATTTTGCCTTGCGGTGCGATCGCCTCGGCCATATTCACCCAGTGCTTCCCGGTGCTGTTCAAGCAGAGCACGTAGTCCACTTGGTCGAATCCGGCAGCCTTCAATTGCGGAACGAACGCCTCGAAATGATTGATGATGTGATCCGCTCCAAGTGTCTTCGCCCAGCTCACGGATTCAGGCCGGGATGCGGTGCCAACGACCGTCAGACCAGAGTTCTTCGCCAATTGTATGGCAATCGATCCCACACCACCCGCTGCTCCGATAATCAAAAGCGTCTTGTCTGCATTGTCAGCCTTGTTCAGGGAAACGCCCAGCCGGTCGTACAAGCTTTCCCAGGCGGTAATCGAGGTTAACGGCAAAGCCGCAGCCTGCGCAAAGTCCAGCGTGGACGGCTTCACTCCAACAATCCGTTCATCCACCAGATGAAACTCGCTGTTCCCACCAGGACGTATAATGCTTCCGGCATAGTACACTTCGTCACCAGCACGGAACAAAGTGGATTCCGGGCCAACCTGTTCAACCACACCCGCAACATCCCAGCCCAGCACTTTCGGTACACTTTCCACACGATCTTTGGGTGAACGGACTTTATAGTCCACAGGATTCACAGAGATCGCCTGTACCCTCACCAACAGATCCCGGCCCGTCGGGCTCGGCTTTTCCAACTCCACGTCAATCAGACTCTCCGGATTCTCAATGGGCAAATATTTATACAGGCCTACGGCTTTCATGGTTTCCTTCGTCATTGTCATTCTCTCCTTTGAATGGGTTGCGTACTAAATGGCTTATGCTGGCAGTTTAATGTATACACTACATTTCTGGAAGTACGCACATTATTGTGATCTAGTATCAAAACGTATACTGTAGCGGCAGGAAGTATACTCACAAATATCCAGTATATACACTGTAGTTTAATCGTTTTACGGCATAACCAAAAAAGGTCAGCCTCTTTAGGCTGACCTTTCTTGGTTTAATCAGTAATTTTTTTAAGCTCAAAAATAGTTGCCTCTGATAACAAGATAAGCCTATCGTTATTAACAACAAAAAAACTTACACTTACAGGTATGCTCATTTTTGTAGAAGGGTCACTTATATCTATTGCCTTTACCTCATCATTTATATTTAAGTCTGGGATATCTATTTTATACAATCTATAAAAAGAGGTGGAGTTATAGCACGTCGCTATATTCTGATATAATGGATTTTTTAGTTCATATTGATATTTACTATATTTTTTAAGACCTTTTGATGAAAAAAAGTCTTTTTTGATTATAATTTCATCTCCAATAAATTTTTGCCCTGTGGGATATTCAGACGCATCATTATATGAATTGGCAAATCCTAAAAGCTTCTTAACTTTCCAAGTTCCATAGAGATATTTTTCAGTTTCACTATCCAAGCTTATACGGTCTACAGTACAATATTCAGATTTGTTTATTGGAATAATAGACTCTTCCGTTTCAGGTGTAGGCTCATTAGAAGTATTTGGATTTGATGTCGTTTCAACATTTCCACAAGCCGATGCTAGCATCAACATGATCAGAATACAAGCCAATAATGCTTTTTTCATATCTCACACTCCTACTATAAAGCGATGCTTTCGCATGTTTACTCGCTTGCTAACTGAATTAATCCTCGTTATGGAATGAAAATCAGTTTTGCCTCAGTATTTTGTTCCGGTTGAGTTGTTACTTTCATCTAGCTAGCAGAAATTATATCAGAGCCATTTAAGCGATGAATGACATAAAATTAACATTATTTATGAATAAGGTTAACTTTATGTTATCTAAATCACAAACAACAATACGCCTAAATAAAACCTACCCAAGTCATTTTTTGTTGAAAAATTTTGAGAAACCAGCCTGTCGCTCATGATGGAGGGACTGCTTCGTCACTGTACTGATATGGAAGTCGAAAAATTTCCAGGATGATTGTTAAGACGCTCATGTATACCGCAATCCGGGTAAGCCAACAAAAAAAAAGAAAAACCCGAAGGTGGGCTTTTCTTGAAACTTCATATGTAGGAACCTGTAACCTTTGTCTCCATTATCTCTCCAGTTCCAGCTGTGCGCACTCTAGTCTTTTGAAAAAATCGATTTTTTGATCGACTTTTTCTAACCTCAGATCCAGTTCCTTCCTTTGCTCGATAACTGTCCCGCGGTAATTTTCTATAAATTCACGTCTTGCCGTTATGGTTGAGACCCCGCTCTTTTTTACAGCCATTAACTTCTGAATCTCCCGTACAGGCATTCCCATGGACCGAAAGTAATGTAAAGCCTTAAACCATACAATATCGGCTTGGGAATACAGGCGATATCCATTGTCATCCCTTTCTATCCCGTCAATTAATCCGATTTGTTCATAATATCGCAGGGTGTGGATGCTTAGTCCCGTCTCTTCAGCAACTTGTTTGCTCGAAAATTTATTCTCCATACTTTTATTGTAGCATGGGTTTTAGCCCTATTGCTATCGAGTGCACTCTATACTTTACCATTTCAATTGCAAGTATTTATTTTCATTTAGGAGGAATTCTCTATGCGTGTTTTTGTGACCGGAGCAACAGGTTTCATCGGTTCTGCAGTCATCCCTGAACTCATCGGCGCCGGACATCAGGTCGTCGGACTTGCCCGGACGGACAAGGCTGCCGCTGCATTGTCGGCGGCTGGCGCGGAAGTGCATCACGGCGGGCTCGACGACCTCGAGAGTCTGCGCAGCGGCGCCGCCACAGCAGACGGCGTTATTCATCTTGCTTACAAGCACGACTTCTCGGACTATGCCGGTGCCGTCGCTACCGATCTTCGTGCCGTCGAGACGATTGGAGCAGCTCTTGAGGGCTCCGGCAAGCCGTTTGTCATCACCTCAGGAACAATGATCCTCTCCATGCTGCTCCCGCCGGGACAAACCGGAACAGAAGAAACTGTGGCCCGCGCCGAATTGCCCCGGGGCGGATCAGAATGCTTGGCCATGGCACTGGCTGAGCGCGGAGTGCGGACTTCAGTCGTCCGTCTCTCACCATCCGTACATGGAGAGGGAGACAAGGGCTTCGTCCATGCACTGATTGCCATTGCCCGTGACAAGGGGGTGTCCGCTTACATCGGAGACGGCACAAACCGCTGGCCAGCGGTACACCGGCTGGATGCGACGCGGCTCTTCCGGCTGGCGCTGGAACACGCCCCGGCAGGATCACGCCTGCACGGGGCCGGAGAGGAAGGGATCCCATTCCGTGACATCGCCGGTGTCATCGGCCGCCACCTGAACCTGCCTGTGGTCAGTATTCCGCGTGAGGAGGCAGACGCACACTTCGGATTTCTCGGCGCTTTTGCCGGGCGCGATAACCCGACATCGAGCGCACTGACCCAAGAACGCCTGAACTGGCGGCCAGAACATCACGGACTGATCGCAGATCTCGAAGAAGGCCACTATTTCAACAACTGAACAGTTTACTTAAACGGATAGATTATTTAAATAAAACAGCGGCAGTCTGGGAGCTATCTTTCGCCTCCTGGACTGCCGCTGTTCCTGCTATTAAGACTCATTAAACCCCTTATCTTCAGCCCTTTACTCTTATCCTTCTGCGCACCTGCCGTCTAGGTTTCACCGTCACCCAGCCTATCCCGCATCTCCGCATAAGCTTCCGGGGTGCCGACATCGTCAATCGTACCCTCCGTATAGTAAGCCCGGATCTCCTGGCGGGAGTGCAGCCACTCGGGAAAATAACTCGGCGCATCCGGGTTGCCGCCTTCGGCGAGATAACGGGAGAATAGCGGCAGCGTAGACCGCTTATAGATATAGAGTGCAAATACGCCAATGTTCGTCCGGGGCGATTGCGGCTTTTCTTCCAAAGAAAGGACCCGCATCTCTGCATCCAGCTCAGCCACGCCAACACTGCGAAGCTCCCGGATATCGTCCACCGTCCGGACCAGAATACAGTCTTTGTCCACCTGATGAAAATAATTCAGATACCCCTCAAGGCCAAATCCCAGCACATTATCGCCCGCCAGCACCAACAGATCCTCCGACAAATGTTCCCGCTCGATCACAAACTGGATATCGCCAATCGCTCCTAACCGTCCTTCTGGTGAAGAAGTGCCGTCATTCAGAACACGAATCGGCTTCGTCCCCCTATACTGCAGATGCCACTGTTCAAAAGCACGGAAGAAGCGCTCATTCGTCACAATCAGAATCTCCGTGATTTCCTCCAGAATCTCCAGACGGTCCATCAGCAAATCTAGAATCGTCCGGCTTCCTTGAACCGGCAGCAGCGGCTTCGGCGTATCTTTCGTTAACGGGTAGAGACGGGTCGCATACCCCGCAGCCAAGATCAATGCGATCATTCCTGTTCGCTCCTCTGCTGGACCAATTGTGCTGCAAACAGGGATTGGGACAGCAACACCATGGTTTGCTTGTATACGGCATGGGCCGCCTCCGCATCGCCAAGGAACCCGCCAATATACAGGTGGATTACGCCATGCAGCGAAGCCCATATGATGCTGACAAGGGTCCCTGTCTCTTCCTGGTCCGAAATCTGTCCTTGCTGCTGGGCGGTGCTGATTAGGTTCAACAAGCGGCTCATGGCTGTAATCGTCCCTTGCATACTCTCTGCATCCGGCTTGAATTCGGCAAAAGCCCCTCCAAACATCAGCTTGTAGTAGCTGGTATGATCCTGCCCGAACTGCCAGAAGGCTTCGCCCAAATCCAGCAAATGCTGCAAAAGGTCAGAGGACAGCGGCACTTCTTCAAAACCCTGGGCCAGCAATTTACAGCCCTCCAGATACAGTTGCTGGGCCAGTCCTTCTTTATTGACGAACAAACTGTAAATGATCTTGGTGGAGCAGCCCATTCTTTCCGACACTTTACGCACAGTGACAGCTTCAGGCCCTTCTTCCTGCAAAATGTCCGCAGCGGCATCCACCACAAGCTTACGGAGATTCTCTGTATTTTGCAGACGAGCCTCCTGATATGTTTTTCGTACCCGCCCTGTGGATGATGAGGGCTTATCTTCGTTATGGATGAATATCACCTCATTCGGATGTCATGTTGTTGACCGGAAACATAGTTACTGCGTTCTAACGGCATTCTAACCATTTGCAAGAGGGTTGTCAATTGATCCATAAGTTTAAAAAAAATTTGACACAGACGATCCCTTGGGTTACGATGATTCACATCGGTAACAGTGTTACCACAACAAAACATCGTAATTAGAGGAGCGAAACTTATGAATATTAAAGGAAAGTGGTCACTGATCACCGGGGCCTCTTCGGGCATCGGAGAACAGTTCGCCAGACAACTTGCCAAGGAAGGAAGTCATCTGGTGCTTGTAGCCAGATCCAAACGCAAACTTGATACGCTTGCAGTTGAATTGACCCGAAGCTATGGGGTTCAGACCCAGGTTATTCCCCTGGATCTATCTGTCGAAGGTGCTGCCGGAGAATTGTATCAGAAGTGCCAGCAACTTAACCTGGTAATTGATCTGTTGGTCAACAATGCGGGGTTTGCCACCCACGGTCTGTTCGAGCAAGTCTCCGGCGAGCGCCAGCATGAAGAAGTGATGCTTAATGTCGCCGCTGTAGTGGATATGACTCATTTGTTCCTTCCGGGGATGCTGCACAGGGGTGCGGGGGCTGTTATCAATGTATCGTCTACCGCAGGCTTTCAGCCGCTGCCTTATATGGCCGTCTACGGGGCGACCAAAGCTTTTGTCTTGTCCTTTACCGATGCCCTGTGGTGGGAGAATCGTGACCGTGGCGTTCAATTCTTTGCTCTGTGCCCTGGATCGACGGATACGAATTTCTTCAATGTCGTTGGCTCGGAGGATGCTTCTGTCGGTGCGAAGGACACGCCGGAGCGTGTAGTAGCAGTCACCCTCCGCGCTATGAAAAAAGGAAAACAGTACGTTGTTCCGGGATTCCAGAATTATCTGGGCGCCCAGATTTCCCGCTTCATGACCCGCAGACAAAGTCTACAGCTGGTTGGGGGCATGCTTCGCCCCAAGAAACAATAAGGAGGATTAATAATGTCCACAGAACCAAAGCAACGCAAACGTTCAACACGTCAAAGGGTCGGCAGATGGAGCTTGGCCCTGCTCGGGGTAATTGTGCTGGGAATCGCTGTTTTTCTGCTGATACCTGCTCCGGTAGATCCTGCTGTATGGTCTGCACCCGCCGCCCCTTCTTTTGAGAAAGACGGTCCCTGGAAAGAAAACAGCAAACTCAGCTCGGCAGAGCTGGTTACGGACCGCGCCAAGTTCCCGGAATTCATTACTTTTGATGCACAAGGACGGCTATATACGGGGGACTCCGACGGCAAAATTTATAGAGTAGCCTTTGATACGGCAGGTAAAGCGCAGCCGGCTGAAGTGTTCGCCGATACCCATGGAACCCCTAACGGACTGAAATTCGACGCAGCGGGGAATCTGATTGTAGCAGATATTCAGAAAGGGCTGCTGTCGATTGATCCGGAGGGAAAAGTTGAAGTACTGACCACTGAAGTAGATGGAGGACCGATCTATCTGGCGAACGAGCTGGACATTGCGCAGGACGGTTCGATCTATTTCTCCGATACTTCAAACTATGGGAAGGTCATGTTCAAAGAAATTGCCGAGAACAAGCCGCATGGACGCTTGCTGAAATATGATCCGCAGACCAAGCAGACGACTGTTTTACTTGAGGACTTATATTTTGCCAATGGGGTAGCCTTGTCTGCCGAAGAAGATTTTGTGCTCGTGGCCGAATCGTATCATTATCAGCTGACCCGATACTGGCTGAAGGGGGCCAAGCAGGGCACCTCGGATATTTTTGCCGATAATATTGCTGGATTCCCAGACAACATCACACGTGATGCGCAGGGACATTTCTGGGTAGGGGTATTCACAACCCGTTTGTCTTTTGCCGACTACATGCACAGTCATCCCTGGTTAGCAGCTACAATGTCCAAAGTTCCACAATCCATGTTAAATGGAGCCAGTGCGCCGGTGAAGCATGGACTGGTCGCGGAATATGGACCCGAAGGGGAACTTGTGAATAGCTGGCATGATCCTGAAGGTACATTGTATGGCATCACCACTGCCGTAAGCCAGGGCGGATATTTATATCTCGGAACCGCACCGGGAGGAAGCCAGGGCATTCATCGGGTGCTTATGAATCCGTAAGTTAGTGTCAATGTTATATTCATCCACCCCGCCGTAACTTCAAGGCAGGCCAAACAGCAGCTCACTCCGTATAGGAGGAGCTGCTGTTGTGATTGGGGTCCACTTCCCCCCTCCCGCCAAGCGCTACGCGCGTGGACGATATGCCACACCATCGATCTGAACCTTAAGTCCATCCGGCCCGCCGACATGCGCGAACTCGGTGGAGATCGTTTTCCGGGCGGGGTACTTTCCCTGGAATCTGCGCTTGAACACCTGCTCCATCACCGGAATATCCCACACATCCCGCAGTAAAATATCCAGCTTCACCACAGCCGCAAGCGTCAGTCCCACCTGCTGCAAGCGTTCGCTCATATGATCCAGCGCACCTTCCACCTGCTCTTCCACCGTTCCCCCCACATTGCCCACACAGAAGCTGAGAAAAATAAAATCCCCCGCCTCCACAAATCCGGAATACGCATACTCCTCATTCACATCATGTCTGATGATCTCGCCCATGCCTGTGCTCGTCTCCTTATCCATATAAGATATATTCATTATAGGAGGGGAAATCGGACAGCTGTGTGTCGTAGTTTGGGAGGATAATTATAGTAATATTGTACAGAGACTTACTTTATCTCGTATAGATTAATACAAAAAATGAATGTATGGGGGATTTAATGACGCGATATTATCTCATTCGCCATGGTGAACCTCAGTGGGACATAAATAAACATTACAAATTAAAGGGACATGGCCGGGACCTGGTTCCTCTTACGAATAAAGGAGTTAACCAAGTATATTCGACCGCTAAAGATCAACGTTAAAAAAAAGCCGAAATTATTGTCTCTTCTTCTTACCCAAGAGCACTTCAAACGGCCGATATTCTATCAAAGGAACTTGGTTTAGAAATAATGGTTGAATTCGATTTAAGGGAATGGCGACCCGACTTAACATTTGAATATGATTCATTGGAGAGGCTTAAAGAACTGGGGGACGATTATGATGCTAATCATGGAGTCTATCCTCCTGGGGTAAACAAGCCTTGGGAGACTAAGGAACTACTGAGGAACCGTATGGAGAAGGTAATGAACAAATATCTCGAATTTCAAAAGGTGATCATTACTGGACACGGCATGGCTTTTCGTACCCTGGTAGGAGATATAGGCGAAATTCCACATGCTTCAATTATCGAGTATTATATAAAAAGGCATGTCGCACTACGCTAAAGGAATGCTAGTTCAATAAAATGGAACCTCAACGGACGGACAGGATAGCTTAATGCCTCCGACGAATACCAGCGACAGTCTAGGACTTTATCTCTCGTCCTTGGCTGTCGCTGTTTTAATTTCTAAGTTACCCTCGGTCTATGCAGTTCACTATGACAATGCACCTAAATAAGTCCATTGGGTCGTGCTTAAATATTAATCTCATACATTTCATCGAAGGGTGTCTGCACAAATCCTAACTTTTCAAATACTTCATTTTCCTCTTTAGTATACCAAGCGGAAATAGTCGCCTTTTCATAACCATGGACAAATAAAGTATTCAATGCATCTAGTATCACTATCTCTAACAAATTTGTTCCCACATAACTAGGGTCTACTGCAATAGGGTAAAAATGTGCCGCTCTGTTCAAACCATCTACCCAAGCAAATGTGAATGCAACATACCGTTCTTCAATATCGGTTATAACAAATGACATCTCCTTCTTAAAAGCGATTGACGATGACATTGAAGCAACTGTCTCACCATTTGGGATATATGAACTATTAGGCCAAACTCGAGTATATAAATCACTGATTTTCTGACATGCTTCAAAGTTGTCTCTTTCTAATCGAATGATCCGATAGCCAGTGGGCAGTTCAGGTGTGGGGTATTCCCTCTTCAATTCAATGACTCGATGTTCATCAACAAAACTGAGTTTTTTAGCATTGTATTTTTGGAATAATTTTTTTCGTTCAACGTCATGGTATGAGCTTGAAACGACTATCTTTCGTAAGTCCGGGAAATTTCTTTTGCAATTTTCTATCGCCCATATCAGCATCTCTTCTTCCATATATTTATAGAAAGGATGCACTTGAAAAAAATAATCTCCTGGTTCCTCAATATGTGCCACGCCAATAATCTTGCCCTCATTATCTACCCAAAGTTGAACTGAATCTTCCCAAATTCTTTTTTTACTTTGCTCTTCTTTATTATGAATACAATATCGATTAAACGACCATCTGGCATTGTCCCAATTGTAAGTTCCTTCACACCCAAATGTCTTACTAATAAATGCATTAACACGTTCGAAATCATGGATACAACAAAACTCATTCTTATATACTTCCTTCATACAATATCCCCTTCCCACATCACTGCTATAAAATGATACGGCATGGACTGTTTTCTCGATAGGGAATATTTAACTACAAAGAATTTATTATGCATAACTGCCCGTCCCTCGTTGTAAGCTCATTAGACACCGTTGTCTCAATCTTGGGTATGCGGGAACAGAAGAAGCGTGTGATTATACGTTCTAAGGTCACCAGCACCTGATAGAATGGCTGGAATACAGATCCTACCTAGGCCGATAGATCGAAGCTGATCTGCCATAGGAACTTCGCTGAACAATACTTGTATATCCTTTTCAATTCTCACTAATAATTCTCCCCGCGATAATACCGCTCCAGCTTATGCTCCAGGTGAACGAGCTGAGCTTTTTTCTGTTCAATTTCGTCCAAAAGGGCTTGCTTCTGCTCCTCAATGAGCTTGGTTCTCTCCGGCAGGGTAGAGGTTCCGGCTTTGACCATGTCGTGGTACTTCTTGATCTCCTCGATACTCATTCCCGTTTCCCGCAGACATTTCAGAAAGATCAGCCAGCCAATCTCGTCGTCGGTATACAGGCGATTGTTTTGCTCGTTGCGGACTACTGGCTCCAGAAGACCCTTTCGTTCATAAAAGCGAATCGCGCCAATATTTATCCCTACTTTTTTGGCAACCTGTCCAATAGTGAAAATTTTGCTCACCGCCTGACTTTTAGTGTTGACCTACACTTAGTGTAGCATAGTAAGCTGCGAATTGTGGATAGATCATAACTTGCAGAAAGAAGGATGAAGATGACAAGAACCGCTTTTGTAACAGGTGCTAATAAAGGGATCGGCTTTGAAATTGCAAGACAGCTTGGTGAAGCCGGATGGAAGGTATTGCTTGGCGCACGCAGCCTCGAACGGGGGAAGGACGCAGTTTCTGAATTAACCAGCCAAGGGCTGGACGTGGAGTTTCTGCAAATCGATATGACGAATCTGGAAAGTATTGAGCAGGCAGCCGTTACCCTTCGCAACAACTATTCTGATGTGACGCTTATCATTAACAATGCCGGCATGCCGGGAGCCTTCTCCAGTTCATTCAGCGATACCCGGGAGGAGCATTTGCGGAACGCTTTTGAGGTGAATTTCTTCGGAACCTTCCGCTTGAATCAACATCTTTTTCCCTTAATAAAAGAGAATGAAGGAACCATTGTGAATGTCTCCACCGATATGGCGTCCCTTCACTTCATGCAGAGTTCGGAGTATGCGCTGAATGCGTTCGACTACAATTCCTCCAAAACCGCAAACAATGCGATGACTGTAGCCATGGCCATAGAGCTCAAAAACAGCAAAGCCCAGGTATTTGCAGTAACCCCCGGCTTCACGAAGACGGATCTGAACGGCAATGCAGAAGGCGGGAAATCCAAAGAAGCCGGGGCGGCCATTATTGTAGGCTATGCCACGGATGGCAAGCGCCATAACGGGGAGTTTTTGGATGTGAATGGGGTTTACGCGTGGTAATGCTGGTAATGAACGTGCTGTAACCTGCTCAGCTATTAATGCCCAACAACACAAAGGCTCCGTTACCGGAGCCCTGGGCTTTAACCATCTATTACGCTTTTCAGCTTAATAAACATCAATTATTTTTATAAATTTACTGTATTCTGGTTTCGAAATGACGCGAATTGGATCACGCCGAAACGTTCTTATCTCTTCTTTTAAGATATCATTAGTAGGAATCACTGATTCTATTTGTAAGCCCAGAAGATCCTCGGAACGACTCAGATTCACCTTATCATACAGTTCTTTACTATCGACTTTATAGGTTCTTACCTTATCTTTAATTTTATATTTTTCTATAAAATATTCGCTATCAAGGCTAATTTTAAGAAAGTAGCTATCTTCTTCTGTATACTTATCTAAAACGGTAAATTCAGCAAGTGAGACATAGGTTACAATATGATTTGAATAATAAAGTTTGTTATCCATATAGTTGTAGATTTTTGGTGAGAGTAGGCCGATGATGATAACTAGCGCTATGCCAGTAAATACAAATATTCTTTTCTTCGTCATGACTCATCCCCCCTACTCATCATTTACATAACTGCTACTTGTTTAGTGTATATTTCAAAGATCAAGGTTATTCCTAAATTAGAAATAACCTTGATCGCAAGTAATACGATATTGGCAGTGATCGTTCTATACATTTAAAATCATATCTATCTTGGTCTAGATACTAATAATTTAGATAATAGACGTTGGAGCTATAACCCACATTGCTTGATGATGGGGTTATTGATATATAGGCAGGCCCATATCCAATGCTATAGCCAAAAGTACCGCCCGATGAAGTATCATGTACATAAGATATAGCTATTTTATTTACTGGACTTGTTGTATCAATATCTGATCTAAAGTGGAAACTACCTTTAATATAGATGGGGAAATCAGGAGTTCCCAAACTACTTCCAGTATGTTCGTAGCCCGTTAAGCTGCTGCTTGTATACGTAGCTGATCCCGAATTTTGCCAACTATCACCCGCATTTAGTTTAGACCAGATTCCATTACTTCTATTACCAGGAACAACGCTATAATCACTGTGGGTAGAATATCCAAAATAATCTTTGCCTTTAGGTTTTGTAGGTGTTAGCCATTCATACGTTGGGTATATATCAACTTGAGTACTACCAACTTTAAACGCAAAGACTTCAATCTTTAAATCACTTGAAGGTATTGAGTATCCGGAAGAAAACAGTCCAATCCCTTTGGGAGCCTCTTTTTCAACTTCCACATATTTGAGTTCTGGAGACGAACCGGAATTTTCGTAAATCAATCTTTTTAAATCCTCATCCATTCCCTTAATAACATTGTCTGGCGTCCCACTATCTCTTAGTATTTGATCAATATCCTGTATATTAACATTTGACGAAGAAGCCATAACTGCTGATTGCATGGAAATACACAAAACCAGCACCATTACCAAACTTGCTATTCTCTTCATAACGATTCTCCTTTTAGGTTTCTTATGATAAATAGCTTGTACATAAAGCTTCAAATCTATTTTTTACATTTTGATCTGAAGCCATTGAAGAAAAAGCGGAGCTAGAGAACATAAACCTCCTTTTCTTATGATCGTCCCTTTTACTAAACTAAGGGGCGTTGAGCTTTGTTGCGTATGTCACTCTAGTTGCACCTATGACGATTCGAACAACTAAAACCTGAGGTACTATTCCACTGTCTATCTACATAACGAATTGAAACAGCAAAATCTAACGCATTCTCCGAAAAAATGTAAGAAATTACGAAAAACGCAAGCTTAAGCTTAACGCTTGTTGTATACTTAAGGGGGTTATTTTCCCATACTAAGTAAATTTTTTCACAACAGTAATTGGCACCTGCGGTATTAAGTAAAAAGTGCGTGATAACCCAAACTATCCTGTTTCGAATGGGGTATTGAGATGGATCAATGGATTGGCCTTCTAAGGACGAATATAAAGGATTTGGACCCCAGCCTACAAGAACTTACCTATCGTTCCTTCTATCACTTTATATACAAAGATATTTACTTTCTGGTCCGCGATCATTCATCCACACAGGACATTATTCAAGAAACCTTCATTAAGCTTGTCCAACTTGCACCGAAAGCCCACACAGCCAACATTCCAAGTTGGATTAGGCGAGTAAGCCGCAACATGGCCATCGATTATTTGCGTAAAAATAAAAGTTATCGGTATATTTTCAATACGGAACTTGTTAATACAGTGGCTGCATCGTCAAGTATAGCCCATGAGGTTGAAGACAAGCTGCGGAATGATCTGCTGCATCAAATTATTAATGAGTTAAAACCGGAGTACCGGATACTGCTGTTGTTGTACTATATGGAGGACAGATCATACAAAGAAATTTCCCAAGAACTCAAGCTGACCGAAACGGTTGTGACGCAGCGTTTGGCAAGGGCGCGCAAAAAGCTGCTTCAGGAATTTTCGAGAAGATGGGCCGATATCGATGAATAATTCAGAACGGAAAGGCGGAAGTCCATAAGCGGATTCCATTCTCCATAGGCCCACTAGAGTAAAGGGCTGGATTTAAACCAGCCCCTCCTCATCAAACCGTACGTGAGGTTTTCCCTCATACGGCTTTCCGATGTTTGTCATTCATGGGCATGCAGATCACAATAGCGTTTTTAGTCCATACATGTTGGCAATATACTTAACCTCAGATAATGAACTCATCCATCTCCTACGTTGTCTCTTCTTCGCATACCACCGGGTTAATCTCTGCAAAATATACCAATCCAGCTTAGCTAACCTCTTTTGGCTATAGTTCGTGTAGTAGTAATTTCTCCATCCTTGAATTTTTGGATTGAGCCATTCCACCTGTTCCGCGAACGATCTTGAGCGCATGCTCGGCGGTGCTAATCTGTTTTTGACCACGCCTCGGATCCGTTCCTCTGCCTTCTTCGTTAGCCACTGTTGCGTGGTATAATATACCTTCCCTTGAGAAGTTTCTGCTTTCGTTTTTCGGTGGTGCATTCCTAAAAAGTCGAACCCTTCGTCTCCTGTCCACCAGCCTACAATTCGGGTTTTCGTCGGGTGTAGGGTGAGTTCCAGACGTTCCATGATTCTGCGTATGAGTTCATACGCATGTTCGGCGTCCTTTTTGGTTTTGCAGACCACTACAAAGTCGTCTGCATACCTTGTCAGTTCTCCCAATCCACTTCCGTGTTTCTCCCACAATCGGTCAAAGTAGTTCAGGTAGATATTCGCCAGCAGCGGTGAAATGACGCCACCTTGCGGAGTGCCTAAATCAGATCGCTTTACGTTTCCTTCTTCCATGACTCCCGCCTGTAGCCACTTCTGTATTAATTTCAGGATCCGCCTGTCATTGATACGCATCTGTATCAATTTCATAAGCTTCTCTTGATTAATATTGTCGAAGTAACCTTGGATATCGACGTCGACTACCCAATTCCCTTTGCGGTTGCAGGCTTTCCGAATTCGTTCCAACGCTCCTTTCGCACTTCGTTTCGGACGAAATCCGTAAGAGACTTCTTCGAAGTCTGCTTCGAAGATGGGTTCAATTACCAGCTTAGTTGCCATCTGTATGACTCGGTCGCGCACAGTGGGTATGCCCAGCGGTCTTGGCTTCCCGTCTTTCTTTGGGATATAGTGCCGTCGTACGGGCTGCGGATGGTAGTTACCTTCTTTCAGGTCTCGCTCGCAGTCCTTGAGAAATCGCGTTTCTCCTTGTTTCTCGATATCTGCGAGCGTCACGGCATCTACTCCTGCAGCTCCTTTGTTTGCTTTCACCCGTTTCCAGGCTTCGCACAGTACATCCCAGCGGTAGACTTTGTCGTATAGGGCATGGAATTTACGCTTCTTGTTCTCCTTGGCCGCATGACCTAGCTTTTCTTGGAGTTCTTGAACTTTTTCCTTTGGTGTCGTTAGCCCTTTGGCATTCACTCACTCGTACCTCCTCCAAAAGCATAAACAAAGCAGGGCTCCTTCCCTTCCTAAGGTTATGTTGTCCTTAGGTTCTTCGGTACTATGAGCCCCTCGGACTCCCTTCCCACAGACGGTTCATTTCGTCTTCTGGACTTATTGAGCATCTCTTTACGGTAAAAAAAAAAAAAAATTTTCACCCGTGTGGGGGAGGGTCTCCCCAGTTCACTGCATTATCTTTCAATCCATGCCGTTCCCTTTACACCGGAGGATTCTTCACTGTTGTTCCAAGTTCTGCACAGCTTCCTTGGCCTTCGTCTATAATTGCGAGACTCGGCATCCTCTTCTCCCCTTCGCTGGGCCCTTTTGACGACGCGGCAGGATTCACTTCATGTTGCGGCCTGGATTGTCGCTCGCCCGGTCTCTGACCGGTACTTTTGTCGATGCGCTTTTACATACAGATTTCGCCATATGCAAGCATCCTAGCTACAAAGGTGGCTTGGCCCCTCCCTTGGTTGGACTTTCACCAACTAGATAATGCGTGCTTCTGGGCACGCCAATCAACAAAAAAGGCTCCGTTACCGGAGCCCTGGGCTTTAACAATCTAATTACTCTTTCATACCTGATGCGTTCTCCCAACATTCAATGTGATCCAGACCTTTAATACTATCTTTAACAAAGACCGGGTCTTTTCCAGCCTGTTTCTGTCGCTTGTAATCCTGAAGGGCTGCAAAGGCTACTTTGGATAAAAGAAGGATGGCAATCAAGTTAACTACTACCATGAGCCCCATAAATAAGTCAGCCAAATCCCATACCAATTGAACCTTGGCAACCGAACCGAATAGAATCATCGCGAGCACACTGTATCTGTAGAATATAACTACTGATTTCTTTGAGTTTAAGAACTCTATATTCGTTTCTCCGTAATAATAGTTTCCAATTAATGTACTGAACGCAAACAGGAACACCATGATAGCCAGAGAACCAGAGGCCCAAGAACCGATGTGCTCGCTTAGTGCAGCTTGCGTAAGCTTGATGCCATCCAGCCCAGGCTGCTTATACGCATCGGATAGCAAAATAATGAAGGCGGTACTCGAACAAATCAACAACGTATCTGTAAGCACACCAAATGCTTGCATAAGCCCTTGTTTTACAGGATGACTTGTCGTTGCCGTTGCTGCAGCATTCGGCGCACTCCCCATTCCTGCTTCGTTCGAGAACAAACCACGCTTCACACCTTGTAGAATCACCGCCCCAAGAGACCCTCCTATAACTTGCTCAAATCCGAATGCACCCTTCACAATAAGCGCCAGAACTTCGGGCATTTTGGTAATGTTAATCAGCACAATGCATAAGGCAACGGCGATATAAATCACGGCCATGAAGACTACAATATATTCAGACAATTTGGCAATACGTTTGATGCCGCCAAAGATAATGCTTGCAAATGCAACAGCCATTAGAAGGCCAACCATCAAACGATTGGTGCCGAATGAATTTTCAAAAGCAACGGTAATCGTATTGGACTGGACCGCGTTAAAGACGAGGCCGAAAGACAACGTGATCAGCACGGCAAATAAAGATCCCATCCAACGTTTCTTCAAGCCTTGTTCCATATAATAAGCAGGACCCCCACGAAATCCCGTCTTGTCTCTTACTTTATACACCTGTGCTA
The DNA here is from genome assembly GCF_052044425.1 of Paenibacillus sp. 22594. Classification (NCBI taxonomy): domain Bacteria; kingdom Bacillati; phylum Bacillota; class Bacilli; order Caryophanales; family Paenibacillaceae; genus Paenibacillus; species Paenibacillus sp. 22594. The sequence goes on from NZ_JBQENA010000003.1 coordinate 548,294, forward strand.
AAGTACTCTCAATAAAGCTGGATGCGGAACCAATAATCGCAATCACCCACATCCAGAAGACCGCGCCCGGCCCGCCTAAGGCAATGGCAATCGCAATTCCTGTTATATTGCCTGTCCCCACCCTGGCTGCCATGCTGATACAGAATGCCTGGAATGATGAGATGCTGTTGGTAGACTTCGCATTGGACTCTTTTAGCACAACGAACATTTCCTTGAACATGCCAAATTGTACAAATCTCGATCGAATGGTGAAATATAAACCACAACCGATCAGAAGAACAATCAGAAGCTTAGACCAAAGAAAATCGTTTGTTAGACCGATACCCTCTAATACTTGTTGCATGTAAATCCGCCTCTCATCCTTTTATGCCGACACCTCTGCTGCTTACCCTCTCTAACATAGTATTTTCAAATATAGCAGTCCTAATTTCAAAAGCCAATAAAAAAGTTATGCAAAATACTTCCACATGAGCACACTCTGATGAATGGAACAAGCGGATGGCTTCCCTGAAGGAGATTATTCCTGATCCAGCGGCTGCTGCACTCCATCCTCATAGAAATCGAACACGAGCTGCTGCTGCGTGCCTTTTACCGCATAGAACACATCTGCCAGCGTCTTTCCTTTATGCTTCTTCCGCAGCTCATGTTCCAGCCACTCGCGGGTCAGACCATTCCGTTTCAGGTTGTCCCCCACCAGCACACCATCCATAATCAGCTCTACGGGGAAGGCCTGCGCATGCAGTGCCAGCCCCAAATCCTGCCTCGTAACGAACTGGTACGCTTCCTTTTTCAGAACAGAGACCTGTCCGTTGTCCTCAAGCACCGCATATTCGACCTCTTCGAGATTAAAAATCTCCTTCTCTCTCAGCGCCTGATCCAGCGAATCCAGCGTATAATGGATCTTCCTCATGTTGGCTTCCATGATCTTTCCATCCTCGATCAGGACCGTGGGGGAACCGGCGATCCAACTGCGCAGTCGGCGGCTTTTGAGGGCAATGAAGGAGAGCAGGAATGACATAGCCGTAATCACAACAATGGACAGGACAAGATATGTTGACTTCAGACTGACATTGAACGCCAGATTCGCCGCCAGGGAGCCGAGGGTAATGCTGATCACGAAATCGTTGGACGTCATATTGGAAAGGGTCTGCTTGCCCAGTATTCTGGGGATGAGCAGCAGCAGGCCCACCGATAGAACCGTCCGCATCAGAATCTCTATATAGTTCATTTTCAAGCCTCCTCTCCCCCCATTATTTCCAAACGGACACAAAAGAAACGGGAACACAAATAGAGCCTGCCGGAGGCAGGCCGAGGAGGAGACTGTTGTTCTCTGTCTTCACTTTTTTATCCAAAAGGTATCGAATTCCACTCGGTAAGCTTCAGCTCCATCTGTTCAATTCGGGCAACAACATCCAGAGGTTTCATAGAGATCATTGAACCGACTGCAAATGCTCTTCGAGGCGGTCCCAGGTTTCGGTAATGCCTTGTTCCATCCCCATATCCAGAACGGTTTTGAGCGCTTCCGCGGAGTCATATTTCGATCGGCTTACAAGCTTCGTTTTACCGTCATATTCTTCAAAGAGCATCGTAACCAGCGTGGACGGCATGCCTTCGGTTTCGTTGCCTTCGGCATCCGAGAAGTAATCGGTGTAGACGATTTTCTCTCCATCCATGATTTCATGGTAGACGCCTTTGCCCCAGGATTCCATTCCGAAGAAATCACCCTGCTGCTCATCGACACACTTCATACAGTAATGCCAAACCCCGCCCGGACGAAAATCAACACTGCAGAAGGGAACGATCCAGCCGCGCGGGCCCCACCACTGCTTCAGATGCTCTGCCTCGGAGAATACTTTGAATACAAGCTCACGCGGTGCATCGAACACACGTTCAAGAACAAGCTCAAGGCCTTCTACTCGGGAAATCATTTTGTTGGTCATTCCAAATCCCTCCTGAAAGTAAAGTTCATGGTCGTTCGTTGTCTTTGGATTGCAGTTGCCGCAGATAGTCGTCTAGGTTGTCGAAGCGTTCACTCCAAATCTTCCGGTAGGCCTCAAGCCAAGCATCCAATGCTTCCAGCGGCTCCGTCCGCAGCTTATAGTTGCGGCGGTTGGCTTGCGCCTCTACCTCGACCAGCCCGGCCTCCAGCAGCACCCGCAGATGCTTCGAGGCCTGGGGCTGGCGGAGCCCAAGTTGTTCGGCGATCTCGCCTACACTCAGAGGTCCGTCCTTCAGCATCTCTACCATCCGCAAGCGGGTGGGTTCGGCTAGTGCGCTAAATATCGTCGTTTCCATAATACCGATGTTCCTTCAGTGAATCAGTTTTTTATCACCTTGCATATGTAATATACCTTATAAGGAATATTCCCGTCAAGGAATATTATGATTTTTTTCTAATTACCACATTCGCTCCAATGGGCGAACATGGGTTGCCCCCAGACACACGACGGAATTCAAAGGTACTTCTACCTCTGATTCCAGCAATTAGCTCGCCCAAGCCGAATTCTAAGGCACTTTTACCTCTGACTTCACTCATTAGCTCGCCTAAGCCGAGTTCAAAGGTACTTCTACCTCTGATTCCAGCAATTAGCCCGCCTAAGCCGAGTTCAAAGGCACTTCTACCTCTGATTCCACACATTGGCCCGCCTACACCGAATTCAAAGGCACTTTTACCTCTGATTCCACCAGTTAGGCCACCTATGCTGAATTCAAAGGTACTATTACCTCTGATTCCAGCAATTAGCCCGCCTACACCGAATTCAAAGGCACTTTTACCTCTGATTCCACACATTAGCCTGCCTACACCGAATTCAAAGGCACTTTTGCCTCTGATTTCACCAATTGGCCTGCCTACACCGAATTCAAAGGCACTTTTACCTCTGATTCCACCAGTTAGGCCACCTATGCTGAATTCAAAGGTACTTCTACCTCTCGTTCCAGCAGTCACAGGTAATCTGTGCTTACCTGCCATCCAGTTTCATGATCCAAGCAGCGAAAAAAGCCCCTGGCAGGAATAATGCTCCTTCCATGGACTCTCTCTCACCTATCCGCCCATAAACCGCAGCGTCACAGTCGTTCCTAGCCCCGGTGTGCTATCGATGGCAATAGAACCGCCGTACCGCTCCATAATGGCTTTGGCAATGGCAAGGCCAAGGCCCGAACCGCCCCGGGTGCGGCTCCGCGAGTCCTCCGTGCGGTAGAAGCGGTCGAAGATATGCGGCAGCTGTTCAGAGGATATCCCGATCCCCGTGTCGGCTACCGTCAAGATCACCTGCCCATCCGCAAAGGAATGACTGATCGTTACCGATCCGCCTTCGGGCGTATACTTCAGTGCATTCTCCACGATATTGCGCAGCACCTGATAGCTGGCGCTTCCGGGCATGCGGATCAGTATCACTTGACCCTCCGGATGGCCGTCATAATCAAGCTGTACCTCGGGATTAACATGAACGGTCTGGGGCAGCAGCTCGTTGAGGGTATTTTTAAGATTGCAGGTTTCTTCCCCGCCGTCGGCCACCGGGGACTCCGCTTCTGCAAGCAGGAGCAGCTGGGCAATCAACTCCTTCATCCTCCGGGTCTCATTCATCATGAACGACAGTGACTCGTCCAGTACCTCCGGCGATTGCTTGCCCCACCGCTGAATCATATGCGTATGTCCCTCAATAATGGCAAGCGGTGTCTTGAGCTCATGGGAAGCATCGGCGATGAATCGCCGTTGCTGGTCAAAGGACCCCTCCAGCCTGTTCAGAAGACTATTAAAGGTCTCCCCGAGCTGATGAAGCTCATCCTGGGCCGCGGGCACATGCAGCCGCCGGGACAAGCTGTTCGTCCCGATGCTATGCACCTCACCGATCATACTGCGGATCGGCTTCAGCGTTGAACGGGCGACGAGCCACCCTGCTGCTATAGCCATCCCTGCAGCAAGCAGGAGGCCCAGCAGCAGCAGCCTGCCGACCTCCTTCTCCGCGGTTGCGCTGCCCGAGTGCCCACTTTCAGTGAGCCTCAGCCGGACTGGACCGTATACAAGAAGTGAGAGCTCCCTCTCTGCCTTGTAGGTGACAGCAGTGTCTGTTGTTCCGCCTGAACCCACCTCTGCCAGCACCCGTCCTTTGGAATCGAGCATCTGCAGTAATTGTCCCTCGCTCAGATCCGGGGCGAACGCCGACAAGTCCGGCTTCAGTACCGCCGCCGCTCCGCTTCCTTTACCCAGGCCCGGCTTAAGCAGGGAAGGCAGGAACTCCACCTCCCCGACCTGAAGCTCGAACTGCCTGAGCTTGGCATCCAGCAGCTCAGTCTCCTGGCGCTCTGTCCAGTGCTTGAAGGTGATGTAGACAAATCCGCTGACAACGGCTGCGACGAGCAGCACTGTCAGCGCAATAGATGCGCTTACTTTGCGTGAGAACGTCCATGGCTTCATTCGCTCACCTCAGTCCCTCAGAATATAGCCGCTGCCACGGACAGTATGTATCAACTTGTGTTCAAACCCCTCATCCACCTTCATGCGCACGTAACGGATATAGACATCTACCACATTCGTCTCGCCTTCATAGGAATACCCCCAGACAAGATTGAGCAGGGCTTCACGGTTCATGAGCCGGTTCTTATGGGCCAGCAGACAATGCAGCAGCTCAAATTCGCGCTGCGAGCATTCAATCTCGCGCCCGGCACGGCTCACCCGGTGCGAGGCCTTGTCGAGTGTCAGATCCTTGGCACACAGCACTTCGTCCCCCGTCTCCGCCAAGTGAAGCCTGCGCTGGAGGGAACGCATGCGGGCAAGAAGCTCCTCAATGGCGAATGGCTTTGGCACATAATCATCTGCCCCGGTATCCAGCCCCCGCACCCGGTCGCTGACCGTATCCCTGGCCGTCAGCATAATAATCGGGGTCTGCTTCACCGCCCTCACCCGCTTACATACCTCAAACCCGCCCATTCCCGGCAGATTCAAATCAAGCAAAATCAGGTCAAAATGCTCATTAAGCGCTCTGTCTGCGCCCTCAAGGCCATCGTATGCAACCGTGATGTCGTAGCCTTCATAAGAGAGCTCCAGCTCCAGCAGGCGAATCATGGCGATTTCATCCTCAATAATCAATACGCGTTCCTTCAACCCCTCGTCCACCTCTTCACAGATCATTTCTTCTTCATTAGCGATAAACCGGCCATGGATTGCGCATGGATCTGATACGTCCCTTCGCCAATCTTCCCGCTAACCTTGTGATTCTTCACCGTCAGCGGGAAGTCGGTATCCATCTCCCCCAAAGCCGACTTTGCGTCCACCACCACTCCGGCATTTTCCGGCCAGGCCAGTTCAACATCCCCTACCGTCGAGGTCACCCTCCAGTCTCCGCCGACCTTCCTGCTCTCCACATGAATATTACCAGCTACCGTAAATGCTTCTATAGCAGCGAGCGCATCCTTCACCGTCAGATTGCCGTTTGTCGTTTCAGCTACCAGAGTTCCCGCAATTTGCTCTGCCTTCACATTGCCATTGGTAAGCGAAATATCCACATTTGCCTTCGCTTCGGATACTTCAACATTCCCATTCACCGTGTGCAGAGAGATGTCTTTCGGGGGGCCGGATGCCGTAACGTTGCCGTTCACAGACGATAATTTAATTTTACCTGTACTAGAAACATCTGACAAAGAGAGATTTCCGTTCTTGGTCTTCGCCTGCAGATCGGCCTTCATTCCCTTCGGCAGTGTAATCGTCAGCTCAAGACCCGGATAATGAATATTGCCGTAAGGCTCGCTGTAGGTCTTAATCTCCAGTTGAGCTCCCCCGCTTACCCTCACCCCTGCCTTGTCCGCTATGATCCGGGCCTCTTCGGCTGTGGCTTGATTCACGACCACTGTCGTATGGATTTCAATATCCTTCCCGTTGCCCTGCTTCATCTCAATCTTTCCGTTGGTATTTGCAATAGAGATGCTTTCCGTACCTTCTGGTACATCGACGCGGGTGATGCCTTTGTCAAAAGAGTACCGTGCATTCCCTGCAGACACACCCTCCGCACCTGTCTGCCACGACCCGATAACCGTAGAGGCTGCAGAGATGACGTCAGAAATAACCCCCGGAACGGACTCAGAGTCTGTGGTAGCTTCGGACACAGCATCCGGAGCAGACTCAGTGGCTGCAGAGGTGGCTTCGGATACAACATCCGTAGCAGAGGCAGAGACCCCCACAGGCTTAGATGCGGAATCTGCCCCAGACAGTTGGCGGGCTTGGACTGGGCCGCCATATCCTTTCCCTATGTAAAAGAATACTACCGCCAGAGCGGCACCCAACAGCAGCCACTTCCAATTAAACTTCATACTCATTTCCTCCCTATTCCTTGTGATTACCCTTAGGTTACAACAGACTGAATGAGAAAGACTTTGCAGGAAGATTAGAGTTTGATGAGAGTATTTAAGCTGGTTATGCCGCCAAATGGGATTTATAATAACAGAAACATTAGAAACCTGTTCATGGAGAGAGGAGAGGATTGCATGCTCATCCTCCAAACTATCACGTGGGTTCTCGCGCTCGCCGTTCTCCTGTCTGTGATGTGGATCGTCATGGACACTTGGAGGAACGGAATCTCACCGATGCCCACCTCGAAGGCTGTGCGGCTGGCGGTTGCCGGGGAGTTGAACCGGATTCCCGGCTACAGCACGGTTGTGGAGGCAGGGTCCGGATGGGGCACATTGGGACTCGATATCGTCCGTCATTGTCCAGGCAAAAGACTCATCGGGATTGAGAATTCAAGCCTCCCGTTATGGTGCTCGCAGCTGCTGGCGCTGATATTCGCGCGGCTCCCTCACTCAGGGAACGGCCCGGAACCGCTCCCTGGCAGACTCCACTTCATCCGGGGCGATATCTACCGCAGCTCCTACGCCGATGCCGATATGGTTCTCTGCTATTTATTTCCCGGCGCTATGGAGCGGCTGGCGGACAAGTTCATTCAGGAGCTGCCGCCCGGCGCAGTGGTGATCAGCATTTTCTTCGCCCTGCCGGGCAGGCAGCCAGCCCGCACAGTGACCTGCAGAGATCCGCTGCGGACCAAGGTGTATGTGTATACTTTTTAGAAATATAGCCAAGGAGGCTTCCCGTGATCGACAAATCTATTACCGAAGGCGTCATCCGCACACGAACCAAGCTCCGTAAGGATCTGCTGATCTCCATCTTTGATGAATTTGACGGCAGCATGATGGGGCTCAGTCCGGAGAAAAGAGCGGAGAAATATCTGAAAATGTCGCAGAACGCTTTCTCCTTTTACCGGGGCAGCGCGTACTTATTCTATTTCGATACAACCCGCCAATACTTCCCTTTCCACACCCCTGAGGACCGGCCAACCTGGATTCAGGGAGACCTGCACTTCGAGAACTTTGGCGCCATCCGCAGCGGAGACGGAAATATGGTCTATGACGTTAATGATTTCGATGAGGGGTATGTCGGCTCGTATCTCTACGATCTCCTGCGTATGGCTGGCAGCATCGCTCTGGTGGGCAGACAGCTGGGACATGGTGAAGCTGAACAGCTCAGCCATATTGAGAGCTTTGTTAAGGCGTATGCCAGACAGATCCGGCGGTTCGCACAGGGCAAGGATAACCCCGCCACTTATATTATGGATGAGGATACCGCCAAAGGTCCGGTGAAGAAGCTCCTCCGCAAGCTGGAGAAACGCAGACAGGCGCATTTTCTGGAAAAGGTTACAGCTCAAATGCAGACGGGCAGAGTGTTTCTGGAGAACTCCGAGCTGGCTGTACCCGGACAAGCCGAACAGACCCTCCTGGAGAGCGCCTGGGCGTTCTATACACAGACCGTTGTTACCCGAAACCTGAATGAGGATCACTACCGGATAAAAGACATTGCCGTCAAGCATGGTTCAGGCACCGCCTCCATCGGGCTGGATCGCTATTATGTATTAATCGAGGGTGGACATGAGCAGGAGGATACGGACGACACCGTGCTTGAGGTAAAAGAAGTGCGTGTGCCGGTTCCGGCTTATTTCATGCCGTATTCCGAGTCTTTTTGGCAGTCCTTTGGGCATCAGGGAAAACGGGTAACGGCGACACAGCAGGCCATGCACCATAAGGCAGATCCGTATCTGGGCTTTCTAACGCTTGCAGGAAGACACTTCTATGTAAGAGAACGGTCGCCGTATAAAAAAAGACTGAAGCTGACCGATATCGCAACTACGGAAGATATGACCCGGGTACTTGAGGTAATGGGTTGCCTGACCGCCAAAATGCATGCCCGGGCCGATGCCGATGTGGACCAGGGCATTCTTCCTTATCATAGCGAGGAGGAAATTGCCAAGGCCATGGGGCAGGACCCGGATGCTTTTGCGCGCTATCTCTCCCGGTGGGCTTACGGATATGCCGATCAGGTGGAGAAAGACTATGGGATATTCACAGAGTGGGTAAAAGAACGATTCCGGGCAGCCGTAGTGGAGTAATCAGTCCAGCTCGGCGCGGGAGAACAGGTCCCGGATCAGTGCCTCATTCTCGCAGGCCTTCTTGAATCCGGCAGCAAAACCAAGAATAGCTTCCCTATTGCCGGAGTAGGCGCAGAACATGTCGGCCTCCGGGTCAAAATGCACAATGCCTGCCAGCTCCGGCATTTGTTCCTCCAGGAAAACCGCCGCAAGGGAGGCCCAATCGTAGCCGTTACCTTCAAAGCCCTCGCCTGCCCGTGTATCAAACAGATCGGCCAAATAGGTACCTACGCTCAGAATAACAGACATGCCGCCATTTTCCTGCTCTACCAGGATGAACGGAGCTACACTGCCGGTTGCAGGCATGGTGACACCGTTCAGCCTGTGCAGCAGGGCCTCCCGGGCTTCTTCCGTGAAGCTGAGCACACCACCACGCTCAACAATACTCCCCTGCCGGACCCGATCGTCCAGCCAATCCGTAATGAAGGACGGCGCGTAACCGCCGGTTCCGAATTCGCCGCCAAAGGCGATCATTTTGGAATAGACCTCCAGGTATTCAGCCTGGTTCGTTTGCGGGTACGACTTGGTATACAGCCAGAACTGCAAGTCGTACATCAAGATAGAACGCTCATCCGCATGGAGAGAGAAATGCCCTTTGTCTTCTACAATCTCCGTACAGATTGAACGGATTATACCCTCTACATTATCGATCTCCGTGACATTGCCGCACAGCTCCGCAAGCAGGGGTGAAAAGGCCCCATGAGCCACCTTCCGCAGATCCTCTGCCTTATCCTCCTCGGACGTATCGAAGACCTCCTCATTCACCAGCCCGCGTACAAAGCTCTCAAAGTCTTTGGCCAGAAAAGTAATTTCATAATCCGCTTCCTGATCCACATGGATCACAGCCGGTTCACCTTCCGGACCAGAGGCCCGGTAATCCAGCATGATCACATCATGTCCTGCGGACGGGCAATCGCCGAATACCACACCAATATCGGGGTAACCCCACTCTTCAATCATGAAGCGGCTGCCGAGTTCCCCGCACAGGGAATAGGTCTTCTCCCGTCCAATGCCCATAATGCCTGTAATCGCCACATGATCTTCCGCCCAAGAGGTCGCTTCCTCTGTAGGGAAGCAGGTATCCCGGGGAATCCCCCCATTCTGCCGCTTCATCATCTCGATATAAAAGGCGGGCAGCTTGTACCCCAGTTCCTGCTCCACCGAGGCAATCAGCTCGTCTGTAGGCGGATCGGATACATAAGATTCTCGGGCATAATCGCTGTCCTCCCAGAAGCCGTCGAAGTCAAAAGGTTCAACAGTGCTACCTTCCGCAGTACCCCCGCCGGCCTGTGCAGCTGCAAAACGCTGCTGCTCCCGTACCTCCCGCTCCGCCGCACGGCGGCTCCAGCCAAGCAGCTGCTGAACCGCCTCATCTCCAGGCTCCAGCTGATCTGCCAGCTCGAATTCACGAACCGCTTGATCGTACTGCTTCAGATAGTAGTAGGCATATCCCGCCCGGTAGTGCCAGATCGGGTCCTTCTCTCCTTGCCCGGCAACACTCAGCAGCTGTTCCAGCGCTTCAGGGTAACGGTCCAGATTGTTCAGCGCCCTGCCCAGTTGACCAATTAAGGTATAGTCTCTGTCCGGTTCGGGAATCTCCATGATGCGGTCTACAATTTTGGCAAATTCATCATCTTCATGCCACTGTACCAGTTGCGCCAGCAACGTCTCTTCCACTATGTATATGCCTCCTCTCGAATCTACTCTTCATTCCCCAGTATGGGCAGGTCCTAAACAGTTCCTTCCAGCAAAGGAATAAGGTACTTATGATCAACGGGCGATGACATTACGATTAGAATTGTATAAGTCCCGTATCTATCGCATTCATTGCCGAACTGCTCCAAGGCTTGCGTGGATTCGGTCATTACTTTTAGCAGATAGTTGTGCTCGCCACTGATCCTGTAACACTCAAGGACCTCAGGGGAGGAGCGGCAGAAATCAACGAAGGCATGGCAATCCCTGGAGTGAAACAGAATGTAAGCAGTAGCCTGTTTCCCAATTTTTTCAGGTGAAATAATAGTCCGGTACTCCTGGATCACCCCGTTTTCCTCCATACGTTTAACTCTTTCCGTCACTGCCGGTTGTGATAGACCCACACATTTCCCGAGTTCTGTCATGGACATTCTCGCCTGGTTTTGAAGATGAAACAGAATCTGCTTGTCTGTATGGTCCATCTCATTCAGCTCCTTTAATTTTAAGGATACATGTGGAAACTGCCTTGTTTTTAACTGCTGAACGGCTGTTATAGCTTAGTTGCCTTATGTTAGCAGGTCAACTAATTTTATATAATATACTTACAATAGTAAAGCGATTTTAGCTTTAACTATAGCGAAAGGATGACTAAGTATGCAGGATTCAAATCTCATGAACCCGGAGCATCTACCGGAGCGCATCGATAACGTACTAGACCAGACATTAGCCGACAAGCGTCTGGCGGGGGCTGTCATCAAGGTAGCGTTAGATGGGAGGCTCATATATAGCCGTGCTGCCGGTTTTGCGAACCGCGAGCTGAACCAGCCTATGCGGGAGGACGCCTTGTTCCGGCTCGCATCGGTTTCCAAGCCTATCACTTCTGCGGCTGCTCTGGTTCTGGTGGCGCAAGGCCGCCTGAAACTGGATGACCGCGTGGACCGCTGGCTTCCGTATTTTCAGCCACGACTGGAGAACGGTAAGCCCGCAGCAATAACAGTAAGGCACTTAATGACGCACACCGCTGGATTGACCTACCGCTTCTTTCAGGAAGAGGGCGGTTCCTATGAGCAGGCTGGTGTATCTGATGGCATGGATCAGACTACCATTACGCTCGAAGAGAACCTACGGCGTATTGCCTCTGTCCCGCTCCTCTATCCCCCAGGCACCATGTGGAGATATTCTATCGCAACAGATGTGCTAGGGGCCGTGATTGAAAAAGTCACAGACACCACACTCAGCGAAGCCATAGATTCACTTGTGACCCATCCGCTAGGTATGAAGGACACCGGGTTCGTTGCAGCCGACCCGCAGCGGCTGGCCGCTGCTTACGCCGATGATGTTCCCGGGCTGCGTCCTTTGCACAATCCCGACAGCCTTGCTTTTGTGGAAGGTACGGCAGGCTTCCGCCTCGCCCCTGAACGGGCGCTCGACCCTGCCGCTTATCCTTCCGGAGGAGCTGGCATGGTCGGCAGCACCGGAGACTTTCTGCAGCTGCTGGAAACCCTGCGCAAAGGGGGAGCACCTCTGCTGCCGGAATCCCTGGTTCGGGAAATGACCACCAATCAGATTGGTGATCTGCACATGCCCTTCTGGCCAGGGCGGGGCTTTGGCCTGGGCATCACGGTGCTTAAAGATCCTCTTGCCGCAGACACTGCGGAATCCCCTGGTACATGGCGCATGGGCGGTACCTATGGTCATTCGTGGTTCGTTGATCCCAAGCAGCGGCTAAGCGTGGCTGCTTTCACCAATACCGCACTGGAGGGCATGTCGGGTCCGTTTACGGTAGACCTGTGCAATGCCGTCTACGGCAGATTGAATCATGAATCATAAGGAAGGAGGTTCGAAATGAGCAGCAGCACAGCTTATTCTTCACAGCAAATCTCCAGCGCTTCTGCTTCCGGACGCCTTCCCTGGGCCGGATTGCTTGCCCTGGCTATGACCGGGTTTATCTGTATCCTTACCGAGACAATTCCCGCCGGATTACTGCTCCAGATCAGTAAGGGACTTGGAGTGACAGAGGCCATGGCGGGTCAGCTCGTTACCCTGTATGCCCTAGGTTCGCTACTTGCCGCAATTCCTTTGACCACCGCAACACGCGGGTGGAGACGGCGTCCCTTGCTGCTGATATGCATTCTTGGTTTTCTTGTATTTAACACCATCACTGCTTTCTCTTCAAGCTATCCCCTAACGCTTGCGGCCCGGTTCCTCGCGGGTGTATCAGCCGGTGTCCTATGGGGCATGATCGCAGGCTATGCCCGGCGCATGGTACCGGAGCCGCTTAAGGGAAGGGCTATGGCCGTTGCCATGGCAGGAACGCCACTTGCTCTTGCGCTCGGTGTCCCTGCCGGAACCTTGCTCGGGGACCTTGCGGGCTGGCGCAATGTCTTCGGCATCCTGTCGCTGCTCGCGCTGCTGCTGACCATTTGGGTGCTCTGGAAGCTGCCGGACTCTCCGGGAGAGTCCGCAGACAAGCGGCTCCCTCTCCACAAGGTCTTCACTACTCCCGGAGTGCGCCCCATATTGTTTGTCGTACTAGCCTGGGTACTGGCCCACAACATCCTGTATACCTACATTGCACCGTACCTTACTCAGACCGGGCTTGCCGGGCGCGTGGACGTGGTGCTTCTCATCTTCGGTGTTACAGCACTGCTTGGCATCTGGCTGACCGGAGTCTGGATTGACCGACACCTGAGACTGCTTGTTCTGATCAGCCTCGCTGCATTCGCCTTGGCAGCTATCCTGCTGGGCATAGGCAGCAGCCAGCCTTTTGTGATCTATCTGGCGGCTACCATGTGGGGTTTAACGTTCGGGGGAGCGGCGACGCTGCTGCAGACAGCAATTGCCGTAGCAGGCGGAGAGAGCGCAGATGTAGCCCAATCGATGCTGGTGACCGCATGGAATCTCGCCATCGGCGGCGGGGGTGTGGCCGGCGGGATTCTTCTCGAAACAACGGGTGTTGTTTCTTTCCCGTGGGCGTTGTGCGTCCTGCTGGCCTTTGCGTTTGTGACAGTCTGGCGCAACAAAGCACGCGGATTTCCTGCTGGAAGGTGAAAGATACAGCAAAGGGGCGTCCCATCGAGGACAGCCCCTTGTTGGTTTCCTAGCATGGCCGGTCTTAAGCCCGCCGGGGCGCAAAGGTGCAGAATGAGAAGTACTTTTACCTCTCATTCCACCAAATAGCTCAAATCTGGCAAACTCAGAGGTACTTATACCTCTCATTCCACCAAGTCGGCAACCTCGGGCATTCATCTTAGGCCTAATGACTTCCTCTCAAGTCTTCATTCATCATCTTCGTCAGAATCCTTATCCGCCGGGGCTTCAGCCGCTTCCTTACGGCTCCATTCCAGGAACTGAACCGTATCTTCATCTTCAGGGTCCAGCTTGTGCGCAACCTCAAATTCCCGGATCGCATCCTTCAGCTGGTCCAGATAATAGTGGGCGTACCCCACACGGAAATGCCACAACGGGTCCTTCTTGCCCTGGTCGGCCGTCTTCATGAACCATTTCAGCGCTTCTTTATACCGCCCCAGATTGTTCAGCGCTCTCCCCAAATGGGTAGCCAGCTCATCATCAATAAGTATCGTCGGCGTTTCTTTGATCCGGTCTACGATTTCCTGGTATTTGTCCTCCTCATGCCACTTATTTAATTGTGCGATCAATTCTTGTCTCATTCCTTCTGCCTCCTGGTTACGATTTCCTGAGAATTCTATCTTCAATAAATACTTTATCATTTTTGAACAGGGGTCTGCCACAGAGCCTTTTAGGTAGGGATGGTGATGAGGAAGGTTGTACCCCTGCCCTTTTCACTTTCCACCTCAATGTTCCCCTTAACCTTATTGATCGTGCTGTAGGCCATCAGCATCCCGAGTCCGGTTCCTTCTTCTTTGGTGGAGTAATACGGCTTGCCCAGGCGTGAGATTTCTTCCTTCGTCATGCCGATGCCGGTGTCCCGGATCGTGATCAGAATGTTTTGCTTTTTCTCCGAGATATCGATGGTGAGGATGCCCCCGTCCTTATCTCTCATTGCTTCAATCCCGTTTTTGTAGAGGTTGATCAGGCATTGCTGGATTTGGTTCTTGTCATAGCTTTTATTGAGCGTGTTGTCGAAGCTGAACTTGACCTCCACCTTGTGGATGGACGCAAAGGGCATAATGATGTTCTTGGTGTACTCTGCTTCCGCCTGCATATTGGAGAACACCATATTATCGGATTGCGGCTTGGCAAAAGAGAGATAATCGCTAACGATCTTCTCTGCACGGTTCAGCTCCAGCAACGACAATTGTACATATTCTTTTTCCTCGGGCGTAATGGAAGTTGATTTATTGAGCAGCTGCAAAAAACCGCTGGTCACCGTGAGCGGATTTCGGATTTCATGGGATACACTGGCCGCCAGCTCACTGACTACATTCAGGCGCTCCGACTGGAGAATCCGGTCACGGTTCTTGATATTGGTGATAATCTGCTCGATCAAAATCATGATGATGCTCATCACTACGGCATGTGTCGTCAAGGCATAGACCGTGAGCGTCCAAAATTGCTTGTCCAACTTCCCCGTCATCGTCCCCAGAATCATCAGGTAGATTCCCATGGTTAACGTAGCAATAGCTGCTGCCCAGAAGATGCGGCGGTTGGAAGAGCGCTTGATGAAGCGTTTGCTAAAGTAAGGCACCAGCAGCAGCACCGCCGTTGAGAACAGGAAGGAGGGGAGCGTGCCCGCACCTCCTACATAGAAACGGTAAATATTCATGATTACATATAACGGAATGACGTTCCGGTATCCTCCAAAAAGCGCCACAAGTATAAACGAGATATATCTGAGATCATAAATATACCCCATTTCAAGCCGAATAGGCTTGGCAATACACAGAACCATCGTCACGGCGGACATCAGAACAAGCAGCTTATTATTATAGGGGTACACTCTATTTTCAAAGAAAATCACTACGATCAAGACCGGAAACAATAAAAACAAGAAATTTAAAAGTAAGGTTTCGAACAAGGCTAACTTCCTCTCAGCTAGTGGTTCTAGTGTGCTTATTTCTATTATAAGGAAACTTTAGGGAATTCCCTATACAATTCTCGCGCAATCCATCTATCCCTATGTAATATGATTATATACAGAAAAAAAAACAAAAGATGGACACTTTCTTAATAAGTTGCCATTTTTTGACCGCTTCAGCACTCATCCCAATAAATAACTTTACGAAATCTAATATACAATATATACTTAATAACATATTGTAAGTATTATATGAACCTATTTGATAATAAAAGGAGCGTTTACGATGATTGCCCCCCTCTTTGTTGGTCACGGATCTCCCTTGATGGCGATACAGAATACCCCATGTACAGATTTCCTGCTCTCCTACGGACAGCAGCTTAAGCCTAAGGCTATTGTCATCTTTACAGCTCACTGGGAAACCGAGGTGCTGACCGTCTCCTCCACGGATGATGTGTATGACATGGTTTATGATTTTGGCGGCTTTCCCGCCCAGATGTACCAAATCAAATATCCCGCCAAAGGCTCCTCTGCGCTGGCAGCATCCCTGGCGGACCGCTTCAGAGCCAAGGATATTCCTGTTCAGTTCGATACGAAGCGTGGGCTCGATCACGGGTCCTGGGTCCCTCTCCTGCGGATGTTCCCGGTTCCTGTCTGTCCGGTCATTCAAATCTCCGTCAATCCGTATTTGCCACCGGCGGAGCAGTACAGGATTGGTGAAGCGCTGCGCGGTCTGGATGAGGAAGACATCCTGATTATGGGCAGCGGGGCTACGGTTCATAATTTCCGTACCATGAACCCGGACGCCATGGCTCCTGACCCTAAGGCTGTTGCCTTCGACGATTGGCTGATTGAACATATGCTCAAGCATGACTTGAATGCTCTATTCAGCTACGAAGCGCAGGCACCGTATGCCAAGCTGGCTGTACCCCGGCCCGAGCACTTCATTCCGCTGTACATCACTATGGGAAGCGGCAATCCCGCCCGGACGCCTCAAGAAGTCCACCGAAGCTACGAAATGGGGTCGCTCAGCTACCTCTCGGTTACTTTTTAACCCTTACTCACTGCTCAGACCGTAAGGCTAACCCATACGTACACGCATATAAAAAGACCTCCGATCCTACATTTACTGTGGATTGGAGGTTTTTTGTCATGATTTTTTCGTATTTTTATCATAAAAGGAGTTTAATCGTCTAATTTATTGTTTATATACGATAAATGTCCTATGAAAAAAGGCCTACATATTTTACCTTTTATATATTATCTACATAACGAAAGAGGTACACGATGTTATACTTGCAACCCTTGAATATGAACTGGCTGCAATTGGCTCTGGCCCTGCTGGCAAGCCTTGCGTCCTGCACTCTCATTGTCTTCGGAACAGCCCCCTTCCATGCTGACGGCCAAGGCCGGGGGAAACGTTTCACACGAATGAAGGTGATGATCCTGGGCACCACTGCTTTTAGTGTCTCCCACATCCTGGTGCCTTTGTCGCTTAACCTTCCCCCGGCTCCGAAATATTACATACTGCATCTCTTGTTCACTCTCGGCGGCTGCTGGGCTGCTACTTATTTTGGCATCCGGTATTCCAGCATGCCCCGCAGCCATACAGGACGTCACTTCAGAATCAGTCTGGTGACCGCCGGCACCATTCTGGTGTTCGATTACCTGAATATCATCTTTCTGTTCCGTGAGTTTCTGGTCTGGAAGCCCGCACTTGTCTTCATGACGGCAGCTTCCGCCCTCAGTCTGTGCCTCGCCATTCTGCGGGTCCTGGTGATCTCGAACCGCAACCGAGAGCATCAACTATATTCCAAGGCTACGGTTCCAGGCATCTTCCTTAGTGCAATAGGGCTGCTGATGATTCCGCTGCTCTGCGCCTTCTCGGTGATGCCGGTCGAGGATGCCGATCCGGGAAGCTATTTGCATCTGCTGCCTTATATCTTGACGCTGTTTATCTGTACAGGCCTGTATATCATCCCGGACGCCTATAGAGACACCCGCCAGGAATATCAGAACCGCAGAATTATGGAGACAGAACAACATTATATGTCACTCTTTGAATACAATCCGGACAGTGTGCTGGCGTTCGATGCCCAGGGTATTGTCACCGGTCTGAACCGTCAGGCTGAGCTGCTCGCCCAGCAGCTAGACCAGGAGCTGGTCGGACGGCACTTCTCGGATCTTTTTGAGGGAGCGTACCATTCACTGGCCCAGCACCATTACCGGCATGTTCTACGCGGCAAATCCAGTACCATCGAGCTGCAGCTGCGGAACTCCGGTGGTACTATGCTGGCCTTCTGGCTCACTTCGCTTCCGATTGTGGTCGAAGACGTCCCCGTGGGCATTTACAGCATTATTAAGGACATCACCAAGAATAAGAAAGATCAGGAAACCATCCGCCATCTGGCCTATCAAGATGAGCTGACCGGGCTTGCCAACCGCCGTTCTTTTCACAATCTGCTGCTTGAGCATACAGAGCAGACCGGCCTCCCTGCTTACCCGTTCACACTGTTCTTTATTGATCTGGACCGCTTCAAACGGATCAACGATTTATTCGGTCATTCCTTCGGTGACAAGGTCATCCAGCAGGCTGCAGGCAAGCTGAAGAACTGTGTTCCCTCCTCCTGCAGCATTGCACGGATGGGCGGGGACGAATTCATAGTGCTGGTTCCCCATCTGCGTACGCGTCCGGAGATGGAAGCCCTGGCAGCCACCATCGTGGGTGAATTTGCACATCCGTTTGAAGTGGGTAACCATACTGTGAAATTGTCCGCTTCTGTAGGGATCGCCTGCTTTCCGGAGGATGGGCTTGATGCTGACTCCCTGGTGAAGCACGCCGATACTGCGATGTATAATGCCAAAGAGAATGGCAGCTCCCAGTATCAGTTCTACGATGCGGAACGCGACCAGACCAGTCTGGAACGGATTATTCTGGAGAATGATCTGGAGCAGTCGCTGGACAATGATCAGATCCGGCTGTTCTATCAGCCCAAAATTGATATCCGCAGCGGCGAAATCGTCGGCCTTGAAGCATTAGTTCGCTGGGAGCACCCCATTCTGGGCATGATTCCTCCTCTGGACTTCATTCCGCTGGCAGAGAAATCCGGCTTCATTATTCCGCTGGAGCAATGGGTGCTAAGAACGGCCTGTACCCAGGTGAAAAAGTGGGAGCGTGAGGGCCGCCAGGTCGTTCCCGTTGCCGTCAATGTCTCGCAGATTCATCTGATGAAGCCGGATATTTTTCAGACAATTATGAGTACCATCCGTGAACTTGATTTCGACACCCAGCTGCTGGAGCTTGAGATTACAGAAAGTGCGATGATGCACAACGAAGAGCATGTAATCAGTATCCTGAATGATCTGCAGGGAGCCGGAATTTCTGTGTCCATGGATGATTTTGGGACAGGCTACAGCTCGCTCAGCTATTTGCAGAGCCTTCCTATTGGCTGCCTGAAGATTGACCGTTCCTTTGTCCGCAAAATCACGACTGACACCGACAGCCGGGCCATCGCCGAGATGATTATCTCCATGGCCAAGCAGCTCGGACTGACCATCGTCGCTGAAGGCGTAGAAACGGTAGAGCAAGTCGCACTGCTCAAGGAGATCCAGTGTTACAACGCACAAGGCTTCTACTACAGCAAGCCGGTGAGTGCGGATGAGATTGAGGGCCAATACCTGGGGTAATTTCCCTTGATTACGGGTAATCACTTATAAGAGAGCCTGTGAGCGCAGCCTGCTCCCGGGCTGCGCTGAATAATGGCTGCACTCGTTATTAAGGAGAGATGCAGATGGGCATTACCGGTGTGTACTACATGGAAAAAGGTAATTTGGAGGATATCCTGGCAGGCCATGTGCAGGAAGCCGCACTCGATATTGACAAAACCTGGAGCCTGATTGCAGGCATGTTCCCGGATGTTCCACTCGTTCCTATCCAGGAACAGTACAAGGTTGACAGCAACGTTACGGAGTATGGCTCTTTCTATTTGCCTGCGGGGAAGGTTGCCCAAATCGCATTACAGATACCCGGGCTTAGGCAGCCTAAACGGGTGGACGAACGGATTGATTTCGAGAAGTGGACCCGTATCCACAACATGGATCTGGATTCCCTTGATGAACAGGCGCTGATCCTGCTGGCCTTTCCAATGAGAGATGATGAGACCTATGAAGAGCTCGTCGACGGGTATCTGCTGCCGCATTTGCAGTCTTTGTTCGATCTGTTTGAAGAAGCGGCGCGGCAGCAGTCCGGTCTGGTGTTCAACATCGTCTAAGCCTTAGAGGCTCCATTTAGCGGGACCTATCCCGGCAAAATCTCATTCAGATATCCAGTCAACGCTTGGGCTGCCCGTTCATGGGCCAATACACCGGGATGGGTTCTGGCCCCTACACTTTCAGCTGTTGTATTCGGAAGCTGGAATACCGACACCCGTCTGTCGCCTGTCTTCCTCATATAGCTGCTGACCGCACGGTGGATCGACGGCATCATCGGTATGCCCAGCATGCCGTAGGCCCATACGATGTGGGCCTTTTTATTATTCTTCCGAAGTGTACCCAGAAAACGTTCAACCGCCGCCTCAAAGGCCGCCAGGTCCTCTTCGTTATACGTTCCGTCTTCATGGAGCCGTTGCTTATGCGTTTCCCCGGTCGCCTCATCCCTCCATGCCGGAGATTGGAATGCGCCGCCATCATTGGTGCCCAGATTCACCACCACCACGTCCGGCTGCCAGTCCTCAAAAGTGTTCGCTGTATGTACCCCTAAAGCTTCATTCCTCTCACCCGTCAGCATACCGCATACCTGCTCATAATACCGGGGAATATTGCAATACGGATTGTTATCCCAGCTTGTGAACACACCCCAACCACTCTGGGATATCACCCGGTAATCGGCATTCAGCGCTTCTGCTGTCATTGCCGTGTAGTTGTAGGTGGCGCTGAACCAGGCAGGAATCCAGTCTTCCTCCGCCTTGGCGCCTACCGTCCCTTCTCCAGAAGTAATACTGTCACCGATAAACTCCATCTTATAGGGCTTGTCTGCAACCGGCAGAAATTCCCCATCCCCCTTCACCGCATGGAACTGCAGCAGGCACGCGGGATCTTCGCTCATCGCCTGGACCTCTTTGACCACCCGCACATTTTTGATAGCGTTCTCATTCATACCTCTAAATACACAAATCCAGTACCGGCCTGCGGTCAGCATTTGTCTGCTTACAGGGACCGAATTGATCAGAATGCTGATCCACGGCTCATACACCTCATAATCTGCCTCAACCTCAATCCACAGCTCTGAGCCCTGTACATTGAATTCAACAGCACTCCCCGTCCAAAACAGGGTTAACGGAGCAAGTGCTCCAGTGGTTCTTCCATGGACTTTGACATGCGCTACAGCAGACAGCGGCTGTGTCTTTAAACGTTCTTGTGTGGTCATTGGTTGTCCTCCCAAAAATTCCTTCTCTCTTGGATTATAGCAATTTCATTCGGATATCATGAAGATTATTTCCAAACAAAAACGGCTGCGCCTCCTTCACAAGAAAGGGCAGCCGTTTCTATGTTCACCCGGACTTCAAGATTTCCAATACAGTAAATCAGCCTAGTCCGCCGCTTTGCCCGCGCCTATGCCCGGAACCTCTTCAAAAACTCAACAGCCAGTCGGATATCCGCCTCCGGATTGCTGCCGACTTCGCGCTCAATCGTCAGATACCCTTGGTAGCCGATATCGTTCAGCGCCTGAAGATAACCGTTCCAGTTGACACTTCCCGCTCCCAGCGGCACTTCGCGGAACGCCGAACCGGACTCTGCCATCTCCGCGATTTTCTCATGGTCCAGCTCCGGTGCTTCATAGCCGTACTCTCCGTATACATCGCGCGGATCGATATTAGTCAGCTTGACGCCATCCTTCGCATGGGTGTGCACAATGTAGTCTTTCAGGGTATGAACGCCCTGCACCGGATCATCTCCGGTCACCATCACCATATTGGCAGGGTCAAAGTTGACCGACACCCCTTTGGAACCCAGCCCGTCCAGGAACATTTTCAGATGAGTGGCAGTCTCCGGCCCGGTTTCGATCGCGAAGTACGCATTCATCTCATGCGCATACCGGCTTAGCTCCTCACAGGCTGTGTGCATCGTCTCATAGATTTGACTGTCCTTGTTCGGAGGAACGATCCCGATATGCGTGGTCACGATGTCTGTGCCCAGTTCCTTGGCCAGCTCCATGATACGCTTCGACTTGTCGATTTTGGCGCGGTTCTGTGCAGGGTCCTGGAAGCCGTGCCCTCCCAGATCGCCGACAAGAGCCGAGATTTCGAGCCCGAGCGAAGCGATATATTCCTTCCATTCACGGCGGGCAGCCGGAGACAGATTAGCAGGATCGAATTCACCCTGTACCGCATAGATCTGCACCCCGTCAGCGCCTGCTTCCTTTGCCTTGCGCAAGCCCTCCTTCACCCCAACCTGAAAGCTGTCTACGATCACGCCGATTTTATTGCTTATGACAGGTGTAGCCATGGCGGTAATCCTCCTCATATTCAAGTGATTTGATTAGATCGCATTCCATGTCCGCTTGACGTATTCCAGGCCCAGCCTTGTTCCCTTGCGGCATTCTTCCGAACCCTCGAATTCAATGGAAATATAGCCGGCATAACCACTCTCCTTCACCAGCCTGAGCACACGCGGCATGTCGATGTCGCCCTGGCCCACGATCGCGCCCCTGAGCCAATTCCCGCCGGAAGACTGGAACCACTCTTCTCCGGGATGCCGGTCCTGCGGACGGACATAGAAATCCTTGAGGTGAACCATGGAGGCAATCTTGAGGTTGCCGGCCACAGCGGTAAGCGGGTTCTCATCGACGCACAGGAAGTTGCCAACGTCCAGTGTCGTGCGGAAGTTCTCCCGGTCCACAGCGCTTACCAATGCCTGTACCCGGTCACTGTGCTGAATGAAGTATCCGTGATTCTCTACACTCGTTGTGATGCCGAAGCCGGATGCATAATCGGCAATTTCACGGCATGCGTCAGCCAGCTGCGGCAGCTCCTCCAGAAAATGGACAATGGACAGATCAGGTGACGAGGCCACATCATGCCGCATCCGCTGAATGCCAAGTGCCGCACACACCTCCACTTCCCGCTTTACCCGCTCCATTTCCTTCCGCCGCATCTCTGTCTCCAGTCCGGCAAAATTCGCACCGATCGCATAATTGGACAACTCAAGGCCACGGTCCGCTGCAGTCTTCAGAATCACATCCTTAAGCTCCGGATTGTCGATCAGATTGAAGCCTAAGGGTACAATCTCTGCATGTTCGGCCCCCAGGTCGGCGATCGTCTCCAGGACGCCCTTCAGTGTCAGCTCTCCGGCGGCAAACGCCGCGTGCAGACTGTAGGTGCTGATTCCTAGCTTCATAATTTCACCTCTTCGCCTTTGGCTGCGGATTCGTAGATCCCGCCAAGTATCTTCATGATTTCCACCCCGTCCTGCACAGGGCTCAGCGGCTCCGAGCCGCTGCCTACACAGTTGGTGAAATGATCAATTTCATACTGGAACGCACTGTTAAAATCGAATCCTGCATGATCCGTCTGCGGATAGATATTGACGATGGTATTGGCCTCTTCACGGACAATCACCGTTTCGGGATCGATTTCAAAGCCGCCATTCTCCCCATACAGGCGCACAGACCGTTCATCTTCCTTGGCATGCAGTGTGAAGCTGACATCCACTAACAGCGAGGCTCCGTTCTCAAACCGGATCAACGCATTCGCCAGATCCTCCACCGTATTATTCGCCGCATCGTAGTCGGCAGCTTTATAGAAAGAGAGATGTTCCACGTGGGCGCGGTTACCCAGCTTCCTGTAGGTATTGGCACTGACTGATACTGGTTTCGGACGGCCCATCAAGTACCAGCACAGATCGATGACATGGACCCCGATATCGATCAGCGGTCCACCGCCGGAGCGTTCGATGTCAGCGAACCAGCCGCCGGGATTGCCAAGCCGCCGTAACGTCGTCGCCTTCGCATAGTAGATCTCACCGAACTCCCCTGCTTCCACCAGCTTCTGAAGCAGCTGGACGTTGGCATCGTAACGCCGCACGAAGCCCACTTGCAAAATCTTGCCGCTTTCTTCCACTGCCTGCTGAACCTGTACCGCTTCTTCCAGCGTACGGCAGAGCGGCTTCTCCACCAGCACATGCTTGCCGGCTTGCAGCGCCGCAATGCTGATCTCGGCATGGGAGTTGTTCCAAGTACAGATACTGACCGCATCGACGCCGGGATCAGCCAGCAGCGCGCGGTAATCCGTGTACACCTTCTCCGCACCATACTCAGCAGCAGCCGCCCTTGCACGCTCTTCATTCAGGTCGCACACCGCATACACAGCGGTCTGCGGATTCTTCCGGTAGGCATTCAGATGCATACCTGAGATGGAGCCTGTTCCAATTACGCCAACCCTGATCATATCTACGAACCTTCTCTCCATTATTTGCATACGTTCTGATTCGTATTATAATGATTTCAATCATGAAGACCATGCAGCGCCTTGCGGTCTTATTTGTACAATTGTGCGGTGGAGGTGTGATCCAACAATGCTGAACTATGACATGGAACTGCGGGAGCCCATGGATATGCCGGACCCCGAGTTTCCGATCAAAGTACATACCCAGCGCTTTGACAGGGCGGGCGTCGTGCTGTTCCCCCATCACTGGCATGAGCATCTGGAGTTTCTGTTCATTGAGCGCGGGGAGGCGGTGTTCGAGTGCGGACGGACACCAATCCATGTCCGTGCCGGCGATCTGATCGCCGTGAACAGCAATGAGCTGCATTATGGTATAAGCGCCTCTGCCGATCTGCTCTATTATGCGATTATCGCGGACACCTCGTTACTGCACAGCGCCGTAAGTGACGCTGCAGAGACCAAATTCATCGCACCGATCCAGCAGAACCGTCTGCTGCTCCGCAACCATATCTCCGGGGATCAGCATATTACAGACTGTGCCCTGACCATTATCCGCGAACTCGAACGCCGCGAATTCGGCTATGAGCTGGCAGTCAAGTCCGAGCTGTACCGCCTGCTTACACTGCTGCTGCGCGGACATGTTGTAACCGTACTGTCGCAGGCCGAACAGACCCGGCGCATTCAGACCATTGAGCGGTTCGCTCCGGTGCTGCGTTATATTGACACCCAATATAGCGAGCCTATCTTTGTGGACCATCTTGCGGCGCTGGCCGGGCTCAGCCGCTTCCATTTCAGCCGCCTCTTCAAGGAGCTGACCGGACACACGGTATCCGAATATGTCAACGCCGTCCGGCTGGACCGGGCCGACTCCATGCTGCGCCATACGCAGCTGACCGTTTCCGAAATCGCCGCAGCCACCGGATTCAATGATATTTACTATTTCAGCCGCACCTTCAAAAAACACAAGCAAAGAACCCCCTCTAGTGTGAGAGGCTTCTAGGGTACAAGGAGATACACCCTTTGTGTCGAATACCTACATTTCGAAGCAGAACTGCTTCTGCTTACGACAACACTGCCCAGCAGAGGAGAGGATTCATTTGGCCTATACCATCAATAATCTGAAAGATAACAGCAACGTTGTGATCAAGGAACAGCTTGGCGGATTTTCGGTTATCGAGTACAAAGAGGATTTGAGCAGCACCTCCTTTGCGGAAGCACAGTCCAACTTCTTCATGAGCAAAAGCAACATGCGCAACAAGCAGCTCATGATTGAGCTGAACAACAGCGAGGTTACGCTGAGTGCCGGGGCCATGCAGTATATGGTCGGAAATATTGAAATGACCTCAGGGGTAAAAGGGGTCGGCGGACTGATGCGAAATATCGTGTCCAGCGCCGCAACCGGAACCAGCGCCATCAAACCTCTCTACAAAGGCACGGGTACGATTCTGCTGGAAACCACTTATAAATATCTGTGGCTGATTGATGTCGACAACGATCATATCGTCATTGATGACGGCCTGTTCCTGGCCTGTGAGTCTTCCCTGCAGCTGGCCGTCACCGCGCGTAAGAATCTGTCCTCTGCCGCACTGGGCGGAGAGGGGCTGTTCAATCTGAGCGCCAAAGGCAAAGGCATCCTGGCTCTGGAAGCACCCATTCCCTCCGAGGAGGCCGTTGTCGTTGAGCTGCAGAATGATGTACTGAAGGTCGATGGTAACTTTGCATTAATGTGGTCCAACACCCTGGATTTCACTGTAGAAAAATCAGGCAAAACCCGTCTCGGCTCCGCTGCCTCCGGCGAGGGGCTCGTCAATGTGTACCGGGGGACAGGCACCGTCTGGCTGGCTCCGCTTACCCAGTACAGAAATAGCCTGTTTCAGCCGAGCACTCCTTAAATAATTTCTCAGAATAGCACTTTGTTTATCGAATCAGCACTTCCTTTGTCACCCGTGCAGGGAGCCGCTTATGAAGGGCGAATTGTTCATAGCAAGACTACCTGAACTGGAGGAACTGAAATGGAAATGCTGAAAACAAAGGATGCTGCAGAGCTGCTGTCCGTTAGCCAGACCACTATCAAACGCTGGGCTGCCATGTTCCCTGATTTCTTTCCAAAGGACCGGTTTGGACATTATATTTTCTCAGAGCAGGCAATCAGCCTGCTACAATCGATTAAAGACCGCATCAATCGCGGGGAAGCACTGGAGTGCATCGACCTGGATCTTGCTACTGGCACCGGGCAGCCCGTGTCACAGCAGGAGAGCCCGCTCCTCCGCACACCGGATGGGCCTATGGAAGACATGCTGTCGCGAATCGATTACATTGAACGCTCACTAGAACATAAAGCTGACGAGGTAGTCTCGGTACAGCTGCTCCAGCAGCGCGGAGAGCTTGAGGACCTGCGTCAAATGATCAAGCAATTGGCAGTATCTCTGGAAACGATTCAGGAGCGGACCGACCCATCCCTCTCCCCGTACGGGCCTAACGCTGCAGCCGGGAGGATCCAGAGTCCGCCGCGGAAGCGCGGGCTGCTGCGCACTTTTTTCTCATTCCTGTAGCTCCAAATTCGCATGCAGGCCAAACAAAGAACGGTTGATTCCATGGATCCATGGATCAACCGTTCTTTGTTGTAGCTGCCTAGAACAGGCTTTTAGCCGCTTCAATCAATTGCTCTTTGGTCACCGTCTGGGAATCGGTCTGCACATGATAGGCAGTACTCTTACCTTCGCCTTCACTCAGCCATGTTACATCCTGATGAACACTGCTCTGTCCGAACAACGACTGACTGTCCTTCAGATAATGTGCCGTTAGGCCGCCGATTTGAAGTTTCTCATACACGGTACCGGGCGGAACGAGTTGGAATACCTTAGCGCCGGGAGCGCCGTCTGCAATTTGCCAGGTCAGATAGATCGAGTCGCCCGCCGCATTGCGGTATACAGAAGTGTAGGTTTTAGTAATACCTTCAGACACATCCGTCTTACGCCACAGCATCTCACTTCCCGTCTTCTTGCTCTCAGCCTTCATTTCATCCAGAAGTGTGTAGGCATCCGCCCCGAACGTGAATTGGAAGGGCGAAGTCTCCATGCCTTCTACGAAATGGTAGGTTCCAAGGATCGATTCAGGAAACTTCTCCCCGACATGATGCTCCTGCAAGGCCGCTTTCCACCCCTCTAAAGGAAGCACAACCGGTTTATTGATGCCGTAGACAACCGGGGTTCCCTGAACCTCAAGGTCATGGTCTTTAAAATATACGACCGCCGTTTCTCCAGGGTTTAGCTGTGCTCTCACTTCCGCAAGCGAACCGCGGATCTCCGCTACGTCCTCTGGAATGAGCTGCAGCTTCTGCTCGATTTTATAGTTAGAGGAGAGCTTATCGGTATGGTCATCAAACAGGAGCTTGCTGCCTGCATAGCCGAACCCGCATAGTACAATGAAAATAGCGGCGATCAGGACAAATTTCGGCGTTTTTTTAGTTTTGAACATGGATGGTATTCCCCTTTGTTGCATCACCCGCTGCCTGTATTCTGCCGCTATTCGGGTATCCAGATCAGAAGGACACCTCCGGGAATCTCGTTTGAACTCCTCTACCAGCTGCCGCTCAATAGACAAAGCCATCCCCCTCCTTTCGCAATCCCAGTTCGTCGAACCGCTGGCGCAGCTGCTTAAGCGCATGATGATGCCTCGATTTTACGGTACCTAATGGAATCTTCAGCAATACGGCGATTTCCTCCAGCGAGCAATCCTGATAATAGCGGAGGACAATAACCTCTTTGAATTTGAGCGATAGTGTCTGGAGAACCGGAAGCAGCTCAAGCTGATCATCCAGCTCCGTTAGCCGCAGCTCTGCAGCAGCATCGGATGATTTGGCGGTGCTCAGCTTCAGTTTTTCCGTGATCCGAAACAGCCGCCACTCCTTCCGCTTCCAGTTGCGCACTTGCCTGACAATCAATCCGTTGAACCATGAGTTGAATTGTAATTCCGGATCATACCTGCTCACACTTTTGTATAGCTCGAAATAGACTTCACTCATAATATCTGCAATATCTTTCCTGCTTGGAGCGAGGTAACCGATTAACCGGTAAGCATGCTCGCGTGTTGCTTCGTAAACGACTTGGAATGCTTCTTCATCCCCCTGGCTCATCCGGATAAGCCACGGGTTCAAGTCTAAGTCCTTCATAAGGGCCGGCCTCCATTCGGGTCTTACAACAGATATTGGCTCCTTTTGCCTAAAAGGTTCAAACGGTCCATGAAAAACTAGCAAAGGCTCAATTTATAAAAAGTTTAACATCTGTTTAAGTTTGCGGCGAACTCTTCGCCTCTTTATTTATCCCTATTTTAAAACTGCCTTTTATGATAGGGCTATGAATATTTAGGAGGGAAGAATATGAAGAATTACCGTGCCTATGCCGCTCTGCTGGCAGGAGCGATTGCCATTAGTCAGCAGCCGGCCTTACCGGCATTTGCGGCACCGGGCAGCATTCCTATAAACCAAGCCATTCCGCAGAGTGTCGATGCTCTGACTAAGCTGGCCTCTATCTCCGTTCAGGCTGGCGTTAGCGTCAGATTGACCGATTTGCAGCTGGCTAAGGAGGAAACCGGAAACAGCCTCATTTATACACTTACTTATACCAATACGAGCGGCAGTCCCTATAAGCTTTTTAATGGATTCTCAAAAGTAACCACTCCTGAAGGCATAGAGATCAAAAGCAACCCTGTACCAGAAGATAAAAACAAAGTGGAAGTTCCCCCTAAGGAACAATTATCTGTTACATATTACGTAAATGTCCGTAAGACCACCAAGCTCAACGGGATCAAAGTTTCAATGTTCGGTTGGGACTTCAGCAGTTCCGACTACCAGAAGAAGCTGGGCACCTTTGCCATCCCGACACCATATTCCTCATCCGTCCAGCAGGGTCAGAGTAAAAAGATCACCATGAACAGCCTTCCGGTATCCTTGAAGCCAGAGAATCTGCAAATCTACCATTTCAACAGCAAGGTCTACGCCAAAATCGCCTTAAGCCTAACGAATCTGGGCTCCAAGGTGTTGAGCGCTCCCAGCTACCGGGTATATCTGGAGTCCTCCGGCGGCTCCATGTTCGAGCTTACGTTAAGCGATACCAGCCGCGACTATAAAGTGCAATCCGGGGAGAAGAAGACAGTCTACTATCTGACTGAAATCCCTTCCTACACCAATACAGGCAACATGTCACTGTCCATCACCCGGGAAAGTGCCGAGCTTAAGGCCGACCTGCCCGTGGCTTCCTTCCTGCTGCCTGCTTCTACCTCCCCGAGCCTCAGCGTAGCTGCGTATGCGACGAAGAAGCTCAGCATCAGTAGTAATACCGTAGAGACACAGCTGACAAAAGCCTCCGTTACGGCTAAGGGTGACAAAGCACTATGGAATCTGCAGTTCCGGGTAAAAAATGCCGGCAACAAAGCAGTAACCCTGCCGAGCTATGATTTATCTGTCAAAGCCGCAGAGGGTTATACCTTACCGGTAAATACCAAAGCTTTCAGCAGTCTTACACTGAAGCCGCTTGAGGAGCGAATTCTCCAGTTCTCTGCAGAAGTGCCGATTGAACTGAGTCAGGGTACGCTTCAGCTCCAGTTAGTAGAGCCCGCAGCTGAAGGCAAAATCATCTTCCCTACGGCCTTTTACCAGATTCCTTATGCGCTGGAGCAGGACCGTTACGTGAACTCTGAATATGTACTGGATAACAGCTACGGAACCTTCGGCATCAATCTCGAGTCCGTAGAGCGTATGCCCTGGTCCGCTGAAGATGTGGTTGTAGCCAAAATTCGCATCCGCAACACCAAAGCTTCCACGGTTACAATGCCTTCGCTCACCGGCGCGATGAAAGCCGGAACCCACGATCTGGGCAGTTCGATTCAGGTTGTTGCAGCCGATTCAGACCCTACGCTAGCTTCAGGGGAAAGCGCTAGTTATTATGTGATCGGCAAGGTCCCTTATGAGCTGAGCTTCGAGCACATCAAAATCGAGCTCACCAGCGGTTCTGGCGATACTGCGGAATCCTTCCTCTCCTTGAACACAAGACAGGTGGCTGCTACGGCCCTTACGGTAGACCAGGGCAAATCGTTCCACATTGAAACGCCGGGTAAACGGGCGGAGATCAAGGAACGCCGGACCACTGTATATCCCGGAACAAGCAAGAACATCGTGTACACAGAGCTGGAAATGAACAGCGAAGAAACCCGTAAATCGGATCAGGCCAAGCTCGTAGCCTACTATAAGACGTCAGGCGATGATTATTACGAAGCGGAAATCAGCCAATCGGAGCTGGCGACCGGACCTAAGGGCAAAAATCTGGTAACCGTGTGGAGTAAGCTGCCTGTGTCAGTAGACACCTCCAAGCTGACTCTCTATGTCGGGGAAGGCGTGAGTGAAGGCAAGCTTACGCTGCCGGGCGGAACGCCGACGGCTTACATCAACACTGTAGCGCTCGCACTGAACAAGCAAACGCCTGCTCCTCTAACCGCACTTAGCGGCGGTGTGGAATTATTCCCTTATAGTCTCACGATAACCGGAGCTACAGGGACATTGACGGAGGGCCAGGAAACACTCTCAACCAACCTGACCTACAGCCTGGGCAAGAGCAGCATCTATGATATGGGAACCTATGGACATAAGCTGGTTGTACAGCTAATGGACCCCTACGGCCAAAGCCAGGAAAGAACACTGACACCCGG
Organism: Paenibacillus sp. 22594; assembly: GCF_052044425.1. Taxonomy (NCBI): domain Bacteria; kingdom Bacillati; phylum Bacillota; class Bacilli; order Caryophanales; family Paenibacillaceae; genus Paenibacillus; species Paenibacillus sp. 22594. The sequence goes on from NZ_JBQENA010000003.1 coordinate 578,599, forward strand.
TACAGATCTTACACCGGGACAATTCATGACCTATTCCACAACCTTCATAAGCAGCTTATATAAGACGCTGAAAGGCGGGAATTTCATTCTTAATCTGTACGACGAGTTCCAGGGCGAGCGAATCAAGCTGGGAAGCCAATCCTATAATTTGACCTACGTCCCGACACCAAAGGCTCCCGAGCCCACAAGTACCCCTGCCCCTAAGGACAGCACTAACACGAACGGTGGAGGATCATTATGAAGATAAAAAAAGGGGTCTGGATATCGGCTGTAATCCTTGCGCTTGTGGCAACAGGCACTGCAGTAGTTACCTTGTCGCAAGACAAAAACAAGCAAGGGACTGAAGTAACCGTCAAAACAACCGCAGTGCAAAAGGGAGACATCTCTGTCATTGTCAAAGGCTCTGGCTCTGTCAAAGCTACACACTCAGAAACAGTCTTCGCCAAGGATCAGGGAAACGTGGCCCGGGTATTTGTCAGCGCAAACACTCGGGTTAAGAAAGGCCAGCTCTTGATGACGTATAAAGCAACAAATGTGGACAGCAGCCTGAGGCAGCAGCTTAACATGCTAAGGCAGAACCAAAACGCGCTGCAGGACAAACAGGACCAGTATAAGAAGCTTGTAATGGACGGTGCGGTGCAGGGCGAAGTGGACACGGCAAAGCTGGCTATTGAAAGATCCAAGGAAGATATCGCCGCCACTGAGGCTGAAATTGCTGCACTGCACAAGGACCAGACCCCTCGTGCCCCATTGACCTCGCCGATGGAGGGAACGATTACCAAGATTAGCGTATCTTCAGGCGGAGCAGTCGTTAACGGCGCGGAGGCCTTCAAGATTACCGATTACCAGAATCTGAGCGCAACCATCCGGGTGGATGAGCTGGATATCCCCAAGATCGAGCTGGGAATGACCGCAACGGTTAAACTGGATGCTTTGGCAAATAAGATTTACCCCGGCACAGTGGTCGCAATTGCAAATGAAGGCAAGATTACAAACGGCGTATCCTTATTTGATGTCACGATCCGTCTATCCGATCCCGGTGATGTAAAGGCCGGAATGTCAGCGCAGGGGCGAATTCAAATTGAAGAGAAGAAGGGGATTCTGGTGCTTCCTATTGAATCCGTGACTCAGAAGGGTGATACATATTTCGTTCAGGTGTTGAACAATACGGCGAAAACGGCGAAAACGGACATAGCCCCTGTACCTGAAGAAAAGGCCGTTACCGTCGGCGTTCACGATGAGAGTCAGATTGAGATCACCGGCGGGCTGAAGCTCGGGGATCAGGTGGTTATTCCAACCGTTATCGCGCCAAGCAGCGTAAGCTCGAGTTCCCAGGATCAGGGCTTCTTCGGTGGAGATGGCGGAGACGGTGGAAACAGCGGAGGTGGAGAAATGTCTCCCGCAGGGGGTGGGCTATGAGCAGTGAACCCTTGATTCGGATTGAAAATATGGTCCACGGCTATACGATGGCAGGAGAACGGATGACGGTGCTAAAAGGACTCTCGTTTACGATCAGCCACGGGGAATTCGTGGCAATTATCGGCCCTTCGGGTTCAGGAAAATCAACGCTCATGAATATGATCGGCTGCCTGGACCTCTCCAATGAAGGGAGCTATTCTCTTGACGGACAGGATGTCAGAAAGCTGTCAGACAACCGCATGGCGCAAATCCGCAACGAGAAAATCGGATTTATCTTCCAGAGCTTTAACTTATTGCCGAAGCTCTCCGCTGTAGAAAATGTAGAGCTGCCCCTGATTTATCGGGGCATGGCTCACCGGGAAAGAAGAAAATTGGCCGAGGTGGCGCTGGAGAAGGTAGGGCTTCACGATCGGATGCATCACCGTCCCAGCGAGCTATCCGGAGGGCAGCAGCAGCGGGTAGCCATCGCAAGAGCACTCGCGGGCAATCCTCCCATGCTTCTTGCGGACGAACCGACCGGAGCGCTGGATACCAGGACCGGGCAAGAGGTGATGCAGATGATCAAGATGCTGAATGCACAGGGGCATACGATTATTCTGATCACCCATGATCTGGAGATTGCCAAGCAGGCAAAACGGGTCATTCGGATTCAGGATGGAAATCTGGTAGAAGATCGGAGAAATGACGAATGATCTTTTTTCAAAGCATACGTATGGCGCTCATGAGCATCATCGGCAACAAGGTTCGTTCGTTCCTTACCATGCTGGGAATCATCATCGGAGTGTCATCCGTTATTCTGCTTGTATCCGTCGGACAGGGCGTTACCGGGCAGATTTCAAGTCAGCTCAATGATCTCGGCACCAACCAGATGGCGGTAATGATCACAGGACGGGGAGCGGTCAACTCACTGGAATATGACGAGGTGATGGCCTATTCCAAGCTCCCGGGTGTAGATCTCGTATCCCCCAGCATCAGCAGCAACATTACCGCCAAATACCGTACCAAGAATAAAAGCGTCCCGCTTGAAGGGATAACGCCAAGCTACGAGATGGTGAAGGATTTCCATGTCCAGTCCGGCCGATTCCTGCTCGATATAGACATCCAGTACCGCCAAAAGGTAGCTCTGATTGGTGCGGGCACTGCAAAAAAGCTGTACGGCACTGAGAATCCGGTTGGGAAAGAAATACAGCTTAATGGAAATACCTTTACAATCGTTGGTTTGTTGCAAGCGAAAGGGACGACAATGGCTGGATCAAATGATGACAAAATCCTCATCCCCGTATCTTCAGCTGAACGGCTGCTTCAGAGTAAAGGCATTCAAAATTTTACCGTCAAGGTACTGGCCGATAAAGACGTTAAGCCTGTCAAGAGCAGGATCGGAAGTATCCTGGACAAGAAGTTCCTAAAAGCCAAAGATTCTTACTTTGTTTACGACTCCAAGGAGATCATGGATACTGTAAAAAAAACCACCAACACCCTTTCGATCGGACTCGCAGGAATTGCCGGAATTTCCTTGATTGTGGGCGGAATCGGGATCATGAATATCATGATTGTCTCGGTCAACGAACGAACACGGGAAATCGGCATCCGAAAGGCCATTGGTGCTAAAAAGCGGGATGTATTGCTGCAGTTTATGATAGAGTCCATCTTCTTAAGCACCCTTGGCGGAGTGATGGGAATTGGCGTTGGACTAGGGCTCACTTGGTTAGTCGGCAAGTTCACTTCATTACAGGTAGGCTACGCCTGGAACATGGTTGTGATTTCGTTCCTGTTCTCTCTCTTTATCGGTGTGTTCTTCGGACTGTTGCCGGCCAACAAAGCAGCAAGACTCCGGCCGATTTATGCACTGCGCACGGATTAACGAACCGGGGTACTATGATATGATTGAACAAGTAGAAACGGCTACAAGAAGGGGCTGGGAACGCAGTATGACCATTAAGCGGCGCTTGTTCATTTCAAATATCCTGATGATTGTAATCCCTGTGCTCATTTCCCTGCTTATCATCTTTGTCGGTGGCAAAATTATTTTTCAAGCCTCGCAAGATGGGGTTCAAAAAGATGATCAGTTCTATGACTCGCGCGATGATCTGATTCAGAAAGCTAAGCAATTCCTTGAGAACGGAAACCAGCAAGAACGGGCAAAAGCCAAAACTGCGCTGGAACAGGTATTGCAAAAAAATGAGCTGAGTCTGAATATTTACTCTTCCGAAAAGAATAGGTTTAGCTTCGGTACTCTTAACATTCGGTATACCGAGGAGCTCACCGGGGCAATTTGGGCATTGAAAGGAGAAGGCTCCGCCTCTCTCAATAACGAAGAAGTATACGCAGAGAAGATGAACGTTAACGGCAAAACGTATACAGTGATCATTTTCAACATCATCTCTGATTACTATTATGAGGATTTCCCGCCTGAGATCATTATTTTCGTTATTTTATTTTTCCTCGGCATCATCATCGCGATTATCTTAACCAACCGTTTTCTTACCCGGTTTGTGTTCAAACGAATTAAGCTGCCCTTGGATACTTTGGTTGATGGCGTTCATCAGCTCAGGGACGGCAATTTGGATGTTAGAATCCGTTATGAGAACAAGGATGAATTTGCCTCTGTCTGCGAGGATTTTAATGATATGGCCGTACGCCTCAAAGAATCCCTTCAGCTTATACAGAAACAGGATGAGAACCGAAAAGAGCTTCTTGCCGGAATATCGCATGATCTCCGCTCTCCATTAACCTCTGTCCGGGCCTATTCAGAAGGCTTATTGGATGGTGTGGCCCAGACACCGGAATCCCAGCAAAACTATATCCGCATGATTAAAACCAAAGCTGAGGATATTGACCGGATGGTGGCCAAAATCTTTTTATTTTCCAAAATGGACTTGGGCGATTACCCCTACGATCCTGAACCGCTGGAAATTAATCAGGAGATATTATCCTTGGTTAAAGCCACAGCAGAGGAATATAGAGAAAATGGGCTGGAAGTGAATATTACGGCTTTAGCCGAAAATGTGCTCATCTTTGCCGATCCGGTTCAGTTTAACAGCGTCTTTTCTAATATTCTGGAGAATAGCTTGAAGTACAAAAATAAAGAACATGTCCATGTAAATATACGTACTGAAGTCAAGGGTAACGAAGTTTTTATCTATCTAGCCGATGATGGACCCGGTGTGCCGGTGGAAGCCCTGGAGAAATTGTTTGACGTGTTCTACCGCAGCGATCCTTCCCGCAATAATCCCAATAAGGGCAGCGGATTAGGACTTGCGATAACGGCAAAGGCAGTGGACCGGATGGGCGGAAGTATTCACGCTGAACCCTCTTCGGCAGACGGTTTATGTATGGTTATCAAGCTGCCAGTTCTAAGCAAAGGGGCTATAGCATGAAGAAAATATTAATTATTGAAGACGACAGCGCCATCGCTTCGATAGAGCGTGATTATTTGGAGATTAACCAGTTTGCGGTTGAGATCGCGGGAGACGGGATAACCGGGGTAGAAAAGGCGCTTTCGGGACAATTTCAACTCATTCTGCTCGATTTGATGCTGCCTGGCGAAGATGGTTTTTCCGTGTGCCGCAAGCTTAGAGGCAAGCTCGATATCCCGATCCTGATGGTTACAGCCAAGCAGGAGGACATTGATAAAATCCGCGGTCTGGGACTCGGAGCCGATGATTATATCATCAAGCCTTTTTCCCCAAGTGAGCTGGTGGCCCGGGTCAAATCCAACCTGGCGCAATATGAACGCCTCAAAGGCGGAAATGTAACAATGGCTCAGAGCAGCAGTATCGAAATGGGTCCATTCGTAATCAATACCCAGTCGCATAGAGCTTATCTTAAAGGCCGGGAGCTGGATTTGAAGAAAAAGGAATTTGATCTTTTATATTTTCTTGTAGTCAATGCGGACATCGTGTTCAGCAAAGATTCTTTGTACGAGCGAATTTGGGGTTATGACGCTGTAGGTGATAATGCTACGGTGGCGGTGCATATCAATAGGCTCCGTGACAAGATCGAGGAGGACCCGGGCAATCCGAAGTATATTCAGACGGTATGGGGAGCAGGATACCGGTTCAAACCCTAAAGCAATCCTGAAGCAATAAGGAAGCCTCCTTCACCACAGGAGCTTTCTTATTTTTTTTCATTTCCCAGCCCCACGGTTACAATTTTTGCTTTTGCAAAATATCAATGAAACGTGTTAACATTCGCGTTGTCAGTTGTACGAGAACACAAGGTCAACAGGCTGAAATGGAGGAGCAATATGCAATTCAGGGGACGCTTATATCCGGGTAAATGGTTCGACAGGCTATTGATACGCAAAAAGATTATGTATGTCTACATTCCGCTGATTATCTTACCCTTGTTTATTCTAGGCTTTGTCTCGTACCGGGTCTATACCGATGCTATTGTCAAGAAAACAGTGAACAGTGTCTCCGACAATTCAACTTTGATTACTACACTCATGAACAGCATGCTGACCAATACGGAAAGCGCTGCCAATATATTAACCTTAAACTTGAATAAAGTGATCGTCGAGAAATATTCGGAAGACGGCGGGCAGGTATCAGATCTGCAGCTCTACACTCAAATCACCAATCAGCTAAGCTACGCGCTGCTGATCTTCCCGGACGTGGATTCAGCAGCTTATATCAGCCGAAGCGGTGTGGTCTATGGCTCAAATCTGGAGATGGAGAGGAACGCCGAGAAGCTCCAGGGAAGCGATATGCTGAGCACACTGGAGCATTCCCGCGGCTCTAATATCTGGTTTCCTATGGAGCGCCGCAGCTATCTGGTCTCAAGCCCGGAACAGCCGGTGCTCTCCCTTGGCAAACGAATCGTCAACATCAATACCGGAGAGACGCTGGGCTACGTCATTCTGAATGTACGGGAGGATGCCTTGTCAGCCATCTACCGCAATATCGGCTCGATCCAGGATGAATCCTTCATGATTGTTGACCCCAGCGGACTGGTGGTCTCTGCACTGGAGCCAAGCCAGGTATTACACCCGCTGCCCGGAGGTGCTCTAAGAGACTGGGTGATGGGGTCCGCCGAACAAAATCTGCTGCAGCCCTCTCCCTCAGGAAGGATGCTTCTGATCCGTGCAGATATTACTAAACTGGGCTGGCAGCTGATCTCCATGGTCCCCTATAATCGTTTGAACGAGGACACCAAAACCATTACCCAGTTGATCATCCTCATAGGTTTCATCTGCCTGTTCTTTGCGATTCTTGGCGCAGGCATGTTATCCAATCTTATTGCCAAGCCTATTATCAACCTCTCCCGTCATATGAAGCATGTGAATGAAGGCCATCTGGACCCCTACCTGGAGGTCAAGTCCAGGGACGAAATCGGAATCCTCGCCTCCGGGTTTAATATGATGATGAACCGGGTCGAAGAGCTGCTGAGCAACATCGGCAAGGAGCAGCGGGAAAAGAGAGAATATGAGCTTGCATTGATTCAGGCGCAGATCAAACCTCATTTTTTATATAATACGCTGGATGTCATTTATACGCTGTCGGACATGGGAAGACCACGTGACGTACAGCGGACCACGAAGGCGCTGGCCGACTTCTATAGGGTGGTCTTAAGTAATGGACGGGACCAGATCACGTTACAGGAAGAACTGAACAGCGTCCGGGATTATTTGTCTATTCAACAGATCCGGTATTCGGATGTATTCAATTTCCTGATTGAGATCGAACCGGATATTCTCCCCTGCATTATTCCTAAGCTTACCCTGCAGCCGCTTGTAGAAAATGCGATTTATCACGGGCTTAAGACCAAGGGCTCCTTCGGTGAACTCATAATCAGCGGATACAGAGAAGAAAGCAAGGTGATCTTGAAGATCACAGATGACGGGGTAGGGATGTCCGAAGAACGGCTGTACGCACTGGAAACCGCCATGAAGGGTCAGGAAAAGCCCGTCGGCTATGGAATAAGTAGTGTTCACGAACGAATCAGGCTGTATTTTGGCTCTGAATACGGATTGCAGATTACAAGCAAGCTTGGACAAGGAACAGAGATCGCTGTGAATCTCCCTTATCCGGGCCGGTCAGGAGAATAATATACATGCAGACAGTAATGATTGTAGACGACGAGAGTATTTTCCGTGAATATCTGCGCGGAGTGCTGGATTGGGACACGCTGGGTTTTGAGATTTCAGTGGAAGCGAGGAATGGAGTGGAGGCGCTGGAGCTTTGTACGGCAAATCCGGTAGATATCGCGCTGATTGATATCACCATGCCTTTCATGGACGGTTTGGAGCTTACGCGGAAGCTGAAGGCGCAATACCCCGAAATGAGCATCGTGCTGATTACGGGACATAATGAATTTGAGTATGCGCGGACAGCACTCAAGCTGGGGGTAGAGGATTATATTCTGAAGCCCTTTTCCAAGGACGAGCTGATGCTGACCCTGCTCAAGCTGCAGCAGGAGCACCAGAAGGTTCAAAAGGAGAATTTAACGTATAAGGAGAACCAGCAGCTCGTCAAGGAAAGCTTCCTTAATCAGCTCATTAGCGGCGACTGCATGCTGACCCATGAAGAAATTATGACACGCCTTGGGCAGTACAACATCCACATTCAGAGCCCGGTTTTTGTTGTCGCATGCATCGAAATTGACCATATTGACCGCAAATGGGAGAAAATAAGCGAACGGCTGCTCATGAAATACGCCGTTACGAACATCCTCAACGAAACCCTGGATGACAGCTGGAAACATCATATCTTCAATGGACCGGAAGGGCGGATTATCGGACTGATTGAGCATGTGGACCATCACAACCCTATGGCGTCTTTTTTGGACGGATACAGAAGGCTCGGCGAATTAATCAAGAAATACCTGAATTTCACGATTACGATCGGTATCGGCCGCAGTAAACAAGGATTCAAGGATATCCACGATTCCTACCAGGAAGCGCTTATCGCCTTGCAGAATAAGTTTGTCCTCGGCCATGACCGTGTGATCACTTATGAATCGGTTGCCGCTGAGATTGGAAAACAGGCATTTTACCCCGTAGAGGTTAACGAGAAGCTGCTTATCCAGCTTCGGATGCGGAATTCGGAAGGGGTGCAGCACATCTTGGACGGTGTATTTGACTCCATTCTCGAAAGACGGCTGTCGATTGAACATGTGTATGTCATTTGCATTGGTCTGATTGCTGTGAATCTCGCCTATATCACAGAATCAGGCCATCCGGTTGAAGAGTGCTTCGGAGAAAACTTCTTCCCCTACAACGAAATCCGCAAGTTTGAGTCGCTGGAAATGACCTTTGAATGGATCAAGGAATTGTTTCATAAGGCCATCCGGTACACGGGCCAATATAAAAATACAAGGGCCGCGAAAATTGCACAGTCGGCCAAAGCCTATATAGAGCAATGTTATCCCGATCCTGAGCTTCAACTGGAGCAGGTCGCCCAGCATGTATTCATTAATGCCAGCTATCTGCGGGCTGTATTCAAGAAGGAGTTCGGCATGACACTGAGCGATTACATTACACAATACCGGATGAAAAAAGCGAAAGAACAGCTGGGGCAAGGCGGTCTGCGCTTATCGGACATCGCCGAGAGTGTCGGTTACAGCGACGCAGGATATTTTAGCAAAAGCTTCAAGAAATTCTACGGCTACTCCCCCAGCGAGTATGAGAAGAACCGGAGTTGAGGATTCTTTCTGCGCGGATTTTACCAGAAGCACGCAGTTTTTGCCTTATCACCATGGCCCGCTCTTACTATACTTAAGTCAGAAAACAACATTGAAGGGGGTCACCCGAATGAAGAAAGTAGCCACAGCTCTAGCGGGCTTAAGCCTAGTGTTTGTAAGCGCATGCGGATCAGCAGGCAACAACACAGATACAGCAGCAAAAGAAGCAAACGCCGGATCACCTGCAGTGACGGAAGCAGCAGCGGCAACAACGGCAGCACCGGAAAAAGCAGTCAAGCTGCGTATTTATGCCCAATATTCCGATGATGACACGAAGCTCCCTTATGACTATGCTGTCGCGGAACTGAAGAAAGAGATGCCAAATGTCGAGCTGGAGCTGGAGGTACAGGCTCAGGATGACGGGCAGAAGCTCAAAACCTACGCCGCAACCGGGAACCTGCCGGATATCTACCAGGCGGGCACAGACATTATTAATACCTTCAAGAAATCCGGCAATATTCTGGAGCTGGACAAATTCGCCGATCTATATGATTTCAAAAGCAAAATGTACCCAAGTACGATGAATACGCTAATCAGTGAAGACGGTCATATCTATGCTTATCCATATGCCGGCAACGAATTCATGCTCCTCTACTACAACAAGGAGCTGTTCGAGAAAAATAATGTTAAAGTTCCTACCACCTATGACGAGCTGATGACAGCTGTTCAAACCTTTAACAAAGCGGGAATTACTCCATTGTCCCTGTTCGCCAAAGAGAAATGGCCAACCGTTGCACTCTATGATGTGTTCGCAACACGCACAGAGCCGCAGGGTATCCTGAAGCTTCAAAGCGGCGAGGCTTCTCCAAGCGATCCGGCGTACAAGCAAGCCACAGATGAATTATATAAACTGATCCAGGCCGGCCTGCTGCCTAAGGGCGCAACCAACCTGAATTTCGACCAGGCAGCCTCCCTGTTCTATGAAGGTAAAGCCGCCATGTTCCTGAACGGACAATGGGAAATCGCAACTTCCACGGAGAAGCTTGGCGACAAAGTGGGCTGGATGTACTTCCCGGCCGCAGACGCAGCCTCCTATGAGAAGAACAAATATGCTTTTGTCGGTGGAGGAAATCCAGGCGGATATGCAGTAAATCCGGATACTAAGGATCCTGAGCTGGCAGCCAAAGTAGCGGCCTTCATCTCCTTGAAATATGCCGAATTCAAATACACCGAGCGCGGCAATCCGCTGGTAGCCACCAAAGTGGATAAGCCTATTGTGAAAGAATACCCTCCAATGATGAAGCAGCTGTCCGAGGATATTTCCAAGATCACCAGCACCACTGCCTTCGACTGGGGCCTCTCTGATGCTAAATTCAAAGCTGCCATTGAAGATGCCACACAAGTCTTGATGACCGGCGGTTACAGCGTAGATGAATTCATTAAAGATGTAACCAAAGCAATACCAAACGGTAAATAAATGCAACACCGAATAGGACCCGCCTAGACCTTGGGTACGGGCGGGTCCTATCCTTTTCTTCAAAGCTATGGATTGTGCAGCTACCAGCAAGGGATGTGAAGAGATGAAGAAATTTTTAGGGAACAAGACAGCGATTGCCATATTCACGCTGCCTGCGCTCCTTTTGTATACAATTATGGTGTTCTACCCGATCATGCAGACTTTCTTTCGCAGTTTATATGAATGGGATGGTCTAACAGCCGGAACCTTCATTTGGTTTGACAACTATAAGAATTTGTTTGACGACAGTGTGTTCTATACCTCCCTCTATAATGGGCTGATCTTTGCAACCATCATTACCGTGACACAGATCGGTATTGCCTCTATTCTGGCTTTTGTCATCGCCGATGGAGTCGTTAAGGGCCGCCGTCTGCTGAGAATCAGCTATTTCATCCCCGTTGTGCTGTCGATTACAGTGGTCTGCCAATTATGGCTGTCCATTTATAACGGGCAATATGGTCTCATGAACAAGCTGTTCGAGATTCTGGGCATTCACTATCAGCAAGACTGGCTGTCGAGCAGCAAATCGGCGATCATCGCCGTGGCCTTCGTCAATGCCTGGCAGTATATGGGCTATCACTTTGCTCTGATCCTTGCGGGAGTAAGATCGGTACCCGAGCAATATATGGAAGCGGCCCGTATTGACGGTGCAACCAAACTGCAGGCGATCCGCAAAATCATGATTCCCATGATGGCTGAAACGTATAAGTTCTGTCTGGTCTTCGCAGTTACGGGAGGACTAAATGCTTTTGCAAATATGTATATTATGACCGGTGGTGGACCAGGAACTTCAACCTATACACTTACCTATTTGATGTATCGTTCCGCTTTCCGTGTGGGAGAGTTCGGTTATGGGAGTGCGGCGGCGGCTATGCTGGTCATTGAATGCCTGCTTGCAACACTAATCATCAACCGTCTGGTTGCCAGAGAACGAATCACTTATTAAAGGAAGTGTCCAAATATGGCCTGGCTTATTAAGAAGGTGCGCCAAAACAACCTGCCCGTCACAGGCTTTATGTGGCTGTATGCAATCTTGTCGGTGTATCCGTTGATCTGGATGATTTTTTACTCGCTAAAAAATAATGACGAGATCTTCGTAACCAATCCCTTTGGGTTCCCGACTCATCTAAGATTTGAAAATTATTCGAATGCCTGGTCCAAATACAATGTGCCGGTATACTTCATGAATAGTGTAATTGTTGCGGGGGCAACCGTTATTGGAGCAATCGTTCTGTCCGTCATGTTCTCCTATGCGGCGGCAAGGTTGCAATGGCGGCTGCGCGGCATCGCCCACACCTATATTATGATAGGCATGTTCATCCCCATTCAGGTCATTATGATTCCGCTGGCTATTCTGGTCAGAGACTTTCATCTTGCCAATACGTATGGCGCGCTGATTGTGCCGTATATCGCCTTTAATCTGTCCTTTACCTCTATTGTATTCTATGGCTTCTTCCGCAGCATTCCTAACGAGCTGGAGGAGTCGGCATGTATTGACGGAGCTTCGATCTACCGGACATTCTTCAGCATCATGCTGCCAATTATCAAGCCGGCGCTCGCCACTATGGTCATCTTTATCTTCCTGAACTCCTGGAACGAATTCACGATGGCCGTCATCCTGATTACCAAAGAAAGCCTGAAGACGCTGCCGCTGGGTCTGCTATTCTTCCAAGGTCAATTCACAACCGACTGGGGTGCGATGGGAGCGGCCATGACCATTGCCAGCTTGCCTACCGTCCTGATCTACATGCTGTTCAGCGAGCAAGTCGAAAATGCGCTTACCGTTGGGTCAGCGGTTAAGGGCTAGTGTTGTAGATGAACAAACCGGCGGCGGGAAACTCAAGTGCATAACTATACAATAAACAGAAACAAAGAGGACATCCTTCGCGCGGGATGCCCTCTTTTGTTATCAGCAAATCACTGAAATCACAAAACACGTTCCCACATTTACCGTACTTTCCCCTTCTATGCTCCAACCATGCTTCTCAATGATTGCTTTCACGATGGACAGCCCTAAACCTGCTCCACCGATCTTGCGTGACCTGGATGAATCCACTCTGTAAAAGGGCTCAAATATTCTATCCAGCTCCTCTGAGGGAATCCCCATTCCCGAATCCGAAATACTGATTTTGCCCATACGATCTTCTGTCCAGGTCCTGATCTCAATGGTTCCATTCATGATATTATATTTAGCCGCATTCTCAAGCAAATTATAAAACGCTCTGTACACTATCGGCGCATGCCCCAGAATGGTATCCAGCTCAAATTCATGCGTAACATGAATATTTTTGTCATTATAAAGGGGCAGCAGTTCCGCTTCTACCTGTAAAAACAACTGGTTCAAGTTAATCTCATCCATATATTCTACGTTGCTGTCATTGGTGAGCACTAGCAAATCATCCACAATACTCATTAGCCGCTTTATATTGCGTTCTGCCATTTCCACGGTTTCCTTATAGTCCTCAGCCGTAGGGGTCTCATCCAGACGCAGAACCTGTATTCCTGCATTCATAATAGACAAGGGGGTCTTAAGCTCGTGTGATACATTGGCACTAAAACGTTTCTGCCGCAGAAAGGATTCGTTCAGTCTTTCCAACATCGCATTAAAAGAATTGGCCAAACTTCCAATTTCATCATTTGAGGCAGAAGCAGGGACTCGTTCTTTAAGGTTATGCTCTGTAATATTAACAATTGAATAATTTAAGTCCTGCAAAGGCTTCAATGCTTTGCCTGCCACGATATAGGTAACGATCATGCCTGCCCCAGAGATAACTACTAAATAGATATAACTCCAACTGTCAAAACTCTGTTTGGCTTGAACTGCAGCAATTGCCGGAACAGAGGCGACACCTTCCTCCAAGACATCATCTGCTTCAGACTGCGCGCTGCCGATACTAGTGCCTCCTGTTGGTACCCGCGGTTCCTCAGCTGCTTTATTTAGATCCATAAATTTATCTTGCGCATTATATATGCTAGACCATGTTAAGAGCATGGATGCTGCCAATAGAATTCCACCTGTAAGCAGGGTCACTCTCATTCGAATCGAAACCTTATTCAGCAGTCCCATGATCATCCTCCATCAAAATATATCCTTGCCCTCTAATATTTTTGATATATTCGACATCATATCCTGAATCATACATTTTCTTTTTGATGGAATGAATATGATATTTCAAAGAGTTGGAGAACAAGTCCACTTCGCTGTCCCAGACATGCTCTATAATCTGCTCTGAGCTGACAACGGTGTTTTTATTATGGAATAGATACTCCAGAACAGCATATTCTTTCTTGGTTAATGGCAGCAATGACTCATGGTAATATACCGTTTTAGAAACCGTATGTAGTGTAAGATCCCCACATGCCAACACGGTTGCCGTCTGTATAAAGGATCTTCTTAACAGCATGCGTATCCGCGCCTCCAGCTCCTTAAAATCAAAGGGTTTGACCAGATAATCATTCGCCCCTGAATCCAGCCCAGTCACCCGGTCGTCCACATCACTTCGGGCAGATAAAATAAGCACCTTAACGAAGCTGTCCTGGTTTCTTATTCTGTTCAAGACCTCAAGTCCATCAAACTTGGGCAGATTCACATCTAAAATAATGAGATCATATTCATTTACCTCATAGAGATACAGCGCTTCTTCGCCATCATAGGCATGATCTATGGCATAGCCGCTTTTCCTCAACCCTTTGGCTATAATGGAGGCCAGCTCTTCTTCATCCTCAACCAGCAGCAGCTTCATTGTGATACACATCCCTTGTAAGAAAAAATAGCAGCAGCTACAACCATAGCTGCTGCATCAGACTATTTGATTGGTGGGACTGCAGCGGTTGATGGAACACTATCTGCAGACCCCGGGGTTTCATTCGGATCGAAATCAACCAACGTGTTTTTTTGCATGTCGTAGACTTGGATTTTCTCCACCTGCGGTCTGATTGCTGCTTTTTTTACAACATCGCTTTTCTCATTGCTTGATGCAAATGCTGCCGTTGACACCGATGCCAGAATCATTACCGCCACTGCTGAAGCCCCGATCGTTTTAGCTTTTTTGGTTAGAATCATTGTGAAATCCTCCTATTTTTTTAGGTTTGGTTATAGGGTTGCAACCTCTATGTGCCCACTATAGCAAAACAAAAGTTAGGAGCTGGTTAGTTTATCGGCTCAGACTGAACATTTTTCCTTCATAATATCATATGCCGCTTTATAGAACGGTATCTAGCACAATACCTATTAATCTACCTTTATCAAATCTTTATAAACGTCTCCTATAATGAGGGCAAAAGGTATACATAACCCATTTGAGGAGGAACACCAATGTCTATGAAATTAAAATGGAACCGGAGGGTAATCACTCTATTGTCTGCACTGCTGGTGCTGTTGCCCGGCCAGAGCGTTGTAGCGGGGGCTGTACCACAGTCTGCTTCGAAGCCGCTGGCCTATGCGCATGAGATCAAGTCACTCCGCGGAGAGGATTACAGCGATCTGGCTTTTCTAAAACCGCTGCTTGCAGGTAAAACGGTAGTCAGTCTGGGTGAGAACTTTCACCGGGTAGCCGAATATGCAAGTATGAAGACGAAAATGATTAAATATTTGCACGAAGAGCTTGGATTTGATGTCATTGCCTTTGAATCTGGCCTGGGGGATGCCGAATTTATCAACAAACAGGCCGATCAGTTGACTGCCACCCAGATGATGATGTATTCCGTCCTGCCGGTCTGGCATTCCAAAGAGACGCTTGAGCTGTTCAACTATATTAAGAAGTCGCGTAAGACAGACAAGCCACTGGAATTGGCCGGTTTTGATAACCAGTTCACTAACCCTCTGCTGACCTACGGCGTGAGAGACTTCATCTCCACTCAAGACAAGGAGTACGGGAAGGCCTTTGAACATTTTGATCTGCAAGCGATCACCGAATTCTATGACGTAGCGAATGAATATGGTTTGCATCCTGAGCGTAAAGAGTATAAGCAAGGGATGGAACAAGTCAACCAGCGCAATGTACCGGAATATGAAAAGTATATCCAGTTCATCAAAGACCGGCGGGAGCAGTTTGCGGCGGCCTATCCAAAAAATCCTTTTATCGTTGATGTTGTCCTGAAATCGCTGGAGGATCGTGTGCAATTTTTGCAAAGTGGCTTGATTACAAATGTGCAGGAATCCTACGAGGCACGCGACCGGGCTATGGCCGAGCATGTAGAATGGTTGATGAAAGTCCGATATCCGGGTAAAAAAATCATTTTGTGGGCACATAATGACCACCTTGCCAAAAACACCTCGGACATCCGGGTACTGGAGGGCGGCAAATGGGTGGGCAGCTTCAAGAGCATGGGAGAACTCCTGCACCAAAAGCTCAAGGATAAAATGTACGTAGTCGGTTTCTTTATGAACAGAGGCAAGACCATTTCAATTACAACTATGAAGCCATTTTCAATCAACCCTATGCCAAAGGGCAGCCTGGAGCAAACCATTATGAAGTCTGGCTACGCCAATACTTTTGTCGACCTGTCCGGCCACACCAAGGCAAAGGCCGCCAACAGCTGGATGTTTAAGCCAATCTATGCCGCTGAAGACGGGATGACAAGCGAGGTCATTGCTCCGATGTCGATGAAGTTTGTTCCGAAGGAGCAGTTCGACGGCCTGATGGTCGTCGACAAGATCAACACTCCGACTCCTGCGTATTAAAAGAACGAAATCCCAGAATCTGCACCAGCTGTCTGGATAGCCCACGGGAAGGCTGCCCCGACTATTCCCATGGTACACAACGGCTACACCGTCCTTCGCTGGACAGCTTAGCCGTTGTGGATTTCTGGTTTAAATTGACTGGATGGCCTCATTAGGCTCGGCGGCAAGCATGTTGGAAAAAGTGAACTTAAATCTTCTTCACCCACTTCTCCGCAAGCTCATGTTGGAAAAAGTAGATCTAATCCGGCCGTTTCCCTCCCTTTCGGGTAAATTCGCTTAAATTAAGTCTACTCTTTCCCACTATTGCCTCCGCAGAACGCTTTTTCGTCTATTTAAGTGGACTAATTCCACTTCCGGCAGCTATACACATCTTGTCCATAACAGAAGGCCGTCATAATTTTCAAAATAACAAAAAAATGGCGGCACCGGGGAAGTTATCCCGGTGCCGCCATTAAATTCAGGCTCATCCGTAATGGAATTGTTGAAGGTTCGAAAGAATTCCCTTACTTGCTCTTGCCCTTGTTTTCCCTCTTACTCTCCCTTGATCTCTTCCCCACCAGCTTCCCGAAGGGTGAAGCTATGACTGACGGAGGCTTCCTCAATGTCATGAAAGGCCCAATAGCCAGGGAGCACATCCGACCACGCCGGAGTCAGGGAACCGTATAAAGGTCCTCTCTTAAGTACTCTATTGATTAACGTCACCGCTTCTACCCGGCTGAGCAGCTTATCCGGTCCGAAGCTTCCGTCCGGCATCCCTTTCATATACCCTGCCTGCTGAACCAGGGCAATATTGTGTTCTGACCAGTGACCCTGAGTATCCGTGAATGAAGATGTGGGCTCTCCGCTCAGATTCATCCAGCGCACCACAATGGCTGCCATTTCAGCCCGGGTGATGAACACATTGGGTCCGAAGGTTCCGTCCTTGTATCCTGTCATTAATCCTGTCGATGTTACTGTACCAATATCGTTTGCCGCCCACCCAAAATCACTCATATCCTTATAGCTTATAGTCTGGGCCTTTGTATTCTGACCTGCTCCAATCCGGGACAGAACCGCTGCCATTTCAGCTCGGGTCATCGCTTGACCTGGTCTGAAGGCGCCATCCGGATACCCCTTCATATAGGGTTGATGCATGGACGGTTTCTGCTGGGCTGCTGCCCAGTTATCCATGCTCAGAACAGTAAATGTGCTGAATTTGGTCACGCGGAACTTCAGTCCAAGCTGCTCGGTTGAATACTGCACCACTTCTGGCTGTACCAGCACTTTCTCGCCGTCGCTGTGTTCAATGTAGATCACCAGCTTCGCTAAGAATGCCGCCCGCTCAGCCGCACTGGTTGGAACCGCGTGGCTTGGAAGCGGGAGAATCAAGTCGACCGGCTGATCCTTCAGACGGGTCTCAATGGTCACTGGACGCCCTATAACTTCTACACTTCCGGTACCTGCAGCCGCTTGGACGACAGCTTCCTTCTTCGCCCGTTCCTCTACAGAATTAACTGCAGCCGTATTCTTCACAGGGATGAACTTGAACCGATAATCTCCGTTTAGCAGAGTTAGAGTCTGCTGTGGCAGGATCAATCTTGCATTATTCGTGAACATTTCCAGATTGACCTTGCCGGAAGCAAGTGTCTTCAAGGTATCCTGGGACAATCCAAGATCCAGCTCAGAGACCTTGTCTTCCTTATCCGGAAGGACTAACCGGACTGTATCAAGCCCCGCTGCAGTAACTTTACCTACGGCTTCAAGTGCCTTGGCCGTTGTATAATCAGCCTTGTCTTTTTGTGTTCCATCCGGTTGGGTCGTCCGGTTAATGACCACATTGGATACCGGCTGCCCTCCTGCATTCCCGCCATCCACGTTAACTGTGATCGTCTCGGTCACAGGTTGTGTTCCTCCGGCAGATGGCTGCGGGGTAACTGGCGTCTCTGGCTGAGGCTGCGGAGTAACCGGAGTCTCCGGTTGAGGCTGCTCCCCTCCAGGTTTCCCTGGCTGAGGTACTTCTCCTCCAGGATTCCCTGGCTGTGGCACCTCTCCACCAGGATTCCCCGGTTGAGGTACTTCTCCCCCAGGGTTTCCCGGGGTTCCCGTTCCTGGATCAGGTTCCTGCTCCATATCTTTGGCAAAGCTTAAGTAGAAATCATCCAATGTTCCCCATGCGCCGCCATCGGCCTTAATATTGGCTCCGATTGTCAGCTTCCCATCGGTAACGAGGATATTCCCGATTTCAGGGTTATTCCATTGCCCCCACCCGTTAACCCCGGTGTCCACTTTCACTTCTTGTCCACCCGTTACGGCGAAGAGGTTCATCTCGGGATGAACAGCATCTCCCCCCTGAATGAACATGGAGAGATTGTAGTATCCCGGCTTCAGCCCGTAAACGGTCTGCACTACACTAAAGTTGACTTTGTTTGCGGAGTAAAAATGAAGCGAATAATTACCTGTCTTGGCATCAGAAACCTTGTTCTGGTAATCCGTATGAGGTGCACTTCCCTCTCCGTACGTGAGCTTCCACATGCTTCTGTCGCTGTTCTCAAAACCTGCGTTAACGATGAAGTTCTCTTTTTTAATGACAAGAAAAGCCTTCACCGCATGACCGCCTTCTACGGTTCCGCTAATGACATAGCTGCCCGTCCCTTGGCTGGTCGCCTGATCAAGTGCGGCTTGATCCCATACCACCGGTATCTTTCCGGTACTTCCATCGTTGTAAGTAACACTTACAACCGTCGGTAATTCAACCGGCTCCCCGGCCATCGCAGTCACCGAGACAGCCCCGATTTCATCAATGGCTAGTGGAGCAACCGCCCCAGTATCTACATATTTGAATACATTCAGCGAAGGAAGCGGATGACCACCAAAGTCAAACAATGCCTGGTTGTCGACCGCACTTCCGCCATACCACACCCCTGCATCTTTAGGGTCATATTCCTTCGCATAGCTCGCGGCCCAACCTGAACCGTATTTTTCCCACAGGAGTTTATTCTGCTCCAGGTTTTCTTTCGGACCTACCGGAAGCCATGCCGGCTCCCAATAAAACACGCCAATTCCCGCTTCACCAACATTTGCAACCGCCTCAATCACATTTCTGACTGAATTGGCCTGGCCTTGAACGCTGATGGGATAATCCAAGGTTTGGCCAGAGCTTTGCGGCGCTGTATTTCCGTGTCCATCCCCATCTTCAGCGGTATACGCGTAAGAGGTTTCGGCTACCATTACCTTTTTGCCAAAAGTATCGGTTACCTGCTTCAAAACAGATGTCAAATTGCTTAATGTGCCATGCCAGAACGGATAATAGGAACTCGCGAACACATCATAGTCTACTTGGTTATCCTTCAGCTTCTGTGCATAGGAAACATATCTGCCCGATGACTCCGGATTCGTAAAATGCAGTGCGATCAGGATATTAGAGTTGACTTCCCGAATCGCTCTGCTTCCCTCGCTAAACAATGCGCTCATCTTCGTCCAATCGGATTCCCCGACGAACTGTCCGTTGGTTTCATTGCCTACCTGTACCATGCCGACATTAATACCTTCATCAAGCAGGGCTTGCAGACTTTCTTTGGTATAGGTATACAGCGCGGTCTTCTTATCTTCAAAACTTAGATTTGCCCACGCCTTGGGCGTGTGCTGCTTGCCCGGATCGGCCCAAAAATCGGAATAATGGAAGTCCACCAGCAGCTTCATTCCATTGGCGGTGGCTCTTTTGCCGATTTCAATTGCGGTGGCCAGATCATTATTGCCGCCTCCATAACCCCTGCCCGCTGTATCAAAAGGGTCATTCCATAACCGTACCCGGACATAGTTCACCCCGGCTTCATGTACCGTTGTAAAAATATCCTGCACTGCGCCGCCCTCATTATAAAACTTGACTCCGCTATTCTCCAAGGCGATGATGCTGGAAATATCCACACCCTTAATAAAGTCAGGTGAGAGCCCTTCAACCTTCTTCACAAAAATATCTGCCGCTACCGGTGGAGCAGCTTCTACGCCTGTCTGCTTCAGCTCAAAGCTGTCCAAATATCCCCACGCTGCCGGAGCACCGCTGATATTCGCCCCGATGACAAGGCTCGGGGTATTCTGCGCCAATACAAATTTCAGACTGACCGTTCCCCAGGCATTGTAACCGGTGGTGGCAGTAACGGATGATTTGCCGTCTCCCGCAAACAGCTCAACCTTACCCGCTGCTGCTCCAGCGCCGCCCATGGACTTGACCGACAATTCATAGCTCCCTGCCGGAAGAGAATTCAGGGTCTGCTTCACCGTGATGGCCTGATTTCCAGTCGCCGCATCTTTAATCCAATATTTAAATGCATAAGTCCCTTGATCCGGTGTGAGCCATTTATCAGTGGCATATGCAAAACGGCTAATCTCTACCTGATTCCAGTCTGCCGTTTCCACACTCCATGAATGATCGGCCCAGAAATCCGTCTCAAAACCGCCGTTCACAATCTGCGGACCACTCGAAGCTGCAGCCTTCGCCGTCCCCAGCTGGAATGAAAATGAACTGAACATCAACAATACGGCTAATACTACAGATATACCCTTTACTCTATTTCTCATGTTCTGATCACCTTTCTATGCCCGTCTTTCGATGCCAATGAGTACTCCTGTTGCACGTAAGCACTTACATATAAATATATCAATCGTTAAAATATTAGGTAACGTATGAAAAGAAAACATTTTGTATGCTTAAGCAAGCATTTTGTACGTTGGCACACTTTTGCATCAGGTACCATCCCCGGGCGCACACGGCAAAAAGCCGTTCCCCGGTTATGACGGGAAACGGCTGTTCTATCGTTCATCCTGGGTCTCTAAGCTTACTCCTCAGACTTTCCTAAGACTCCATTCCATTCTCAATCCGCTGCATGAACTCTTCAGCAGCGCTGTAGCCAAGCTGCTTCAGGTACCAGTTGTTGGCTGCCGCTTCGATTAACCCCGCTACATCGCGCCCCGGCTGAAGCTGGACTTCGATATGCGGAATCTGGACACCGAGATAATCCGTGAACTGGGGCACCAGCTCCAGGTCGTTGTTCAGTGAATTCTCCCGCCATGGGGATAGCTCAATATCGAGCACAATGCGCGTCTCGTCCTGAAAGGCTTTGCGTCCGTATTGCCGCACAACGTTGATCAGGCCAATACTGCGCAGTGCAAGGAATTCACGTGTGGTCTCATTATGTGTCCCGAGAAGCGTGGACGGACCCAGCTTCTTGAGCACCACAATGTCGTCTGCCACGAACCGGTGGCCTCTGCCGATAAGCGTGTGTGCGGTCTCGCTTTTGCCAATCCCGGACTTACCCCTCAGCAGAACACCGATGCCTGACACATTCACACATACTCCGTGGATCGACAGCTCCGGCGCCAGTGTCTTCAACAGATAGCTGTCTAGCTTGGCAATGAACTCCGTTGTTATATCTCCTGTCCGCAGCAGCGGAATCCCCTCCTGGTCGCAGAATAGAGTCAGGTAGGGGATCTCCTGCTGCCCTGAGGTCACGATAAAACACGGTGGATGATATTTGACGATATTCCCAATATGGAGCATGCGTTCTTCTACGCTTAGTGTCAATAAGTAGTTAATTTCCTTACGGCCGAGCACCTGCACCCGCTCCATGGGAAAAAAATCAAAATAGCCGACAAACTCCAGCCCCGGTCTATGCGTCCGTGGACGGGTGATTTCACGGTCCATCCGGCTGGAGCCCGCCAGCACTTCCAAGTGGAACTTCTCCGTAAGACCTTGAACAGTGATAGACTTCATTGTTGTTCTCCTCCTGCGGTTAAGACGTATCCAGAATACGCCTGTATTTCGATCCTTTACTCCCGGTTAATATTCCACGATCCAAGGGAGTATTCCTGCATTGAAGTAAATTCGGTGTTATATTACATATGTAATTGTTTTCCTTATTATCCATATGAATAGGAGCGTATACAATGAATGAGCGTTTGGCGGAGGCTTTTTTTAACGGAGAATATAGTGAGATCTATAAGCGCTTCAGTCCTGAGTTCAAGCAAGAGGTCAGCGAAGCCGAGTTCACGGAGATGGGGAAAGACTTCATTCAGGGCGTGGGCCGTTTTGATTCTTCTACAGTGATGCAGCTTAACGGGATGGAGCAGCGAGTATGGACGAGCGATGCGGGAGATAAGGGGATCCTGGCCGTTTTCGATGAATCGGGTACCATCTTAGGACTGAGCATCACCGGCCTGAGTGCCTATCCCGAAACAGATAACGCATTCACCCAAACGGTAATAATCTCGCCCTTACAGGAAGATGGGTTTGTATTCTGGGGTGGAATTAACGTGCTGGACAATTACCATTATGAGGTGGAGAGCCAGCGTTATGCCTATGATTTCGTGCAGGAGGTAAACGGATATTCTTATCAAGGCGACCCGCTCATTAATGAAAGCTACTATGCATTTGGAAAGAATGTTACCGCACCCGCTGACGGAATAGTGGTCTCGTTCGCAAATGATGTGCCCGATAATTCGCCAGTTGGCGTCATGAATGAAGAAGCGCCCGCTGGTAATGTGGTAGTCATTGACCATGGCGGCGAATACAGCTTCCTTGCGCATCTGAAACAAGGATCTGTCACTGTCAAAACAGGCGATCAGGTCCGAGCAGGCGATGTAATCGGCAAGCTTGGCAACTCCGGTAACTCCAGTGAACCGCATCTGCATTTCCATGTATCAGACGGGGCCGATCTATTCGCTTCCCGCTCCCTGCGGATCCAGTGGAAGGACAATCTCCAGCCGTTAAAGGGCCAGACCATGACCAGCAGCAACGTGTACTCACCCATTATTACTACATTAGGCAAAAATTCACCATTGTCCACATCTTGAAAAACTAAAAGGTAATCGGTATTATTGCTGAACAATTGCTCACTAGCAGACTGAGCCATAGTTTTACTGCCAAGCTCTTTTATCTGATATATTTCTACCCCTGAGGGACATTGCACTCTATGATCCTGTCAGGAAGAGATCACCCCAAATAAGACTAAATACCTGCTTTATTGGGCGATAAGGTGGTAATTCCTGACCATTGATTTTGGAAACGATCATTGTCACAATAGGGTAATAGCCAGATATTACGGAGTTGTTACTTTTTGAGGCAGGCAAAGACCTGAGAAGAGTCATTCAGCCCGTTCCTGAACTAAGGGACGATGTTTGATTCTCTAAAGGTCTTTTTTATATGTTTGGCGGTATGCCTGCAGATTGAATAAGTGCCGCGGCGAAATGTTAGCCGCTCTGGCACCATGGTTGGGAGGAGCTGCAATGCCGCGGGAATATATCCGCCCGGAACAAAATGAACAGACTGAAAAGGAGGTCCGCGGGTCAGCGAAAGCATTGGCTGTCCGTCTGATTCAGCTGGCAGGTGGCGCCGGCAATATATCAGAAGCTATTCACTGCACAACCCGGCTTCGCCTTAGACTGCGGGACAGCTCCCGGGTAGATGAAGCCGGGCTGTCTGGCTTGCCGGAGGTTCAGGGTGTATTCTTCCGGACCGAACAGCTGCAAATTATACTCGGATCGGCTAACGTCTTTAAGGTACACCGGCAGGTTCTCCGTATCCTTCAAGATACTTCGACTGTTACACAGCAGGAAGCGGAATCCCCGCCGGTCTCGTTGGAACCGCCAAACCAGGAAAGCACGTCCAAGGACAAAGGCCTTGTAAAACAGGGGATATTGAGACAGGCGGTCGATGCAGTCAGCTTTTTCTCCGATATTGTTGTACCCATGATTCCGCTCTTTGTCGGGGTTGGCCTGCTGCTCGGTTTGTTCAGTATGATGGAGGTTTTCGGCTGGGCGCCGCAGGATAGTATCTGGTTCCGGACCTTGTCCTTGTTGACAAGGTCGGCATTTCAGCTGATGGCTGTAATGTTCGGCTACCACACCGCCAAACGGTTCGGAGGCACCCCGCCGCTCGGCGCGGCAATCGGCATTGTCATGACCCAACCCGATCTGCTGCGGGTTACCGGATTCGGAGGTTCACACATAAGCTCTGCGGATCTATTACTCGCACCACAGTTCGGGTATCAAGGCGCGGTGATTCCCACTATTCTTGCGGTATTGCTGATGACCCTAATCGAGAAGGCGCTGCGCCGGATTCTTCCGTCGTCGACTTCAGTGATGCTGATCCCCTTCCTAAGTCTTGCCACTGGAGGCACCCTTGCCATCCTGGTCATTGGACCGCTCACTTCTCAGCTTAGCGGCTCTCTTAGCAGCATGCTGGAACTTGTGTTCAGACAAGGCGGTACGATATTCGGGCTGTTGCTTGGCGGAATCTACAGCACTATCGTCGTTAGCGGGCTGCATCACGGAATTCAGGCCGTTGAGATCGGACTGATTACCAATCCGGACATCAGCGTCAATTTCCTGCTCCCCATCTGGTCTATGGCCAATATCGCACAGGGTGCGGCCGGACTGGCCGTGTATACCAGAACCCGGGACAAGGCTTTACGAAAAATAGCGCTGCCCGCCTCGATCACCGCCTTTTTCGGTATCACCGAACCGGTTACCTTCGGCGTCAATCTGAAGCTTGGCCGCCCTTTCTTGGGCGCTGCGGCAGGAGGAGCCGCAGGCGGAGCATATGTAGCTTTTCATCAGGTGGCAGCTGATTCGTTCGGTTTGACCGGCATTCCGATGATCGCCTTTATTGTCCAGCTCGGACAGATGAATCTTATCCATTATTTGATCGGTTTTCTGCTGGCAGCCATAACCGCCTTTATGGTGACTTGGATCCTTGGTGTTGACGAACCATCTGGCATAAGGAACAAAAAAGCATAGGAGAACAACATGAAAATCAAAAAAATTCTGAACAACAACGCGGTTGTGGTGAACGACCTCGGAGAGGAAAAGATTGTCATGGGCTCCGGGATTGCTTTTCAAAAAAGGAAAAATGATATTATTGATCCCTCTCTGATCGAGAAAATGTTCATTATGGACGACCCGGAGCAATACGGCCATTTGCAGGAAATGCTGGGATCATTGCCCGAAGAGGAGATTGCGGCATCTGAGCAAATTATTTCGTACGCGGAGCACGAACTGGAAGTGACGTTTAATGAGCACGTGCATATTGCGCTCACCGATCACCTCTCCTTTGCCTTGGAGCGGATCCGTAAAGGAACGATGATCCAGAACACGCTGCTGGATGAAATCCGCATTTTATATCCGAGAGAGTTCCAGATTGGGCTGCACGCCAAGAGCCTCATCCGCGAAGCATTGCAGGTCGATATCCCTGAAGATGAGGTAGGATACATCGCCATGCATATCCATACTGCCTGGAAAAATGCCGGTGCCCGCGGGACGGCTGCCGAAATGGCAGCGATGATTCGGGATATTGCTGAAGGATTGGAACAGGCCACCGGCATTCTGCTGGAACGCGGTTCTGCCAACTATGAGCGCCTGGTGACCCAGCTTGAAAATATCCTGCGATCCGATGAAACCGGCAAGCTGCTGAGCGAGTTGAACCCGGAAATTATACGAATTGCCAAGGAGCGCTATGCCCGGGAATACACCCAAGCCAAAGAGGTTGGGCATCAGGTGGAAGAAGATTATGACTATGTGCTCATCGACAGTCAGCTGGTATTTATCGCCATGGAAATCAACCGGCTCAACACCCGATCGAAGGATGGTAATATATACCAACCCGATATTACGGGTCTTTAGACCCTTGATGATGCAATAAAATAACGAAAAAACCTTTTTAGTCCTAAGAAAAACAGGAGTTTTAGGCTATAGCCAGTATCTGTTATTAAACATTAGAATTAACGCGACAGCAAAATATTGTCGGGATTGTTACTGTTAAGCAGGCAAGACCTAAAAATCCATTTGGGAATGGATACTTTTTTAAGTGTCCCCCAATGGTATTTTTAGGTCTTTTTTCTGTTTAAGACGACATATCCGAAACAGAAAAGGAGACAGAGAATATGAATATCAGAAAGATGGCCAGACAAGCAGCAGCAGTAACCTTTACAACAGCTTTACTAGCAGGTGGCGGGGCTTCAGCTTTTGCAAATGGGAATGACAGCAAAGACTTCAAAGAAAGCTACGGCTTCTCCCACATTACCCGCTCTGACATGCTGAAAATACCGGAACAACAACAGAGTGAACAGTTCCAGGTTCCTGCGTTCAATGCTTCCACAATCAAAAATATTTCTTCTGCAAAGGGTGTGGACCCGTGGGGTAACGCCATCGATCTTGATGTCTGGGACAGCTGGCCGCTCCAAAATGCGGACGGAACAGCCGCGGAGTATAATGGCTACCATATCACTTTTGCTTTGGCGGGAGATCCGAAAAGAGGCTGGGACACTTTCATTTACATGTTCTATCAAAAAGTAGGCGACACCTCGATTGATAGCTGGAAAAATGCCGGCAGAGTATTCAGGGACAGCGATAAAAATGTTCCAAATGACCCGATTCTGAACAAACAAGCCGAAGAATGGTCCGGTTCCGCGACCTTGACGAAGGATGGTCAAGTCCGCCTGTTCTATACCAACCGCCAAGGCTGGGATCCGGCACACGGATTTTTTGGCAAGCAGACCTTAACGACCGCTCAGGTGAATGTATCGAAGCCGGATAGGGAGACGCTGAAGATAGATGGCGTGGAGGACTTCAAATCAATCTTTGACGGAGACGGCAAATTCTATCAAAATGTGGATCAAGCCTTCGGTGGAGGCGATTATGCGGATAACCATACCTTAAGGGACCCCCACTATGTTGAAGACAACGGTCATAAATACCTTGTGTTCGAATCCAATACCGGGACGGAAACGGGCTACCAAGGGGAAGCATCGCTGTACAATAGATCTTACTATGGAGGAAGCAACGTCTTCTTCGAGGCTGAGAAAAACAAGCTGTTGTTCAGCCCCAAGAAATCTCTCGCAACTCTAGCGAACGGCTCCCTGGGTATCATTGAATTGAATGATGACTACACGCTGAAAACCGTAATGAAGCCGCTCATTGCCTCCAATACCGTAACCGATGAAATCGAACGGGCGAATGTTTTTGAAATGGATGGAAAATGGTATTTGTTCACAGATTCCCGGGGCTCCAAAATGACCATTGATGGAATCGGCGGCAATGATGTATACATGCTTGGCTATGTAGCGGATTCATTAACCGGTCCTTACAAACCACTAAACGGCAGTGGACTTGTGCTGCACATGGACCTTAATCCAAATGACCTTACCTGGACTTACTCCCACTTCGCGATCCCGCAGGCGGAAGGAAATAATGTGGTCATCACCAGCTACATGACGAACAGAGGCTTATATGCCGATCAGAAATCGACGTTTGCGCCAAGCTTCCTGGTGAACATTAAGGGCCCGAAAACCTCGGTTGTCAAAGACAGCATCCTTGCACAAGGACAATTGACGGTTAACTGAGCTCTTGAGCAAAAATAAGAATAGGCTGCAACGGTACTTCCTCCTATGTACGATTCGTTTGGGCCTAATGATTGCTATAGGGGTAGCGGCATACGATTCGGGAAGGAACAATATTCCGGAGGAGGCCGCCCCTTCTCATTCACCGCTGTCCTATCGGGCAGCCTACCATTTCACAACACCCGATAAGTGGAAAAATGATCCGCAAAGGCCGATTTATCTGGATGGAGCCTACCATTATTATTATCTGTATAACCGTGATTACCCCACCGGAAATGGGACTGAATGGCGGCATGCGACCTCCACAGATCTGGTGCACTGGACAGATGAGGGGATCGCCATCCCTAAGTACACGAATCCAAATGGCGATCCCTGGTCAGGGTCGGTGGTTGTAGATGGAGCAGGTACAGCTGGTTTCGGAAAAGGGGCTATAATCGCGATTGTAACTGAGCCCTCCGCCGGAAGCGGGCAGCAGGAGCAATATTTATGGTACAGCACCGACCGTGGATACACGTTTAGCGCTTACGGTAGTGCTCCCGTTCTGCGGAATCCTGGGACAACCGATTTTAGAGATCCGAAAATCATTTGGGATGACTTATCCGGCAAATGGATCATGGTCTTGGCGGAAGGCACAAAAGTAGGCTTTTATGAGTCCCAGAACTTAAAAGCCTGGCACTATATAAGCGGCTTTGTAACGGAGAACATCGGAATAGTGGAATGTCCCGATCTTTACGTGATGCATGCGGACGACGGGACCTATAAATGGGTGCTCGGCGTCAGCGCCAATGGGACATCATCGGGGAAACCTAACACCTATGCCTATTGGACTGGAGACTTTGACGGAAAGGCGTTTTTCTCCGATCAGAAGGAACCCCAGTGGCTGGATTACGGTTCTGACTGGTATGGTGCCGTAACCTTTGAAGAGGGTACCAGCAACGACACAACCCGTCACCGTTATGCTTTTGCCTGGATGAATAATTGGGAGTATCCCCATACTACTCCGACGCTGCAGGAAGGGTTCAACGGAATGGATTCGTTGGTTCGTCGAATTGAGCTGAAACAGGCAGGCGAAGGCCGCTATCATCTTGTTTCGGAGCCTCTGGAAGCCTTAAGTCAAACATCACAAGCGGCGGCAGCCTATGGGCCAATCGTTGTGGATGGTTCTGAAACACTCCCTTTCACAGGAAATTCGTACGAGCTTAACGCCGATATCAATTGGTCTGAGGTCAAAAATGCGGGTTTGAGACTTAGGGAGTCTGCCGATACAATCCATCATGTGGATGTCGGAGTTTCTGTGGAAGACCGCTATACCTATGTCAATCGGGCTTACACAGGGAATCCCGACAAGAGCGGTAATTACCTGGAGAGCAAGGCTTTCTTCGATGTAAGCAAAAAGAAGGTTCACCTGAGGATTTTTGTCGATAAAACGAGCGTGGAAGTTTTTATTGATGAGGGGGCCGTTGTTTATTCCAGTCTCATTTTCCCCGAATTATATGATCAGGGAATCACTCTGTTTTCGGACGGCGGCTCAGCAATTTTTAGTAATATAGTGATCAAGCAGTTCCGATATGTTTCCATGGCAAACACCCGATTCCGCGTACATTTGGAATCGGGTGTTTGCTGATCCATTCAAGAACTATGCAGATTACCGGGAAGTCTATGAAGTAAATGCATGTTTCTGTGTCTCATACTCTCCCGCTTCATTCGTTAGACCAAGGGAGCGATCCGTTAAGGTGTGAATGTCTTGTATTAGTTTGGGGTTATCCAATAAGGTGGCGCCATAGGAAGGGATCATCTCTTTGATTTTCGATTCCCATGCTTTGATCTGCTGCGGGAAGCATTTGATGATGACTTCCAACATGACAGAAACAGCGGTAGAAGCACCGGGAGAGGCCCCCAATAGCGCCGCTATCGACCCGTCGGCACTGCTGATCACTTCTGTGCCAAATTGCAGTGTTCCTTTGCCGGCTGCCGTATCTTTGATAATCTGCACACGCTGGCCTGCCACCACCAAATCCCAATCCTCACTCTTGGCATCCGGGACAAACTCCCGTAAGGCTTCTATGCGCTGTTCTTTGGATAACATCACCTGTCCAATCAGGTACTTGGTCAATTGAAGGTTTTTTGCCCCCGCTGCCAGCATCGTTGTCAGATTGCCCGGCTTTACAGAAGTGATCAAATCAAACATCGAACCGAATTTGAGGAACTTTGGCGAGAAGCCGGCAAACGGTCCAAAGAACAGCGATTCCTTCTGGTCGATCACTCTCGTGTCCAGATGCGGAACAGACATTGGAGGAGCTCCGACCGCAGCTTTTCCGTATACTTTGGCATGATGCTTTGCTACAATATCCGGCTTCTGGCACACCATGAACAGTCCGCTTACCGGAAATCCCCCAATTCCTTTCCCTTCAGGAATACCGGATTTCTGCAGCAAATGCAGGCTTCCTCCCCCGCCGCCGATAAAGACGAACTTTGCAGAATGATGCGAAGTGGTACCATTATCAAGGTTCTGCACCTTCAAATTCCAAGAGCCGTCCCGGGCGCGGGTAATATCATCCACTTGATGTTTGTATCGGATATCCGCCGTATTACTCTTTAGGTGGTCAAACAACATGCGTGTTAAAGCACCAAAGTTCACATCTGTACCTGATTCGATTCGGGTTGCCGCTATAGGCTGTTCTATTCTTCTGTCTTTCATCATTAGCGGAATCCATTTCATCAGCTGTTCCGGGTCATCGGAAAATTTCATCCCTTGGAACAGCGGATTTTTCGAAAGCGCTTCATATCTTTTTTTCAAAAAAGCAACATCTGTTTCCCCTTGGACAAAGCTCATATGGGGCACGGCCACAATAAAGTCCCGCGGGTTTTGTATCCGTTTGCTATTTACCAGGTAAGACCAGAATTGCTTGGAGAACTGATATTCTTCATTTACTTTTACAGCCTTGCTAATATCGATGGATCCATCCGGCTCTTCTACGGTGTAATTCAGCTCGCACAGTGAAGAGTGCCCCGTTCCTGCATTATTCCATTCATTAGAGCTCTCCTCGCCTGCGCCCGCCCGCCGCTCAAACACGGTGATGTTCCAGTCCGGGACTAATTCCTTCAGCATAGAACCTAACGTCGCACTCATGATTCCGGCACCAATTAAAATAACGTCTGTTTTTGTTTGTTGGTTGCTCATGTTTACCCGTCCTTCTACCCTACGATTTGCAGGAAGATTCAGGCGCTCCTGCTTAGGCGCTATAACAAGCTAGGGTGCGACTTCGTCACACACCTTTTCTGGATCAATGATGACCTGATCTTAGTGTATCACTATTACATATAAATTTTAATATTTATCTAGTTTTTTATATAACATAGTGAATCCCTTAAGCTGAGGAATGCGTTGTGTTATAGTTGCTACATGTCCAAGAACAAAATCATTCCCGTGCTCTCACGGAAATGAGCGGGCCTTACATCTATATCGCAACGTTGGCTTTGAGGTTACCTCTGAGTATCAGTATTACCTCCTTAACTCCGCTAGAATATAAAAAACGGCTGGTTCAGGTTCCCCCTGAGCCAGCCGTTTCTTTGTGTTATTTGAGTATCACATTGTCGATCAGCACTGCTGTATCAAATACACTGTCTCCCTGATCCCAGGCGTGGAAGCGGAGGACAATGGAAGCCTTGCCGGCAAATTGACTTACATCGAACTGTACGTGCTTCCAATTCGTCATGTATGCCGTAGAGTCGCCACCGTAGAAATCAATTGCCACTTTGTTCTCATCAATCCAATATGCCGTGGAGCCATTAATCGATTCAGTCCCAACAGTAACAGACTCATCACCGTAGACATTGGATGTCACCGTGTCCCCCCCATTCACATGAGAGGTAACAACAGAGGCTGTATTGATGTATACACTGGAAGTTACCGTTGCTTTAAAAGTGTCGTTAAATTTCGTTCCAACATATTCCTTTGGTTCCTCAGAAATGAAATTATAGTCGAACGAAAGAGTAGTTGTCCCTGCTGGAATAATGAAGCTTTGCTCAATATAACTATCCGAATTGTAGTCGTTGCCTCCGTTATTGTTGTTTTCAAACCCCAGGCCGGTACTGATAATAGCCATGTAGTTACCCTCAGTCGGCTTAAGGGGCCCCAGCATTGAAATCACCCGGACATCGCCATTTCCATTCCATCCGACCCAATTTCCGCTTTCAAATGTCCCGTTAATTACACCCTCTGTCTTAGCGCCAATGCTGCTTCCCTTCATAGCAAAAGCCGCCACACCATCGTTTGCGCCATGGGCAGCCACTGCTGCCTGGAAGGCTTCTTCGGTGGTCTTGTTCTCATCAACCAAAGCTGTGAATACGGATTGAATAATTGCTTGATCATAGGCAAGTTTTACATAATCGGTATATCCATAATAAGTGCCTGCACCATTGTTGATGAATGCATCTGCCATGGAATTATTGTACAAGCTTCGGCAGCTGCCGTTAAATACAATCGTATCCGGTAGCATATCGTTATAGCGTGTAATAAAGGACGGTGTAATCGCATAATAGCCAGAGATTATAGCCAACCTTCCTTTTTTCAGATCCATTTCATATGCTTTTTTACTCTCTGCTGTTGCCTTTTCCCCTGTCAGGAACATCACTTGTGGTCCAGCATACTTGAAATCCATGCCGTACTTCTTATGGAGTTTTTGGAGCACGTTTTCATCATAGAAAGTATCTCCGTGGGTATCTAAAACTATGACTCCATACTGATTTAGTCCTTTAAAGAAGTTAACATCCGCTGCAGTATCTTTTACTCTTTCCGCAAGGAACGGATAATTCGACTGAACGAAGTTATTATACACTGCGTCATAAACATTCGATGACGAAAGCTTGCTGGAAAACGGAGAAATCACAGCAACCCGCTTACTTCCTATGGTTGCGACGGTTTGTTCCATACTTTGCATTAACGCATTCGCTTTGAATGCATTACTGGACGCAGCCTCTTCAACGGTACTGCTTAAACCTTTCGTATTCTCTGGAGCTGCAGAAATGCCCCCCAGAATCCCAGTGTCCAGTAAATACCAGATGCTTCCGCCCTCACCGGAAATACCGGCATTCTCAACATCAGCTTGTGTTTGCAGCCAAGTCACAGTTGCTTCCTTCGCTTTTTGCAAATCGCCATATTCAGTGACTAACTGATCAAGCTTAACCTGCGTATTATTTTCAATGATTTCTGATTGTGCGAGCTGCTCATTCGTAAGATGCTTAACTACTGATAATTTCAGGACTGCGCTGCTTGGTACATCTTCCGTATAAGCCTGCAGATTGATGTAGCCTTCTGTACTTTCAGTCAATTCAGCTTTGCCACTGTAGATCCCGTCTGCCTTAAGACTGTCTCCATGTTCTTGCAAACCATCATCAA
This sequence comes from Paenibacillus sp. 22594, assembly GCF_052044425.1. NCBI lineage: Bacteria > Bacillati > Bacillota > Bacilli > Caryophanales > Paenibacillaceae > Paenibacillus > Paenibacillus sp. 22594. The sequence goes on from NZ_JBQENA010000003.1 coordinate 611,604, forward strand.
ACAGTGTGGTGATTTGGGAAATCACTTTGCCGCTGTCGTCCATTTTATAGACACTCGCATTAACCGTTTTGGCTGCATTAAGCGTTGCACGGAATATGACTTTTGTTTGCTCCTCGGCATAAATGGAATCCATGTTCTCTCCATTTATCGTAACCTGGAGACCATTTACCGGTGCTGGTACTGCCGGTGCTGAAGCAGTCGGCACAGGTGTTGGTGATACCGGTGCTGGAGCAGTCGGCACAGGTGCTGGTGATACCGGTGCTGGAGCAGTCGGCACAGGTGCTGGTGCTACAGGAGAAGACCCGCGATCGGTTGTCACCGAGGTTGCCGTCGGGGTTGCCACGGGAGCCTTACCCTTATTATCCTCTTCAGCAAGGAGCTTCATGGATTTATCGACATACACAGATTTATTGATTGTGAATTCATAAGCTAGACGAGCCAGCGCTTGCCGCTCGGCGTGGTCTTTTGGCTTGAATTTCAGAGTCCCATCACTGCCTTGGGTCCCGTTGATGAAGCCGGTCTTAAAGGCCAGGGACACTTGCGCCTTTGCCCATTCGGACACTTCTGATAGATCTGACAGCTCGCTGTCAACCGGAAGCTTCTTCGCCGTTTCTTCCAATTTAAAGGCTCGAATGAAAAATACGACCAACTCTTCGCGGGTGACATTCGAATTAGGACTGTATGTGGTAGCCGATGTACCTTGTGTGATACCGGTCTCTACCAATGCACCTATGTAACCGCGGTACCAACTGTTCGGGGCAACGTCTTTGAACGAAGCTGCTTGATCTGCATTCACCTTCAGGCCGAGGGACAGAACGATGATCTTCGCCAGTTCAGCGCGTGTCATAGCCTTATTCGGTTTAAACGTATCATCTTCATACCCAGAGATTATACCTGCTTCTACTAGTGATTGAATCTCCTTTTGCGCGTAAGAATCAGCGGTGTCTTTGAACTGCGTAGACTTTCCAAATGCCATACTTGGCATAAGGGTGCTCAATAACAGGGCAAACACCATCATCAGATTAACTTTACGGCGCACTGCATGGAATAGCATTGTCTTCTCCCCTTCTACTCTAAAATCTCAATAAGCATTGTCGTCCTAATAGGTCCCAAGGATGGTATTTTGGACCATAATTCGACAACTTCTTGATTTTACAATAGGGCCCGGGAAGTTTTCAATCTTTATCGGTATTTATTTCCATAACTTCATGGCGGCCGCAATCGCCTGCCCATCCTCCCGGCTGATCTCGAAATGACCATAACGGAAGCTATACCCCCAGTTTCGATTCCCGCGTGTGAAGCTAAGCTGGTTCAATAGATCCGCAATCTTCACTTCCTGGCAAGGAAAATAGCGGATATTCCGGCGGTAGGGCACAAAGGTTTCGGACATTTTATAGGGGTAGATGCTGTCATCTTCAATCTGACCAATGGCAGTGAATGCCTGGAGTACCTCCCCCTTCGCCAAATCCGTCCGTGGAGAATAGTATATCAGCCAATCGCCACGTTTCATCCGCCGCAAAGGTGCTGACTTGCCATGGTTGAGCTGGGCGAATCCACCGAGCACCCCCCGCTTCACATGAGAAGCGGAGACAACCCCAATCCAGCAGCGGCTTTGCTCGCTTATACGTTGCATTCTAGAAATGCCCTCAACCGATCCATCTGCAGAAGATGATGACGATAGTGCATTTCAATAAGCAAAAACCATTCTACGGAGTTGAGTGGACCGAATCGCGGATGGGGTACCGTATTCTGCAGAGATGCCTGTTCAAGCTTCGGCAAGGTTTCTTTCATTCGGCCGATCACAGTATTCAATCCCTGAATTAACTGTTCTTTGCTCTCCGGCTGCACCGGGGTATATTGTGGAGAAGGCGGGACATGGACACGAATAGGCGGGAAGCTTCCTTGATCAAAGATCTCTGCACCCGCTCTTGTCTTTTCCGCGATAGGGGCAACAGAATCCTCACCTGGAGCCAGGCATTGTTCAACATTGCGAAGCTGCATATACAGAGCCGAGTTAATCAGATGCAGATACATTTGCCCAAGCGACCACTCGTCCTCACTTGGCTGACGCTTCAACTGCTCCATACTGAAATCATCCAGTTGATGGAGATAGTAATTTGCCGTTTCTTCAAACCGCTGCAACGCTTCGGTAGTATTCATACTTTTCAAACAGCTCCTTTATCATGATCTAATCTGACTATACAAAAACGCTACTGACAACGTTATGTCAGTAGCGTTTTAATTCTTTTTCAGCTTCGTCGTGAACCCGATTCCGGAAAGCCCCTCCCGCCGCCAGGCTTCTTACTTGATGACTTCATAACAGATCGATACCATCTGACCCATACGCTCCAGCCCTGTCAGCTTCAGATTGCCAGGAACCGTTCCTGCAGGAAATAACGGAATCCCCTCGCCAAGCAGCTTCGGAATCAGGGTTAGCTGCACCTCATCGATCAGTTCATGCTCCAGGAACGCCTGCACCAGTTGGCCGCCTCCCACCAGCCAGACATCCCCATCGGTCATGACCTGCAGCCGCGGGATCAAGCTGTCCAGTGCCTCGTCGGTAAAATGTACATACTTGTCTGGGGCTTGCTCTCTTCTGGTCAGAACGTAACAAGGCTTGCCGGCATAAGGAAATTCATCCGAAATCTTCAGCACCTCATCATAAGTAAGCCTTCCCATAACCACTACGCCAACGCCCTTGTAAAAATCACCGTAGCCGTTGTCGCCACCATCTCCTTGAACATCATAGAGCCAATCCACTGAACCATCTGGCTTGGCAATATACCCGTCCAGACTCATGGCAACATACAGCACAACTTTACTCCGCTTCATTGTTCATCGCTCCTCTCATGCTTTCATGATAAACTGGAACTATGACAACATACGTCGTAATAAAATGAGGTGCAAAAAATGAACGACCGACGGCTAGCCATGATGCAAATCATCGACTCCCGCAAAAAATTCACTGCCCGTGAGTTGGCCGAACGCTTCGGGGTGTCCTTGCGGACGATTCAGCGCGATCTCGACTACCTGCAGCAGATCGGCTTCCCGTTATATGCCGAAGTAGGTGCCCATGGCGGTTACCGGGCGCTGCCTAACCGGATTCTGCCGCCGCTGCGGCTTACGCCTAACGAAGCTCTGGGTCTCTTCCTGATGATTCAGGTCATGGAGCAAATCCAGAGCTTCCCCTATGAGTCGTTCCGGACGCACCTGGCCGAGCAGTACTATGCCAGTCTGCCGCCTGACGTGAAGGACTCGATCGACCGGATGCGCAGCCACATCGCCGTCCTCCAGCAGCAGCCTGCACAGCCTGCGCCGTTTACAACAGCTATTCTCCAAGCGGCAATCGCCAAGAGGCAGATTGCGTTCACCTATCGCTCGCGGAGCGGAACGAAGGACGCACAAGCAACTCCTGTCGGCATCTACCTGGAGAACGGCTACTGGTATATGCCTGCCAAGAAAGGCGACCGTGTGATCCTGTACCGCGCCGATCGCATCCTGGAGTTGGAGGTGCTGGAACAAGAGGACCCCTCCGCTCCAGATCTGCAGGAGTGGCTGGGAGCTGCTGATGAGCGGCCCCGATTGGAGGTTACGCTGTGGTTTACCGCCTTTGGAGCCCGGCTGGCTGAATCCGATCCGATGTTTCACTCTCTGCAGCAGGCAGAGCTCCCTTCTGAGTATGCCTATCTCTGGAAGGGCAGCGTCCCTGTGGAAGAGTTCCCTTATACGGCGCGGGGGCTGCTGAAGTTCGGACCCGAAGTGAAGGTCGGGGAGCCGCCCCAGTTACAGGAAATCGTCATCCAATTGCTGGAGCTCAGCTTGAACCCGTACCGGTAAGTCTTAAACTTATACTAGCTCATACAAAGACCTATCTACGCCCTGAACGAAAGGCGTCCATTCCCCTGTTGTGTACAGTAAAAGCCGGTGCATTGCCCGTGTGCATGCTGTATAAAAGAGCTTGCGCTCGCTCTCCTGGTGATAGGACTGCAAGGAAGCGTCATAGATCAGCACTGCATCAAATTCAACACCTTTAGCGAGATAGGCAGGAATAACTAGCGTACCCTTTTCAAAAGTGGGTGTGTTCTTTGTGATCAGCCGCAGCTCTTTGGAGCCCCCGGCTGTCAAAGTCTCGTAAGCCTCTCTGCTCTCGGCGGCAGTCTTCGTTATAACAGCGATGGATGTAAAACCTTCAGCCTGAAGCGCCGCCAGATCTGCCGCTATTCGTTCCGCTCTTTTTTCGCTGCCCCCCATCTTCAGGAGGGACGGCTTCCTGCCACTTCTGTCAAACGGTACAATTGCATCTCCGCCCGGCAAAAGCGACTTCGTAAACTCCACAATTGCACGGGTGGAGCGATAACTGCGGATAAGAAGAAACTGACTTGTTGCCGCTTCGCCATACAGCTGAATCAATGGAGAGTCCATCCCGTGCAAATTCGTTGCCTGCGTAAAGATGGCCTGACCGAAATCACCGAGTACCGTCATGCGGGCACGGGGAAAGAGTCTTTTGAGGAACTCATACTGAAACATTGAATAATCCTGACCTTCATCGATGAAGATATGCCGCACCTGCGTGTTGGTCCGGGCACCTTCGACAAGTTCTTTCAGATATAGATACGGTGTAGCATCTTCATAATAGAGTTCGTTTCGGCCCAGCTTTTCTTGGGTCTGCATACAGATTTCCGGCCAAAGCTCCGGTACCTCAGCTTCATTCGTCATCTCCCTGTATGCCGCCTCGTCTCTGAACAACTGGCTGTACAGTCCAACCATGTCTATGAACGAGAACTGTTTTACGCTCCGTCTGAGTGGTTTGAATTCCTCCTTCACAATCATTCGGCTGAGCAGCTCTTCCTCCCGCTCGGCAAAATCGAAATCACTCTCGTCCGGACGGCGTTTGTTGTGCAGCATTTCGTATATTCGGGCGTACTTTTCGGCAAAGTCAAAGACCCCCTGCTCTTTATGCAGCATACTGAACACTTCAGCGTACTGCTCTCCATCGAGATAGTTCAGCTCCTCCTGTACCCAAGGCGCTTCCTGCTCCTTCTTCTCCAGCCGGGTCAGCTCCTGCAGCAGCCATTTTTGTACCAGTGCGATGCGGTTCGTGAGGCGAATGGAGGAGTCATAGCTGTAAAACTTTTCTTTTATTTGCTCGCCCGGAATTAACACGCGATCCCGGAAACGGATGCCGTCAAACCTCATTCCCTCCTTCACCAGCCACAACGAATAACCGCGGAGTGCCTGAAGGTAAGCTTCAGACGCCTTATACTGAATTCCATTCATACGAGCCTCATAACCCAGAGTCTGCTGCTCGGTCAGCACATATTCGATCTGATCAAACGGGTCCTCCAAACGAAACGTTGAGGCAAGCCAATTGTCCAGATATTCCTGGAAGGTGGTCTGCTGCATGTTTTCCTCTCCGAGTTCAGGAAGAACAGTGGATACGTAGCTGTTGAACATGGGGTTAGGTGAAAAAAGAACGATCTGATCCGCGGTGAGTCTTTCACGGTGTTTATACAGCAAGTAAGCCACACGCTGCAGCGCCGCAGAAGTTTTCCCGCTGCCGGCCGCTCCCTGCACAATAAGCATTTGACTGTTATCGTTGCGGATGATCGCGTTCTGTTCTTTTTGAATTGTCCCCACGATGCTTTTCATTTGTGCATCGGCCCCCTGACCGAGCACCTGCTGCAGTAACTGGTCACCGATAGTTATACTCGAATCGAATACATTATCGAGATGACCGTCACGGATCTGATACTGCCGCTTCAGCTTCATGGTCCCGGTGATGCGCCCTCCCGGCGTTTCAAAGGCTGCTGCTCCTGGAGGATAGTCATAGTATAGACTCGCCATAGGGGTACGCCAGTCGTACACCAGAAAGCTCAGGCCATCTGCATCGACGAAGGACGACACCCCGATATACACTTGCTCAGTGATACCCTGGCCCTCTTCTTGAAAATCAACACGTCCAAAATACGGAGAAGGCAGTAGCCGGTTCATATTTTTCCATTGCTGCAACAACCGTCCGTGGCTCCGTTCCCGTTCAGATAACACTGCAGTTTGCTGATTGATTGTGAAGAATGTCTCTTCAAAATCCTCATCCGTACTCGTGTTGACCGTAACCTCATCCCAAAATCTTTTACGGATATCCGCTGCCTGCTCCCTTAATTGACTTATCTTGGGCTCCAGTTCAACAATTCTCTCCTCCAGCTTATCCATTACCAGATTGAGCTGCTGCTGCTCCTGCCGCCATTCATTTGAGTCCATCATTCCTGAATACACTCCTTCTCAAACTAAGTTAGAAACAAGTAGAAACGGCTTCACCGTCCTTTTTTAAGGACGGCACCGTTTCAGCGAGAAATAGAAGGATAATTTATAGCGCGAAGCATATTAATTCTTATATTTTGAAAAAAGGACGGTTGACAAAACGTAAATTCTTTTGCTATAATCAAAGTATAAAGATAATCAATAAGTCTGTCTTTATATGATGAATATCGACAGTCCTTCAACTTTAACATATTGCTTCTTTGTATGCAATGATTATATAGGTCTGAGCCTGGCGCGTCTGCCAGGCTTTTTCTATTTCATAACCCCGCTTCTCCCTCTAGGTCAGCTTGCCAAGACAACCTCATTCATCAATCAAAAAAGCATTGGGTCCTGTGAACGGACCCAATGCTTTTATAGATAACTATCTTCTGATTACTTAATAATTACGTATTCCAGGTTAACCAGTTTTGCATAAGTAACAATCTGGTCTGTGGTTAGATTCAAGGAAACCACGGTATGGTGGCCGCCGCCGTTCTCAATCCATGCCTTAACCCCGTCCTGGAAGTTCGGCTTCACGTTCCATAGTACACGGGCTACTGGAAGATTGGGAGCAGGAACTGTTGGTTCAAATGCAGTAACTTCATTGATCAGCAGTTTGTAATGAGTGCCAAAGTCAGCCATGGACACAACCACGCCGTCTCCTGCCTTGCCGTCAAACACCAGACGGGCCGGATCTTCACGATCGCCAATACCGAGCGGAGACACGAGGACTTTGGGCTTATTGCTTGCCAGCGTCGGGTCAACCTCAAGCATATGGGATTGAAGGATTGATTCCTGACCTGCTGCCATTTCATAGGTGTAATCTTCCATGAAACCAGTGTTTTGGTTGTGGCTCATTACTTTCAGCAGACGATCAAGGGCAGCGGTCTTCCAGTCCCCTTCACCGGCAAATCCGTATCCTTGTGCCATCAGACGCTGAACGGCCAGACCCGGAAGCTGTTTCATACCGTAGAGGTCTTCGAAGTTCGTCGTGAAGGCCGTGTAGCCGCCATGATCCAGGAAGCGCTTGAGGGCAATTTCATAGCTTGCCTGCACTTTTACACTGGCTTCCCAAGCTTCCTTGCTGTAAGTACCATAGTCAAATTCATAAGCTTTGGAATACTCCGCGAACAAAGCATCAATTTCTTCTTCCTTCACAGCATTCACGTACCCAACAAGGTCGCCAATTCCGAAGTAGTCCACGGTCCAGCCAAATTGAATTTGAGCTTCGACCTTATCGCCTTCAGTAACGCCAACGTTACGCATGTTATCGCCAAAGCGGGCAACTTTGATATTGAAGCTTTCATTGTAGGCAACCGCTACGTCCATCCACTCTGCAATTTGCTTCTGAACTTCCGCGCGTCCCCAGTATCCTACCACTACTTTATTCTGTTTTTTCAGACGGGCGTTGATAAATCCATATTCACGGTCACCATGTGCTGCCTGGTTGAGGTTCATGAAGTCCATGTCAATGGTTGCCCAAGGAATACTTTCATTGTACTGTGTAGCCAGATGAAGCAGCGGCTTCTGCAGCATTTTAGTACCACGGATCCACATTTTTGCAGGTGAGAAGGTATGCATCCAGGTGATGACACCGGCAACCTCGTCACGATAGTTGACTTCTTTCATGAGGGCAGTGATTTTGTCTGCAGTGACTGCCAGATCCTGCAATACAAGCGGATAAGGCAGAACGCCGCTCTTATTCAAGGCATCGGTCATTACTTGTGCATTTGCTTTAACTTCTGCTAACGCTTCTTCACCATACAGATGTTGTGAACCTACGACAAACCAGAATTCTTTTGCACCTACTGTTGACATCATTCATCCTCTTTTCATAAATTATTAGTTGGTATTACTTCTGCCCGTAGTAGGCATCTTTCCCGTGTTTGCGTAAGTAATGCTTATCCAGAATGCGCTGTGGCAATTCTTCAGCAAAACTGTTCAATTGCCGTGCGAATAAATTCATTTTCGAAACCTCTTCGAGCACGACACTGTTCATGACTGCGGATTTGGCATCTTTGCCCCAGGTGAACGGAGCATGACCCTTAAGCAGGACACCAGGCACTGCTAAAATATCAAGCCCGCGCTGCTCAAACGTCTCGATGATGACACGGCCGGTTTCCGCTTCATAACCACGGTCAATCTCCTCTTGCGTTAAGAAACGGGCACAAGGTACAGAACCATAGAAGGTATCTGCATGAGTAGTCCCCATAACAGGTACATCCAGACCCGCTTGAGCCCAAATGGTCGCCCAAGTCGAATGGGTATGCACAATACCGCCGATCTCTGCGTAATGCTTATACAGTACGGCATGAGTTGGTGTATCTGAAGAAGGTCTCATCTCTCCTTCAACCACATTGCCGTCAAAGTCAACAACTACCATATCGCTGGGTTTCATCGTGTCATAGCTAACACCACTAGGCTTAATAACGAATAAGCGGCTCTCCCGATCAACAGCGCTTACGTTCCCCCAGGTGTATTTTACAAGCCCATGTTTAGGCAAATCCAGATTCGCTTGAAATACTTCTTCTTTCAGTTGCTCTAACACGTCAACCCCTCCAGTTTTCCACTAGATTATCTACAGCAGCCTGCTCAATCGCCAGACCTTGAGTGTAGCGCTCCATAAATGCTTCAAATCCCTTAACGTCGGAGCCGTCAGGATAAATCTCCTGTCCTTCGGTATCTTTAAATACTTTCTGGTCGAGGAAGTCTTCCAGGCTTTCTTGCTGATCCTTGTTAATCATGTAAGAAGCCAGAATAGCCATTCCCCATGCTCCGCCTTCTCCGGCTGTAGCCATCACGGATACCGGGACATTTAAGGCAGCTGCAACAATTTTTTGTCCGACGATAGGGGTTTTAAATAAACCGCCGTGTGCCAGAATGCTGTCAATTTCGACATTTTCCTTCTTTGTCAGAATATCCATCCCGATTTTCAATGCACCAAAAGCAGTGAACAGATGAGTGCGCATGAAATTAGCCAGATTGAAACGGCTCTCAGGGGAGCGTACAAACAATGGCCGGCCTTTTTCCATTCCGGTGATATTCTCGCCTGAGAAGTAACCATAGCTAAGCAATCCGCCGCCATCCGGGTCTGCTTCCAGAGCCTTATTGAACATCACACCGAATAAATGATTCGTGTCCGCCTTCTGTCCCATGGCCTCGTAGAATTCACGGAACAAGCCCAGCCAGGCGTTGATATCACTTGAACAGTTGTTGGCATGAACCATTCCGACCGGATTGCCGCCCGGTGTTGTCACCAGATCAATTTCCGGGTATACCGCCGTAAGCTCCTTCTCTAATACAAGCATAGCAAAAACCGAAGTTCCCACGGAGACGTTGCCTGTCCGTTTTCTCACACTATTCGTAGCAACCATGCCTGTTCCCGCATCACCTTCCGGAGGACAGAGCGAAATACCTGGCTGCAGATTTTCGGATTTATCTAGGATTTTGGCTCCCGCTGCGGTTAATGCACCTGCCTGCTGACCTGAAATATGGACCTCCGGAAGGATATCTTTCAGCTTCCATGAGTAGCCTTTGGCCGCAATGAGTTCATCAAACTGCTTAACCATGGATTCGTTATAATCATGTGTAGTTTCATCTATCGGGAACATGCCCGAAGCGTCTCCGACACCAATAGCCTTATTTCCAGTCAGCAGCCAGTGAATGTATCCGGAGAGCGTCGTAATAAAATTAATACGAGGAACATGTTCTTCTTCGTTCAATATCGCTTGATACAGGTGAGCAATACTCCAGCGCTCAGGAATGTTGAATTGAAATTTATCAGTTAACTCTTTTGCTGCAGCACCGGTTGTCGCATTCCGCCAAGTCCGGAACGGAACTAGCAGCTTACCCGCGCTGTCAAAAGCCATATACCCGTGCATCATTCCAGAGAATCCTATAGAACCCACTGTTCGAATGGTGATTCCATATTTCCGTTCAACCTCTTGCTTCATTCCACTATAAGCCTCTTGCAGACCTGCGATAATACTCTCTAAGTTGTACGTCCAATACCCGTCTAACAGAAGGTTCTCCCACTCATAACTTCCAGATGCGATTGTTTCAAAACGATGATCAATCAGCACTGCCTTGATACGTGTGGATCCAAATTCGATCCCAAGTGAAGTTTCTCCCTTGAGTATCGCTTGTTTGATGTCTTGATCCATGCACACGTTACTCCTCTCTGAACAACTGTTTTAACCGCCATAATAGAAAGAAGGCGCTTTCCCTTATTTACAGTTTCAGTATATTTTTTGTTCGTACATTTGTCAACAGACATTCATAGTTATACTTACAAATATCGCGAATATCAAGGGATTTTCATCATATTTCAGCTGAAGTATTAGTACATGTAAGACGATAGTATCTAATCAGCTTATAATTATGCTAAAATATGTACATACAAATATTACGGATGGACAAATTGGTATTAGAACAACCAGGAAAGAAGGAGTACAGTGAAACCAAAGTATCAGGTTATTCTTGAGGATATCAAAAGCAATATTCTTTCAGGAACATACAGCATAGGAAACCAGATTCCAACGGAATCTGCCTTGCAGGATATGTATAATGTTAGTCGGCAGACCGTTCGAAAAGCTATTCTGGAACTATCCAATGAGGGTTTCTTAAGAAGTGAAAAAGGCTCGGGGACTTATGTCAGCAACCAATTCCGGTCAAAAACCGGTGGGAATCCAAATAATAAAACAATCGGAGTCATCACGACCTACATCTCTGATTACATCTTCCCTTCTATTATTCGCGGGATTGAATCCAGATTAAATGAAGATAATTATTCATTACTATTAGCCAGTACCAATAATGATGTCGAGCAGGAAAAGAAAGCTCTGGAGATGATGCTGTCCTTTGGTGTGGATGGTCTTATTATTGAACCTACGAAGAGCAATTTATACAATCCCAATATCGCTTACTACCTGTCGTTCAAGGAACAGGATGTTCCATTCATCATGATTAATGCTTATTATGAAGAACTCGAAGTCCCATTCTTTTGTCTCGATGACGTACAGTCCAGCTATCTGGCCACCAAAGAGTTGATCTCTAACGGACATACACAAATTGGGATCATTGCCAAAATGGATGATTTACAAGGAAAGTATCGGATGAAGGGCTATATCAAAGCTCTCGGAGAAGCCAAACTACGCTTTCACCCAGAGCAGGTACTTTCATTTTATACAGAAACCAAGCAGGACCTGTCCACCAACTTGAAGACATTCCTAACCGAAAATCGAGGCGGATTAACAGCAATTGTCTGCTATAACGACGAGGTAGGCCTGGAAGTCGTACATGTGTGCAGACAACTTGATATATCTGTTCCCGAGGACTTATCTATTATAGGTCAGGATAATTCCTATATTGCCAAAAATGCGAACATCAAACTGACGACATTGACTCACCCGCAGGAACAAATGGGACGTGATGCCGCCGATTGGGTGATTAAGAAACTGCAAGGGAAGAAGGATTTAAGAAACAGCACCTATTATCAGCCTGTGTTAATTGAAGGGGAGACGGTAAGGAAGAGATAGGCGAAACCCTTGTGGATCAAGGATTTCGCCTATGGAGCAAGTTGGATTCTTAAGTTCCTATTTCCGGACACCGCGCTGCCATACTTCGCGAATCGATAACGTATCCGAGATATTTACTGTTGGGTCCCCGTCAACCAAGACCAGGTCTGCCCTCGCCCCCGCAACGATATGCCCGCGATCATTCAGGCCGAAACGGCGGGCTGTTTTCGAGGTAGCTGACTGAAGTGCTTCTACAGGCGTGAATCCTGCCTCCACCAATAGCTGCATCTCGTGGTGCACACTGACTCCATGGGCAAGTCCGCCCAGCGATGGAACGGGTACGGATACATCCGTACCCACCAGGATGTCTACGCCTGCATGATGAAGGTCCATTACATTCCGGTAGTTGTCTTCCATGCTGCCTTGCGGGTAAGTATTGAAGCTGGCATTCAGAGTATCGATCCATTCCGGACTGAGCTTGGAGCTCACACGCGGATCCTTCGCCAATTCCGATGCGGGGTGACCGATAATCGAGGAGTTCAGGACAAGACATGGTGTAACGAACGCGCCAGCCTCAGCAATCAATTTCACCAGATCTGGAGTAGTTTCAGGGCGGTCAATGAATAAGTGAGCCAGTCCCTCAACCCCAACCTCTATAGCTTGCCGGGCAGATTCGGCAGTCAATACATGGGCAATCGCAATCTTGTGATGACGATGCGCTTCCTCTACAGCCGTTCTCAGAATATCCTGGCTTAAAACAGGCAGTCCGGGCGCAGCCAATACCGTGCCTTCCTCAATCATAATCTTGATATAGTCGGCTCCCGCACTAACTTGTTCGCCCACGAATGCCAGCGCTTCGTCCCGGCTGGTTACCGTAGGCGCCTCCCCATGATCATGCGAGTGGGCAGCCAGCATAGCGTTACGGTCTTCTTCGCTCATCTTCTCCAATTCCTTCAGCACAAAATCCGGAATTTCTCCATCCCCCGGCATGAGCTCATCGGGATGTCCCCCAGGAGGTGTGACCGCCATCCCGGCAGATCGTACGTCTGCAATATCATCGAGCCCTTTTAGTTGTGTCTCGCGGCCGCTTTTGGTGAACCCGCCCATCATCTCCAATTCAGTTGTAACTCCGAATTTCAATGCGTCGCGCAAGCCCTCTACGGAAGTGTGAACGTGCGCATCAATCAGACCCGGCAGCAAAGTCGCTCCTTCTGCATCGATAATGACGGCATGCTCTGGTATTTCCCCGCCCACCGATAGAATCTGTCCGCCTTCAATCAGGACCGTCGTGGCTCGGATCACTTTCTCGCCATCAAATATACGCGCGTTGGTGATTGCAGTAATCATCGTATTACCCTCCTATTATGGAATATGGTTTATTGATGTTTGAAATATAACACTTAGAATACTAACTGTCAACTTTATAATTAATTGAAGTCTAAGTTTAATGGTCTATCTGACAATCCGCGTAATCGTAAAAATAAAAAAAAGACCCTCTCTCTAGAAGAAAGGGATCTCTTACGGCGGTCTGTCTCCATACATTTATCCTCAGGCTTGCTCCCAATTCCTCCGATACAAGCGGGAAGGACGGTGTCCCCCATTTTCCGTGTAGTGATCGGTTTCGGACACGAGATTAGCCACCTTACGCCGGAAGGCAGCCTTCAGCAGTTCCTTGTCCAAAATCACCTCATACACCTGCTGCAATTCCGTCAGGGTAAACAGCTTCGGCATCAGGTGCAGGGCAATATCGGTGTCATTTGTTTGGTTTCGCAGTCGTTCGATAGCGCAAGCAATGATTTTCCCATGATCAAAAGCCAATCCGTCATTCGACATGATAGAGTAAACGACTGACTTAGAGGTGGGCTTTGCCGTTACGGTCCGGTTGACAACCGCCGTCAGCTCTTCTCCTTCGGCACTAAGCTTAAGCTCATAGGTCAAGGTTTTGACGTATCCTTCGTCCAGCAATTCCTTTTGCTCCCGCAGCAGCCGGTAGCTCGCCTTGAACCAGGCAGCATCTTCGGCATCGTCACCCGCTTTTAACTGAAACCGGCTGCTATCGATTAAAGCCATATAGCTGCAGCTCATCACCCAGGTGCGGGGATCACGCCCGACATCGGTAAAAGTATGGAGCTGTTCCAAGTATACGTCATCAACGCCGGTTTCCTCGCTCAGTTCCCGCGCGGCAGCCTGATCGGCGTTCTCGTCCGGCCGGATGAAACCGCCGGGCAGTGCCCATTTCCCCAAGAAGGGATGCCCTCCCCGGCGAATGAGCAGGATACGCAGCTCTTTTTCCGGAAGCTTGCGGTAGTTGTCCGCCTCCGTATTCGTCACCGTGAAAATGACCATATCCGCCGCCATCGAAGGCCGCTCGAAATCCCCTGCCCGATACTGCTCCAAAAATTCACGCTCTGTAAGTCCATCACGATCCACCAATTCCAACGTCTCCGCCTCCCTGGTTCTTTTCTTTTAGTTTTGCAGTTCTCCGAAATAATTGCAATAAGGCTCAAACTTCGCTAACACTTCGTCTACCTTACGCATACGTTCCTCCAGCGTTCCTCTTAACGTAACAAAGGGAATCCGCCGCTCCTTCAAATCCGCTAGGATTTGCTTATGAAAAACATGGCGCTTCTGATCGCCGCTGCGATCCCACGTGTCGTCGTAAGGAATATCGTCGTCGCACAGGAAAAACAAATCATACCGCTGCGCGTTCTCCAGAGCGATCCGGGTCAGAAGCTCCGGAGCCCGTCCGTGGTAATCCAAGGCATACATATAAGTGGTAATCGCATTCGTATCGACAAAGAGATACCGGTCTGCTTCCAGCAACGCCTGCTCTTCCCGCTTCATATGGCCCACGGCGATTTCATCAAAGGCACTGAGGCCGATCCGGCGGTCCACCTGATGCTCAGTCCAATAATCCCGTCCGTACTCACTGGCAAAGGTTGTCTGGTACCGCCGGGCTAATGCTTCGGTGAGGGTTGACTTACCGGTTGACATCGCTCCCACAAAAACCACTTTCGTGATTAAATCCCGGTACACGATATCACTTACATAATCCCGGTATTTATGAGGATCGGAACGGATCATTGTAGCCGATACCGGTACATGCTGGCGAGCTTCATCCACCCGCCGGTCCGCTGCACCTAATGCGATGCTCATATGCCCGCCATAGAACTCGCTCGAATAAAAGTGGGTCACTTGCTCGCCCTGAAGCAGCCCCAGAATATACAGCTCTTCCCGGATCTCATGCTCCCTGTCGTCCGAGTACCCATCCGGGCCATCCCAGGCTTCGATTACCCGAACCAGCGGATAGAGCTTACGGATCCAGCCCGCCCGGATATGCAACGGAATCGGCGTAACCATCGTCTCGTAAATGACCACGATCAATTCATCTACCTCCTGCAGCGCCGTCTCGATCATGTACTGGTGTCCTTTATGCAGCGGAGCGAACTTCCCGAGCGTTAATCCAAGAGTCTTCATGCGAGTGCCTCCTTAGCCCCTTTATTCCAGTTATAATAGCCGTATGCCGCGTTAATCAGGTAGGCGCTCCACATGACGACCATTAGCAGGCCCTCACTGCTGCCTTCCAGCGTCCGGATCACCCATAGCAGCACCGTGAACATATTCAGCACAATATAGACCAGCCATTGTTCCTTGAATCTTCTTACCATCAAAACCGTGGCCACTATGGATAACACTGTCGTTATGGCATCGATGTAAGGCGAGTTCTGCCCCGAAATGAACGATAAACTGAACCCCAGCAGCAGGGAACCCGCAATACAGACCGCCAAAGCGAGGAACATCCCTTTAAGCTCCATCTGGCGCATAGACAGCTTACCACTCTGAAAATTCTTCTTCCACATGTAGAAGCCGGCGACATTCATCGGAACAAAGAACATCAAATTCAGCATCACCTCGCCAAATAATCCGTTGACATAAGCCAAATAGGCGTAGCCGAAGGTATTATACATGCCAAAAACATAACTCATTAGCTTCCCCTTCGCCGTAAGCACCACACATAGCACTCCGGTGATAAAGACCGTGAATCCGAGAAAAGAATCCTTGGAAAGAAACGTAAAACTGACAGCAATTAAAGTAAACAACACCAGCCAGACCACTTCGAACAACTTCCATCCGCCCACGGCCCTTTTCATATTGCATCCCCCTCCGCTTCCCTGTTTATTCTTGCTGAAAATAACTTAATCCAAACACTTAGTAACAATTTGATATTTTCTATTTGTTACTATCAACATAACAGAGAATCCGGCATTATTCAAGTCAAATCCCCCTTCAGCGCAGAACAAAACGGCCTCAGGCCCATGAAACCAGACCAAGGCCGCTTAAACAGGCGGGTGAATATGTAAAACTAAGGCAGCATTCATCCCAAGTTATAAAGGGTCTGCACTGGCTGTGACGGCAAGTATTCGTACAATGGATGCGGGTGCTGAACCATGGATGAATCCACCTTTCCTTCTATCGCATACCGGATTCACTGACAATCAATGTCAGCGTAGTTCAATCCGGACCGTCTTCATAATATTTTGCAACTCCATATGCCATTTCCCGGATCCGGCTCTTCAGCTCCAGCGGTTCCCGAATGCGAATGGCTGTGCCGAACGTCATCAGATACATCGGAAGGTACTTGTTCATCGTCGGAACGTCGAGTAGAAACCGTGCCTCCCGATCGGTCCGTTCCGTTAAATAGTGACGCAGATGCCAGTGGCCGCAAACCGCGTTCAACGTGTCAGGCTCTCCTTCGATGCGGATAACTGTCAGCGGTCCATCCGCCTCTCGTCTCCGCTCGGTTTGGTCCCGGAAATAGACGGACGCAGAGAAACGCTCCGGCTTTTCGAACCGTTCTTCGGTCGGCTCCAGCCGTGCAATGCGGTCCACACGGAATGTCCGCACTGCCTGCGACCGATGGCAGAACGCGACAGCGTACCATTCGTTTCGGTTGTACGCCAATCCGTACGGATCGATGTCACGTACGCTCGCCAGCTCCTCATTTACTTTTCTATAGGTGATGTGGACCGTTCGCCCGTCCTTGGCCGCCTGCTCCAGGTCCTTAAGCAACAGAACGGCGGAAGGCGGACGCACCGGAGAGATTACATCCAAGCCGCTCGTCTGAAGGGACAGATCGTGGCGTTGCTCCTCGTGTAGTCCGTTCTCCACCTTCTTCAATGCGCTTTCCAGCTCCTCTGTATAGGGATAGCCCGCGCCTTGCGCAAATTTAAATGCGTCCATAAGTGCCTTCAGTTCCACAGAGTTGAAGAACAATGGCGTCTCCTTGAAATTTCCCAAAATGCGAATACCGCCTTCATGACCTGACTCCGCAACAACTGGCACACCGCTGGCGCATAATGCGTCTATATACCGGTACACGGTGCGGACGCTGATCTCCAAATTGTCCGCGATCTGCGCAGCGGTGAGCTTCCTTCCAGATCGTAGCATCCACAGCATGGACAGCATGTTGTCCCATTTCGCCACCGGGAGCCCCCCTTTCCTCGAGTACATGAAACTGATTTGAGTATGGTGTAATTCTACTACGATTCCATTCTTGGAGTTATGTCACATCCAACCTCACACCCAATGTTGTATACTAATTTTTTTGCATCCGCTGTGGGATCTAATATGGGCCTCTGAAAGTTGAAAATGTCTCATAATGGGTATTCTTACTAAGGGATGATACTTTGAACACACAATTTTGTTACCACCAAGGGAGGAAGTATCAGCATGGCTGATTTTAACAAACAAAGAATCGTGGAGAGTGTTCCGCAACGGGGATTTTTTGGACATCCCAAAGGGTTGTTTACTCTGTTCTTCACAGAGTTTTGGGAGCGCTTTTCCTACTATGGAATGAAAGCTATCCTTGTTTATTATATGTATTACGAACTGAGTCAAGGCGGACTCGGCATGGAGGAGAGCACCGCTCTCGCCATTATGTCAATTTATGGTTCGCTTGTCTATATGTCCGGGATTATTGGCGGATGGTTAGCGGATCGGGTATTCGGAGCGTCGAAGGCTGTATTCTACGGCGGTATCTTAATCATGCTGGGGCATATCACCTTGGCCATCCCGGGAAGTGTTTCATTATTTTTTGTTTCCATGGTTTTAATCGTACTGGGTACGGGCTTGCTGAAGCCTAATGTATCCAGTATTGTAGGTCAACTGTACAGCGAGGATGATGGGCGCCGGGATGCAGGATTCAGTATTTTCTACATGGGCATCAATCTGGGGGCATTCATCGCTCCGCTAATTGTAGGAACCATCGGGATGGATTACAATTTCCACCTGGGCTTCAGTATTGCAGCCGTCGGGATGTTTCTGGGATTAATCATGTTTACCTCTACCAAGAAAAAAAACCTCGGTCTTGCAGGCACTCTGGTTGCAAGTCCGTTATCAAGTGCGGAACGCAAAAAAGTGTCCCTTTTATTCGGTACCGGGGCAGTACTTCTCGCTGTTATCGTTGCGGTTACGATTCCATTAGGTCTGTTAACGTTTAAATCATTTATAGTGATTATAGGGATTCTGGGGATTCTGATTCCAACCCTATATTTCATTGTCATGTTCCGTAGTCCAAGAACAACCAGCGTGGAACGCTCAAGACTCATTGCTTATATTCCGCTGTTTATTGCAGCGATTATGTTCTGGGCTATTCAAGAGCAAGGGTCAACCATCCTTGCCAGTTATGCAGATAAACGTACAGAGCTCCATTTTGCCGGACTGCATATTTCGCCAGCCTGGTTTCAGTCTTTAAATCCTTTGTTTGTTATCACGTTAGCCCCCCTGTTCGCCTGGTTATGGGTGAAGCTTGGAAAACGGCAGCCCACGATACCGAAGAAATTCGCCTTGGGTCTATTGTTTGCAGGATTGTCCTTCCTTGTGATCCTCTTGCCGGCTTACTTTGGGGGTGAGAATTCCCTGGTTAATCCTTTATGGCTCGTGCTTAGCTATTTCATCGTTGTGGTGGGGGAACTATGCTTGTCTCCTGTAGGATTATCGGCAACGACCAAACTAGCACCCTCCGCCTTCTCCGCTCAGACCATGAGCTTATGGTTCTTATCCAATGCGGCTGCCCAAGCGATTAATGCTCAGATTGTGAGATTTTATTCGCCTGAGACTGAGATGGTATACTTTGGTGTCATTGGAGGAGCGGCAATCCTCCTCAGTATTCTGCTCTACTCGTTCTCCTCGAAAATTCAGGGGTATATGAAAGGGATACAGTAAAAGCACATGTCCAGATTAGTGAGGAGCACCCGTTTACTGTGGTGCTCCTCTTCTATTATTTATTGTTGACCGCCTGATACAATTTTCCAGGCGACTTAGCATCTTTTAAGTTAACATTCCTAAAAAATCACCTTTACAATTGTTTTCTCATTAGGTTTTGAAGAAAAAGATAACTCTGCATGATGCTTCTTAGCAATCTGCGCACACAATGTTAGTCCCAGTCCGGTTCCCCCTTCTTTTCTGCTTCTTGCCCTATCTACTCTATAAAATGCTTCTGTCACCAAAAGGAGCTGCGCCTCTGTCATTCCCTTTCCGTTATCTTCTATTTCAATAATTTTTTTCTCTTTTTCAAAATAAGCTCTCATCGTAATTTTACCGTTTCTGCTACATGCCTTTATTGCATTGTCTACTAAGTTCACAACCATACTTTCTATTAAATCTTCATTTCCTTTTATTTCTTTCAACTCATTGTAATATACTAATTCTATTCCTTTTTCTTTGAGCTTAATATTTTCGGTTTGATGAATTTTTTTAAACAACTGTTCTATGTCAATTGATACCATTTCTATTTCTTTTTCTTCCCGTATGATTACCAGTTCCAATAAACTTTCGGAAATATTTTTTAACCTTTTACTCTCTGATAAAATATAATTGGTTGCAGCATACTTATCTTCCTCACTTAAATGCGTCTTCTGCATATATTCAGCATATCCGTAGATTGCAGTTAATGGAGTTCTTAATTCATGTGCCAAATCATCTATCAATCTCTGCTTTTCTATCGCATGGTTCTCAAGCTCTTCCATCTGATATTGAATTTTATCCGCCATCATATTAAAACTTTGTACAACCTCTGCAATTTCTTCGCCACCCCTTATTTCTAGCTTTTCTTTGTATTCACCATTGGCAATCTTATTTGAAATACATGAAATTCTTTCTAGTGGTTTAAAAAGATATTCTAATAAAATAAACAAGCATATACTTAAAACTCCTGAAAATATTATACCTGCAATAAATAAGGAGTTATTCATCTTTTCCCACTCGTTTACTGTATCTGTTATATCTGCATAATAGACTAATGCATATTGGCTATACGGCTCTGGTAAGTACCCACATACCTGTATGTATTTCCTTCCATCTAGTGTTACAACAGTTATCTCCGTTATATCTTTTTCTTCATTTATTTCCTTATCACTTAATGTTGCTTCCATAGGCAAACTGGAATATCTTCTCACTTTATCTTTATAAATCTGTAAATAAATTTTTTGAACTTCATATTGCATATTATAAGAATCATAAGAACGGGCAATAGCAGCGTCTATTTCATAACCTTTATTCTTCATAGCCATTATGTCTTTAGTCATACCATTCACTAAAAAAGCATACTCTCTTAAATAACTCTCCTTAATACCTGTAAGGTTATGTTTTGTATTAACAATACTAAATATCATAATCCCAACATTAATAAACAACAGGAATAATACCAAAGTCCATATGTAGGTTTTATTTTTCATACTACACCTCTAACCGGTACCCTAGTTTATACACCGTTACAATCCTTTTCTCCAATCCCAACTTTTTTCTAAGCTTCTGAATATGAACATCTACCGTTCTTGATTCTCCTATGTATTCATATCCCCAGACTAACTCTAAAAGCTTCTCTCTTGATAAAGCAATATTTCGATTCCTTATGAGTACCTCCAATAGCTCAAATTCCTTAGGTGTATATTCAACTGCTTCATCCTTCAAAAAAAGCTTTCTACTCTGAAATTCAACCCTAACATTATCTATTACAAATGTATCTTCTTCCTTCTTGGTTCGTCTTAATATAGCTTCTACTCTTGCAAAAAGTTCTAACATTTCAAAGGGTTTTGTCAGATAATCATCTGCTCCCATGACAAGCCCCTTTACCCGATCCTCTACGCTTCTTTTGGCCGTTAAAAGAATAGTAGGAATCCCGTTTACTTGTTCCAATACCTCAAACCCATCCATTTCAGGCAGCATAATATCTAATACAATTAAATCAAAACTTTTATTTTTTATCATTTCTACGGCTGTCTCACCATCCATAGCCAAATAACAGGTATGCCCTACCAAACTTAAGTTTCTCCTTATTAATTCATTAATTCCCTCTTCATCTTCTACTACCAGAATATCTGCCATGCTTTCACCCCATCATATTAAACAACTACTATCCTTTTACACTTGAAATCTGTACATAGATGTACTATTCTATGTGGAAATGTATAAATTTTTCACTTATTATCTCATATTAAAACTTCAATATTAATGATATTTCTTTTTTTTACAACTCTGAAACAACTTTATAATAGTACCCATGTATTCTCTTGTTATTTTTATTTTGTATTAAAAAACAATAACAAGGAGGACAATAAAATGTCTCGAAAATCATCAGATCCAAGAAATTTCGTAAAAAACGGTTTTAAAAGCATTAAAATCATTACCTTTATAGGTGTCTCTTCCCTGCTGCTCACACAAGTTGCAGTAGCTGGTGAACTAAAAACTGTAGACAAGGTTCCTACTGCTTACAATGTCTCTAAGCTTTCCTACTTAGTGGATAGACAAATTCCTGCTGGCTATGTAAAGGCTAATTATAAGACTATCTACGCCCCCTACACTCAAAGTAAAACACCTAGTCCTAAAGATTTATCTTTAGAAGAAGCTGCTGAAATAGCTGCTCAGGAGATATTTAAATTTTCTGACGTAAAACTTGATAATCAAACGCTTCAAATGTCCTATTCCCCTCAAGCTGGTCAATCTAGTTCTACGTGGTGGGCTCAGGTAAGCATTACACCCTCCTATAGTTTTTTAGTTGAGATGGATGGAGGTACAGGTGAACTAATTCGCAGCAAATACACTGGTGGTCCTAATATATACAAAGAGTTTGATATGGATACACCTTCAGCCGATAAACTCATATCTGAACGACTCGATGCTGGTACTAAACAATTTACTCTTGATGGCTCGTATGCAAAAGTAGAAAATCTTATCACCAAAAAAGGCTATTTAGCTGAACCTATTAAATCTATAACCTATCAGTGGATATCTTCTGATGCATTCGGAGTAATTTCACATACCTTTGATGTCACAACTGCTTCTAATAAACTCTATCGTATTGCACTCTCTCAAGATCTTACTCAACTGAGAGACTATAGTGTTTTAAAGACGGAAAATAAATAATTTTACAACTCCAAATGGGAACTTGGTGAGGACACTCCGCGAACGGACCGTTGTTTAAGGGGGAAATGGATCTACCGTCTTTAAAGAACCGCAAAAAAGAAACCTTTCTTTTGGTAAATGGAAGTGCGACCAACCATTTCAAAAGGAGAGGTTTCTTTGTACATTCAATATTAGGTACTGCACTGGACGATTCGAATGACGGCTGGATCCACCAAAGCGATTCGATACACCAGACGTACTTGATTGCCCTCAAAAGCGAGCCCGGCGGTAGCCGCCGCACACTACGGTAGCCTTCAGTGAAAGCGACCACTGCATCCTTGCAGAATCCGCGCTCGCTGAGCGTGCCGGAAAGGACAGCCCGCCCGAGGTCCAGAGCTGGAAACGAGTGGCGTGCCCGGTCGAAGTCAACGATGGCTGCCAGAGCGTCTCCTTCGAAAAGCAGGTTGTCTGCCCACAGATCAAGGTGGGCCCAGCCTGCAGTCAGAGGCGTAAAGTCATCATCTCCAAGTGAATCAGCAATCTCCTTCTGTAGTTGCAATGCATTCCGGACACGCTCAGACGAGTCACGAGCCGCATCCCAACTTACCTCCCAGGTGCGCTCCATCTCCTCGCGAGACAACCGCCAAACCGGTTCCTCCGGCGGCATTGCTGCTCCGAACCCCAATGCCGCCGCGGAATCCCAGACGGTATGCATATCCGCGGCAGCCCGTCCGAGTGCGTGCATCCTATGCTCACCGACCATGCCAGCAGGTACCATAGCGCCTGGACAGCACGTCATGACGGTCATGTACCTTCCGCACGGCAGGATGTGTATGCAGCCCCCTTCCAGTGTCAGCGGCTCAGGACACGGTCCACCCGACTGATAAAAAAGAAGCTGCAGTTGCAGTGCATTTTCAATCTTGCCCCGAAATTCCGGATCACCCATCTTAAACCGCTCAGGGTGATAGCTTTTGGCGAACAGCCACCCCTTGTTCGTCTCGACAATCCACTTCTCGTTCAATAGCCCACGCCTAACACGCTCGGCGGACAACATCTCAGCCGAAAAATGCTTTTTCAGCCAGACCGCGATTTCGTTGACTATTTGGTCCTCATTCATCAACAGCATTTAAAACCAACCTTTCCAAATCCCTCCGCCCCGAACAGCGAAACTGCGTAGAGAACGTAGCAGAGTTATGAAGTTTCTTGGCAATCTGTTATGATGTCGAACTCTCCAGATGACATTCTACTTCTCCTGCTCCTTAATCACCTGCTCAATCCCGAGCAGAATCAGCTTCAGGCCGAACTCAAACGCCCCGTCGGTCCCCATTATCTCGAACAGCCCGTTCGTGAACATTCTCCGGAACAGTCCTGCATCCGCCTCGCCCATGGAATCCATGAGCCGAATCAGCTCCTCACCCGGAGGCGCTCCCTGGTCTTTAAGGATCGCGGCGACATTGCGCTCATGCTGATAATTGTCTAGAACGAAGTAGAAGACATAGTTCACAAGCGTAGTAACCACCTGCATTTTCTGCGCTTGGTCAAGCGGTGTCGATTCCACGCAGAGCAGCATACGGTTGGTGAACCGGATGATGTCCGGTTCGTGGGGCAGCGTCATCATCATGAGTTGCGTAGAGCAGGGATATCGGCTAAGCACATTCCTTACGGTTACCGCAAGCCCTGTCAGTTGCTCCTTCCAATCCCCCTCGGATTGGAACTCCTCCAGGATCACCTTCGATACCTGATTGGCCAGGCGCTGGTAAAGATTCTGTTTGCTCTTAAAGTACCAATACAGGGAGGGAGCCTGAATTCCCAGCCTGTCGGCCAGTCGTCTCATGCTAAATTTCTCGATGTCCTCCTCCCCAAGAAGCTCCCACGAGACTTCCAGAATCCTGTCCTCCGAAATTTGAGGCTGCTTCTTTTTCATCATTATCCGCCCTTTTATCTAACAGTGTAAGTTTATGCTTTACAGGTCTATAGGTTCATGATATCATCTAACACTGTAAGGTTCAATCTAACACCGTTAGACTGTGAAAATAAAAGAAAGTGGTGATTCAACATGGATTCAGAAAACCTCTATTACTTTGAGAAAGCACCGGTTGCAAAGGCCGTAGCTCACTTCGCCGTACCGATGATGTTAGGCACATCAATGAATGTCATATACTCCCTCTTGAATGCCTACTTCCTTGGTACACTCCATAATACTGCTATGTTAACGGCTCTCGCGCTAATTTTACCGTTATTTGCAATCATTATGGCGCTGGGCAATTTGATTGGCATAGGCAGCGGTACCTACATCTCCCGTATGCTAGGGGAGAAAAAGTATGATGACGTAAAGCATGTGTCTTCATTCGCTTTTTACAGCAGCTTAGTTCTCGGTCTTATCGTGATGGCTGTGGGCCTCCCGCTCATCAATCACATCGTTCATGGCCTGGGGGCAACACCTGACTCCTTCGGATTCACGAAGGACTATGTCACTATTATGCTTATAGGTTCACCATTCGTTGTATTATTCTTCACGCTGGAGAATATCGTGCGTTCGGAGGGTGCAGCCATCACATCGATGACCGGGATGATTATAAGTGTTGTTGTAAATATCATTCTCGATGCGCTCGTCATTTTCGTGTTCCATTGGGACGTGATCGGTGTTGCGTCAGCTACGGTCATCTCCAACATGGTTGCGAGTGTATACTTTGCCCTCTATATGAGAAATAAAAGCCGATTTTTAACGATCTCCGTAAAATGGTTTAAGGCTACCAAAGATATTCTGGGCAATGTATTCAAAATCGGGGTTCCCGTCTTTATTATGAGCATCTTTTTGGGGGCAATGTCGCTGATCTTCAACCATTTTCTTGTCGAATACGGGGATGCAGCCATAGCGGCTTACGGAATTTCATCACGTTTATTGCAGTTTCCTGAGTTTATTCTGATGGGCTTATGCGAGGGGGTCGTGCCGCTCATTGCCTTCTCTTTTACAGCGGATAAATTGCGCATGAAGAATACCATTGGATTTACGATCAAAGCAATTGTGGGGTTAGCAGCCGTATTCGGTATCATCGTCTATTTCGTTTCCGACCATTTAATTGGGCTATTTACAAATGACCCGCATTTAATTGAAATGGGCAGCTACATTCTGCATGTGACGTTCTTATCCTTGTTCATTACAGGAATGACCACTTTGTTTACCGGGGTCTTCCAGGCTACAGCGCAGGGAACGGCCGCATTTATTATGTCAATCATTCAAGGCGTTACGCTGATTCCTGTGCTATATATCGCCAATGAAATGAACGGCTTTCACGGGGTGGTCTGGTCGCTTGTCATTTCGGATGCCGCCGCATTCCTTGTCGGTGCCTTCATGCTGTATATTCTGCGGAACAAATTACAGCCGGAATTAGATCATTTGGTACAGTAGAAATCATCTCACAGGCAGATCAGCCAATCCTGGAGTTCTGCGACCTCTTTATAAAAAAGAAGGTGCAAAAAGCCGGTTCATCACCGGATACTTTTTGCACCTTCGCCTTTTTGTCTAAATCAAAGCATTGAAATGCCCCTCTGCGTTGACCGTCGCCGTCCGTGGATCGGTCAGCACGATGCCCTTGAGGCCTCCCATTCGTTCCGTTTGCCAGACCGGGAGATGGTCCTGAAGCGGAGGAGCCGGTACAAAATGGACCGAAGTGCTGCTTCCGCTTTTCTGTACCAGTTGGGCCTCCAGCAGTCGAATTTGCCGCTGCAGCTGCTCCCGGCGATAAGGCGTCTGCATCTCTCCGCCCTGTGCTTCATTCACCTTGTCCAGTTCCATCAGCAATCGGTTCCGCTGTTTCTCCATGGAACTGACATCGCTTTGTGTGTCACCGTAAGCTGCAATGGCCCGTACCGGGCTGATGCCTGACACTGTCTGTGCCGCCATGATCTCCCCCCCATTTCCGTGGCTCTCAATCCAAATTCAGCCAATTCGAAAGTTCTAATTATGTCTATTACCCAGCAGCCCCCGCCATGACAACATTTCATCCCCATATCAAACAATAATCGTCGCATAGTCCCAGTCTCCGCTTGTTTCGACCATACCTAAGACCCACCGGGGACAGTAAAGTCCTTCAAGGTAAATCATTATTCCCTCGAAAAATTTGCCGTACCTTGACATACAACATATAACAGTTTACTTTATGGGTAAAATGCTGGATTCTATATGACCCTTTAGCCGTTTCTTTGAAAAATCACTGCGCTACCATGGGCATCCGCCCCCTGGCGATTAACGAATGAAGACAGAATCTACTTGAAGGCAGGAGGTAAATCGGTGAACCAGGCTGTAGAAGCTTTTCTAAATGATATATGGAAGGAAATCACTTCGATTTATGCTAAGGAACATCAAAGGATAGACGGAATAAAGAACTTCAGTTCCTTGCAGGCAGGAATCAGGGATTATCTTCGCGTGGCGTGGAGAAGAAGCCATTCTTACGTGGAGCAGGACAACATCCATATCGATATTGACGAGCCGCTCTCCTGGAGCGACAGCTCCTATACAATGGCAGCTGGCCCTTACATGGCGGAGTTAACTGATGAACAGCTATCCCAGGAGTTTTTCCCCGCTTTATGCGGGCTTGTCGATAACCTGTTTCGCTCTGACGATCTCGGACCCCACTTTTTTGATTACCAGTTTGAAGTAGTGTTTGAATTGGAGGGGGAGCATTCCGAATTAAGGATTTGCCGCCGCCTGTTGAACGAACACAAGCTGGCAGGGCTTCAAAAGTCGCTGGGGAATTTCATCCAGACCAAAGTTCACTCAGATCTGCCCGTGCTGCCCAAGTCAGATGATATGTTCTTCTTCGCTTATCATCTCATTAATCCCGACCTCATGAGACAGCAGGAGGAGGTGATTGAACCGTTGATACGGCGTCTATCCGATAAGCTCCAGCAAAACCAAAAGCGCAAACAGGAATGGATCGGTTACTATACCTCGGCCTTCGATCATTGGGCTCAGGATCATTTTCTTCCACAGTATTTTGTTCGTCCCAATGATTATGGATACGATTGGAGGCTAAAGGAAGCGTCTATTCGTCCCGTTGCAGATACCGGGGAAACGGATTTCTTCTTATATACCGCCTTGCAGATCGGGATCACCAAACCGGATATCCGCCAGAAGTACCTTGAACTCGCAGGACAGCTGGGTTCTAAGCAGGCTCTGCAGTATCTGAAAGCCGGCAGCGGTAAATTCAGGAGTACGTATCGGGGGGAGCGGGTCGAAGGCAGCAACAATGACGTAACGCAGACGATCGAAATCCGGATCCTTTCTGAAGAGGAGCTGGCCTACGGGGAAGCGTTAGAATACATGATCAACCTGTTTCGGCAAGGATTCCCTAAAGGCTACCAGCTGAAACTGAAGTCTGTCCAAAAGCATTTTCTGCCGATACGCAGTCTGGCAAAGTCCAAGCTGCATCAGTTTTTTGCCAATGCGCTCAGCTACCCGGCCCTTTTCCCTAAACTTGCCGAATATGCGGATACGGTTATGGAAGAGTTTGCGTGGTACCGGGATGTAGAACCAGGCGAAAAATCGGTCATGCCGGGCACCTATGCCGTGTTAGGACTCGGATTATACAGTGAATCGTATTTCCCGTTAGTCTGCCGCTATATGGATCTGGTGGATACGGAGCATCAGATGGCGCAGGACAGCTATGCAAAAGTATTTATTGCTGCTCATGGCGTGAAGACTGAGCATATGCCAGTAATTGTATCCATTCTCCTGGGTGGTAATGAGGAAGCGAGACCGGTTCAAAACATAACCATCGACCATCCCGAGCTAGCCGAAGCTCTTGTTCAAGTGCTGAAGAACAAAAAGAATCATGAGCGAGAGTTGGTTCTGTGCCGAATCTTCGGCAGCGTAGACAAGCTTGAGAAGGCCGTCCGGCAAGCACACCCTCCGCTTATGGAAGGATTGAAACAATTGTTGTCTCTATTAGGATAAGGTAAGCCGCTCCTTATGGAAGCAGCGATTCTCCAATAACGGGAGAATCGCTGCTTTGCGTTTTAGTGGGACACCCCCTACTCGCTCCTAATCCATAAAATGGACCTCAATGATCTGTGTCTTAATATTCTATTTCTTTGCGGTCTGCGCCCCTGTCAGTTTATTAGCAACAGCTTGAGTTTGTGTTTGAATAGCAGCGGTTGCTTTGTCTAATGTTTTCTTCCCGTTTACTACCTTTGTCAGTTCTTTACCTAGAACGGACCGGAAATCTAATTCAAAATTTGGTGACTTGTTCATAAGAACATAACCTGCTATAGATGAATCCAGATTTGGTTTTAATTTATAGAACGCATCCAGCTTGTAACCAGAGTACTCCTTAATCGTGCGCGATAGGGGGGCACTGATGGATGGGAGTTTATAGTATTCGTTAGCGTAGTCATCTCCATTGAAATATTGGATGAAATCCCAAGCGGCATCCACGTGGGATGCGTCTGCCGGAATCGCAAATATCTCAGTGATAAAAACGTTTCCGGTTGACTTTCGATCCTTAGAATCCGCAGGGCCGGCTGCAATACCAAGCGTAAAAGGTTTATAATTCTTCACACCACTTTTTGCTGCCTGCAAGGACTGCAACTGACTAATAGAGGCTACTATCATAGCTGATCGTCCCATATTGAATGAGCTGCTTTCCAAGTAACTTTTGCCGGACAGACTGACCTTTTCGTCAAGGACCCCCGACTTCGTGGCCTCGCTTGCTATACGATAGGCGTTTTTCCACGCCGTTGTATTCGCAGTAGCCTTTAGAGTAGTTGGATCAATGTACGTTAACCCTTCTGTTCTAGCGATATCCATAACCAAATTACTGGATCCAAAGGAGCTTAGGCCCCAAATCCGGGAGTTCTTATCTCCCTTAGTAGGGAATTTCTTGGCAAGATTCAAGATCTCTTCCCACGTCATTCCGTCACTTGGTGCTTTAACATTGTACTTTTTAAATAAATCAGCATTATACAGAAGAGCGTACGAATCGGCTTTTGGACTTAACCCGTAAAGCGTGCCGCCGCCTTGTTTCTTCAGCTCATCCAGCAAGCCAGGGTATAACGTTGTCGTGTCATATTTATCCCGCTGAATTAACGTTTCTAAATCTACCAGCTTTTTATCGTTAGACATTTGTTTGTACTGGTATGGGGGCAGCATGACCAGATCCGGTGAATACTTTTGGATAGCTGCGTTGTAATCCGTAATCGCACTCATTCCTCCAGGCGCAACGACTTCGATGTTTGTATTCGGGTACTTCTTACGAAACAAATCCCCATACGTCCTGTTGAAATCGTCCGAATTCCAGTACAGTACTTTTAAAGTATTTCCTGTATCTGCCTGGCTGCCGGAACTTGCGGAAACTTGGTCACCTGTGCTAATCCCCGTTGAAATACCGATGAACATCACACTGAGACTAACAAGCATGAACTTCTGTACTACATTGTGCTTCAAAAATAAAACCTCCACTCATTTGTTGTTCAAACGATTATTCGCTTGTATTGAACCAAGTATAGAAGAGGAAGCTTAACAGCTTGCTACCGAAATTCTTATCATTTTCTTAAATAATGCTGACGTTATTCATTGCATAAGAAATATCGCTTATAATGATCGTGCTGCTCTTCAATTTAAGAAAGATACAGGAATTAAGGGAGGATCTATGGCGGGAAGCACGATTTTGATGGTGGATGACGAAGCGGAAATTATCCAATTGATGAGTATTTATTTCAATAACGAGGGCTACAAGCTTCTGCAAGCATCGAACGGCCTGGAGGCGCTGGAAATTCTGCAGTCCCATCAAGTCGATTTAATTGTACTTGATCTTATGATGCCTAAGATGGACGGATTGCAAGCTTGTATGAAAATACGGGAAACAAATTCTATTCCCATCATCATGCTCTCGGCTAAAGGCCAAGATATCGATAAAATATCAGGCCTCAGCATCGGCGCAGACGACTACGTAACCAAACCATTCAACCCGCTTGAGCTGATCGCACGTATCAAGTCGCAGCTTAGAAGGATGAACCAGTTCAACTCCGTTTCGGCTAGCGCGAACGAAATTTATATCGAAAACGTCGTTATTAATATTGCGTCCCACACGGTAACGGTCGATCAGCAGGAAATCAAGTTGACTCCCCGCGAGTTCTCGCTCCTCCATATGCTGGCAGTCCATAGGGGGATGGTGCTGAGCATGGACCGCATCTACGAAGAGGTCTGGAACGAGCCCTTTATGGAGTCGAAGAATAGCGTAATGGTACATATCCGAAAGCTCCGTGAGAAGATAGAATCTAATCCGCGAGAACCGCGGATCATCAAAACCGTGTGGGGGATTGGATACAAAATCGAAAGCGATCTAAAAGCAAGGGGTGAGTAGGATCCAACAACAGTGGCTGTATACAATCCGCTGGAGATTAATGCTGATTATGGTTGCAAGCCTGGCTCTAACAGGCGCAGCTATATTTTTCGGATATTTCATGGCCGGATCTCTGCAAAAAGTCAAATATGTGGCTGCCCCGATCAATTGGAGTATTGAGCATGCTGGATCCGTTCGCGTGATGATCATAGCTGGTATCATTCTCTTTCCCATCAATTTCTTCCTTGCCAGCCTCCGTCTGGTTCAGGATTTGCGCGAAATCAACACAGGGCTGCAGGAGATATCAGCAGGTCGGTTCGGGCGTGTGGTAGCGGTCAAGGGCAAGGATGAGTTAAGCGTTGTCGCAGAGAGTATGAATCAGCTCAGCAGCGAATGGGATCATTATCTGGCAGAGATTACGAGCGGTTTGGAGAAGATTGCGAGCGGGCAGTTCGACCATCAAATTCCGGAAATTGCCGGTAATCAAATGGGAGAGATCGCGCTCAGCATCAACCAGATGAGTAAGCAGTTGAAGCATTCGATAGCGGAGGAGCGCAGAGCGGAAAAGACCAAAAACGATTTAATTACCGGTGTATCGCATGACCTGCGCACTCCTCTGACCTCGATTCTCGGCTTTCTCGAAGTGATCGAGGAGGATCGGTATCAGGATGAAGTGGAGATGCGTTATTACGTCAACATCGCGTATGAGAAATCCTTGGCGCTTCGGCGACTGATCGATGAATTGTTCGAATATACGCGAATCAACAACGGCATGCCTCTGGAACTGAGCGAGCTCGATATCGCCGGGTTAATCTGTCAGCTTGCCGAGGAATTCGTGCCGGCTACGGAGAACGCAGGCATGGAAATCAGGCTGAACATGCATGAAGGAGAATTCAAGATCCAGGCGGACGGAGGATTGTTGGTACGGGCGTACGAGAATATCATCGCCAATGCCATCCAGTACGGGCAGGCGGGCAAATACATCGATATTGATATCGCACAGGATGGAGATGTGCTGGCCGTGCGTGTCCAAAATTATGGAGACCCTATTCCGGAAAGGGATTTGCCCTTTATTTTCGACCGTTTTTACCGGATGGAGAGATCTAGGTCGAAGCAGACCGGGGGTACTGGTCTCGGTCTGGCCATCACAAAAAGCATTGTCGAGGTACACGGAGGGAGCATTACTGCACGCAGCAGCAAGAAGGCAACCGTATTTGAGACACGTTTCTCGGTTTCCGCCCTCCATCAAGCGTATGCAGCTGTTCCCGAAGAAGCTGATAACGAAATCAAGCAGATACCAACTGCACTTCCTGAACAAGCGCTGGCGCCGCAACAAAAAAGATCTCCCCAGCAAAAGAGCTTATTCCAATCCAATGCAGCCGCGGTATCCATGATCGTGTTGCTCGTCTGTGCGCTGGTACTATTCAGCGTTAAGAATTCATTTACCTCCGCGCTGCTGGTAAATCTGCATTCCATCTTCTTTGAATCTGATGATCCACTGCTGATGCCAACAAGCGGAAATGATGAGATGGCTCTAATCACCGGTAAAACTGACAAAGGCTATACCCTTCTTATTCATAATTACCTTTTCGACGGCCAGCGCCTAATTCTCCAATACTCAATGAAATATTCTGGCGGAATACCGGAGTCGCAATGGGTGAAACAATCGGTGAAGCCGGCATTTCAATTGGACTCTTCAACGAAACAAGCGGTTCCCGGCATCACCACGGATTTAGGTGTAATGTTGGCCAAAAACGGCACCATCAATTATTCTTTTACCGGGACCCCACCTCCAGATCAGTTCATGTTGAAAGTCAACGTAAACAGCATAGTCCTGTTCGATGACCCGGCTGAGGAGCATATGCTCACCGGAGACTGGAGTTTCCAAATTCCTGTAGAAAAAAATTATAGTCGAAAAGCCAACGGCCAAAGCGAGCCCTTGTAGAATTCTGCCTACACTGTAGTGGACATCATACATAGCCTCTTTTTCGCTTGCCCCTATTTAAGATACAGTTCACCGCGTTGTCTGTAACGGCAAGTTTTAGGGCCATCCTTTGTGGGATGGCCCTTTCTTTGATCTCGCTTTGAAATCTACATATTTCGTTTCTCATACTCAAAGGGTTCTTCACACGAATAAACCTCATGGAAAAAACCGAAATACGGGATATCGTCTTCCAAGCATTTAATATAATAGGACAGCTCCTCATCACACTCCGGCTCTTCGCCGTTGTTTCGCATGACCTCGAATGCATCTATAATACCCTCCATGAGGTTTGCTTGAATAAGCAAGGGCAAACTACTCAACGTCGAATGATCGAGCCTAGTTTCGGATCTGTATCCCGCGAGGACTCTTTCAAAATAATCCTCCATAAATTTTTTACGTTTACCGGCGTCTGGTTCAGATTGTATCCAGCCCATTCCATTTCCCCAGATACTGGCCAAGTCAAACATATACCAACCGAAACAAGAATTATCGAAATCATAAACGGTTATTTGCCCGGTATCAAAATCAATAAAATAATTCCCATCGTTATAATCAAAATGAATCATACCAAACGACTCATGGTTCCTGTCCAACCCTTCCAAGGTTTTAAGGAGCCCTAACAACTTCTCCTTAAGCAAAGATAACGAGCTGGGTATCAGTTTATCGATATATTCGGCATTGTATTTGTCAAAAAAACTGTACCGGGGATGGACTGGAGCATACCCTTTCGACAATTGGTGCAGCTTCCCCAGAACTTTACCGCAGTTATAATAGTATTCAGAAAGAGGAACGCCTTCCCGATACCGATAATAGTTTTCCGCAAGCGTTTTTCCTCTAGCCTTTTCAAACAGGCAGACAAAAAAGGTGTGATTATTATGACTTATCTCTTCCAGCAGATACCCCTTCTGGGAGCTGACTACATTCGAGACACTACCGCCATGGTCGAATAAATACCTGACATACTCAAGTTCACCTAGAAAATCTTCCCGGCTTCTGTCATTTATGAAGGAGATTCTGAGTATTTTTGCATCAGTGCCCTCCTTCACACAGGTATAAACGACATTACGCCCTCTCTTATGTTCCTTAACCGGCTTCATTTCGTAACCTTCCAATCCGTACAACTCTGATACAAATGGAAGTAAATATGCATCACTGATTTCAACAACCTCGTTATAATTTATAATATCTCCTCCAGTAAAAAGCCTTTTAACATATTTTACCTGCCGTACCATGCGAATTCTAGGTAAACTTTCAGTATAATTAAATTGACCTAGAGCCAAGCTTCTTTTCGTACTCTCGATTACTTCATCTGCCCTTTGATGATATTCACCATGCTCCTACCCGTTGCTATAATGGCTTCTTCAGCCGAGCGTGGTGCCCATCCAAGTAATTGTTTGTCATTCGGCTTTTTCATAAATAAGAGAGTGTGTATCCGCCCGCTTGTGCCGAAAGAACGGCTTACCCTTTGACCAATTGATGAACGGCTGCTCTATGAAATAATATGATATCGTAGCCGCCGCATACGAGATTGCGACAACGGATATACTGATGCCAAGCCATCGCCACACATCCCTAATCCCGGAATAGTGATAATCCTGGATGCCGTACTTTTCGATTAACGTAATGAACAAATAGTGCCAAATATACAGACCGAACGAAATTTTTGCAGTAAACCGGAAAAAGCGGTTATCAAGCAAGCGCCCTACGATCACGCTGAACGGTGCCGACAGCAGCACGACTCCGAACAAAATGGCGTAAGCCGGGAAGTAGTATGGCTGCTGCTGGAGGCTGAAGTCAAATTCGCCCTGGTGGCGCATACGCCAGATCAACAAACCGGCAAGCCCCAAAGCGGCTGCTCCAACTGCGTCGAACACCCCGAGCTTGCGGAGCCGTTCTACTGCAGTGCCGTGCTGCATGATCGCGGTCGTTACGCCTGCGGCCAGGATGCCGATCGAGAAGTGGCCGAAGAATCCGACGGGATTGTAATTCGGCATCCAGAATTTCGCACCGCCAATTAGACCATAATCCCAGCCCCGGTCCTGCTCGCTTGGCGTAAACCATAGATGGATGAGAGCGTTTGCAGCAAGCACTAATCCAAACGCGATGACCCAGAATACGATCGCTTTTCCAAACGAACGCCGCTTGCTGAGCACAAACAATACAGCCATTAA
Organism: Paenibacillus sp. 22594; assembly: GCF_052044425.1. Taxonomy (NCBI): domain Bacteria; kingdom Bacillati; phylum Bacillota; class Bacilli; order Caryophanales; family Paenibacillaceae; genus Paenibacillus; species Paenibacillus sp. 22594. The sequence continues at coordinate 646,315 of NZ_JBQENA010000003.1, forward strand.
CAAAGGCATAAGCACGTAGCAAAACACCTCGAAGCTGATCGACCAGAATGGCCCATTCAAGTCGGACGGGAAAAACGTTGTATAGTGAAAACCCGTCGTAAACGTGAACCCCGTTAGAATTCGCCGCCACATGAACTCCGTAGGAATGTCCAGCCTCCATACAAGCAACAGACAAACCAGGAATGATACATAGAAGCCGGGCATAATTCTTGCAGCACGGCGCAATGCATACGTCCGGATACTAGGATACGGCTCATTCTCTAAGTAAGTGCTCCAAAAGGGGAATGACAGCAAAAATCCGCTTAACAAGAAAAACAAGCTAACCCCGCTGTTCCCTAGCAAGAAAACTGACTGTACATCCTGAAGCCAGGGTTTTTGTGCGGGCATCATCAGCCGTTGTGACAAATGATGCAGGATGACGGACAGGCAAGCGATCGCACGAATACCATCCGCTCCTGTTAATCGGGTACTGCCTAACCGAATCTTTGACATCAGTTCAATTTCCCCTTTTCCCAAATGATTCCCAAACGGATGGTCGCCCCCGAAGCCTAGAGCACCACATCCGTGTGCCCACTACTCCCATTGTCAATTAGCGCCGTACATCGATTTCAGGTACTCCTATCTTTCAATAAAACACAGGAAAATCCTTCAATGATTGTATTATTCACCGCCAGAGATTCGTAAAGTCACGAAGGGAATAGTGTTTTATATATTGAATCAGTATGTATTGACTTGATATATAACGCTATGATATATTTTGATCGCGGTATACAAATTCCCCCAAACTACAAGGAGGTCCAATTTTGAACAGTCAGGATGTTATTTTAGGCATGCTTATGAAAGAAGCGTTGACTGGATACCAAATAAAACAGTTACTAGAAAATGTATTCTCTAATTTCTATAGTTCTAGTTATGGAACGATCTATCCCACACTTGCCCGAATGGAAAAGGAGGGGTTGATCACTAAGGAAAATGTGCTCCAGGATGGTAAGCCTAACAAAAATCTTTTAAATATAACGCCTAAAGGCAGAGAATGTTTTAAAGCCTATTTACTGGCCCCGCTAGTAGCAGACAGTATCAGGAAATCTGATTTTATGATGAGGCTATATTTTGGTGAATTCGTCGGGTATGACAAGGTGATTATTTGGTTGAAGCAAGCCCAAGAGGAATCACACACAAAATTAGATCAATTATTAGAGCAATATTCGCTTCATAAAGATGAAATGCATCCAGCGCAGATCATCTGCATTCAAATTGGGATAGAAGAATATAAGGCTAAACTTACGACCATTGCCGAGGGATTGGTAAGCCTGGAGAAGTTAGTGCAAGAGTAGAACTGAATGTAGTGAATCCAAAACTTTTAGGGGGAATTTTTATGAAAACAATTTTTATCACGGGTGCTTCATCGGGCATTGGGAGAGCTACAGTAAAACATTTTGCCGAAAGAGGATGGAACGTTGTAGCCACGATGCGCTCACCTGAACAAGAAGCTGAGTTCATTTCACTAGATAATGTGTTGGTACTAAGGCTTGATGTCGAGAAAAAAGATACGATTCAATCTGCGTTAGCGGAAGCGACCCAGCGGTTTGGTAAAATTGATGTTCTTCTCAATAATGCCGGATATGGAACAATGGGTCTTATAGAAGCAGCTACAGATGAGCAGATTAGAAGACAGTTTGAAGTGAACGTTTTTGGTCTTATCAGTATGACTACAGCCATGCTACCCCATTTTAGATCTAATCAAAAAGGTATGCTGATCAATATCTCTTCTATGGGAGGGAAAGTGACCTTTCCTACGATGTCTCTGTATCATTCATCCAAGTTTGCAGTGGAAGGTTTTTCTGAGTCAGTATCTTATGAATTAGCATCACAAAACATCAAAGTAAAGTTGATTGAACCAGGTGCTATTAATACGGACTTTGGTGGAAGATCAATGGAATTCTTTTTTGATGATGCTTTAACAGACTATATGCCATTTACTACTGCGTTTCGGGGTAAACTGGCTGAGATGGAAAAACACCCGGCATACGCTTCGCCTCCAGAAATTGTTGCCGAAACCATATACCAAGCGGCCACAGACGGTACAAGTCAATTCCGATATGTAGTCGGAGAAGATGCAAAGATGCTCATTCATATGAAAGAAAATACGGATGAAGCAGAGTATTTAACTAATATCGCTCAGCATTTTTCTTGAAAAAGGGAGAATTTTAAATGATCGTTCTGCAATAAATGATGATAGCGATTTAATATTTTATCGTATTATTCCTCACATGCACTAAGATTTCACAATGATAAGCTTAACATTGTATGCCTTATGACACTTTAGGAGGTAATATAATGAGCAAGTACGAAGAAGCCATGAAGCTGCTGGAAGAACAGGTGGGTAACAAGGACGGCCTGATCTCTCTGTCCACCATCGCTCTGGAACCGGGGGCCAATGGCAAAAGCCGTCCCGCCGCCCGCATTGTGGACGCCTATTATGAGGACGGCGCGTTCTACACCGTCACTTACGCGACCTCAGGCAAGATGCAGCAGATCGCCCAAAACCCCGAAGTCGCCGTTTGTATCATCGTCGAAAACTTTACAGCCGATGGTATCGGTGAAAACCTGGGCTGGGTATGTGACGAGAAAAACGCAGAGATGATGACAAAGCTTCGCACTATATTCGCCGGGTGGTATAACGAAGCCAATAACGACGAAGACCCTAACACATGCCTGCTGCGCATTCGCCTGATAAAGGGCCTGTGGAATGACGCCCATAAAGGGATCAGAAATGAGATTGATTTTGTCAATAAGACGGTAAATTAAGGGTCTATGTAGTTTCTATATTTGGCAGAATAGGTTGCTGCCGGTGGGGTTTCAGGGTGCTCAATTGAGTGCCCTTGATAACAACCTATAAATCCTGTTTTTTTAGTACCCATAAAATACTGACCACGGAAACAACACCAATAACCGCCATACAAGAATATGAAACACTCATGGGAAATGCATATTCAATCTTAATGGATGTAACCTGGACGACCCTCAGAATAGTAACGATAGGCAAGATAGAAGATAGTATAGATGACCAGACTCCAACAAAAGATAACACGGTGTACATCATCGTTGCACAAATAGCGATAAGATAACCTTTGCGACAAATTACCGCGACCGATAGGACGGGTAAAAGGCTAAAAAACATAAGTAGGCCAGACTTCAAATAGGTTATCAATCCATCCCAAAACGAGGCCGTTTCAAAAGGGATTCCAATAAATAAGCCAAGAAAGTTAAGCATATAGGATAGAGAGGCCATCGCTAAAATAATTAGAAGCAGTGTGGCTAATTTTGCTATAGCTAACTGTACACGGCCAACAGGGATGATAAACAGGTTCCGGTATGTATTTTCAATGGATTCCCTTGTGAAGATATAAGTGCCAATAAGTCCAAATACGGATGGCCACAACAGTAATATTGCCAACCATAAATTCTGAGCGGAGTAGGAGGCCCATGTGGTTTGAGCAGATATCTCTAGATTTACAACAAAACCGATTAACGGGAGAATACAACAAGCAGCAAGGCAAACCCAGACTATGCTGGATCCTTTGAGTTTCATAAATTCAGCCCGAATGAATCTAAGCAATATCGTTCACCCCCCTGTCATTTTCATAAAGTATTCTTCCAAATTCCCTTTGTTCATGCTAATTTCACTAACACCAATATGGGCATCATGAAAACTCCTGTTTACGTCCTCCATGTTTCTTTCTATTTCATAAATTTTTAGAATATAGTCGCTTTCAACATCGAAATCGGTAATCCCTAACTTCTTCTCTAAAATGGGTACAGCTAAGGCTGCATTGGATACTACCATTTTTATATAATGGCGATTTCGCCGTCTTATTTCATTCATGGTGACTTCTTCAACTAGGCAGCCCTGATGAATAATTCCTACGGTATCAGCAAGCTGTTCCACCTCACTTAGAATATGGCTAGAAATGAGTATGGTCGTTCCTGCTTCTTTATTTAGCCTGAGAATAAGGGAACGCATTTGTTGAATACCTGCTGGATCAAGACTATTCGTTGGTTCGTCCAAAATAATAAACTCAGGATCATGCATTAAGGCTAACGCTATTCCAAGGCGTTGCTTCATGCCCAAAGAATATTTTCCCGATTTCTTGTTTGTATCGTTCCCCAATCCTACTAACTCCAATATGTTGTTCACTGCATTTTTGTTGTGGATTCCCCGCAAAGAAGCAATCAAGTTCAAATTCTCAATAGCCGTTAAGTTTTCATAAAAGGCCGGGGCTTCAATAAGTGCCCCGATCCTCCGATACCCTCCTGTATTGGACGTTGTCAGCGTTTCGCCGAAAACGGTAATCTCCCCATGGGTTTGTTTTACCAAACCCATCACCATCTTTAAAGTTGTCGTCTTTCCAGCACCATTACGGCCAAGTAGAGCATAGATCTCCCCTTGCCGCACACGTATATTGAGATTATTTACTACGAGCTGGTTATTATATTTTTTGGTCAATCCATTGGTTTTTAACACCATCATAAAGTAGTAATCAATCCTCTCCCGCAGGGTCTTAGCGTTTTCTGCGATTCAATTACGCCATCTTTTAAATGAATAACGGAGTCGCCATATCGCGTGGATGCTTCTGAATGAGTAACCTGAATAATTGTTTTTCCGAATTCCCTATTAATACTCTGAAACAGCTCCATAATAGTAGCACCATTATGGGAATCCAGATTGCCTATAGGTTCATCGGCCAGAATAATCTCCGGTTGAAACAGCAAGGCTCTTGCGACGGCAACTCTTTGTTGCTGCCCACCTGATAATTCTCTGGGCGTTGCTGTTCTCTTATGAGACAGTTGTATCAAATCGATAATTCTCTTCAATTCCGTACGATAATCTCTTACACTCCTACCATCTAATAAAATGGGGAGGAGGATATTATCCTCAACTGACAGATTGGGCACCAAATTATGAAATTGAAATACAAAGCCTACGTCCCTGCGTTTCATTCTGGCTTTTTCGTCTTCCTTTAATGTACCTATGTCTTTTCCATTGATTATAATCTGTCCGGAAGTAGGGTCATCCAGGCCGCCAAGCAAATATAGCAATGTAGATTTCCCACAGCCTGACGGTCCCATGATAGAGAGAAAACTACCCTGTTCTACCGAAAAGCTCAGATCATTTAATACTTGTACCTCTTCTTTGCCCATATAGAATGATTTATTTAGATTTATGATTTCGATGCTGTTATTCATCACTTTCACCTATCCTTCTATTCGTATTTCATTTCATTAATTATGGACAACCTCTTGCCATTTAAGAGGACTGGAAGTGTGGAAAGGACAATTAAAACTAGCAGGAATCCTAATACTAGTGGTATATATAATAGATTCAGCCTGATATCATATAGCATTCCGATGAGGCTCAGTGAGTCTTTTGTCAGAAATATCATCGCATAGGAACAAGGGATAAGCAGGAGCGTCACCCAAAATACTACAAAAATAGACTGGAGCAGCAATAACCTATTCTTCTGTTGTCTGCTTAACCCGATTGCGTGCAGCAGAGCGATGTTCTTCTTTGAGTTTAAATAACTGATTTTGGTGTTGTTTAACACCCCGAACGACGCAATGACCAAGGCCATCAATGAGAACAGGCTAAATGCCGCAATCGTCTTTTCATTTTCAGCAATATTGGCTCTTTCTAGTTCCTCATATGTCACTACCTTTACGTTATAATTGCTCAATTGATTCTGCAGGTCATCTCTTAATTTAACATCGTCTCCCGTTGCCTTAGCATTGATCATATTCGTACCCACATAATTGAATTGTTGCTGTAACACCTCATTATCTACTAACACGACATAGCCCCCGTACAGCACCTTCATATCAACAAGTCCTGTAACATATAATTCCTTTTCAGTTTGACTAACCGTTAGCGGCAGCTTATCTCCAGCATGTATATCAAGGGCTTTAGCCATACTTTCGGAGATAATGACCGAAGGTACCTTGGCATTCTTGAATGCCTCATATATCTTTAGGTTTTTGGGTTTTGTCCAGTCAACATACCCGTCATAGCTTAAATACTTATCTTTATCTATTCCCACAATCTGAAAAGCTGTTCCGTTAAGCTCGCCTCCAAATACTTTTAGCTTCTGAAGCGTATCTTGTTCTATATCACTGCGGTTCAGCTCGTTTTTCATTAGAGTGTCCGTAATATTGCCGACTTCTGACGGAACCGTAATCTGTATCTGAAAGTTATTTCTGTTAAACCCATCTGTCATAACTCTTTGAACACTATCGCCAACGGATGTGATCGTAATTACCGATAATGCTGCGATCAGCATTAAGGTAATGTTGCCTAACAATTCTTTCGAAGTCCGGATATTATTAAGGGCTAGCGCGGATACAGGTACTTTGTCCTTGAGTATCCCGTATAGCCTAGCTGTTACCGCATGAATCAGATTCGGGAGAACTAATAAAATCCCCGCAATAAGCAGAATACACTGAATGCTTAGGATCCCGTCCATTTGCACTAGAAACAATAAGAGAGAAATGACAAGAATGCCACTACCTATTAGCATTCTTGTATTACTGCCTGCTCTGTTCTCTACAGCTCCTCCCAATATGACGTCCTTAATGGATAGTTTATTAATGTGCAGAATGGGGAGGAGCGATGAAATCACAGACAACAAGATTCCAAACAGAACGGCCAATACAAAGTAATAGATGGGGATGGTGGGCAATTTGAATATCCCATACTCTCTATGCGGGGACAGAAAGAACGCTGCTCCATAGGTGATTCCACTACCAGCTAAAAATGATAGAACACCGCCAATTGCGCCAAAAAGGATGCTTTCCAATAGTAGAACGTTAATAATATTAGATTTTGTAGCCCCTTGACTAAAAAAGGTGCCAATCACAGACATTCTTTCTACAATAATGAGTTTGAAAGAACTGGAGATAATCACCGCACTTAGCAACATTACGATGGCTAACAGGGCAAAACAGATGATTCTTCCTTCTTTAATTGCACCCAGCATTCCTTGTTGATCCGTAAAACTTGTTCTTGCTACATAGTTTTTATTGGAACGGTTAAACTCATCAATGGACGCTTGAGTAGAGGGTCCTGTTCCTGTAGCGATAATGTTGTTGTATATTCCCGGCATATTCAATTGTCCCGCTAGAAAATCGTAGGGTACAATCATTTGGAACGCTTCGTTGGTATCCCCAAAAAAGATCCCTTCATTCAGGAACAGTCCCGCTACTTGAACGGTTATGTCCTGATGATTCACATTAAGCTGTAAGGTATCATTCACTTTCAAATGAAGATCTTGTCCCACTTTCTGTGAAATAATGCATGTTGCACCTTGAAAATGGTCCAGTGCTCTTTTTTCATTAGCGTCTTTGGTGATGATATCTTGTGTGTTCCTGCCGAGGACTGTCACTGTACTGTTATCCAAGTCATGGCGGTAAATCCCCTTCAACTCTAATTGGGGAACGATATCTTGTACCCCTTTCAAATTCACCTCATCTAATTGAATTCCAACGGTCGGGTCTTTGCTTTTTATTGAAATTTCTTTGTTCTCCATCACCTGAGTATAGGACTCGATGTAGTTATTCATCATAACGTCCGTGACTCCCAAACTGGCAATGAACAAAGTAGCACTCATCAGGATAGCAAATAGAAGCATGATAAACTTCCCCTTCTTCTCCATCGCTGATGTCATAACAAATTTCAGAAATAATCCCACAGCATTCCACTCCTAACATTTGTGCTTCATGATTTCATTGTAAGGAGTAAATTCTATACGCCACTGATATAATTCTGATTTTTTTCTGATAGTCATATAAAGAAGAGGAAATGCTCCACGCATTCCCTCCTCTTATAATGCTAATGGCAATTGTAGCTTAAACACCGTTTGAGAACTCGGCAGGCTACTTACATTAATATTACCGCCCATTTTCTTCATAAGTTCGTAAGCAATTGCAAGACCAAGCCCACCCTGTTCTGTTCTAGCGGCGTCACCTTGATACAACCGATCAAAAATGAACTCCATATCTTGTGCAGGTATACCGTTTCCATGATCGACGACATCTACACAAACATGATCATTCTCTGCATAGACGTGGATTCCTAAATAACAACCTGATTTCCCATGAATAAGTACATTACGAATTAAGTTTTGGATCACACGATTAAGAGCGGATGGATCTACCTTTACAAAGTATTCTTCATAAGGAATTTGCGTTTCCACATCGAAACGGTTTTTTTCAAGCAGGGGGATGAAATCGATGACAACACCGCGAACCAGTTCACAAATATCCAGATTTTCCTCTTTCAGTTGAATTTCATTGGCATCAAGCCGCACAAGCTCAAACAACTGGTCAATGCGGCGTTTTAGGTCGTATGATTTTTGCAGCGCTGTTTGAAGATAGAGTTCCCGCTCATGACCATGAACCAGTTCCCCAATAACAGCTTCCAAATAACCAATAACAGAAGCCAAAGGCGTGCGAACATCATGTGAAAGATTTGCCAGTAATTGTTTTCTCGCTTGTTGTTCCCGGTTCACTAGAATACGTTCCTTTTGATAGGATTCCATGAGTTGATTAATTTGCAAGGATAAGTTCGCCGTTTCTGTTCCGGGCATGGTAAATAAATATAATTTATTATTGCCATCCAATACTTTTTCTAAAATAGATTCCATTTCTTTAATACGTTTACGAGTTTGCCACTGGCGAACTATTAATCCCACTGAAATAACCAATAAAATAATAACAAAGATAAGTATGAATTTATTTGTCATAAGCTGCCTCGTAATGGAAGCGGTATCCGACGCCCCACACGGTTTGAATATACTGAGGATTGTCCGAATTATCTTCGACTTTTTTACGTGTACGACGGATTAGCGCCATGATATTGTTATCGTCATACACATATTCCTCATTCCAAACATTCTGATAAATTTGCCTTTTACTAAATACTTGTTCAGGATGGCTGGCCAAAAAGTTCAGCAGTTCGAACTCTTTTGCAGTTAATAATATTTCCGTTTCATTCTTGGAAACAAGATGTCTATTACGATCTATTGTCAACTTCCCAAAAGTAAGAACGTGGTTACTTTCCTTATCGTCCTCTCGACCCCCGAATACTGTAAACCTTCGAATCAAACTGTTCACACGGGCATTCAATTCAGAAAGACTGAATGGCTTGGTCAGATAATCGTCTGCACCTGCTTTCAGACCTAATACTTTATCCATTTCTTGATCTTTCGCTGATAGCATAAGAACCGGCATATTACAGGTTGTGCGCAGTTCAGCTAGAACCTCTAAACCGCCTACTTCCGGTAACATCACATCTAACACAACCAGTTCATAGTGATTATTTCTCACCATATTTATTCCTGCGAGCCCGGAATGAGCCACGTCTACGGAATAACCCTCACTTTCAAGGCATTTTTTCAATACCGTACATAATTCTATATCATCATCAACGATGATCACTCTTTTCACAATGTTCATTGTGCACCTCAATTTTAGTAATTCATTTAGCTGTAATTCAAAGAGCTCGCCTCTGATTATTGCCATTAATCATAAAATAAGTGCTACACATACGCTACAGCAAAACGCACAAGCCAATGGCTTGTGCGTTTTGCTTCTTACGACTTCATTGGCCCTATAGGGCTTTGCCTGCCTCATAATAATCCTTTTAGTACATTTTTCGCCACACGTATTTTTTTATTATTATTCTTTTCAGATTCTACCTCTAAACCGTTTAATCGCATCCTCGGTCACCGGCTCGAAGAGGTTAATAAGGTTGCCGTCGGGATCGCGGAACAGCATAGAACGGTTCCCCCACGGCATCGTGGTCGGTTCCTTGACCCAATTATCGACAAATGGCTTCAAGCGTACATATTCGGCCTCGACATCGTCGACGCGGAACTCAATAATGACAGTACGATTATTAGCCCCCACTACGGAATCGGCGCCGAATAACTGCGCCGTTTGGGAGTGGCCGATGGCAAGGGTGCATGATGGCACAACGAGTTCGGCAAATACAGGCGCGGGTCGCTCCGCCGAAACCCCCATAACGTTCTCATAGAACTCGACGAGACGATCCACGTCGTCCGTAATGATGCGTACAGAAGCAAAGTTCACCAGATATCATCCTTCCTAATTTTTAATTATCTATCTCTCTTACATTTACATGTCCAATTATAAAAAAACACTACTGACAACGTTATGTCAGTAGCATTTTAGAATTGTTGGGGCTTCCTCACGAATCCGAATGATTCGGGTTCCAACACTATGGCGGACCTTATCGGGATATTCAACTGAATCCTGAAACGCTTGTCTAACCTCCGCAATAGTCCTCCTTGGAATGAGATTACATCCCTAAAGTGCAGCACTTCAGACCATGAACGAGCGGATGTGCGCGATCATGGCGTCCAATCCCGCTTCGAGCGGGCTCGTCTCCCTGCGGACCTGAGTAAGAAGAAGGCCGCCCTGAAGGGCGGTCAGCAGCGCAAGCGCGAGGCTGTCCGGATCACCGTCGGCTCTCATCTCACCGCGCTCATGCATTGCGCGAAGTCCTCGTCTAATGGAGTGCTCCCACTGCACAAATGCAGACACAAGTTCGGTACGAGCCGCCGGTTCCGTATCGGCCAGCTCACTGACAAGTGAGCCGATGGCACACCCCCCCTGACATTTCCGTTCAATCTGAACTTGTACGATCGCATCCCTCCAAGTCCGCAGCGCCTCCATACTGTCCAGATGGCTCAGTAGGGGCTCCTGGGCATCCAGTACACACTCGGTCTGATACACAATGACCGCCAGAACGAGCTCTCGCTTTTCCTTGAAATAATGATATAGCTGAGAGGCGCTTACCTTCGCCTCCCGCTGAACGTCTTCCACACTTGTACCCGCAACACCCCGCTCAAACATCAGTTTGGCCGCGGCGGCTACAATACGTGAGCGTGTCTCTTTTCCCTTTTTCGTCAGCCGATGCTCTTGCTTTTTGATTTCAGTTAAGTTTTCCATACTTGTAGTATATCAAAAATGGAGTTGACAATCCAGAATCGCAACGTTATGATGAGTTCATAAATAGTGGAGTGAACACTCCAAAATTAAGCAACGAGAAATTTTCTACAGATCCGTTTGGTGGCAACAGCGGAGGGGTCACACGCGTACCCATCCCGAACACGACCGTTAAGCCCTCCATCGCCAATGGTACTTGGACCGCAAGGTCCTGGGAGATTAGGACGTTGCCATGCGGGTCCTCTAGGACTGCTCTTTGTTCCTTGAAAACCGAATTGCGAAACAGTTCCGATAATATAATCCAAAAGGAGATGTACGTGCATGCCTCTAACTCTTACTCTTACAGAAGGTGTTTTACCCCAAGGAACCGAGAAACTAGCGTTCTCACGTCTAAGTGACCTGATGTTAAAATGGCACGGGCTTAGCGGTAACAAGATCATGACACCCAACATTGTCGGCTCCATTCATATCATTTCGCAAGAGCACACATTCTCTGGCTCGAAAGAAGCGCCTGTCGCTTTTATTGAATGGAAAACGCCGTCGACAGCATTTAATACCCGAGAAATTCAACAGGGGTATTTCATGGAAGCGACCGACATCATTCATGAAATGTCAGGTGGAAATTTACCAAAAGAGCAAATCTGGATCAACGTTATTCATGCAGTCGATGGAGCCTGGGGCATTGGTGGTCAAGCATTGACTAACGAACAATTAGGCGGAGCGCTTTCGCAAGGCTAGGGAATCAGTTCATTGAGGACCTTCCCCATTAAGTAGTTTTGGTACGTTTCGCATTCGGTTTTTAGGGGCCCATATTCAGTACTTCTTCCTCATACGATTGAAACGCGTTTTCTATTCCCATCACAACATCTTTGATTTTCATATACCCTTTGGTGTACGGGAGCGAGTCTCTGATTTCTTCCCACATATAGTGGTACTGCTTTAAGTCTACCGTTTCGCACAGGACAAAATCCGTATAATCTTTTCCAGGCAGCGCTTCTGCGTCAAAGAATCGCACTTTGACGTGCTGACCGTATTTTTGTATAATCTCCTGCAATGAATCGGCATATTTTCTCCGTTCCTCCCGAGGCAATGCAAGCCAGGAAGGATAAAACTCCAACAGCACAACCATCATGTACCGCATTTCTTTACCACCTTTATTTGCTTATTTTTGTTTTATTTTAGCGACAAAGCGCTGGCTTCGCATTAACATAGGTTAATCTTTTTCCGAATGAAGGATCCGGCTCAGAGAAACAGGGGTAATTCCCAAATAGGACGCAATGTGATACTGTGGAATCCGATGGCCCAATCCAGGGTACTTGACCAAAAACACGTCATATCTTTCCTTCGCGGTCAGGTAAAGCAATTCCCGCTCTCTTTCTTCCTTTCGTATATATAATCTTTCAACACTCTTATACACGAAACGTTCCCATGCACGGCTTTTATCCATTAACTCCTTCAGAACATCATAAGATATTTCGATAACTGCTGAGTCTTCCATAGCCTCGATTGTAAAGAAAGAAGGCGTCCCCATGACCATGGCACCATAAGAAGTAGCAAAATCATTTTCCACCGTAAAGGCAACATTATATTCCCTGCCGTCTTGAAGCGTATAATACAGGCGAAATAAGCCCATTGTGCAAAAATAAGCATGCTTCACCAATTGTCCCGCCTGAATTAGGGTGACTCCTTTAGGGATTCGTTTTGTTCGTGTACGTTCTACAAACAGGTTCCAATCCTCATCGGATAGCTGCGCTGCTTGAGGAAGATCTCTTATCGCACTGTAGTCAATATCCATCAGGAATAACACCCCCCTAGTTTTCTTGTCGCAAGTTGTTGTCTCATCTGTTGTTTTGAACAAGCATACTGTTAAAGAGCCAGCGAAAGTTCCATCTGAAATACTGGGGAAGATGCCAATCCTCATAGCCTTTTAATACCCCTTGTTCCAGCCAGTAAGACTCTGATTTCCCGCTTTTTACAGCTCCAGAAACATAAGTGATCGTATTCTCCAAAAAGCGTATGACATCCGTGATTCGATCTGAATTAGATACCTCTCCGTGTCCAGGAATGACAGTATCGACCTTGAGGTCTTTTTGAATGCGTTTAAGGATGCGTATCCAAGCGTATGGATTACCGTATGGTATGACCGGAATGGTCTTAGTCGTTATTAAATCGCCCGCGATCAAAGTTTGCTCTTCTGGAACGTACACAACAGCATCACTTAAAGAATGACCGCCTCCGTAAGATAGAACTTCGATGGTTCGCTTTGTTCCTTGAATAACGAGTTTATCGTCAAAAGTTATCGTGGGTATCACCCTCCTAAGGGAAGGGATGGCATCATAAAGGGCGCGCTGTACGGAAAGATCATAATCGATTTCAGTTAGCATGTGGGGATCTGTTTGCGTTGAACGTACATGATTTAGGCTAGTTATTATCTTTTGAATGTTTTGCTGCATGAGATCAATATTCACTTCACCCATATCAGAAAGCAAATCTCTTGTCCAAACGGTAGATATAAATTCACTTTTCATAAATTCCTGATTGCCGTTGATATGATCTCCATGAAAATGTGTATTCACTACATATTTAACCGGTTTGTTTGTTAATTGTTCAGCAGTATGACGTAACAAAGCACCAGAATGCGGCAGGTTGGTTGTATCCACTACAACGGTTAAATCCCCAAGATCAATAATTGCTGCATTCCCCAGAGAACCGCTGCCTGGAACCGAAATAACCCCCCATATACCTTCCGATGCTTGTTGAATGGTGAAATATTCGTTGTTCATTGTTGCACCCCTTTAACAATTAGTAGAGTTAACTTACAAGTTAGAGTCAACTGGAAGTCAAGAGATTTTTCAGGGTGAAGTTAGGGGGAATTGTAAACATTCGCTTTGAGTTGACTGAAAGCTGTATAATATTTTTCAATATCAGCATTAAAAAGGAGGGACAGAAATCGGATGCTTACAATAAGTCAAGTGTCAGAAAAAACGGGATTAACTCCTTATACGATTCGTTATTATGAAAAAATCGGGGTACTACATGAACCCAAGCGTAGTAATGGAGGGGCACGTGTCTACAAAGAAAGCGAGGTTTCCTACATTCAATGTCTAAATAAACTAAAAAAATTGGGTTTATCGCTTGAGGAGATTACGGAATTTACTCGTGAGGGCTGTGTAATGGATAAAATTCAACAAGGGGAAAATCCTTCTAATTATAATCCTACCTTAAAAAAGCGGATTGAAATCCTTGAGAAGCATCTGATGGGACTGGAATCCAGACGACAAGAGATTGATTACATGATTTCTCTCGCCGAAGAGAAACTTACCCTATACCAAGAACTTACGAAAGAAGACATAGTAAATACTAGATAAATTCTATCGCAGAAAAAATGCAAGCCGTGCATTTCCTGCACGAAAAAGTCAGCATATCGATCATAGTTTAATTCTTGCATGCTTTAACAGGCTTATATACGTTTCAAACCAAAAAACTTGCCCCTTTTTATGATGCGGTTTCGGCGCTTTTGGGTTGCTCATTATGCTAGATTGGAAAAGTCGAAGTCTTAGCACTAGCAAAACGCACAAGCCAATGGCTTGTGCGTTTGCCTTGCTTCATAATAATTCTTTTAGCACATTTTTAGCCACACGTATCTTCTCTTCATTGGAATCACGAAGCATACTTACGATATCCTGAATATCGCATGGAAAGAATTCGGTGTCAATTCCTTGAATTTTATGGACTCTATTCCCCCCTGAAAGTCACACTTATTTTTTATAAGAATTGACTCTTTACATAAAGGGAATTCGTTCCTCTAATCTCTCGACAGACCTACAGATTTCCAATATAAAAGAATACCTCTTCATCCATCAGCGCAAGATCCGCTGAATTGGCCTTGTTCATTATGTTCTCCACTATTCACCGCTCCCCTCTTCCTTGTTTGTATCGCTCTATGGAAGAAGTCGCCAAAAAAAATATGTTTTCACAAGTAAGACGGAGCGGAAACGGTTGATTTTTTTATTTCCAATGATTCCATGCACCGCTTCATGCGGTATTGGCGCAGCCTGCACGGTTGAATGCAAAAAGGCCGAACGGAAGGAAAGGTTCATTTCTCCTGTTCAGCCATCTTACACTTCTATTTCTTAATTCGCCATTTGTCCAGCCAGTCGCGGCTCCTTCATCCGCTCACGATCCGGGACAGAGCCGGATGCTGGTTGCAGCAATTGCATTACCGTCTGTGCGCAGCGTTCCGGCTTGTAGACCGGCTGCGGATTCAGTCTTTTCACTTTCCCGTAGCCGCTGCTCCCCGCGCTTTCGCCCGCAACCCGGCGGAGCCATATGTCCAAAGCATCCCCGGAGGCCAGCACTTCACCATATCCGCTTTTGACGAAATATTCGCAATTTTTTGCTTCCTGCCCGGGCAGGGACTCAAAAAACAGCATCGGCAGCCCCTTGGCCAGCCCTTCGGTACAGGTCATACCGCCCGGCTTGGTAATCAGCAGGTCGGATGCATCCATCCATTTGCTGATCTCGCGGGTATACCCGAGCACGATGATGTTGGGATGGTCAAAACGGGGATCGTTCCGCAGCTTGGCGGCCAGTTTAGCGTTGCTTCCCACACAGCATACGATCTGCACACGCTCCCTCCAGGCGGCAAGCCTGGAGATGAAATCCTCTTTGAACAACAGTCCCCAGCCGCCCCCCATCACAAACACGGTAGGCATATCCTTGATGGCCAGTTCTTTTCTTACAGTCTGTTTGTCCCGGACGCTCCAGAAATCGGGGTGCACCGGAATGCCCGTCACCTGAACGGCCTCCGGCTTAATACCGCGCTGGATCAGCAAAGCGCGCACTTCCGGCGCGGATACGAGGTAGCGGTCCACACCGGGCGTAATCCATGAACTATGCGCATCATAATCGGTAATCACCGTGTAGAGCGGAATGTCCATGCCGGACCTCTTCAGCCTGGAAATGATCGCGCTAGGAATGGGATGCGTACAGATGATCAGGTCGGGCTGCAACTGTTCTATGACCTGGGCCGTTTGATGATAGAGCATTGTGTGCAGCGCCATCCAGGAGAAGCGTCCGACCGGCTTTTTATATTTCATGCGGTACATCATGCCGACCAGGGTCGGACTTGTATTCACGGTCGCACGATATGCGGACAAAATCAAAGGAGCCGCCGTAGGATTTAAAAAGGAACCCAGCTCCATCACCTTCGTTTGAATGTTCCGGTCCATCTTTTTTAATCCGGCAGCCAGAGCGTAACCAGCCTGAGTATGACCGCTTCCGAATCCTTCCGAGAGAATCAGCACTCTTGTTTTGCGCATCGTTATCATCTGCTCCTTATTATCCGCCGCCAATCGGGCAGCCTTATTTTCCGTCAACCTGCTCTTTTACAAGTTTATTCCTTCTTCAGTGCAAACAAAATAGTCCGCAGACTGGTCCTGCGGCTGGACTTAAGTCGGGGAGGGGGACAGAACGCACCTTTAGCCGTACAGATGATCATCCGTACGGCTAATATCGTTTTACTCTACTACCAGCTTATTGATTATTTCCAGATCTCTCCGGCAATTTCTTTAATAAAAGCAAGCTTGCGCCACTGCTGCTCTTCTGTCAGATGGTTGCCTTCTTCCGTGGAGGCAAAGCCGCATTTCGGGCTCTGGGGCTAATTCGTAATTTGAACAGGGGAACCATTCGGAATAAATACGCCCCCATACATTTTGTAATGTATCCGGGAATGGTCCTACTGCTTCGAATACGGCCCAACTTACTGCCGGTATCTCTAATTTCGCCAGATGCTCAGGGCACTGCTTGGTTGTAGCCACGCCAATATAGTGGTCGCAGCCGTAGTCCCCTTTGGAAAAGTAGCGTTCTGCCCTCTTGAAGCGAATTCCCTGCCAGCATCGACACTTCTGACACTTTTCTTTCCCGACCTTGGAGGGCTCTCCGATTCCACAATGCCCGCTTCCTTCCGTGGGATGTGACGAGGATGTTCCACTCAAAAAATGAATGCCCTATGTACCCTTCTAACGTTTCCTTACCCAGTAACCTACACACATATATACAAATCCATCCAGCAATGAATCCACAAAAAAACTTGCCGCTACTTATGATACGGTTCTCCGCGCTGTCTGTAACGGCAAGTTTTTAGGCCATCCCTTGTGGGGATGGCCCTTTTAGTACATCTAATGAACATCAACACCTGAACTCAATAACTCAACGAATTCCTTACCAAGGGATATTAATATCCTTGTTATACATGTTCTGCTCCGCTGTCACGGCCACTAACCATTGTCTTTTGAATATCAGAGTCTAAATTCGTCAAATATTCCTCATCCTCATTTGTAAAATGCCCTCGCCTAGTGCACACATACCTTGGTTTATTTTAAGATTCCAAAGCCTCTTTAAGAAATTGAAGTGAATGATGGCGAAATGCACTTGTTTTTGATTCGTCTATATGATGAAAAGTAACATCATCAATATTTGGAATATTTGATGTATCATAAACATAGCAAGAAGATAAGCCAAACGTATCCAGAAGAGCTATCAGTCTGGAATCCATTGATTTGGGGTCTTGTGGATTATCAGATACCGGGAAAACCAAAAATGGAACCTTATATAAAATGGCAAAAACAGCCCCATGAAAAGCACTAGTAATAAAATACTTAGCGTGTGTTATGTACCCTACAAATTCCTTCGGACCAACCGTAGCTGCTCCAGCAGTTGCAAGAGATATAATCTCGTATCCATACTTTTTTGAAAGTGCTTCAGCATATTCCTGAACCCCTGTAATATCTCGTAAATCATAAGTGAGTATATAGGCTTTTTCTGGCGGAGTAGCCGCTATATCATCCCATTCGGATTTATCAAGAAGCATTACAGGATCCAGTACATGAGCAACCTCTCCATTTTTCATCGTTTTCACAAAAGGGATTGCACTTTTTTCACGAACAGAAACAAAGTCTAAGGAATTAACGTGTGGGGCAAGGATATTTTTTCGATCGGGCTCTATTTCTGATCCTCCCATGCTTGCTGCGTATGCAATTTTCGTTTTTGATGCTGGAACAAAAGAAAGTGCCATACAGGGTAAAATGTCATCGGAAATAACCCATGGTAAACCCCATATTTGGTCGCTGCCGCAAACAAAAATATCGTAATCATCAACACATTCTGCAATATCAGATACTGTATATAAGCGTTCGCTGTGGGGAATGCTTTCGGAAAAAGTCCTAAAATGTTCAGCACTTTTAGCACTTTCATATGCTTGTAAGGTGTATTCGTTTTGCCACTTGAATGTAATTTGCTCACAAGGAAATCCTAACTTAGCTATAGCTTTTTGTAGTGCATAAGCTCCAAGTTGGCCACCGTAATTATAGTTTTTGTAATAAAGAGTAATAATTCCAACTCTGTTCATAATAATCTCCATTCCGACTATGTAAGTTTGTATACATCAGAACTAAACAACTAGAGAGAAGTCATACCGCTATAGTCATTTGATAACCCCACTTAATACTCGCTCCCACACCCACTTGGTTTTTCATTATGAATTGCTCCTCCAGGCATAATCTAGATCGATCAGATTTGTAGTTTTCATCCTTTGCCAATCTTGCCATAAAAGTTTTCCAAGATAAATTTACATCCTCACTACTTTCAAACATAGCATAAAGACCGCCGGGTAACACCATTTCCTTTAGAGGCATTGGAACCGAAACACCCTCCGGTATTGTACCAGGCTTATGCCTTTCCATATAATCCGTCAGCCCTAGCTTGAAGTGTTCAATTCTCTCGGATTCTTGTGACTCCAGCTTCAACCGCGTATGGGACTTAAGTTGCGTGACAAAAGTCATATAAAGAGACTTAGAATTCGACTACAATCTACAAAAAACGACATTATCTTTGTTCTACATCTCTTTATAGCAAGGAGGGTTGGATTTGTCTATTCCATTCGATCGTGAGCCGATGATGGATATGTATATTTTCGAGACGACTCAATTGCTGGAGCAACTTGAAAGCGCCTTACTCAACTATGAGAAGGAGCGTTCCTTCAAGCCGGCGTCCATAAATGAGATCTTTAGAATTATGCATACCATTAAGGGATCTTCCGCCATGATGCTTTTTAATGAAATATCATCACTGGCACACAAGATTGAAGACTTGTTTTACTATTTACGCGAGCATAAGCCGGAGTTCGTCGATTTCTCCACCCTCTCCGACCTGATGCTGAATTGTGTAGATTTCATCAAGGTGGAGACAGGCAAGATAAAGAATCGAGAAGAGGCGGATGGAACCGCTGCCGAACTGATTCGGCAACTTGCGGATTTCCTGGTCCGGCTGAAGGGGGAACAAAACGGAGACGTTCCATTCTCTGCTCCGATTCGGAAGAGCCACGCAGAGGTGCCCAAGCTTAAACCGTTTGAAGCGGCTAACAACCCTGCGGCGAACACCTACCGGGCGGTACTTTATTTCGACGAAGATGGAATGGAAAACATCCGTGCCTTCGCCGTCATACATAAGCTCCGGGAATGGTCGGATGAATACTCGCACGAGCCCGCCGATCTGACCCAAAATGAAAGCGCAAACATTATACGCGAAAACGGTTTTTTCGTTACCCTCCGTTCCGAGCGGGAGGCTGCTGAGATCCATGGTTTCTTCGAAAGCACCTTGTTCTTAAGGCGGCTGGATTTTTCGCAATTGGCGGGTGAGGCTCCAGCCCGTGAACATGAGGTTGAACGCAATGAGGCACCCGTCCTGCAGGAGGCTACATATGTTCCATCCGTAAGCAAATCTGCCGACCATAAGCCTTCAACCGCTGTCTCCCAACAAACAATAATCAGCGTGAGCATCCAAAAACTTGATTTGCTCATGGATCTGGTTGGGGAGCTGGTTATTTCCGAGGCTATGGTGACTCAGAATCCGGAATTGAAGGGGCTTCAGCTTGAGAGCTTCTATAAGGCGGCCCGGCAGCACCGCAAAATCACCGGGGAGCTGCAGGATGTCGTCATGTCGATCCGAATGGTGCCTCTCGCCCAAAGCTTCCACAAGATGAACCGGATCGTAAGGGACATGAGCCGGAAGTTGGAGAAGGATGTGGAGCTCGTTATTATCGGTGAGGAGACCGAGGTGGATAAGAACATTATCGAACATATCTCCGACCCCTTAATGCATCTGATACGTAATTCGTTGGACCATGGCCTTGAACCGCCGGAGGAACGGAGATCCAAGGGGAAGCCGGAGCCCGCGACTGTCACGCTGGAGGCCCGCAATGAGGGGGGGGAGGTACTGATCCTCATCCGTGACAACGGCAGAGGTTTGAACAAGACCAAGATCCTGGAAAAGGCCTCTCAGAACGGGCTGATCCATAAGCCGGAAGGGGAAATGACGGATGGGGAAATTTACAGTTTGATCTTCCTTCCGGGCTTCTCAACCAAGGATAGCGTCAGTGAATTCTCTGGACGGGGCGTAGGCATGGATGTAGTTACGCGTAATATCGAGGCTATAGGAGGAACCATCAGTGTGGACAGCCAGCTTGGAGAAGGCACGACAATCACGCTGAAGATTCCGTTGACCCTCGCAATCGTAAACGGGATTAACATCAAGGTGGGTGATTCGCAGTACACGATCCCGACCACCACAGTCAAGGAATCCTTCCGCACCAGAACCAACGTCATATTCTCTGACCCTGCGGGAAATGAGATGCTCATGGTCAGGGGGCAATGCTATCCATTAATCAGAATTTGCGATTTTTACAAAGTCCGGCCGGCCTCGACCCTTATGGAAGACGGAATCGTCATTATGGTGGAGAGCGGCAGTAAGACGGTATGCCTCTTCGCAGATGAATTGCTCGGAGAGCAGCAGGCAGTCGTAAAAGTGTTGCCTCCCTACATCAAGAACCGGCACAAAATACGGGGGATCACGGGCTGCACGCTGCTTGGAGACGGGAGTGTCAGTTTGATTCTCGATGTGGCGGGTTTCATGTCATGAAACAGTTCCTGCCGGATGTAAAGCTGGGGAAAGGAGATTCTATGGCGCATAATTTTGAGTTGAACAATAACGGTCTGGAAGAAGATACACAAATGGGGAAATACCTGACTTTCTCACTGGAGAAGGAGTATTACGGGATCGAGATCAAATATGTGACTGAAATAATCGGGATTCAAACGATTACAGGAGTGCCCGAGCTTCCGGATTATATTAAGGGCATCATCAACTTACGTGGGAAAATCATTCCGGTCATGGATGTGCGCCTCCGGTTTAAGAAGTATTCAAAAGCGTACAACGACCGCACCTGCATCATTGTGGTTGATATGGAGGAGATTTCGGTCGGCTTGATTGTGGACAGTGTTTCGGAGGTTCTGAGCATCGGAGAGGGGGAAATCGTTCCACCACCGGAGATTCAGAAGTCGGGCAACCGCTTCATTAAGGGCATTGGTAAAGTGGGGAACGAGGTCAAACTGCTGCTGGATTGTGACAAGCTTTTGAATGAGGAAGACAAGGGTTCGCTACTGAAAGAATAACAACACTAACTGGAGGCCCGAAACAGTATGGAGAAAAAGTCATATCTGATCAATTCGCGAAAGAAGCTTGTTCTGGGATGGGCAGGATTGGGAGCAATATTCTTGTTCCTGTCATGGATGGGATTCCGGGAGGCAGGGCCGGAGGCGCAAGCGGCAGTCATTGCTGCCGCTGCCGCAGCGGCAGCAATGATAGGATATATGGCAAGGCGGATCCAGGAGCAGACGAGTAAGTCGGAGGAGTTATCCGTCCGGATCCAGGGGTTGACCGCAGACCTGGAGAAGATAGCCCAGTCTGCGGCTCAAGACAGCCTCGAATCAAGGATGGACGTCTCCCGATACGATGGTGAAATCCGGGCATGTGCGGAACAGATGAACCGGGTCCTCGAACTGTTCCATGAGAAGATCTATTGGCTCGAGGCGATAACCGACGCCGTGCCGTTCCCTATTCATGTAACAGATGAGGATATGAAGTGGACCTTCATGAACAAGCCGTTTGAGAAGCTGATGATCGAGCAGGGCGTATTGAAAGAGCGCAAGGACGGATACGGTAAGGACTGCAGCAATGCAGATGCCAATATCTGCAACACGGCGAATTGCGGTATCAAACAGCTGCAGAAGGGACGGAATGAAAGCTTCTTCGACTGGTGCGGCATGAACTGCAAGCAGGATACGTCGTTCCTTCGGAACCGGAAGGGTGAGGTGATCGGTTATGTGGAGGTGGTCACGGACCTGACTTCGATCCTGCGCGTCAATGAGTATACCAAGTCCGAGGTGGATCGGCTGGCCACCAATCTGGATCAGCTGGCCCGGGGCGATTTCAACTTGAATCTCGAGGTCAGCGAAGCGGATGAGTATACCCGGAGCGCCCACGATAATTTTGTCAAGATCAACCGGAATCTCGAAAAAACCAAGGAAGCGGTAGGCCGTCTGCTTACCGATGTATCCATGCTGTCCGAAGCCGCAGTCCAAGGCAATCTTGACATCCGGGCCAACGCCACGCATCATGACGGTCAGTATAGCAAAATCGTGGAGGGTGTAAATCAGACACTGGATACGGCTCACGAGAGGAATGCCTGGTACGAAGCCATTATCGATGCGGTGCCGCTCCCGATCCACGTTACCGACAGCGACATGAATTGGACCTATATGAACAAGGACTTCGAGAAGCTGATGATCGAGCAAGGCGTTGTAAAGGACCGCAAATCGGGCTACGGCAAGGCCTGCAGCAATGCGGGCGCCAACATCTGCAATACCTCCAATTGCGGAATCAATCAGCTGCAGAAAGGCAAGTCAAACAGTTACTTTGACTGGTGCGGAATGAATTGCAAACAGGATACCTCCTTCCTTCGCAACAAAAAAGGAGAGGTCATCGGATATGTGGAAGTGGTTACCGACCTGACCCCAATCCTTCGGAACAATGAATACATGAGGAATGAGATCAAACGGCTCGCTACCAACCTGGAGCTGCTGGCCAAAGGTAACCTAAATCTGGACTTCCGTCTCGGTGAAGCGGATCAGCATACGGCGGAGACCCATAAAAACTTCTACACCATCAACGGGAATTTGGAGAAAGCGAAAGAAGCCATCAGCCGGATGATAAAGGATATTCTGACCTTGTCGGATGCGGCTATCGAAGGTAAGCTGGACACGCGGATCGACAGCAGCGACCATGACGGGGAGTTTAAAAAGATCATAGAAGGAGTCAACCATACCCTCCATTCCGTTATCGAGCCCATTCAGGAATCCGCAGCCGTATTGGAGGAGATGTCGAAGGGAAATCTGAATGTCAGCGTCAAGGGCAACTACAAGGGAGACCATGCCAAGATTAAGCTCGCCCTCAACGATACGATCAGCATCCTGTCCTCCTATGTTAGCGAGATCACCGGTACCTTGACGGAGATGACGAGTGGCAATCTGATGGTGGAGATCCATTCGGAGTACCGCGGGGACTTCGAAGAAATCAAGCATTCACTTAACCACATCATTCAGTCCTTCAACGACACTCTGAACGATATTAATACCGCGGCCATCCAAGTGTCTTCCGGCGCCGCCTTGGTCTCCGATTCTGCACAATCTCTGTCCCACGCCTCCACTCAGCAAGCCAGTGCGGTGGAAGAGTTGACGTCTTCGTTGGAGCAGATCTCGGCGCAGACCCGCCAGAATGCGCAGAATGCTAATCAAGCTAACGAAATGGCTCTGATAGCCAAGGAGGACGCTGTCAACGGCAACGACCGGATGAAGGAAATGCTCAACGCCATGAATGAAATTAACGAAGCCTCCAGCAATATTGCCAAAATCATCAAGGTAATCGATGAAATCGCCTTCCAAACCAACATCTTGGCTCTTAATGCAGCCGTTGAAGCGGCGCGGGCCGGCCAGCACGGCAAAGGCTTTGCTGTTGTGGCTGAAGAAGTAAGGAACCTCGCTGCACGGTCGGCTAATGCCGCGAAGGAAACAACCGTGTTGATCGAGGGTTCAATCAAAAAGGCGGAGGACGGCACGAAAATCGCCAGTGAAACGGCAGGGGCCTTGAACACTATCGTTGAGGTGGTCTCGAAGGCGGCCAATCTGGTTGGTGAAATCACCGTAGCTTCTAACGAGCAAGCGCTTGGTATCGCACAGATTAATCAGGGCATCCAACAGGTTTCACAGGTGGTGCAGAACAATTCCGCAAGCTCGGAGGAGAGCGCCGCAGCCAGTGAGGAGCTGTCCAGCCAAGCGGAACTACTGAACTCGCTGGTCAGCAAATTTAAGCTGAAGAAAGCCGACTCCGATTACAGGCATGTAGTAGAGGGCATCAGTCCCGAAGTGCTACGGATGCTTCAGGAGATGAACGGAGGCAAGCTTGCGGCGGTAGGAGCCATGAGAAGACCAAAGCAAGATACCTCCGCAAGGCCTGTCATCACCTTGGGGGGCCGGGACTTCGGCAAGTATTAATGTAGAGGGGAGAAGGCTCTAGCCTCTCTCCTTTTTTTAATAGAGTAGGAAGGCTCGGTGATATATGATCCATATTAAGGAGAAGGAATATAACCGATTGGCGGAATACGTAAAGCTTCATTACGGCGTTAACTTGGGTAATTCCAAACAGATGCTGGTGGTCGGAAGGCTGCAACAGGAGCTGTTGAAGGCGAATTTCCGCAGTTTCACGGAATATTATGACCATTTGACCTCCGATACCTCGGGAGCAGCCGTGATCGCGTTGGTCAACCGGATTACGACGAACTATACCTTCTTCATGAGAGAGACGCAACATTTTGATTATATGCGGGAGGGGCTCCTCCCACAGCTTGTCGGCAATATACAGGGGAGGGACCTTCGCATCTGGAGTGCTGGCTGCTCGACAGGGCAAGAGCCGTATTCCCTGGCAATGCTGATCGACGAGTATCTCGGAAGAGAGAAGATGATGTGGGATACCAAGATACTGGCGACGGATATTTCAATGGAAGCATTGGAAGCCGCAGCAAAAGGGGAATATGGCAGGGAGCAGGTCGCAGCCCTGCCTGCCGGATGGCGGATGAAATATTTCGAACCGATCAATGATATGAAATCCGTCGTGGTGGACAGGATCCGAAACGAGGTGATATTCCGCTATTTCAACCTGATGGAAAGGACCTATCCATTCAAAAACAAGTTCCATGCCATATTTTGCAGGAATGTGATGATTTACTTTGATGAAGATACCAAGCATGAGCTTGTCAACAAATTCGAACATGTATTGGAGCCCGGAGGCTGCTTGTTCATCGGTCACGCAGAGTCCTTGGACCGCAGGCGGACCGCACTCCGTAACATCCTTCCGGCAGTATACAGAAAGGAATAAGGTCAGCATGAAGAAGATTAAGGTGCTTATTGTGGATGATTCTTTGCTATTTCGCGAGGTACTTGCCAGGGCGATTGAAAGTGCACCCTTTATCGAGGTCGTTGCGAAAGCATCGGGTCCGTTCGATGCCGTCAACAAGATCATAGAGCATGTACCGGACGTCATCACCTGCGATATAGAAATGCCGGGCATGAACGGTATAGAGTTTATCCACCGGTTGCTTCCTCAATATCCAGTGCCTGTAATTGTCGTCAGTACCATCAGTCAAGCCGTGTTCGAAGCGATGGATGCCGGAGCGGTAGAGTTCATCACGAAGCCCGACATGCAGGCCGCTCAGGATGTATCCAGTTTCTTCCGGGAGCTGATCGACAAAATCAGGGTGGCTAGTTTTGCGAATATGACAAGGAGGTATCAGCAGGAGCCTTCCAGAGCCTTGCAAGAGCAAGGTGCGGCTCACAGACATAAATTGATTGCTGTCGGTGCATCGACAGGCGGAACCGAAGCGATCTCCAAGATTATTCGGGAGCTTCCTGCCACCCTTCCGTGTATCTTGGTCGTGCAGCACATTCCCCCTGTGTTCTCCAGAATGTTTGCAGAAAGGCTGAACCAATCCGCCTCCTTCCGGGTGAAGGAGGCGGAGAATAATGACCCCATCGAGAAGGGGCATGTATTGATCGCACCCGGTGATCATCAGATGAGGGTCAAGAAAGCGGGGGACGGCTTCAGGGTGGAGGTCTTCAAGGGCGAACGAGTTAACGGCCATTGTCCGTCAGTGGATGTGCTGTTCGACTCTGTGGCCAAGCATTACGGCAAGTTTGCCATGGGAATCATCCTGACAGGGATGGGCCATGACGGGGCGAAGGGATTACTGTCCATGAGGAGCAAGGGAGCCTATACGATTGGACAGGATGAGAAGTCCTCTGTCGTCTACGGTATGCCGAGGGTTGCATATTCCATCGGGGCTGTAGAACGGCAGGTTTCCCTACGAGACATTCCTAACGAGATTCTAAACGGGTTGAAGGTGACCTAGCGAAGTACGCCCAGCAAGACAACTACATCATCAGTTAGATAAGGGGATTTCTGCTGAAAAGCAGTCGGCCTCTCAAAAAGACTTTTCCTTACTTCTGACACGTTCACTGCGATGGTTGAAGCGGCAAGTTTTAGAGCCGCCCAGTACTGGGCGGCTCTTTCTTGTTCTTTTATGTTAAGCTGATCGATTAGTCCAACACCAGAGAACAAATACTCTTTATGTTCAATAACCAATCTGTACGCGGAATACCCCAATCGCAGAGTCTGCCGTCCGGGCATTTATGTACGCCATAATCTGACCGCTGCCGCTGTTGGTTTCGCTCCCGCCATCCTATCGCCAGAACCATCCCTTTGGCTACCTACACAATCTCTTTATTAAAATGTCCTCTTGTGTCTGTTTCCTGATTAAAGACAGCATCATTCATTGAGCCATTTAATTTACCTGACGCCATATGAATGACTTTCACAACCTGCTCTTTGGATTCAACTGTGAAGTTTAATCTGAGCGCCTCGATTCCTTTGATGTTTTGTAGCACCTAATTTATATAATTCATAGCAACTAGTAGCATTAACAACATTTAGAGAATAGTCCGTAACAAACGGATTAGTAGCTCTGTAGTGATAAATTCCACCATATCCTCCGATGAGTAGCTGCCCTTCTTTTTCCTTATAATCAATCTGATTTCTTCTAACAACGTTAACGAGATAGAAGCCATCTTCACCCCGGCTAATTTTCTCTTTCTGAAAGTACTCAGTAAGCTGCGCGCCAATTCGCGAAGTGAATCTGAGCACAACCTGTATGTCCCGCTGCGAATAGCTGTGCTCAATGATCTCGGCGATTCGGTCATCGGGCAGCTCTCTTTTTGCAAAAGGCGGTCCCTGCTTCAGTTGCTTGATCCGCACGAGCTTGAATCTGCGGTAGTCCTCTCTGACCCGGCAAAAACCTATCACGTACCAATGGCCGTGGCGAAAGTCAATCCAGCTTGGCTCTACCGTTCGCTCCAGGTATTCCATATCCCTGTTGATATAGTCGAACACCAGCAGCCTGTTATCCGTGATGGCCTTGCTTATGATCCCCATGTACTCTTTAATTTCCTGCTCCATGCTGAAATGGGACATATCCAGAGTCAGTTTGTGCTTACCTTGCTCCTGCTTATAGGTATGCTCAACCTTTAGCATGATGTCATTAAAAGCTTCGTTCCTGCCAAACAAGCCGTGTAAATTCTTCATTACAGCTACAAACGTATGAGCTTCATCCTGGTTTAAAAAGAGGCTGGTTATATTATAGCTGTCCATAATATAGTATCCTCCGCCCTTGCCGCTGGACGATGCAACCGGTATGCCGGCTTCTCCTATTTTTTCGATATCCCGGTAGATCGTCCGAAAGGATACCTCGAAATGCTCAGC
This sequence comes from Paenibacillus sp. 22594, assembly GCF_052044425.1. Classification (NCBI taxonomy): domain Bacteria; kingdom Bacillati; phylum Bacillota; class Bacilli; order Caryophanales; family Paenibacillaceae; genus Paenibacillus; species Paenibacillus sp. 22594. The sequence goes on from NZ_JBQENA010000003.1 coordinate 674,098, forward strand.
AAGCTCCTTGCCCGTTACCGTACCTTTACCGGAGATGATCAGCAGCATGGAGAGCAATCGATTGACTCGCATGATTGTGTGTGACGTCGGGTAACGTCTCCTCCTCTGGGTGAAGTAAGTGAATCATATATTCTCTTGCTTTAATGCATCAATAATATTCTCCTTTTTTACTTTAGCTCCGGAATAAACAACCGCAGAGCTGACAATGACAAATACACACACAATGACAGACAGAATGCTCATCCAGGGCAGGGTGAACCCATAGCTGAATTTGTTCGCAAATGCTTTATAGATTAGAACCATCACGGCGAAACTGACAGGAAGCCCATACAAAAGCGACTTGACCCCATAAAAAACACTCTCATAGTTCAGCATTTTTGCAAACCCCTTTGGCGTCGCGCCTACGGATTTCAGCATCGCAAATTCCCGTTTGCGAAGAGCCATCCCTGTTGAGATCGTATTAAAGATGTTCGCAACGGAAACCGCAGAGATTAATACGATAAAACCGTAAGAAAAGACGTTCATCAGCAAAATCTGTTGTTCTTCTCTTATTCTGGATTGATATACATTGTAGACATTCAGATTGGTCTCATTCATCGCTTCAATTTCCTGCTGCGTTTTCACCGGTTCCGTGCTTTTCAAATGTAGGTACATCGAAGCGTTAGCCAGCTCCTCGCCGTCTGCCAGCCGATTCATGACGCGTTCCGACACGATCATATTTAACCCGCCTACGCCTACCGGGCTCATCCCCATCGGTGCCTTATCCGTCAATGCGGCAAATATCACTTTATTTGCCTTCTTTTCTTCCCCGCTCGCTTTAATAAAACTCGTTAGCTCGATATGTTGTCCGATATTCGCATATATGGACTTCGTCTGAATATATTTTCCCGTATCTATATCTTTGTAATGAATCGTATCCATCACGATTGCGGCGGGATGATCCAGATCCGTAAGCTGTTCGTAATCTGCGTGAGCCGCTCTGGCATAGGCTTGCAGGCTCGAATCATTCAGTGCATAGAGCTTAATTTCGTAAGGGTATTTCCCGTCTTGCAGCATACTCTTATCCTGCTTAACCTTCTCTTGCAACTCGTCGGCGATGCTTGCTGCATCGACCCAAGCGTTCCTGACTAACTCATGACTCACGTTGTATTCCGTGACGCCATCCAGAGATACAAGCGATTGCATCAACCGGTCATCTAGTCTTTCGCCATTACTGGACGACACTTCAATATCGTAATTGATGCCTTCCAGCGACAATGCCAGAGATTGTGTCAGGCCAGTCGTGAAAAACGATATCGTCAAAAACAAAACGTTGCTGATGACAAGCGAAAAAAGAATAACATGATATCTTCGTTTGTTCCTTTTCAAGTTTTTCAGCCCGATTTCTGCTTCGATTCCGAAGAGCTTACGAATGATCTTCGACGTCTTCACTGCTTTGACCGTAAGCTTTACGTCAGTGGTTTGGCGAATCGCGTCCATGGGAGATACCCTGGATGCTTTAACCGCCGGGAGATACACCGAAACGAAAATCGTCAGCATCGAAACAAGACAAGTAATCAAGAGCAATAACGGCGTGACGATAAGCCTCAGCTTTTCACTAGTCCATAATGCCCCTTCAATCATTGTGTTCATGAAAGAAAAGGTGATTCCGATTCCGGCAAGACCGCATAGGATGCCAATGGGAATGCTGATCAAACCAATGACGATACCTTCAAAAAATACGGAATTTCGCTTCTGCCTTTTCGTCGCCCCCACGCTCGCGAGCATCCCTAAATGGCGGGAACGTTCCGAGACGGATATCGCAAAAGCGTTATAAATGAGCCCAACCGAGCCAATGATAATGGCCCCCATAATGATTGCCGATAATGAGAACATCATGCTGGATGAGGCTCCGCTGCTGGACAAGCCATAATAACGAAGCAAATCGTTATTATATTGGACAGTGTCAATTTGGTTTTTCTCAGCCAGCTTCTCCGCATGTGCGAACAAGAACGGATTGACCTGTTGCAAGACCACCGACGCATCGACCCGATCGTCCCCCCCGATGATATGATCATCGACATAGCTAATGATCGTATAACCCGGGGCCCAAGCCGTTTCCGACACCGGACGTTTAATGAAGCCTACCACCGTATAATCCCTAATTATGCTATGCTGTAATGTCTCGGTCAATGTGCCGTCTTCCCTGCGCAGCGGTTCCGTCTGATCCAGGGGATGATCGCCCCCTTGTTCGAATCGGTCGCCGACGCGAAGCGTTAGACGGTCGCCGATTTCGTACTTCACTTTGCCATTTGTTGCAACAGACTCGGAGATCACAACCTCCTTGTCCGTGTGCGGAAGACGCCCCTTGCTTATTTCAATCTGAAATTGTGTGAACCCTTGCACATCATATTCCTTAATGAACAAGTACGGCTTATTGGAATTTTGTCCCCCTTCTAATGGGGCATACCCAAGGTCTCTTGTGATTGCAACCGTTTTGGTTGCATCATCGCCCTGTATCGCCGCAAGCTGTTCCTTGGTTATATCTTGATACTGAATATGCCACTCCCCTGTATCTGTGATAGTTTGTCTGATCATTAAATCCGCAAAGGAAAAAACAAGCGTAATGACAGCGGTCATCATGGATACCGAAATAATTACGCCAAAAATAGTCACAAGTGTTCGTCTCTTGTTCTGCTTCAGATGCCGGATGGTTAATGTATTGACAATATTCATCGCCTTATCACCTCGTCTTTGGCAATCCTCCCATCTTCAATCGAAATGATTCTGTCGGCTTGCAGGGCGATCCGCTCGTCATGCGTGATTACGATCAGTGTCTGATGATAGGTCTTATTCAGCATTTTCAATAAATCGACGATCTCGCTGCTATTCCTGCTGTCCAGATTCCCGGTGGGTTCGTCGGCCAGCATGATCGCAGGATTGCCGATGATCGCCCTGCCAATCGAGACACGCTGCTGCTGTCCACCGGATAGCTGATTCGGCAGATGGTTTAATCGATGCTGCAAATTCAGCTTATTCACAAGATCAGCCAATTGCTTTTGATCTACCTTTTGTTGATCCAGCAAGAGCGGCAGCGTAATATTCTCTTCCACCGTCAGGACGGGAATCAGATTGAAGAACTGGTAGATCAGCCCGATTTGTCTGCGTCTGAAGATGGCCAGCTGCGTTTCGTCCAAGGTATACATATCCGTATCCTGAACATACACTTTCCCGCCAGTCGGTCGATCCACACCGCCCAGCATATGAAGGAGTGTCGATTTCCCCGATCCGGAAGGTCCAATAATTGCGACGAATTCACCTTTTTGGACCGAAAAGGAAACATCATCCAGCGCCTTCACCGCCGATTCGCCTGTGCCGTATATTTTGGACAAATTTTTAATGGTTAAAATCTCCATTGCTATCCCTACTTCCTTAGATGCTCAATTCCAGGAATATACCATCTCTCTATATCCAACATCCCAAAGGGTTTCATTCCCCTCAATGGTTATCTTAAGCTCATTAGCCCGGGTGAGATGAAGGATCCTATTATCCGGCTCATGGAGCTGATCTTCTGCAGATACAGACAGGAGCTCATGCCCGTCAACGGTAACCTTAAGGCTGCCCTGATAATCCTTATGATCAGGAATTCCATAATTCAAGCTAAGATACAGTTCTCCCTTATTGTCTAGCGAATACGTATATGTTTCCTTCTTTTTACCTTCGATGCCATACACATTATATTGGGGTGTCACGTCCTGGCCACCAATCTTAAGGCTGTCCTGTTTGGTTCCCGTTAATCGATTTCCGGTACTATCTTCCCATTCGTTTATCGCTACAAAAGGGGCCAGCTCTTTGGTGAACACTTGATCAACTACTCCGAAGACCCCCCACACGCCGAGCATTAAGACAGCACTGGCAATTCCCGTAGCAGCGATATTTCTCCAGTAGTTTTTTGTACGGAAGCCAATCTTGTACGCCCCGAATCCAATAGCAGCGCCCAATGAGTTCTGTATGACGTCGTTCGTGTCAAAGCTGCCGAGGAATGTTAGGGCCTGGATGGTCTCCAGCACAAGAATGGACAGGATAAACCCTGTCATGAAGCGAACAAAGCTAGTGCGGTATAACAACGGAAACAGTATGCCAAAAGGTATGAAGGCTGCAAAGTTTCCAATACCCACCAAGTCCATCAGGGTCGGATGTAGAAGATCGGAAAGACCCGGCACCCTAAAAAAACCGTCCGGCAAAAAAATAAAGGTGTACTGACTGGTTTGATCTACAGTATCCGCTCTGCCGAAAGCAAAAAGCATAAAATAAAGAATAATCAGGGTGTAGCCTATCGTGATAATAAAAGTAATCTTGCGCTGCTGCTTCACTTGCATGGTTGTACCTCCATCGTTCATCTGATAAATATCATTTTATCTGTCCAAAATGACTTTACAGTGACATTGGAGGTGACAGTTCAGTCACTTACGGAGTGCTGTTAAATCACATGCTTATAAAATTTGATCCGAAACTCTGTACCAGTCCCGCTGTCGCTCGTTACATCAATCACACCGTTCTGGCTTGCAATGATGCTGTGAGCCATCGCAAGCCCTATACCGATGCTTCCTTCATTAGCATTTTTTCCTTTATAAAAACGTTTGAAAATATAAGGCAAATCCTCTTTCGGAATGCCCTCTCCATTGTCAGCAATAACGATTTCCGTAAATAGCACGTTGTCGGAAAATGTGATGGTAATCGCACCGCCCTCAGGTGTATGCTCCACTCCATTTTTCAAAATATTGATAACCGCTTCAGCAGTCCAATGGAAATCGCCGGCAAAAGAGACGTTGTCATCCCCTGTGATGGAAACGGTCTGCCCCTTAATATCCATCGGAATCATAACCGGCTCCAGTGCCTTTTGGATTAGGGTTTCTATGTGTATTCGATCTTTTTTGAACGGGATAGTTCCCGCTTCCATTTTCGCTAGCTTTAACAAGGATGAAACAAGCCAATCGATCCGTTCAAGCTGAATGCGAATATGATGGGTGAACTCCGTTCTTTTGAGTGGAGGCAGATCAGAGGCGCTTAACAGATCTGCCATGACTGTCATAGAGGTGATCGGTGTTTTGAGCTGATGTGAAATATCGGAGATGGCATCGGTCAGTTGAAGCTTATCCCGCTGCAATAGCGAACGATGCTCGGAGAGCATGCGTGTCACCTTGTAAATATCATTCTTTAAGATGCTAAGCTCACCTTCTTGATTATCGCGAGGGTCAAGGGAGGCCTGGCCGCTGCTAATCTCCCGCAAATAGACGGACAGCTTCTCTAGCTCGTAATATCTCCGTTTTGTGAATAATAAAGCTGTGCCGGTAAGCAGCACGGATACAATAATAACCAGGGCTGCGGCGACGGACGAAATGAAAGCAGCAATGACGATCGCCGATAAGCTGATCGAGCCCATGACGAGTAATAATATTTGATTTTCCCGATTGCGCAGCATCTAATCACCAACCTTATAGCCTAAACCGCGTACCGTTTTGATCAGAGCCGGCTGCTCTGGATTATCCTCCAGCTTTTCCCTTAGCCTTTTGATATAGACCGTTAACGTGTTGTCATTCACGAAGTCGCCGGCCACGTCCCAGATTTGCTCCAAGAGCTGATTCCTGGTGAGGACCTGTCCAACGTGGTTGCCAAAGATCAGCAATAAGCGGTATTCCAAGGCGGTTAGCGAAATTTCGGCACCGTTTTTATATACTTTGCCTTCCAGCGTATGGATGCGCACATTGTCAATGTCGATGACCGCTCCGGCGTGGGACAGCTTCTGGTATCTCCGCAAGACGGATTTGATCCTGGAGAGAAGCTCGCGAACCCGAAAAGGTTTGGTAATGTAATCATCGGCTCCCATATCGAGTCCCATCACGACATTGACCTCATCATCAATCACCGTTAAGAAAATGACCGGAATATCCCGTCGTTCCTTCACCATCTTGCATAATTCATAACCAGTTCCGTCTGGAAGCTGTAAATCGAACAGGCACAAAGTGAAGTGATCGATGTCTTCGGCGAGCACCTTTCGGGCTGAAGCGGCATCATGGCAGAGAACGGTCCAATAACCCTCTTGCTGCAGCGAATATTCCAGTCCCGACGCGATCGTCTTATCATCTTCAACTAATAATATTTTCATCTGAAGGTCATCCTTATGATTGATTTCAGAACATTTAATGAATTCCACGACTACACAATCTCTTTATTAAAATGTCCTCTTGTGTCTGTTTCCTGATTAAAGACAGCATCATTCATTGAGCCATTTAATTTATCTGACGCCATATTAATGACTTTCACAACCTGCTCTTTGGATTCCACTGTGAAGTTTAATCTAAGTGCCTCGATTCCTTTGAGATTTGGTAGCTCATCTAATAGGTTAAGCGTCCTCCCATGAAGGAGAGTCGTTGTACAATCATCATGGGAAATGATAGGGAACGTTCCTTGCTCATCTTTTAACTCATAGCTCTTCGTTTTGCAAATTCTGCATTGATTCATTTTTTTCATCGGACAATATTTTGTAAACATCAAAGGAGCCTTGCCATATACAATCATTTCCAGTGCAGGATAGCCGTCATTTTCTTCAATATAGGCATTCCTTAAATCTTCAATTTGGCTCTTATTCAATTCATAAGATAAAGTGACTCGTTTTGCCCCTAATCTATATAATTCATAGCAACTAGTAGCGTTAACAACATTTAGAGAATAGTCCGTAACAAACGGATTCGTTCCTCTGTAGTGATAAATTCCGCCATATCCTCCAATGAGTAGCTGCCCTTCTTTTTCCTTATAATCAATCTGATTTCTTCTAACAACGTTTTTAAAATAGATTTCCTTAATTCCACAGCTCACGCAAGCATCGTACTGCTCCTTAGTCGTTACAGAGGCCGTAAGGTATGGTTCTTCAGGGGCAAAGCTTATTTTTTCTTTTGCTTCCAAAGCCTTAGTTCTTTTCTTTTGGCTGTTAAGCTTTATGTCATATAAGCCCAGTACAATATCTCTTCTTGCTGCATTTAACAGTTTAGCTGGAATAAATGCATTGCATTCTTCATATTCCACATGATTAAGTTCGAATATCGTATCATTTAATCTTGAAAATTGCTTGATTACCTGGTCTTTTGTTGTTGGATTATTAATGGCTTCGCCTAGTATTTCCTCGCTTTCATATGAATAAGTAAAGCCTAAGCCCTCCGCATCTATGACAAGCTTTGAATCTGGAGATGCATATACTCTAATATCGAGGTTAAACCGCTTAAATTCTTTTTCCAGTGATGATTCTAATTCTTTGTTATAGAAATAATCCTTCGTTTTATATACTAAATCTCCCTTAGACACCTTTTCTTTGATTTTGATATAGCAGACATCATCTGCTTTGTTGATTAATTCACCCTCTTGATCGTACAGTTTGGCAACAGCCAGATTAACATCTTCATTGTTGTGACTTATTCGAATGGTATCGTTCTGATTTAAAGGACGTGTAAGTGTTATTTCATACATGTCTTTAACAATCTTGCTGATTGTTCCAATTTCATAACCAAAGTGATTAGGTCTTACAATGTTTGTAATATTTCTCCTATCTTCGTGAAACAAATATCCTTTAGTAAATGTTCTATTGAATGTTTTTTTCAGATTTTCTTTATCTTCGTCGGTTATTTTATGATCTAAGGCCATGCGATATTTGGATACAACATTAGCAACATACGTAGGCACTTTCATTCGGCCTTCGATTTTTAAAGAATCGATTTCTTTTAAATCCTCGATAAAGTCGATTGTGTTTAAGTCCTTGGTAGATAGAATATGGTTTTTCCCTAAAGATGTACCTGTTGTCTTATCCATGAGTTCATATTCCTTACGGCATGAACCCACACATCTTCCGCGATTTGCACTTCGATTGCCCATTAATCCTGACATTAGACAGTTTCCAGAATAAGATACACATAAAGCACCGTGAACGAAAATTTCTAAAGGGATCTCAGCTTTTCTTTTGATCTCTTTTACTTTTTCAATCTCCACCTCACGGGACAGAACAACTCGTTTAGCACCAAGTTCTTTAAATAATAAAGTTCCGTCTACATCGTCGATTCCCATTTGAGTTGAACAATGTGCTTCCATATCAATAAAGTTTTTAACGATATAATCGAAAGCAGTCAGGTCCTGGACGATAATGCCATCCACACCGATTCTATTTAATTCGTGTATCTGCTCTTTCATCTCTTCAACTTCGTTTTCAAAAACGATGGTATTCATTGTAACATAGAGTTTAACATCCCTCAGGTGCGCATACGTAACAGCCTCTTTTAACGATTCAAAATCAAAATTAGATGAGTATGCACGTGCACCAAATTTTTGCATTCCTAAGTATATTGCATCACAACCATTAGAAATTGCAGCTTTTAAAGCCTCCATATTTCCTGCTGGAGCTAGTAATTCAGTCATTTTTTCCTCCTTGTGACTCATAAATTAAAAAAAATTTGTAGTTACTTGTGATATGTTCTCCGTAACATGGAGCTGCTGGAGGAGATTATCCAGAAGGGCTTCAAGACGCTTGGACTGATGGAAGTGATCAGTCCCGTCACCGCAATCAAGGCGATTGAGATGAAGCACAAGTTATTCAACGGGGGCACAGGTGGCTATACGCTCTACGGCCTGGAAAGAGATCAAGGTGCATGAGGCAGCGCGCGAACAGGCCATCACCATAGCTATCCTTGAGTTTATCCCGATGGAGCAGCATGATGCTGTGACCCAGCGCATGGAGGATATGACACGGGCTTACTATGATTCAATTGGCCTATGTGAAGCATACCGGCAGATGGAGGCCATGAATTGATTGAGCATGCCAATAGACCAATACAATTTCAAAAACGGTGGTGAAGATAAGATGGAACAGATGTATGTGAGTCAGACTGTAAGGCGAATACAGAAGCGGTTGAGCCATAGTAATAACGGAGCAGCTTTCAAAGAATCGATTAAGGAAGCCGTCACCGTTGGCGTTGGACAGCATGATGTAGTGATCGAGCTTATTGATACTTTGACGCGCGGCGTATTACCAATCTATCGGCTCGGGTAAAGCCTATGCACAGCAAGTAGCAAGAGAGACAATAGAATATCATGCGTAATGAAAAAGAGAACACCTACGATGAACATTCTCCTTTGTGTGGCTTGTTAAAGTGTGGGGTAAGGTGGTGTGTGAATATGGTCAGGTGTCGATACATCGCCCATCTCACATGTTTTTCTAGATTCGCCTGGGGCTCCAGGTCAAGCTGAGGCACTTCAGTTGCTAGACTTTGATTTCAAAGGTTGTATTTTTCCCATATCCAACCAACTTACAATTTTTTCGCCGTTACTTGTGATACGGTTCCCCGTAACATCTATAGAGCGAATTTCTGCCTGTGTCACTTCACAATATTTCACCCTATTTATGTTACGCTTGAGCTTATCTCTCTATCAGTGATAAGTAATTTATTAATCTTAATTCTTAGTTTTAATCAATCCCTCATTCCTGTACTTTACTAATACTTGCAGAGGTTTTGTTAGATCGTCATAGAGTCCGTAGAACAATTTCCAATCGAGTGAAAAATTGTCCTGCATCTTATATAAAACCTGTTTATCATCCATTGAGAGAATGCTGCTGTCATAATTGTTGTTCATTACTTTTTTAAATATTAAATTAATTTTCTCGCTTGAATCGTATCCATGCTCCGACAAACTCAATAATTTAAAAGCATACCGAACTTCAGCTTCAGTACCGTGTGAATAGTGGCAATTTATGAATTTTTTGCACTCTTCGAAAAAGTCTTCTTTCTCGATATCCAATTCTATTAATTTTTGATTAACTAACTCATCTATTGAACGATACACTGCTTTTTCGAATCTATCTACTTCTCCTATTCTTTTCTTATACTCCTCTTCTATTAAATCACCGGCAATCTGAATAACATTTTTCCGATCATTCTTAATTATTATTTTTCTCTTTTTTAAGTTCTCTGATGTGACAAAAGAGCCAGCAATAAATCCAAATATACTTGGAAAAATATCTATTTTATTTCGTAAAGAACATTCACATACCATTTCATCAGGGAACAAATACTCCGAATATGCCACTGTATTCCCGCATTCCTCACACTTCTTTGCAAATAACTTATCTCCACAATATTGACACTTGGCTGGCAAAAGATTTTCGTTTATTTCAATATTAAGATAATCATAGATAACTGTCTTTTTATTCATACAAGTAGGACAATCTAATAAATCATACAATGTTTCGTTAATATTGCACAATAAACAAAGTTGAGATCCGGCAAGCCAAGTGTATTGATTACAAAACACGCACCTTATTACCTTATCGTCATTATTCTTGGAGTATTTTTCTGCAAGGACCTCTATGGATTTAATATAATGATCTTGGTTAGTTAGTAAGTTAAACCTCTCTTGTCCAAGTTGCACTTTAAGGAAATCAACCGGTGAAACATAGAATATAGATTCTTTATTATAAGGTTCGTATAAAAGTGGAATTATGATGTGGATAATTATGTAGATAAATTCTCCTTCTATCTCCAAAAACTCACTCTCTGAAAAAAAATAATCAGAATGCAAAACCCTATTTCTTATGGTTTGAAATTTCTCCATCCTCTTAATTTCATCATGTTTTTCAAACATATAATTCTTATTTGTTTTTACTAAGTTTTTAAGAGTTTCAAATGCCGACACTTTTAAATTGTTGTTTTCGTATTCTTTAATTAATTGTTCATCATTCATATTACGTTGACTATCGAGTATACTGCGCAATCCAGAATGAAAAGAAACGGAGAATTTCAATGCCAACTCAACTGTTGTTTGTAGAAATATTGACGTTTTAATTAGTTTATCGTTTGTTGTTTGTTGCGCTTCGTTACTTGAACTCAAGATTTCATCAACTGTAAAGACCAAGAACCTGATTGCATTTTTATAAATATTTTCGATTACTCGATCCAATATTGATTCATTTAACACTAAATCACCCTTTTCATTTCCCTATGTAAAAATTTCCAATAAATTTGAAGCGAGTATCACTCTATTTATGTAGAGGTTCAGTTAATCAATATAACGGCGAAAAGCTTAAGGGCTCCAATAGGAGGCCCCTACTGATGTTACATTTTAGATATCCCTTATAGAAACTACATTTCCGACTTTGTTTGCGATTACACTTTGAATCGGTGTATATAAATAGATGCTTGTTGCTGGGGTAGAAAGTGTAACTATTAAAGAATACTTCATTGCTCCAACGGATTAACCATGGTCGATTTGACCACCATCCTCTTATCGGATGAATTCGAATCAATTCTAGTTGCTAATTCAGACGCGGTAGTTTCCCAAATGTCACTATGAATAGTTCCTTTATTCCTAGTAGTCGGACCTATTTTTCAATCAATGTTACTTGATTGAGGATTGCCTTCTTCCTCTTCACGGGCAGCCTGATTGTTGATTCGATACATGTTCCTACATCTCATTCAAGCAAACGTCTACTGACCCCTGCTCTTTCATCTTCCCATATAGCATCATGCTCATAAGACTTGGCCATTTGTTTATGAATCTGGGCGACAGATGGATAGCTGAATTCTAAAGCCAAGTGCGACCAGCTTGAGAAGGGCGCAAGGCCGAGGCCGAGCAGAAACTGACGGACAACATGTCTGTCCCCGTCCCGCTCCAGCAGGTCAGATATGCGCTCTAGCAGTTTCATAGGCTCTTTAAAGAGTAGACGGCGGAGGGGGCTTTTGCTTTCCGCAAGTATAAGTCCCCCCTCCAGATACCGCATCGTTATGCAACCCCAAAAACTTCTCAGAAGCCTGTTTCCGCCGACTTTTCTCTAGAGCGTAGCCCATCCTGAACCCATGCCCGGCAAAGCACCTTACCCTACCTGCTGCGAGTTTTTCCTCAAAAACTTGCCCCTACTTATGGTACGGCTCCCCCCGATTAATCTTCACCGCCCGGTACACCTGCTCCACCAACACCAGCCGCATGAGCTGGTGGGGCAGCGTCATGCGGCCGAAGCTCATACGCTGCTGGGCGCGGCGCATGACGTCATCGGAGAGCCCGTGGCTCCCTCCGATGACGAAGACGACATGGCTCGTCCCGTAGGTGCCGAGCCGGTCGATTTCGGCGGCAAGCTCTTCCGAGCTCCAGAGCTTGCCGTCGATCGCGAGCGCAATGACATGCGCCTCGCTCTTGATGTGCGCGAGGATACGCTCGCCCTCGCGTTCCTTCACCTGAACAACCTCAGCGCTGCTGAGGTTGTCAGGTGCCTTCTCATCCGCCACCTCAATGATCTGGAACTTGAGGTATGGCGTCAGCCGCTTGGCATACTCCGCGATGCCGAGGGTCAAATACTTTTCCTTCAATTTGCCTACGCCAATAATTTGAATCAACATATATGCCTCCATCTGATAACTTCTGTAGCTACAATTCACTCCGTTTATCCTCGGTCTGCGCTAATCACACCTGAAATCTCCGCTTCGGATATAGCGTTCTCATCCTATCTATACTCCATAGCTGTTATAGTGGACAATCCTTATTTGTAGTTAATTAACATCCCCTATTCTGAGGGTTATCTTTAGTGTAACATAATGCGCGAACAGGTCGAATTAGTAGGTTGTGATTCTCACTTGCCGCAATCTCCCCACAACAGCCAGCATTAGCAAAACAGCCGTAGCCAGCAGGTAATACAGATATATCCCTTGATCAAGAGATTGCCGTGAGGCTCCCATAAAATCCATAACTGCTAATTTATTTAGAGGACCCAAATACCACATCAACATAAATATTACCTGAAAAAGCTTGCCATTTCTCGACCATACACCTAAAGCTAGTGCCAGCGTGGGAACAAATAATCCGCCTACAGCCAGCGCCATCAGACTGCCCCATTCCCCTGCGAGCAGACAATGAATCATAGCCCCACTGCCTGTCAAATACGCAACGATGATTCCGGCTAGCCACAGTACAATAAATTGATTCCGAACCGGATGCATGGCCGTAAACATGATTTGATGAGTCCGGTGATACGCTTCATTCGTGCCCATTGCTGACCAGATCAGGATAGGCCATACCCAGGTAAAGGGTGCAACAAAACTTAATACAGACTCCATAGGCAACAACAACCCTAGGACAATCATGACCAGTGCGATCAAGTACCACCAAATACGCAACCCTTTGAGCATAAGCCGCAGCTCCATACCTAATATCCTGATGTAGCGGGATTGCCCCTGTACTACATTAGTGTAGGGAGTTAACTTTATTCCACTGTCATTTATAGGCACAGGCTTTATTTGCGGCTCTACATTTCTAAATTCGCGAGGTTTACCATTTGTACTAATGTTGGATGATCGTGTAAGATCAAAGCGATGAAAGAAGATGGAAGCCACTACTGCAATCCCTACTGCCACAGCTAACCAAATATAACGTTCCAAAAACATCTGCATCGTCCAAGGTACACCTGTCCAGTCGTAGGTTACTAAGTCCCCCCGCAACGGACTCATCCCAGAGATATGCCCCCCATTGCTATGAGGAAGCCTCGCATTAACCCCACTTGATAGTCTGGTAAGGATCGGAGAAATCCCAAGTATATCCTGGCTGGAATGAGTGGCTGTAGTAGACAATCTAAGCGACAGAATCCATAACACAAAGTATATTAAATTGCCCAATCCCTTACGAAACAAAGGTACCGATTCAAAGAAGATGGCTATGGATGCAACCAAAGCTATAGTTGGCAAAGTGGAATACAAAAATGGAAGCAAAAGTTTCAGCAGTTCAACCGTATAACTTTCCCCTCTAATCAGTTGCATGGCAAGGGCGGTTACCATTAAAACAGCCACAATAGACATCAAGAAAACGAAGTTACTCCACATTTTACCCATGGTGTACATCCACTTTGTAATCGGAGTCGTTGCTATAATTTGCCCTACTCCCGTCTGCACATCCCGTTCAATCGCATTTTTCACCAGAAAGAACGCTGGAAGACTTAATATCATGGAGGCTAATATAGCTGTTGCACTGCCGACCCAATCGGAGTTATATATGCCGCGTATATTGTGGAACGATAAGGTTATATAGCTCTCATGACTGGAGGGAATATATTTATATACGATAAAAATGGATACAAGTACTGTAATCAAAAAGCTGTACCTCCGGACCCTTTCTAAATAATCAGCTTTTATCATCTGAAATTGAATTCGAAGCGGCGTCATACGGTTACCTTCTGCTTATTGGCCGAAATGCAATATAAATAGGCGTCTTCCAAAGTGGGTGTTACTAAGCGGCTGTCGGCTGAAGGCGGATTATCGGCAATAACTTTCATACGTACCCCTTCGCTGCTCTGAATGGTGCTGCTGATTAACAATTGCTTACGCGCTTCCATCCATGTATCATTCGGTATCAGCCACTCCCACACTTTCCCCACCACCGCTTCCAACAACTTGCTAGGAGCTGCCTGTATCACGAGCCGTCCTTGATGGACAATAGCGATATCTGTTGCAGTCGCTTCGACGTCCGATACAATATGCGTTGATAATATTACAATCCGCTCCCCTGACAATTCCGCTAAAAGATTACGAAAACGAATACGTTCTTCAGGATCCAGTCCAACCGTTGGCTCGTCAACGATTAATAGCTTAGGGTCGTTCAATAAAGCTTGTGCTATGCCTACACGTTGTTTCATCCCGCCTGAAAAGCTGTTCAACGGCTTTTTGCGGACCTCATGAAGATTGAGCAAAAAAAGCAATTCATCAATTCTTTTTTTAGCGATTGTATGATCCAATCCTCGAATTGCTGCTAAATATTCTAGAAACTCAACCGCATTTAAATGAGGATATACGCCAAAATCCTGTGGTAAATAACCGAGTATGCCCCGAACCGCATTAGGATCCTTAGTGATATCGATGCCATTCCAGCTCACCTTACCCGCTGTGGGTTGAGTAATGGTTGATAGAATTCGCATCAAGGTTGATTTCCCAGCACCATTCGGACCTAATAATCCCAAAACACCTGTATTGATCTGCAGAGATAAGTCACGGAGCCCGTAAGAATCGCCCTTGTATTTCTTGCTTACGTTGTCAATTGTTAATTTCATAATACCCTCCCGATTTATCTGATAACCTGCGTCTATTGGTTTGACGATACCAAAGATGCTTTACCCTCAGGTATTCATGAAAATATTTCAAAATTTAACCATCAAAATTGAACCTCCGGCAAGTTCCGTATATGATAGCTATAGATTATTTTACCCGGGAGGTTTACTTACAATGGAAGTCTTAATCAATGAACAAATTAGAGCGTCCGAGGTTGTCCTTACCGGACTGAAGGGTGAGAAGCTGGGCGTGGTTTCCAGAGAAGAAGCGCTGGCTATGGCCCGGTCCGCAGGAGCAGACCTGGTCTGTACCTCGCTGATGAGCAGCCCGCCGCCCTGCAGCCTCATGGCCAAGGGTAAAGCCAAAGCGGCAGCACAAAAAGATAACACCGCTCGCAAGGCAGCTTCAGGCCGCACACCAGCGGGCGCGGACAGCAAGGAGAAGGTGAAAGAATTGCGCTTCACCGCACATATTGAGGAGCATGACTACGACACGAAGCTGCGTCAGGCGGACAAGCATCTGCGCTCCGGGAAGCCGGTGCAGCTGGTAGTCAAGGCCTCAGGCGCGAAGGAGGCCGCTGCATCCAAGGCCGTCATTGAACGGCTGCTCGCTGATCTTAAAGAGGTTGGGATGAAAGATACCGGCATCCAGTATGGCGGCAAAGGCTCGCAGGTGAAGGTGAATCCGCGCTGAGGCAACGGAGGTGGTCATAGAAAATCGAGTAGGAGGAGGCGGCAAGCCTCCGTCCTCTCACACCACCGTACATGCGGGTCCGCATACGGGGGTTCCAAAAGGTTAACCAAGTTCCAGATAACGTGAAAGCAAACTTTTCAGCCCTCTCGCTTCCCAATAGGAAGTCGGGAGGGCGTTATTTGTGTTCCGGGACATTTCCCATGCGCCTCGCCTTGAATTGGCCATTGTAAAACAAGCCCATTCTGGAACACCTAGCGCTCTAAGTTCGCGTATTCGTGTGCGCACTCGTTTCCTTTGCTTCCACAGGCACATTCGGAGTCGCCTCCGAATCCATTGGTCTAACGTTTGGAAGTGGGACTTTGCCGAAGCTAGACGGAAATAGCCGATCCAACCCATTAGATAGAAGGCGAGAGTGCGGAGACGAGATTGTTATTTTTATTCCTGCTTAAATCAACTATAATGGGGGATAGCTTTATCATTCGTTGGGAGAAGGTTGAGAAGTGTCGCTACGCAATTGGAAATATACACCGCTGCTGTTGATGCTGATTTTCCCGGTGCTCGGCAAGATGTATGCATGGGTCAACAAGCCGAGAGGCAAAGTCTATCATTTGATGACCTCATGGGATAACGCCATCCCTTTCGTCAAATATTTTGCACTGCCTTATTCCGTTTGGATCTTTTATATTTATCTATGTCTTTACTATTTCTTCAAGAACGATTTGCGTGTGTATTACCGTGCTTTGTTGATTTATACCGTATGCGCATGCATTTGTTACGGGATTTACTCTATAGTTCAAACAACGGTGCCACGCCCCGAGTTGGTGGGCCATGACGTCTTTACCTTGATCGTGCGTTTTGTGTACCACCGGGACCAGCCGTTCAATTGTTTCCCCAGTATCCATGTGTTCTCCAGCTACATGGTGTTTCGCCTAACCGCCAGCAGCGGCTTCCGGAACAAATGGAACATGCTCCTGATCGGGGGGATGTCCGGGATGATTATATTATCCACGCTGTTCATCAAGCAGCATGCGATTCTCGACGGCCTTGCCGGCATTATGCTAGTTGAAATTGTATTGGCCGCCGTTCTGCTGGTGGAGCACTTCTTCACCCGCAGCAGCAGCACTCCCCAAGAGCGTTCTTTCGAAGATAGTCCTCGAAGCACCTGAAGCTCCTTCCGCAGATAAGCGAAGGGGGCTAACCGAAGTGTCAAAACCGTGAAAGGCTACATCCATGCGTATAAAACGGGTGGTCTTTCTGCTTTACAAATGAATTATTCACCAGGTGCGCTTTTCTTTTTCAACTTTTGTGCCATATACATTACACCACCCCTGCTCATGACATAAGCTTTTCTCATCAGCTTTATGAAAGACACCGGCATCCAGTATGGCGGCAAAGGCTCTCAGGTGAAGGTGAATCCGCGCTGAGGCAACACAGATAGTCATAGAAACAGCTAAAGACAAAGCCGACAGTGGCTTTGTCTTTTTTGATAAAAATATATATGCGCCGCTGACCCATTAGCCTTCTGGTTTTTGCCACTTTCGAGCTCAGTTACTCAACAGACACCTCAGTTACTACTCTCCTCTGCCTTCATGACCGGCACAGGTTGTTCTGCAGCCTCGTAGGCACTGAGCACAGAATCCAATAGTCCCGGAAAACGTGCATTCAAGTCCTCGGTGCGCAAAGACAACATGCGCTGAGTACCTTGAACACGGGTATGGACAACCCCTGCCTCGCGCAGCGTCCGGGCATGGTGGGACAGCGTCGATTTGGCGACAGGCACGTTGAAGCAGTTGCAGGCCTGTTCGCCATGGTGATGGATATCTGAAATGATGGATAAGCGAATGGGGTCACTGAGCGCATACAGTACGGAGGCAAGCTGAATGTCTTTGCGGTCCGGATGAAAAAGTATCTTCATGGATCAATATCCCCTTTAGAGTACAGATAGATGCCACAAATAATTGTGCTCCTAATTGCATTTTATATCAACCCATGCTATATTTCAAATGTTCGATGATAATCGAAATACAAAACACAAAAAGGAGTGGCCATCACATGGACTCATTAACTAATACCTCCGCTACAGCGGAAGAGAAGGATTCATCAGTGGAAGCCACTCTTCCCAGAGAAGGGCTGTTGACGCTTCTGTTCAGTGTTGCGGTTGTTCTCGTCATTATGAATACGGCGATGTTCAATCTGGCACTGCCTGATGTGACGGAGTCATTTGGCATCTCAGCCTCCGCCGCCTCCTGGATCGTGACCGGATATTCCATTATGTTCTCCATTGCTTCAATTACCTACAGCAGACTCTCCGACTTCCTGCCGATCCGCAGGCTGCTGACGATTGGCCTGCTGACACTAGGTTTCGCGGCGGTTGCCGGATTCCTCAGCACGAACTTCATCTTCCTCTTGATTGTCCGGATCGTGCAGGCTTCCGGGGCCGGGGCCGTCATGTCGTTGTCTCTGGTGCTGTTCACCCGGTATGTTCCGCTGGACCGCCGCGGTAAGGCGATGGCTACCATAATGTCTGCAGTTTCGCTTGGTCTGGGACTCGGTCCCGTTGCGGGCGGAGCCATTACCCAGTACTTCGGCTGGAACTGGCTGTTTACCGTTACCGCATTTATTCTGCTGCTTGTACCGCTGTTTCTGGTACTGCTGCCGAAGGAACTGCCGAGCCGCGGCTCTTTTGACGCCGTCGGAGGGATCTTCCTCGGAATCGGCACCACCGGGCTTCTGCTGTTCCTGACCAGTGGGCTGTGGATGGCTCTGGTTGCCGGCATTGCCGCCATTTTCTTATTCGTCAGCCGGATCCGCACCACTCCTGATCCGTTTGTCATGCCAGCTCTTTTCAAGAACCGTTCCTACCTGGTGCTCTCTCTGGTCGGGATTGCCTCATACCTGTGCAGCTTTGCAACACTATTCCTGCTGCCACAGATTCTGGTTCACCGATTTGGCTTCAGCGCAAGCCATGCCGGATTTGTGATTTTCCCCGGCTCCCTGCTGGCCATTGTTGTATCCCGAGCGGTAGGCCGGATCATTGACCGTTTCGGCAACGGGGGTATTCTGCGCTTTGTGCCGCTGCTTGTACTGACGGCAACCATTCTATTTGCCCTGTTCGCCGGACAATCATGGGTGGCGGTGATGCTCGTATATATGATTATGAGTCTGGCCTTCACAACGCTATCCAGCAGTGTGTCCAATGAAATCTCCCGTATTTTGCCTTCCTCCCAGATTGGCTCCGGGATGGGATTGTTCCAGCTACTGCAGTTCTTCAGTGGCGCCTTCGGTGTAGCGATGGCCGCCAGTGCGCTGGAATGGCAGCGTGGACTCTCCCTGTCTACGGCTTACTCCAATATTTACTGGGGACTATCCATTGCCGCACTTATCGCCATTGCCTCTGCCTTTGCGTACCGCCGGAACAGCGGTAACGGGATGGAGGGAATGATGGAGGCGTAAGCGGATCATCATACAATATATATGCAAAAATACCCTGCAGCTCACATTCACAGCTGCAGGGCAAGCCTGATTAAGAGTGACCGGATACCCCGGATGAGTGAACATCCGGCTCATGGCCCTCTTTTGAATAGTTGATTGAATTGTCCTGAAGCACTCCAGCTCTAAACTACCAGAACCTCTGCATTCTTATCGCACTCCGCACATTTCGCCGGGGGATCCCAGTCAGAGAACTCGGTTTCCTTCAGATCCACAATATCCGGTGCATCCTCGAACTCGTCCACAAATTTGTCGATGGCCAGCTCTACATGTTCCTTACACACTACATACATTCGATCAAGCATCCCTTTCTGTGCCGCTGCGGCATATACTCCTTCTACTGTTCTACCACACTTCTCCGCAAAAAGGAACTCCCTCCGCAGAGTTTACACACTCTCCACAAACTTCTGAATATCATCCGCGATCAGTGTCAATGCATCCCGCCAGAACTCTGGTGAATTCACATCAATATCCATCAGTCTCGCGGCATCTGTGATGGTATTTTTACCCGTTGCTGCCAGGAAAGAGCGGTACCGCTCTACGAATGCTTCGCCCTGCTTCTTATACTGCGCGTACAGTCCCTTGGAGAACAGCAGTCCGAAGGAATAAGGGAAATTCAAAAATTCGTTGCCTGCCATATAATATCCGGCTTTGCTGATCCATTGGTAAGGATGAATCGTGTCAGGATCCACACTATCCCCATATGCAGCTACCATCGATTCATGCATCAGGTCATTCAGTTCTTGGACGGACAGAACACCGGACCGTCTTCGTTCATACAGCCGGCTCTCGAATAAGTAGCGGGCATAGAAATCCACAATGTAATATCCGGCATCGGACAAGCTCCGTTCCAGAATGGAGAGGGTCTCGCTTTCAGGTGCCACCTTCCGGAGCTCCTGGTGAATGAGACTTTCGCAAAAAATCGACGCTGTCTCGGCAATCGGCACCGGATAGTCTGTATTCACCATAGTTTCACCGGTAAGACAGCTGCTATGGTAGGCATGCCCGATTTCGTGCGCCAGTATACTGATATCGATATAATTCCCCGTAAAGCTGGTAATGATCCGGCTCTCTCCGATCGGAAAAATATCGACGCACAAGCCAAAATTGCCCTTGCCCGTTCTCGGCTCAGCATCAATCCAGCGCTGCCGAAACACCTTGCCGGCGAATTCGCCCAGTTCTGCGCTGAATGCACTGAAGCCGGAGACGATCACATCTCTCGCTTCCCGGTAGGTTACTTTGGCTGAACTCTCCCCGGCTACCGGAGCAAAAACGTCATAAAACGGCAGCTGACCAGAATGGCCGAGCATCTCTGCTTTTTTCAAATAGTACTGATGGAAGACTGGAAGACTCTCCTTAATGGCATTCAGCATCACGGTTAGTGTCTTCTGGTCCATTCTCGATGCGGTCAGTACTTTATGCAGCGGTGAGTCATACCCTCTCAGCTTATAGACTGCAGCCGCTTCTCCGCTAACCGAATTCAGACAAGCCGCACTCTGTTCCGCCACACTCCGGCACGCTTTGTGCTCAGCTTCATAAGCTGCTTTTCTCACCCATGCGTCTCTGTCATAGACCAGATTCCGCAATTCCGCAAGGGACAAGCTCTGAGCTTCTCCACCAATCCTGATGTCCGTACGCAGCGTGGATAAGGTCTGCATATACAGCCGCTCCCAGGCTTTGGAACCGGTACGCTGCATCCTCGCAATGACCGCTTCCGCCTCTTCACCGAGCAAATGAGCAGATTGCTGCTGCAGCCCGTACAGATAGAACTCATGCTCGGCAAGAAAAGCGGACGATGCTATGATGGAACTCAGATCTGTGATTGTGCTTAGCCATTTGCTGAAGTCTGCATGAATCTCCCCCGCAGCCAGTGCCGTGTCCTCAAGCTCATCCATTCGGTTCACTGCATCCATATTGCTGCTGTCTACGCTGAATCTTAACTCCGCATAGCTGAATAGACAGAGGTAGACACTTTTGTAAGCATTATATTCCTTCAGAAATTGCTCGATGGCTTGCGCTGTTTCTCTATCGTTATGTATACGGTTATGCAGATGTTCAGCAGACCATTTCTTCAATCTCTCAGCAGACTCTGCCAAAAGCTCACGGTCCTGATTGAACTTCTCCGACTCAAAAGAAGGGTATAGGCTTTCCAGCTCCCACGATAAATCCATCATTTAATCTCTCCTTATTTGAGAAGCGCGAAAATATATTTTGATATCGATAATTCGGTTAATCCATCCAATAGTATCATGCTACCATATATTTTCAAAAAAAAGCTCCCTCCGCCCAAAACCGGGCGAAAGAAGCCTTGTAAGATCTATATGACTTAATCCCCTGCCAGCTTCGCAAGAAACTCAGCCGGACGGTCCAGCTCGTACAGTCTGCGGTAACGGGCTTCACGGGCCATCAGCTCTGCATGGGTGCCGCGTATCTCCACAACCCCATTCTCCATGAAAATCACTTCATCCATCTGCTCTGCACCCACCAGATGGTGGGTTACCCAGACCAGCGTCTTATCCGCCATCGCACCAAACATCGTTGCCAGCAGTTCACGCTCCGTACGCGGATCAAGCCCGACCGTCGGCTCATCAAGCACGACAACCGGAGTATTCTGCAGCAGAATACGGGCGAGGGCAATCCGCTGACGTTCCCCGCCGGAGAAACGCTGGCCGGCTTCCCGCACCGGAGTATCATAACCCTCTGGTAGTGAAGAGATCAGGTTGTCCAGTTGGGCCAGTTCCCCGGCACGCTTGACCTCTGCGTCTGAAGCCTCCGGGTTGCCCAGCCGGATGTTGTTCGCCACCGTTGTGTCGAACAAATGCGGGCTCTGATTAAGGACAGCTATCAGCTTCGGGATGTTCTCCCCGTAGGCGGAAGCATCGATGCCATTGATTACGGCAGACCCGATAGAAGGTCTGATCACACCTTGAATCACTTTCAGCAGCGTGGATTTGCCCGCGCCGCTGCGGCCGATAATAGCAACCTTGCGTCCCTGCGGAATGGCGAGAGTCAGATCCTGAATCGACCAGTCGTCTCCTGAAGCATAACGGTATCCTGCATTCTTCAACTGAATATGTGCCTGCCGGGTTTCCTTGATCGCCTTAGTGGCAGCTTCTGCAAGTGCTCCTGCCTCCGCGCTGCTTGCTTCATCAGCCACGGAGGGATTCCCACCTGCTGACTCTACTTGATTCAGACGTTCCAGAGAATTACGGTACTGCGGAATCTTCTCTACTGCATCGGAGACCGGCAGGAAAGCATCAGCCACCGGGAACACTACCAGTACGAACGCCGCAATCAGTGTTCCGGCGATGGCGCCGCTCTGATACTCTCCGGCAGCCCAGTAGATTACGGATACGACGGCGATCCCGACAACGGCCTGTCCGAGGAACATCCGGATACGCGCCCATCTGCGGAGTGCTCCGTCGGTATGGGCAACCCGTTTCTCGTCTGCCTCATAAGTGGCAACGAACTGGCTCTGCCGTCCGCTGATCACCCAATCCCCCATTCCCAGCACGGCATCGGTCAGCTTCTGATAGAGCCGGTTGCGTTCCTGCTTCACCATCCGTTGCCGCGACTGCGTGAGCAGCAGCGAGATCAGCGGGAGGACAATGACAATCACCAGCATATATAGCCCCATCAGCAGTGCAAAGGCTACATCAAATGTACCCAGCGAGATAATCGCAGCCGCATAGATCAAGAGTGCGATAATACTTGGAAATACGGTACGCAAGTACACATTTTGCAAATATTCAATATCATCAGCGAGCATACCGAGAATATCTCCGGTACGGAAGCGCGAAGACAGGAACAGAGCCTGCGGCTCCAGAATGTTGTACAGCCGGATACGCATCTTAGAGAGAATCCGCAATATCGTATCATGCGAGACCAGGCGCTCCACATAGTGAATTACCGCCCGGCTTGTCCCGAAGGTACGCACGCCGACAATCGGCACGTAGATCATCAGAATATTTTCCGGTGGAATAGATGCCTTGGAGATCAGGAACCCGGAGGTATACATCAGGGAGGAAGCTGAGAAAATAGTCAGCGCACCCAGGATGATAATCAGCAGAAACCGCCAGAAATAGGAATTGAAATAGGGAGCAAACCATCCTTCACGTTTCAATGGATTCCCTCCAATTGACTTTGAATAAGCTCGTAATAGGCACCCCTGCGGGCTACAAGCTCTTGGTGTGTGCCAACCTCGGCCACTTGTCCCTGCTGCATAACGACAATGAGATCCATATCAATCATCCAGTGCAGCCGGTGGGTGGCCAGGAACACCAGCTTCCCCTCAAAAAGCGGGAGCATCGTTTCCTTCAGCTCATACTCCGTCTCAATATCCAAATGAGCGGTCGGCTCATCCAGCAGCATGACCGGCCGGCTGCTTAGCAGTGCGCGGGCCAATGCTACACGCTGCTCCTGGCCGCCGCTTAGTGAACGCCCTCCGCCGCCAATCATTTCATCCAGTCCATTCGGGAGTGACGCAGCCAGCTTCGATAATCCAGCAGCGGCAATTACTCCGGCCACCGCTTCATTCGTAGCTTCAGGGTAATAAAACCGTACATTATCCGAGAGTGTTCCGCTGAAAATATACGGCCGCTGCGGAATGTAGGCGGTCTGCTTGCGCCATTCCTCATCGGTTAACGCACTCACTTGGTTACCATTCACTTCAATCGTGCCGGATGTAGGATGCAGGAAGCCACCCAGGATATCCACCAGGGTGGATTTACCTGCACCACTTTCGCCAATAATGCCGATTTTGGCATTCCCTCTGAACGCCAGATCCACACTGGAGAGCGAAGCAATACCATCGGCTTCATATTTCACGCCCACCTGATGTAGTGCAAGAACACTGTCCTTCTGCCAAGCGAATACATCCCTGAATGGTACAGCTCCGGAAGCCGAAGTACCTGCAAAGCCACCTGTTACTGTTGCTGCTTTGTCTCCAGTTCCAGCTTTAGCTATGACACCAGCCGAATTCAGCAGTTTGGCCTTCACTGCCTCCCGGTCTATAATACTCTTCATCGCTTCTCCCGCTTCCTTACCGTCAAGAGTAGCATGGAAGTCCGCTCCAACCAGCCGGACCGGCAGGAAATATTCCGGTGCCAGGATCAGAATGGTTAGTCCAGTGACCAGCGTCATCTGTTCATTCACCAGACGGAGGCCGAGGCTTACCGCTACTGAAGCTACAGACAGCATTGTGAAGAAGTCCATGGCGAACGAAGACAGAAAAGCTACGCGAAGCGTACGCATGGTTGCCGAACGGTAGCGGTCACTAACCGCCGTTATACTCTCGCTATGACTGCGGCTGCGCCCGAGAAACTTCAGCGTTTCCAGTCCACGCAGCGAATCTACGAAATGATTGGATAGGGTGCGGTACGATTTCAATTGACGGTCCATCTGCTTGCGGGCCGTCATCCCGATCAGAATCATAAAGACAATAATGATCGGCATCGTCAACGTAAGAATAACACCGCTTGAGGTGTCCTGAGTGTAGACGTACACCAGCAGCAGGGCCGGTGTCACCGCCATCCCCACCATCCGCGGAATAATAAGTTCCAGGTACGTCCGGAACTTCGTGACTCCTTCAAGCACAAGTGTAACCAGATCTCCGGTCCCCCGGTCGCCTGCCAGCCTTGGTCCCAGCTGGAACAGCTTGTCCATCATCTGTCTCCGCATGCTGCTCCCGGTAGCTTCCGCGAAGCGGTAAGACACACGGCTCATCAGCAGGGCACTGGCATGGCGCACCAGAAACGCAAGAAGGAACAAGAGCGATTTCGCCCCTTGTTCCTTCAGCGGTTCTCCCGCAAACAGCGCAGAGACAACTTCTGCCAGCGACTTCGCCAGCAGAAGAATGGACAGGCTTTGCACCAGGGTAAGGAAGCCCACGATCAGAAAGACCGGCCTAACTCCTTTATACCCAAGCAAATTTTTATCCATTAGTATTCAAGATGCTCCTTCTCGTGAACCCGTTTATGGAAGACGAAGTAGCTCCAGATCTGATAGCCCAGCACGAACGGCAGCAGCGACAGCGCCACAATCGTCATGACCTTCAGGGAATAATGGCCGGAAGCTGCATTCGTAATCGTCAGATTGAAGGCTTGATCCAGCGAACTGATCATCACCCGCGGGAAGAGTCCGACAAAGATAGAGATTACCGACAAAGCCATCACCGCACCCGTCATCCCGAAGGCGAGCCCGTCCTTCTTCTTACTCATGAAATAGCCGGACAGCACATAAGCAGCAATACCCAGGATTACAATTACGAGCAGCAGTGCTCCGCGTTTCTCAAATACATCTGTCATGTAATAGGTCATTACCACAAAAGCGAGCAGCAGCGCGGCTAGCGGGAACAGCAGCTTCTGTGCCATCTTGCGGGCACGTTCCTGCAGATCCCCTACCGTACGAAGCGTAGTGAACATCAATCCGTGCACCAGGCAGAGCAGCACTACAGTAATTCCAGCCACTACAGTATAACCATTTACAATATCGAAGAATCCGGCATACATCTGCATATCCCCGTCGATCGGCAGCCCCTTGATGAAGCTGGCGAACACTACGGCAAGCAGGAACGGCGGCAGGAAGCTTCCGAAAAAGATGCAGACATCCCAGGTTCTTTTCCAAGCCAGCGAGTCCCGTTTGCCTCTGAATTCGAAGGCGACACCACGGGCAATCAGCGCCAGCAGCGCAAACACGAAAGGAATGTAGAATCCGCTGAAAAGCGTTGCATACCAGTGCGGGAAGGCGGCGAACATTGCACCTGCGCCTGTAATCAGCCATACTTCATTCGCATCCCAGAATGGCCCGATCGAGTTGATCAGCACCCGGCGCTCCGTATCATTCTTTGCCAGAATCTGAGTTTCCATCCCTACGCCGAAGTCAAAGCCCTCCAGGAAGAAGAAGCCGACAAACAGCACAGCAATTAGCACAAACCACAATTCATTAAGAGAAAGCATGAGATCCCTCCTTGTTATATGGATCATGGGATTCGCCGTGATCGTTATCCATAGCGTAAGGACCTTTTTTGATAACCTTGATGAACAAACCAACCAGCACCAGACCAAGAATGGCGTAGATTGCTGTAAAAGAAATGACCGAGAACAACACCTGTCCGCTCGTAATATTAGGCGATACACTATCCTCTGTAGTCATTAACCCGAATACCGTCCATGGCTGACGCCCCATCTCGGTCATAATCCAGCCCGATGTATTGGCAATCGGCGGAAGCAACAGTCCCCAGAACATAAAACGCATGAACCAGGTGTTCGGGCGTTCCATTTTCTTACGCCACATCAGGTAGATGGCGTACACTCCCAGCAGAATCATAAGCGAGCCTGCAGCAACCATGATCCGGAAGCTCCAGAAGGTCGTGCGCACCGGTGGAATATAATCACCAGGACCATAAGCCTGTTCATATTCAGCCTGCAGCGTATTCATCCCTTTGACAGATCCCGAGAACTTACTATAGGAGAGAAAGCTCAGCATATATGGAATTTTCACTTCATGGGTGCTAATTTTATTATCTGGATCAATCGTCGCAAAAACCGTCCACCCAGCAGGGTCTTCACTGTCCTCCCACAGTCCTTCGGAAGCGGCCATCTTCATCGGTTGAGTCCCAACCAGATACTGCGCCTGGGCATGACCCGCAATGGCTACACCGAACGATGAAATAATGCCGACAATCGCAGCTATCTCAAATGATTTGCGGAAAAAGGAAATATCCTGCTTCTTCAGCAATTTATATGCACTAATTCCCGTGACCAGGAAGGCGCCTGTAGCGTACGCGGCAAGAACCGTATGCGGGAATTCGACCAGCAATTGTCCATTGGTAATCAATGCCCATATATCATTCATTTCAGCCCGTCCATTATTGATAGCAAAACCTACCGGATGCTGCATGAACGAGTTGGCCAGCAGAATCCAGAAAGCCGACAGCATGGTTCCAAGCGCTACCAGCCAGATCGAGAGCAGGTGAACACGTTTGGATACCTTATCCCAGCCGAAAATCCAAATTCCAATAAACGTAGATTCCAGAAAGAAAGCAAGCAGCGCTTCAATCGCTAGTGGAGCTCCAAATACATCGCCGACAAAACGCGAGTAGTCAGACCAGTTCATACCGAACTGAAATTCCTGTAGAATCCCTGTTACTACGCCCACAGCGAAGTTAATCAGGAAAAGCTTTCCCCAGAACTGCGCCATTCTTTTGTACTCATCATTGCCTTTTCTGACATACATCGTCTCCATGATTGCAATCAAGAGCGCGAGTCCAATTGATACCGGTACAAAGAAATAATGAAAAATTGTCGTCGACGCAAATTGTAATCGCGACAGCATCACTGTATCCATATTTCTCCCCTTCCTTCTCCCCATTCGATATGTCTATTTTGTCAAAAATTCAAAGGGTTAAGTGTGATATTTATCACATTATACACCCTATTCAGGCTTAAAATTCAATAAATTTGTGACAAATATCACAATATTACGTCCTGAAAACAAAAAAAATAAGACGGTTTCACCGTCTTGAATGTGTTCATTATTATATAGAAGCTTGACTCATAAAGGCATTGGTTAGGTAATGGAAATACCCTTCTTCAGCGATTTCAAATCGCCATTGGAATTGAGCAGCTGCGGCAGCATCTTCATACTGCGCTCCATAGGGGAGTGACAGAGACGGCACGAAGGCGCATGTTCAAATGCGAAATTATCCCTCATCCATCCATTACATCCATCGTTGGTACAGGCCCAAATTGCGGTATTTTCTTCCGGTACTTCCTCCAAAGGCTTCTTCCGGTAGTTCATTGCCGTTCCTCCCTTCCTTTATGTCACAAGTTGAGAATCCAGACAAGTAGAAACGACATTGCCGTCCTTGATGTTAAGGACGGCAACCGTTTCACGAGTAATATAAGGGACCGATATTGCATGAAGCATATAATTCCTTATATTTGAAAAAAAGACCGTCCCAACTTTCACAAGCGGGGACGGTACCTTCTATTATTACAGTTTTACAACGTTTTCGGCTTGTGGTCCGCGGTTGCCTTGAACAACGTTGAATTCAACGCGTTGGCCTTCGTCCAAAGTTTTGAAGCCGTCGCCAGTAATTGCGCTGAAGTGAACGAATACGTCGCTTCCGCCTTCAACTTCGATGAAACCGAATCCTTTTTCTGCGTTGAACCATTTAACTGTACCTGTTTGCATGTGTGTTACCTCCACAAATTTAAATTAATATGTTCTTTTTATCTTCAAACAAAGAAAAAATTCACACATTGAGAAAGGTTGTAATCCATTTGACAGCCCTTTTCAATGCGAGAATTAGGTATCAATTGTATGAATAATTTCATGTTACCACACCTCAATAACAAAGGCAAGCTGTCCCATCCGAATTTCTCCGTTTTTTCACTATTAAGGGTAACTTTCCAATGTAAGGGCTGCCAGTCGGCCTAAATTGTACAATTATCACTCCCGACATTATCTTTTACCCCATTTTCACAGCTTAGAAACGGCTGCCGCCCATAAATTATACATCATTTATGGGGCGGCACCGCTCCCTCATGTGACTGCCTCTATATTATATACTGCCTCACAGGCTTTTATTCCTCTGGCTTCTCCAGAAGTTTTACTGTAACCTGCTTCACGGCTCCATTGCGGTAAAAGGTGATTTTAAGGTCATCACCGATCTTGGTATGATCGTACAGATACTTGCGCAGTGCCAGTGTAGACGTAATGGATTGATCATCGAACTTCGTAATCACATCATTGAACTGCAGGCCCGCATCCTTAGCAGGTCCAACTGCATCCAGAACAACAACCCCATCCTTCACACTGGTAGGCAGGTTCAGCTCCTTACGCTGGTCCTCCGCCAGTGGCACATAAGGATTATTAAGATCCACTGAATATACACCTAAGTATGCACGGGCGATTTTACCCTTGGCTGCCAGTTCATCCGCCGTTTCCATTACATGATTGGCCGGAATCGCAAAACCGAGTCCTTCCACGCCTGTGTCGGAGATCTTCATCGTATTAATGCCGATCACCTTGCCATCCAAATCCACCAGGGCCCCACCGCTGTTGCCCTCGTTGATAGCAGCGTCCGTCTGAATGACTTCCTGCTCCCAGTCATACACACCATCCTGATTTAGCGATACAGGAATGGTCCGCTCCGTATAGCTGACAATCCCAGAGGTTAGCGTATCTCCAAGTCCCAGGGGATTGCCGATAGCAATGACGGTTTCTCCCAGCCGGAGCTTGGAGGAATCGCCGATCTGGGCGATCGTATTAATCCCCGCCCCATCAATGGAGAGCACTGCTATATCGCTTACTTTATCCGCGCCAACAAGTGTTGCTTTGCGGGTCTCCCCATCAACCGTAACAACCTCCAGCTTGCCTGCACCTTCGATCACATGATTGTTCGTAATGATAAATGCCTTGCCGTCGTCTTTCTTATAAATA
This sequence comes from Paenibacillus sp. 22594, assembly GCF_052044425.1. Taxonomy (NCBI): domain Bacteria; kingdom Bacillati; phylum Bacillota; class Bacilli; order Caryophanales; family Paenibacillaceae; genus Paenibacillus; species Paenibacillus sp. 22594. Next base: position 703,824 of record NZ_JBQENA010000003.1, read on the forward strand.
ACTCCCGATCCAAGTGCCGACTCGTCGAGAATATTAAGCTCCTTGTTATCTTCCTTATGATTAATGATGCTCACTACTGCCGGGCGTACAAGGGCGGCAGCCTGAACAATACGGTCATAGGGATCACGACTGCTTGCAGCAACCTTGTCAATTGCTGCCGGCGATTCGGCTCTCTCATGGGTCAGTTGTCCGGTCACCAGACTGAACAGAAGCACCGCCGTCACAGCACTGACTACGGAGCAGATCATGGCTACCTGCCATGTAGCCAGGTTCCTCCGCGATCTGCGGGGCCATTTGTGCCCGCCTGATCCGCTTGAGGCGTCAATCTTTCTGCTTCTGCGCCGTGACACTTTCGTTGAATAGAAATCATCGTCAAACAGTCCCACCGTTACATCCTCTCCCCTCTATTGCTACTGCATTCAATACCTGAACGCCAAGCAACCACGCCCGAGTTTACCTTATCTTCTCTTAGACTCCAGGAAGCACTAAAAGGTTTCATTTAATTATTTCACCCTATAAGTACGGGGGCAAAGCACATAGGACGTCTAGAATTCTTGAAAGCTAGCGTTATCTGTCATTTTTCAGGAATATTTTGCAGCTTAAAAGACTACAATAATAGAAACCATAGAGCCGAAGTCTGTCTTGCTCTTACTATTTGATTGTATCACACGCAGATGTTACACCGTGTTTTTTCTGCCGTAAAAACCATGTAAAATTATTACATGTAAGGAGGGGTATATCTTGGAATCTTTTTCGGCCAGTATGGATCTCGTGCAATTTATCGGTAAATTGGGTGATCTTAAGGATGAGCACTATCATTTGGTTCTGGTTCAGAGCGCCTTGATCGAACTTCTAATTGATAAGGGCTTCTTCTCACGCCAAGAGCTGGAGCGCAAGATTACGGAAATGGACCAGCTTATGACTGGCTCACCTTATCCCATGGCGTAGGCCGGTCATAGTAGGTGTCACAGAGTCTGAATTCACTGTCCTTGAAAAAACAGCCCCGGTCCTCCATTGCAACACGCACAGACATTTTAGCCAAGTCCATCATATTGTGATCCCGGCTCAGATGCGCCAGATACGTGCGTTTGGTACGCCCGGTAAGAATTTCACTCAGCGCCGCGCCTGCCGCCTCATTAGATAAATGGCCCAGGTCACCTAGTATCCGCCGCTTCGTGTTCCAGGGGTAACGTCCCATTCTCAGCATTTCAATATCATGATTGGCTTCCAGCACAAGCACATCGGCATCCGAGATCGCCGTGCGCACTTTATCACTCACATAACCCAGATCTGTCGCCACACACAGCTTCTCTTTGCCATCGTAAAAGTTATACCCCACCGGCTCAGCCGCATCATGCGAGATCGCAAATGACTCCACCCGCAGACTGCCGAAATCCCTATGCTGCCCCGTCTCCAGAACGACCCGGTTCTGCTCGGTAATCGTGCCGATGCCCTTCTCAATCGCTCCCCAGGTACTCATGTTGGCATAGATCGGAAGATCATATTTGCGCGCCATCGCCCCGAGTCCTTTAATGTGATCGGAATGCTCATGCGTAACTAGAATTCCATCGATATCCTGTCCAGTCAGCTCGCGCATAGCCAGCAGCTCATCAATCCGCTTCGCGCTAAGGCCGGCGTCAATCATCAGTGTCGTTTCCCCGTTGCGCACCACCGTCACATTACCGGTAGAACCGCTGGACAGCACTGTAAATGATATTCCCATTCTCTCTCCTGCTCCTTCTACTCTGTTGTCTTAGGACTGATTATGTCCGCACTAATGGCATCTACATAATAGGCATTGCCATTCTCCAGCATGAACCGCCACATTGGCGAAGCCACCTGGCTTTCGGAGTTGAATAGCTCGCCGTAATATCCCAGCTCAATCTCTTTAACCACCGAATTCGCCGGAAAATACTTCTCGATCAGGCTGCTGAGGGCTTGCGATGCCGGAAGCACCTTCTGATCAGTATCACTACTTGTAGTTACCATCTCAATCTTCGGCCACCGGAAAGCTACTATTTTCTGATCACTGTTAATCAGCTCCAGTCTAACCCTGAACAGCGACCATTTCTTATCTACCAGCGGGTGCAGCACGAACTTGCCTACCTCACTTTCCTGGGCATCAAAACGGTAATTGGAAATATCCGGGATCTGTCCCTCCAGCGCCGTACTAAGCTCAGTAAACGAGGAATAGATCAGCTTGCTGTCTATCGGCTCCTTAAGCTCTACAGGAGGTTCGTTCTGCTCCTCACCGGAATAGTGATACGTAAGATCCGGCAACTGGGGGGTTGCAGCCGGAATTGGACATAGAATACGAATGTTCTTCTCTTCCATGACAGCCTGCGTTGCCTTCGACAAGGAGGTGAAATCAAGGTTGGCGCTGGCCTGATCACGCAGATCCATCCAAAGCTGATAGCACAGCAACAGATTCAATACCAGAAAGGCGTATATCAGCACATTTTTTGCTCTTCCCCAGTCCATACCTTTCCTCCTAAATGTTTTTATAACTATATTGGTTGAACTATAGATTCTCATAGTAGGTCCGGTCGTAACTACAGGGAAACGTGTTCGCTCCTCCAGTTCCGAATTCCTAATTCAGCGTAAGCACGGTACCGTCCATAAGCGTAACCCGCCATACCGGAATCAGCTGAAGCTTCTCCCCTTTGACAGCAGGTACATACACCGGAGTCAAATCCTTCACCGCAGAAGCCTGGCTAATTTGTGCCAACTGGCCCTCCAGCCTTTCCCCGAACGATAAATCTACAATCCGCTTGACCGCCTTGTCCTCCTCCACAAACAACAGGGAACGTTCATAGGAAGATACGGTTCCTTGCTGAAGCTCCAGATTAATCACTCCGTATTGCAGCTTCGGCTGGCTGATAATCGGATAGGAGCCATAGGGAGAAGAACCATAGAACTGTTGAAAAGACACCTTACGTTCCTGCCTGCCTTCTTCTGTTGCCGCCAGCCGGTAAGTTCCATTCCAGCCCCCGTGCTCATTCACAAAATCAACGGCCTCCAGGGCATCCTTAGCCGGAGTGCTGTCTCCAGCGGGAAGCGCAGCCGGATCACTATAGCTCATCCAGTTCTGTTCCTGATCGACCTGAAGACTGCGTTTGCTGTCTGTATAAATTTCGGAGCCGTCTTTTTCCGGAATATATCTGGTACTGCCTGCATCAAAAAAGAGATTGCTCTGCATCTGCTGAATCGTATACATGCCGGAGGGCATTTCGACTTCAACCATCGATACTTTGGCAACCGGCACATAATAATCGCCGTTCACTGCCTTGTAATTGGTGAGGTTGTTACCAAAGTCGACATGCTGCTGCACATCCTGTACGGTGAGATCGGCCTTGGCCGCTTCATAGACAATGTCGCCCCGGGTACTGAAGAAGACCGCATGTGCTTTGGAATCATTCTTCATATTATAAATCCAAATCCTGTCAATACTCTCCCCTTCAAACAGGGAATCGGGTGACAACTGCATGACCCGCTGCAGCAGGGTTACGGGAATGCCTGCACCAAAGGACAGCTCAATCCCCGGATTTTCATTCCGGATCTTATCCCAGTCGAAGTCTTGCACGGACCGCCGCTGAAAGCTCTCAAAGCTCCGGCCCTTTAGTCGGTTAAGGATGAGATTATAGAAAGTCGTATTGGGATAAAAAAGCGTATGCTTGCTCTCCCCCATATGAATAATCATTTTATCGGGATAGAGCAGGTTCTCCACCTTCTCCTCCGGTCCCATATTGTCTGTCTTCACATATAAATTCTCCGACATGACCGCTGAATCGCTGCCTGGCAACCGGTAAATCAGATAATAGCTCTCTACAAGACTCCCAAATACAAGCAGCGCTAGAACCCAGGATTTCACCTTTTCCTTCATGACTCACTCCCCCTCTCCTGCTTCAATGGCAGTGTAAAGGTGACCAGTGAGCCCTCATTCAGCTCCGATTGAAGGGAAATCGAGCCGCCATGTGCTTTGACAATTTCCCGGGCAATGGACAGTCCCAGGCCTGTGCCTCCCATGTTACGGGAACGGGCCTTATCCACTCTATAGAAACGCTCAAAGATGCGCTCAATATCCTTCTTCGGGATGCCGATTCCGGAATCCCGGACAGAAACAGCCAGCATCCCCTCTTCATTCTTCAGGGCCTCCAGCTGAATTGTCCCGCCTTCCGGCGTATATTTCAGCGCATTGGAGACCAGATTGCCCAGCACCTGATCGATTTGATCACGGTCAAGCCAAGCACTCTCGACCTCTTTGCGGACTCTGGTGCTGATATGAATCCTTTTCTGGCGGATTTGAAAAGAGAATCGGTCCGCCACATCCTCCAGCATCTCGGAAATGTCGGTCTGCTGAATGCGCAGGCTGGATTCCTTCGAATCCAGACGTGAGAGATGCAGCAGATCCGTAACCAGGCGGATCATCCGCTCAGTCTCATTGCGGATGACCCCAACGAACCGCACGGCAAGCTGAGGATCTTCAAGTGCGCCGTCATCCAGTGCCTCGACATAGCTTTTGATGGTTGTTAGCGGCGTCCGCAGCTCATGCGACACATTCGCTACAAATTCACGGCGTGATTCTTCCAGATTCTCCTGCTCGGTAACATCCTGCAGGACCGCTATCGTACCCGCGATCCCTCTGCCCTCCCGCCGATGTATAGGCGTGAAGGTAACACGCACAATGTTGGGATCTCCTCCGCCCATTGGCGACAGATGGAGCATTGCAGACTGGGCATTGCCCTGGGCAAGGGAGCCTGACTGCTCATGATCCAGGCCGAGCAGCTCGTCCAAGGGAGCGCACTCCGGGAGCGGACCTTCTGAACCCAGCATATCTGCGGCCCGGGTATTCATCAGAATAACCCCGCCACTCTCATCGGTGGCGACAACACCGTCACTCATATTCGCCAAAATGGAAGCCAGCTTCTCTTTCTCCTCTTCATTCTGAGATAGAGCTTCCCGTAATCTTCCAGTCATATAATTAAAAGCCTGGCTTAGCTGGCCTATCTCATCGTTGCCGAAAACCGGCATCTTGCGGTTGAAGCGCCCTTCTGCCACCGCTGTGGCGTGCCGGGTCATTTCCTTAATCGGATGTGTGATCGTATGCGCCAGAATGACGCCCAGAACGGCCGTCAGCGCCAGTGCCAGCAGCAGTCCAGAGAGGAATACGCTGTTGATCCGGCTCATGGTGGCATACAGATCCTTCATATCAGCAGCAATATAGATCGCCCCTACCACTTTGTCCCCGGAAAGCACGGGCTTGGCAACTACCTTCTTGCGCACATTATCATCCGCTATAATATACTCCTCGTTGTCGCTGATTCCCTGAAGAGCGCGGCTGACCACTGTCTGGGTGTTGCGCTGGCCGACATAGTCATTCTGCGAAGGGACCGAAGTGGTGATGATCTTACCGCTTGCATCCAGCACCTGAATTTCGGCACCATTGATATACAGATTGTTAACCATACCGCGCAGACTTTCTACTGCAGTCTCTTCATCTGCTGTTCCGGCCTCACTGCCGAATTTATCGGCGGTCAGAATCGAGAGCATCTCCGCGCGTGCCTTCAGGTCCTTGGTGAAATTATCAGTCAGTGAATTCTTCATCGAGCTGACAAAATATACGCCAATCAGTTGCATCGCGATCAGAATCAGCAGTACATAGATTATTATAAGCCTGGCCTGTATCGTCCGGAAAAAGGACAGTCCCTTCATCACAACCCTCCGCTTTTGGGGCTATGCATCAAATAACCAAGTCCGCGCCGGGTAAAAATATATTCCGGTTTGCTGGGATTCTCCTCAATTTTCTCTCTCAGACGGCGAATCGTTACATCAACGGTCCGCACATCCCCGAAATACTCGAAGCCCCATACGGCCTGCAGCAAATGCTCCCGGGTCATCACCTTGCCGGCGTGTCGAATCATATAATATAGCAGTTCGTACTCACGGTGCGTCAGATCAAGCGGTTCGCCTTCCTTATAGACCATGTACATGTCCGTATCCACAAACAGGCCAAAATGCTGTACCCCCTGCTTGCTGTCCAATTGTTCATTCTGAGCTTCCGAAGGTGCCGGCTTATGCTGGCGCCGCATTTGTGCCTTGACTCTCGCCAGCAGTTCCCGCGTACTGAACGGCTTGGTTACATAATCGTCTGCGCCAAGCTCCAGACCCAACACCTTGTCGATCTCCCCGTCTTTGGCGGTAAGCATAATAATCGGGATATCCAGATGAGCTGAACGCACCTCACGACAGACATCCATACCATCTTTGCCGGGAAGCATGAGGTCGAGCAGCATCAGGTCGGGCCGTTTGGACAAGGCAAGCTCTACTGCACTGTTTCCGTCAAAGGCGCAGATCACCTCATAGCCCTCTTTTTCCAAATTGAATTTCAATATATCAGCAATAGGCTGTTCATCGTCTACTACCAGAATCGTCCCCATCTGCATATGCTCCGCTTCACCTTTCTAACCATACTTATCATTGATTCTCTTATTTTAGCATACCTGTCCTGGCGTCACATCCTACGATACGCTTTCTTGTAATTTAAAAGCCGCCCGGAATCACTCGGACGGCTGGCTTAAGATATGAATTATTGCAAATACTTCATGGGGTTGATCGCGATCCCGTTTTTGCGGATTTCAAAATGCAGATGTGTGCCGGTTGAACGTCCAGTGTTGCCCATGACTCCGATTTGCGTACCTTGTTCAAGTCTTTGTCCCAGAGAGACTGAAATTCTGCTCAAATGACCGTAGTACGTAACATACCCGTTATGATGATCCACAATCACTACGTTGCCATATCCGTTCTGTACACCTGCAAAGCTGACTGTTCCGGCATCGGCTGCTTTGATCGTACGGTTACCGGATACCAGGTCAACACCTTTATGTACCCGGCCCCAACGCTCGCCGTAGCTGCTGGAAATCGATGCACCCATCACCGGCCAGGCAAACATCCCCGTTCCTTCTCCGGCAGAATTGGTTTCCTTGTACGTTCCTGCTCCGGCCACCTTGGTTCCCCGGTACACTACTTCCGGCAGCGAAGCATGCACCACCGTCTGCCCTAGCCATTCTTCCTTAACGACCAGACCATTTTCTTTGGTTAAGCGGTACTGCATCGTTTTGAGGCCCGTCTGTCCCGGACGGACCACTTTGCTCTTGCCTGCCGGGAGCAGATCGCTCGTACGCACAATCACATCAGGCTCGGTAACGACCTGTTCCGCCACCTGTTCTACGGTAACCACCGTAAGCGCGGGCTGGGGAACCGTCAATTGCAGAGTGTCACCAATTTGCAGCGTCAATTCTTTGACCGTAGGATTGTTCTTGAAGATCTCAGCCTGCGTAGTCTCGTACAGTTTGGCGATTCCAGAAATCGTATCACCTTCCTGTACCGTATACGTCAGCGGCTCCTCTTTGCCTTCGGTAAGTGCACTTACGGCTTCATCCACACTTAAGACTTTGTTCGGATCAGCTTTGACCGGTACAATAGACACCTGCTCACGGATATCAGCCGACTCTACGGTATCCTTGGCGCCGGTTGACCCTTTGGCTGAACTTAAAGCAGCCGTCTTCTTGAGCTGGGCTCCTGTAGACACTTCGGTCTGCGGCATGTAATGCTCCTTGACACCTTTCAGCACGGCTGCTGCCGTCGCCTGATCCTTGACGATGCCAAGCACCTCGCCGTCTACCGTTAATTGCACACCTACCGCGTAGGCCTTCAGCATGCCATCCAATTTGTCCAATGTCGCACCGCTGTCAACCTCAGGCTTAAAGGCCTTTTCGGCCTCGGTCGAAATACCCTCTGTCTGCAGCACCATCACGGACTCAGGATACTTCAGCTGATACTCCTGACTTTTCTGTTCGAACAGCTGCTCCAGTTCAGCCTTTTGGCTGAGCTTTCCGATTTCTTTGCCCTTCACCAGAACCTTATAGTAAGTTACCGTATTAGCGGTCACATACCTTTTCTCGGCTCCCACCAGAAACGCACCAAGCAGCACCAGACCGGCCGAAGCCGCGATCCAGGAGCGCCGTAATCTACGGGGTTTGGTCTCCTGATGAAAGACATTATCGCTATCGGCATCACTGCCCTGTTGACTTGCTGCACCGAGCTCTGCGGAATACCCGTCATCGTTCCGCAGCTTCCCCGCCTGGCGCATGAACTTAAATCCCTTCATGAAACTCTCCCTTTCAGTCCGCCCATTCCTACCGCACAGAGCGGCCAAGCTTTGTTATACGTCCCCTTTTATATATGCTGCAGCATCTATTTATCTATTTGCATGAGTACGAATGATCATGTTGTGAGGTACCTGAAAAAGGTTACAAAAAATTAACCCCTTATAGTCCTTTTTTACTGTACCACAGCCGGGAGAAAAATTTCAACTTTCCGTACACAACAAAACCCGCGAAAATCGCGGGTTTATTCCAGAATTATGACGCATAAACAGCCATCCAGTGTCCAAAAAGTGACATTTTTTAATTTTGCGGACTGTCCTTGCTGCTTGGTGTAAGCATTTTCATTAAGGTCTCATATTCCTCTTGATCTACATATTTCGCTATGACCTGCTGCAGTTCCTGGACTTCACTCTCTGTTAGCCCATCTTCCATGGCCTTGGATATTTTTTGCATTTCCTCCTGAGGCAGCTTAGCCATTAAAATATTGAAAATATTGGTTTTTTCATCAGCAGGCAGATTTTCCTTCAAATTCAGCATGGCTTCCGGTGTCATTACCAATTCCTGTTCACTGGAAGCTTCGCCCATCACAGGCAGGGCATCCTTAGGGGCATCTTCCTCCACCGTTTTCTCTCCACTTTTACCGCCAGTCGTATTCGGTTTACCTTCTTCCGTTTTATTACTGTTTGACGTTCCAGTTTCTTTATCTTCAGCTGTATCTGATGCCGCAGGTTTTGTGTCTATACCGGTCAGACTCTTCATAAATCCGCCGATCCCCGGCTCTGGCCCATCCAGCTTAATGTCGAAGCTTGCGAGCACTGACTGGATATACGTATTCACCACATAGGCTGTAGTCAGAATAGACAGTGCACTGGCCAGCACCACAATCAGGCAGACAGCTAGTGTACGCTTTACCATTTTCATCTTCATCTCTCCCTTGCTTCTGTTCATGGCCAAACTCAGGAATATCAGGCCTCGGGTCCTTCTATCCTTTCAGTATTGACTAGAACGCTGCAAGAGAAACGTCTGAACAGATACGGAGACTCCTAGATTATCGCCAGTAACAAATAAAAAGGAGCCTCAATAGAGACCCCTCAAAGGATAAAGTTTATATTCGATTAGATATAGATTGGAAGTACTTGATTGGTCTGCTCGCGGTTACGGCCTACGGAGAAGATCGAGATCGGAATGCCTGTAAGTTCCGACACCCGTTCAACATATTTCCGTGTATTTACCGGCAGGTCTTCCAGCGTCTTCGCCGAAGTGATATCCTCGCTCCAGCCTGGTAGCTCCTCATAGACGGCTTCGCATTCTGCCAGCATTTTCAGTGAAGCCGGATAGTGGGTAATCACTTCTCCACGGTATTTATAACCTGTGCAGATCTTTACGGTTTCCAGACCACTAAGAACGTCAAGCGAGTTCAAGGACAGACCGGTTATTCCGCTGACGCGTCGGGCATGACGCACCACTACACTGTCGAACCAGCCTACGCGGCGTGCACGTCCCGTTACCGTACCATACTCATGACCAGTTTCACGGATGTAGTCGCCAATCGAATCGTTCAACTCGGTTGGGAACGGTCCATCGCCTACACGGGTAGTATAAGACTTGGCTACACCGATAACCTGCTTAATCTTGGACGGACCTACACCTGAACCGATGCAGACCCCGCCCGCCGACGGATTGGAAGAAGTAACGAATGGATACGTGCCTTGGTCAATATCAAGCATAACACCCTGCGCGCCTTCGAACAGCACACGGGAATCGGCATCAATGGCCTCGTTCAGCACTACAGAGGTATCCGTTACATAGCCTCGGAGCACTTCTGCATACTCCAGATATTGGGTCAGAATTTCTTCTACATCCAGCGCTTCTGCTCCGTAGACCTGAGTGATTACCTGGTTCTTTTCTTCCATTAGGTGGCGCAGTCTCAGCTCGAACTCTTCTGCATCCATTAGATCAGCAATGCGGATACCGTTGCGGGCAGCCTTATCCATGTAAGCCGGGCCAATCCCTTTGCGGGTAGTGCCGATTTTGTTCGGGCCTTTACGGTCCTCTTCCAGCGCATCCAGCAGCATATGATATGGCATGATGACATGGGCGCGGTCACTGATCACCAGATTCTTGGTGTCGAAGCCGTTCTCATGAATATAATTAATCTCTTGAATCAGCGCTTCAGGGTTGATAACCATTCCGTTACCGATGACACAAGTTTTCTCTTTATAAAATACTCCTGATGGAATCAAGCTCAGCTTGAACTTCTTCCCGTCAATCAGAATCGTGTGACCGGCATTGTTACCCCCTTGATACCGGGCGACCACATCTGCGCTCTCTGCCAGAAAATCCGTGATCTTGCCTTTGCCTTCGTCTCCCCATTGTGTTCCCACGACGACTACCGTTGACATGTTCATTCCTCCGTAGGTGCTCGCTTAGCACCATTATTTTTCAAAATAGAAGAATCTATATGATTAAGCTATAAATTATCCTTCTATTTCCCGCTGAAACCCGCCGTCCCTTTAGGACAGCGAAGCCGTTTCCACTTGTAATATGGGCTCTGTACGCGCTTCTTATGTACGCAGCCCTCCGGACGCCCGGCGGTTTAACCCGCTAAAGCACAATAACCAGTGTAACAGCGGTACTTTTTAAAGTCAAACAAAAACGAACGATCACACAAAGAAATGTGTGATCGTTCGGATATTGTACGAAAAATGCCTAACCCGCAAACGGTTCGTTATGGGCACGCTCGTAGTTGACGAATTTGTTGAAATTTTTCAGGAACACCAGCTCTACGGTACCTACAGGACCATTACGCTGTTTGGCAATAATAATTTCGATGATATTCTTCTTTTCAGTATCCTGATTATAGTAATCATCACGATACAGGAAGGCCACGATATCGGCATCCTGCTCAATCGAACCCGATTCACGAAGGTCACTCATCATCGGACGTTTATCCTGGCGCTGCTCAACACCACGGCTGAGCTGGGACAAAGCAATCACCGGTACATCCAGCTCACGGGCAATCTGCTTCAAAGTACGTGAGATCTCCGAGACTTCCTGCTGACGGTTCTCGCCACCCTTGCCCCGCCCCTGAATGAGCTGCAAATAGTCAATGACAATCATGCCCAGACCCTTTTCCTTCTTCAGTCTTCGGCATTTTGCACGGATATCCGTAACCGTAATGCCGGGAGTATCATCAATATAGATTTCCGCTTCGGACAAAGATTGAATCCCCATCGTCAGCTTAGACCAGTCATCATCACTTTTGAAGTCACCGGTACGCATAATATTGGCGTCCAGATTCGCTTCAGCACAAATCATACGTTGAACCAGCTGCGGCGCCGACATTTCCAGACTGAAAATAGCGACGGTCTCTTTGGCCCGAACCGCCACATTCTGGGCAATGTTCAGGGCGAACGCTGTTTTCCCTACAGAAGGACGGGCGGCCACAATGATCAGGTCATTGCGCTGAAAGCCGTTGGTCATATGGTCGAGGTCCACGAAGCCGGTAGGAATCCCAGATGTACCCCCCTTGTTCTGATGAAGCAGCTCTACCCGGTCGAATACCTGCATGAGTACATCACGAATGGCAATAAATCCGCTGCCGCTACGTCGGTTAGAGATTTCAAGAATCCGCCGCTCGGCATCACTGAGCATACCACCTACATCTTCTCCGCCAGTGTACCCTTCACTGACAATCTGCGTCGCGGTACGGATCAAGCGCCGCAGCATCGCCTTCTCTTCAATAATTTGGGCATAGTATTCGACGTTGGCTGCAGTCGGCACCGCATGCGCCAGCTTCGCCAGATAGCTGACACCGCCGATATCCTCAAGCTGTCCCTTGTCCTGCAGTCTGGACGTCAGTGTAACCAGGTCAATCGGCTGGCTCTCTTCTCCGAGCTGCACCATCGCTTCAAATATCATCTGATGCGGTTTATCGTAGAAGTCTTCGGTATTCACCCGCTCCATCGCGGTAATCAGCGCTTCATCCTGCAGGAGCACAGCACCGATTACAGCCTGCTCTGCCTCCAGGTTCTGCGGGGGAATCCGATCGAAAAAGAGATCTCCACCCATCTTACTCCTCCGTTACCTGAACCGTGAGGTTAGCCTTTACTTCAGTATGCAGCTTCACCGTCACCTGAAATGTACCCACATGGCGGATCGGATCATTCAGTTCAATTTTGCGCTTATCAATTGAAATCCCCTGGGTAGCTGCGAGGGTTTCACCAATTTGCTTACTTGTAATGGCACCGAACAGCCGGCCACCTTCGCCAGCTTTGGCTTTAAGGGTCAATGTCAGCTCGTCCAGCTTCTTGCCCAGCTGAACTGCTTCCTCTTTCTCCTGATCCTTGCGGCGCTGCTCAGCAGCCGCCTGATTCTCCAGAGTTTTCACATTGCCTTCAGTAGCCGGGCGAACCAGTCCACGCGGCAGCAGGAAGTTGGCTGCATAACCCTCTGATACCTCTTTGACTTGCCCCTTCTTGCCCTGACCCTTAACATCTTTTATGAAAATGACCTTCATTCGAACAGCCCCTCTTTCGCTTCAATTTCAGCCAGTACTGCAAGCAGCCTGGCTTCTGCTTCCTTGCTTGTTCCTTCTAGCTGAACGGCAGCATTGGACAAGTGTCCGCCACCCCCCAGCTTTTCCATAACGACCTGCACGTTCATCCGCCCGAGTGACCGCGCGCTGATGCCAATGAGGCCGTCAGGCCGTTCGCTGATGACGAATGAAGCCACCACGTTCGTCATGCCCAGCAGCGTATCCGCCGTCTGGGCAATCAGCAGCTGCGGAATCTTCATTCCCGGAGCCGTAACAACCAGTGCTATATGATCATACACCATCCGGGCATGTTTGATAATTTCCGCTTTTGAAATGTACTCCTGCAGATCCTCCTTCAGCATACGCTGAATCAGAATCGTGTCTGCGCCGACCCGCCGCAGAAATCCTGCCGCTTCAAAGGTACGAGAGCCGGTGTGCAGCGCAAAATGCTTGGTGTCCACCGTAATTCCGGCCAGGAGCATTGTAGCTTCCAGCGGGCTGAGCTTGATCTTATCATGAATATACTGCAGAAGTTCTGTAACCAGCTCGCACGTAGATGAGGCATACGGCTCCAGATAGACCAGCACAGCATCATTGATGAACTCTTCACCTCTGCGGTGATGGTCAACGACCACTATCCGGCTGGCATACTGCACCAGGCGGGGTTCCATGGTCATCGAGGCCTTATGGGTATCCACCACGATCAGCAGTGTATGCTCTGTCATGATCTGCAGCGCTTGTTCTGTAGAGATAAAGGATTTGTTCAAATCCTCATCCCGGCGGATTTGCTCCATCATCCGGGTAATCGAAGGATTCGGCGTCTCCATCACAATATTTGCTTCTACATTGTACATTTGCGCTGCTTTGAGCAGACCAATCGCAGCCCCTACCGCATCGATGTCGGGGGTCCGGTGGCCCATGATCAGCACCCGGTCGCTTTCCTGCATCAGATCACGCAGGGCGTGGGCAATAACACGGGCCCGCACTCTCGTACGCTTCTCTGCTGCATTACTCTTGCCGCCATAGAAAGACAGCCGCTGGCCCGCCTTCACGGCCGCCTGATCGCCGCCCCGGCCAAGCGCCATATCAAGACTGGATTGCGCCAGTGCTCCCAGCTCGCTGGCCGATTCGGAACCGTAGGCAAGTCCGATACTAAGCGTCATCGGCACCTTGAGATCAGCGGTCATTTCCCGCACCTCGTCCAGAATCACGAACCGGCTCTCTTCGAGCGCCTGCAAGCTGCGGTGATTAAGCAACATGAGGTACCGCTCCGATGACAACCGGCGCAGGTATACTTCAAACTGCTTGCTCCACTCCGTAATCTCACTCGCTACCTTGGCGATAAGCGAGGTACGCTGCTGATCGTCCATGCCCTGGGCTGCTTCATCCAGATTATCCATCATCACGATGCCGATCGCGAGCTTCTCTTCTTCGTAACGTTCGCGCAGCACCACAAGCTCAGTGATGTCATACAAATACAGCATTCGCTCACTAGGGATCACGACTACCTGATAATAATGTTCATCGACGGCAATCTCCTGACGGATATCCTTCAGACTGTTATCTTTGGAGACTTCCCTCTTAACCGGCACATGGCTGGCAAGGGAAGGTATGATGTCGGGCAGCAATTCCTCCATTTCATCCCCAACCAAAGACTTGCGGGAGAAAATATCACCGGCACTGCGGTTGTTCCACTCTACCTTCCGGTCCTCACTGTACAGAATAATGCCGAGCGGAAGCATACCGACCGCTTCCCCCTCCACGCGCTTGATGCGAAAGGATAGCCCATTGATATATTCCACCAGATTCCGGCGGAACGAGAGTTCTGCCTGCAGCATAGAGAAGCAGAGGGTCCCTGCCAGAAACAGACTGGCGACACCAATAACCCAATTATAGACACTGACTACTATAATCAGCAGCAGCAGCAGCATAAACGCCCATACGGTATGATAGCCGTGCCAGCGTCTTTGCAGAAATTTTGGCATGAGCTCTCACCCTATCGTTTCGATTTCGTCACAAGCTCGCGCAGCGGGAACGCCAGGTCGACTATACCGATGATCCACAGCCCCGGCATAAAAATAACGGGAATCGCCAGCAGGAGTGCCACAACCTTGCTCCATTTCCGCTCATAGACCAGGAAGAAAAGGAAGCCGATGGTCTGAATGATAAAACCTATCCGCAATAGCGGCAGCAGATTGTCCGAAATCATCGGCATGAATCCGCTGTCTGATCCCCCAAACATAAGGCTAAGCACTACACCCAGCAGATAATACCAGATGAACGATCTTGGCAGTCTCCAGTCACGGGCTGGCTTCATTCGCGGAACTGCATATTCCATGCTATTCAGAATCGGACGGACAATGGAATGTGTGATCACGGCTATCATGAACGAGCTGATGATCAATGTCATTGGGATAATCTGGACGGTCATATGGCTAATCGTACTAACATCCTCGGAAGAGAGCTTCAATTCCGAAATCAGAGGATTGCTGGCCCCCAGCTCCGACAGCGGTGAATTCACCATCTGCAGCACATCATTCACATAGGTGGTAAGGTCGAAATTGAATAATGCGGTTCCTAACAGCAGCAGCAACAGAAATTCACCAAGTATGGTGATCATTCCGGCGAGCAGTGTGGACATCGCTGATGAACGTTTCTTGTACCAGCGCCCCATCACTAGTGCGGGTATCAAGAAATAGACCGCTATCAAGACATAGACGGGTGTGATCAGACCGACAATCAGCAGTACAGGCAGAATATGGACAATGAACTGCTTCGTATTCAGAGTAGTGAACAGCACTACTGCCGGAATAATCATAAATAATGTAGTGATAATGAGCAATGGGGTTGATAATGAGAGCAGCAACAGTAGATACGCTATGCTCCATGCCACCGATGTCCAGCGAAATTTCAACAGTATTCACCTCTTACGCATATGTTCTTCTAACGCAGATATATCCTGGTACCATTCTTCCAACTGATGCCCTTCCTGCCTGTGTTTTCTAAGCTTTTCAATCAGTAGATCGTCGAGTTCACGATAGGGAATTCCAAGTCTGCGGCCCAAAATATAAGAGCTCATAATCAGGCTGGCCAGACTGTCTCCCACACGCGCAGTACTGCCTTCCCAGAGCGCTTTGAACAACCGTGAGACTTGATCAATAACTTCGGTCTTCAACCATTCAATTACCTTGGCGCGTTTGGCTACATCCAAATCCTTCGGCACATTGGGCACAGTCTCTCTACCTCCGGCAAAAAGCATTATTCTCCATTATAGCATAAATAATTCCCAGCTACACGGGACGTCCGCCGTCCCGGAAATACTCGCTGTATTTTCAAAAAAGGCCCGCATTCCGTGCTCGCCGGAATTACAGGCCTTGATCCATACTACCTCAGGTCGCAAAACAAAATAAGAAGGCCTACACCGATTCCTGTGACTGGCGTGAAACAACCTTTTCACAATACTCAATAATTTGACTCCGGCGTACGATCCCAATGAACCGGTTCATGTCGTCGACTACGGGCACAAAGTTCTGCACCTTGGCTAAATTAATTAAATCCTCCATATCCGCATCAATGGATACCGGTAGATTGTTCATCCGCAGCGGCACATCCTTCAGCAGAAATTTGGAAGCATTTTCGAACGTCACCGCCCCACCCGAATCCTTCATATACCAGAGCAGGTCGCCTTCCGTTACTGTTCCTGCATATTCCCCGTTCCGGTTCAGAATCGGTACAGCAGTATAGCGGTGAAACTCCATCCGTTCCAGAGTCTGGCGCAGCGTTGAATCGAGGGTCACGCACGCCACCTCCTGTTTCGGAAGTAAAAAAAACGCAATATTCATCTCTTGATCCTCCTCAAAGAGTTCCGAAGGAATTATTATGCCTTACCCTTTCCTTGAAGCAAGGGCCATCCGTAATTATACGTCTTTAGCCAATCATTCGTTCCATTTTATTATAGCATGAGAACAGTAAGCAGCAGCCATTAAGATTGCGTATGGCTGCTGCTGTCATCGCTTATTCTTTTACGAAGGGATTACTGCGCTGCAGATGTGGCCGCAGGCTCCAGTGCATTTTGCGCTTTGCCCGGTTCGATTAATTGGTCCACCGGTGTGCTGGCATTCATCCAGTTGTCGATCATCGCTTTGGCTTCAGTCAGGTCCTCTTCATCAACGATATCATAATACACTCCGCCGATGCGTTCGCCCTCACCCATCACGGTAAAGCTGGAAATATCCATATCTTTTCCGCCCATGAATTTCCTGGCCAGACTAATGATTGTAGACGGCTCAATATCCGTCTTGAAGTTGTCGCCCATGATATCAAGCAGCTCGGGGATGTTACCGATTTGGCTGATGGACAGCATCTTGTTCGCAACTACATCAATGAATACCTGCTGCCGTTTCGTACGGTTGAAGTCACTGTCTTCACGGTAGCGCGTATAGTTGAGAGCCTCTTCACCATCATAATTGGGTTTGCCGCCTTTAATAGTGAATTTTTCATGATCCTTACCCTTGTTCACAATGTCTTTTTTGATAGGCAGCGGGACACCGCCAATGGCGTCGACGGCATCCTTTAGACCTTGGAAATTAATAGTGGCATAATATTGAATGTCGTGTCCAAGCAGGTTCTCCAGAGTATCCTTGGCCATCTGCTGGCCCCCAAACGCGTAGGCATGGGTAATTTTATCTTTTTTGTTGTCATCGTGTCCGATGATCTCTGTGTACGTGTCCCGCGGAATAGAGATCAGCAGAATTTTGTAATCCTCGGGGCGAATAACCGCGTAGATCATCGTATCGGAACGGGCCGTTTCATTTTCACGCTGGTCTGTACCCAGCAGCATCAGAGAAAACGGGTCGCTTTTGTACACAACAGGTTCCGGTTTTACCGTAGTGTTGCCATCATTCACGAGAGGTTGGTACGATTCCTGGGACAGCTTATCCTCGACCCGATCCGACAGAAATAGATCAAAGGCTAGTACCGCCAGCGGTTTTTGGAATAGAAATCCTCCACCGATTAATACTACAAGTGCAGCAAGGATGACGATGTATCTTGTCTTAATTTTTTTGATTTTTCTCATGATTTTTTGATTCCTTCTTTATGGTGGAATGGTTATATGATTGCTTGCGATCTATTTACAATGCTTGCCTGGAGCGTACCAAGCAGTCATGGCTGTGCTTTTCTTGGCTGTTAAGTTTCGCCCGATTCAGTAATCTTATGTTTCCCCCCTTTCTGGAATTCGGGTCATTCTATTTGTTGAATAAACATGGAAAAAGGCTTTGACACATAAACAATATTTCTATTGTAATCACTTGACGCTAAAAAAGAAACAACAAATAACGACATGTTTAGTGCTGGAGCTACTTGCAATCCATAAAGTATATGACGAATGAAACTTCATTTTGATGCAGAATTAATAAAAAAAGAAGCAAAACTGCAGGGTCCGCCCTCAACAGGCAACGGCTCCTGAGCTTTGCTTCCATTCACTCCTCTTCCTTAATCCACCAAGTCTGTGGTTCAATAATAGTACTGATGGAATTAACCCGAACGTTCTGCAGACGTTTGTTAACGGCTGTAATATTCGTGCGCTCGGCAAAAAAGATCATCGGCACTTCCTCGTTAATTAATTTTTGCCATTCATAGTAGACCTGCTTGCGGTACTCTTTATCATAGGATTTGATTCCTACGCCTTCACGGATCAATTCTTCACTACGCTTTGAACTGTACCGTGGATAATTCCACAGATCTGTCGCTCTCCATAAACCGGAGGGATCCGGGTCGCTGGCCAACCCCCATACTCCGTTGAACAGCTCAACAGAGGGATCGTCATTTTCTACCGCTTCATAGAAGTCATTAAGCTCCTTAAGCCGGCCTCCGTTCAGCCGGACATCCAGTCCGACATCTCGCCAATTTCGGAGAATTGCCTGCGTTCTTGCTTCAGCGGTTGTAGTCCCGGTCATCGCATCGTAATTTATTACAAAAGAATGTCCTTTGGGGTCTTCGCGCAATCCATCGCCATCCTTGTCTATATAGCCGGCTTCGTCCAGGAGCGTCTCTGCTGTATCCGGATTGTAGTCATACGTATTAATGTCGGCGTCGGGGATCTTCGCCCAGCTTGAGCTGGAAACCGGAGTTTCAATCAGACTGCCAAGACCATAGGAGTACTGGTCAATAATCCCCTTCCGATCGAGTGCGTAATACATGGCCTGCCGCAGACGTTTATCGGCGAACTTGGGATTATCCATGACAATCTGCTGGGTTTCCTTATCCCATGATCCAAATTTGAATCCTATGTATTCGTAAGACAGTTCCGGAGACTCCAAAACCTCCAACTGGTCCAGCTGCTTCAGCGATGCATAGGCATCACGTGGGGCTGAAGCTATATCCACTTGATTCTCATCAAGAAGATTCACGATTTCCTTATCATCGAACACTTTATACTGCACACCGTCCAAGAGAGCCTTCCCCTGATAGTAATTCTCAAATCGCTTCATCTCCACAAGCTGCCCTGGCTTGATATTCGTTACCTCAAAGGGGCCAATCCCGATAGGATGCTTCCGTACCGGATCACTGTCCGGCATATCCTTCACCGCGATTCCGCTGAAAACTTTTTTATTCATCGGGTAGGACCACAGGTTGTCCAGTGCATTTACCCGAACCCCATTCATAGTGATTCTCAGCGTATAGGGATCAATCACTTTTATCCCGCTAATCTCCTTGGCTTCCCCGTTATGATAGGCTTCTACACCCTTAATCATTTCCACACTGTAGTAACGTGACCCTGTATATTCTGGGCTGGCAATGGTCTCCAGTGCAAACTTCCAGTCTTCTACAGTTAACTCATCGCCATTATGCCAGCGGACACCCGCTTTTATTTTGAAGGTGAATACGGTGTGGTCGTCTGATTCCTGCCAGGAGGCAATACCCGGAACGGTGGTTAGGTCATCTTTTACCTTAAACATGGATTCTGTAATGAACTCCAGTACCTGGAAATCGTCCTCACCCTCATAAAAAGCGGGATCAAACAACCCCTGGAACGGAGAGGAGTAGCCAAAAGTGATGATTCCCCCAGCTACAGGAACTTCTGACGTATTATTCGAAAGAATTCCATAGGAAAGCCGCTCAGAGCTAATACTGCTGCAAGCTGACAGCATCATAGCCATCGCCAGCACCAGTGCGCCATATCTGCGCTTCATCATATCATTCTTCCCTTCTGCCATTGTAAGCGTTATCTAAAGAGTATTTTATGAATCATTTTTATTTTCATTCTTTACAGCATTTATAGACTATAATATTGAGGATATACAATATTCAGCCTAAAGTGAAGCACTTAATTCAACTTCGTACCCTATTTACCCTTGTAGTAACATTCATATCTTTTAAAAAAACCTGCCCCAAGGGGCAGGCCTTTGCATTTTCTGCTGCGGTTACTCGTCCTTCTCCTCATGAACAATAGTAAGACCTTCTACATGCTTTTTCCGCATCAGCTTACGCTTTTTCCGTGTTTCCTTACTCTCGAAAATAATATCAAAATCGTATTCTTCCGGATAAAGCTCTTCTTTAGAGAGGTATGGTTTTAGACGTTTATGGTTGAATTTCATTTTTTGCTTTTGAATCATTACGCCAACCATTCCCATTCCATCCCTTGTCTCATACACGATTCCCGTCCTGCCCAGTGGCTTCACATACACCGCATCTCCTACTTCAAAATCCTTCTTCTGTGCCTTGCCTTCAGCTGTTTGTGCAGAGTTTAGTTCTCCTGATAAGTCTTCTGTTAGTCCTGTAGAAACAGTTGAAGCCAGGTCTTGCTCGGGGTGATTATTCTCTTCCACATGCTTGAACCCTTCACCTGATTTGCCTTGTTGTGATCGGTTAGGGTTGTTCCAGTACCCTTTATCTCCATCTACTTCATGTTGCCCCTCCACAAGCTGCTGCGAGCGCCGGATAACTGACTCGGGGATACCTAATTTTGCGGCAATTTGTAAGGCATAACTTTCACCTGCTTCACCAATAGTCAATTGGTAGAGCGGCTGCAGCGTATTCTTGTCAAACTCCATCCGCGCATTTTGGAACCCGCTGGTGGATGCGGCGAAGACCTTAAGTTCATTAAAATGGGTAGTAACTATTATATTGGCTCCTTTGCGGTTCAGTTCCTCGAGAATTGCTATCGAAAGTGCGAATCCTTCTCCGGGGTCCGTACCCGCCGCCAGCTCATCAATCAGCAGCAGTACCCCCTTGCCTGCATCTCTAAGCATCCCCTCTATACTCTTCATCTGTGCTGAAAAGGTGCTTAGAGACTGTGTCAGACTCTGTCCGTCGCCAATCACGCTGATGACATTCGAGAACACAGTGAAGTCGCTGTCTGGCTCTACAGGAATTAGCAGCCCTGATTGAACCATTAGGGTTAGCAACCCCAACGTTTTGAGCACTACTGTTTTTCCACCCGTATTTGGTCCGGTGACGATAAGGGACTTGTAGCCATTGCCGAATTCCAGGCTAACTGGAATCATCCCATCCAGCTTAGGGTGCCTGCCCCCATTCATCCTCAAGTAACCGCGGTCATTCAGGGCAACATTTCTAGCACCCATTGTACGCGCATATTTGGCTTTGGCGAAAATAAAATCATAGTTGCCTGTAATTTCAATATTCAGCCTCAGCGCCGCCTGCTCCTTCTCCAAAAGGCCTGTAAGCATACTTAAAATCTGCATTTCTTCCCTAGCCTCTTCAGCCCCCAGCAATTCGAGTTCCCCCTGCATGGAGGCGATCTCATAGGGTTCTACAAATACGGTTTGCCCGCTGGTTGACTGATCCAGTACTGCTCCCTTCACCTGCTTGTGATACTCACGCTTTACAGGAATTACATACCGCCCACCGCGCATACTGACGAGGTTCTCCTGCAGGATTCCCTGATGCCTCGACATTACAGCTTCTATTTTCCTCTGCAGGCGATCCTTAGCTACAGCCAATCGTTTCCGGACCCGTTCCAGCCCTTTGCTGGCGTGGTCATCAATGGTCCCTAGTCGTATACAGCGTTCAATCTCCTCCCGTACGTCTCTCAACTCCACTAGAGAAGCCGCATAGGAAGCAATCCGCGGAGCCGTCTGCTCTTTGGCCTTCATGTATTTGCGCAGCTGGCTGCAGCTCTGCAGAAACACCGATACTGCCATGAAATCCTTCTCGCTATACAGATATCCTGTTCCTAGCAGCGACATTAGGTTCTCCATTCCCTCCAGGGAGGGAATCGGTACGCTTGCCCCTCTTTCCAAAAGCTCCTTCGCCTCTTCAGTTTCGTCCAGCGCCCTGTGAATTGCTGGAAGATAGGTCATAGGTTCAAGGCCGCTTACCGCCTTTTTCCCCTCATAAGATACGGTGTGACGTCCAAGATCCTCCCTCATTTCTTCATATTGCAGGGTAATCTGGCTTTGTGTATTCATTATTCAATGTTCCTCCTCTATCCCTCACCTAACCGCTCAGGTGGGCTGCTGATGTGTCCGTAACGTAAAAAAGGGCAAAGACTGCCACTACGGCTGTCTTTGCCCTCATTCGCTGCTGCCATCCTCTTTGTGCTTCAACCATTTCCCCCTATGGAGAAATTCAGCCTGAAGACAGAAAAAACCGTGCTGCAAGAGCACGGTTTAATCACAAAGAGAACATTAGCCGTAAAGAGGCCATATGACGCTTCGCGTGTGTCCTTAACTAATTCATTCACCTTCCCAGAAGCACAAGCACATCCCTGCCGGACATACTCAAACACAGCCTGCTTTACGCTATAAAACGGGCCTTGTGCAGCTTACGGGTAAGATGATATGAAATTGCTTAGTTAAGAACGCTCACCAACATCAAAATTTCCCCTTTAGTTATAGGATATCTGTAATTTACTACATTCTGTCACCTTCGTCAATTCCCTTTCAGTAAACAGAAGCAGCCCTGACATATAAATAAGCAGCCGGCTAAGCCGGCTGCTTCATGAAACGTCCTATTCCGTTGTGTAAGGCAGCAGCGCGATTTGACGCGAGCGTTTTACAGCAATGGTCAGAGCGCGTTGGTATTTTGCACTTGTACCCGTTACACGACGCGGCAAGATCTTTCCGCGTTCGCTGATGAACTTCTTCAGAAGCTCAGTGTCTTTATAGTCAATGTGAGTAATCTTGTTCACAGTGAAGTAGCACACTTTTTTGCGCTTGTTGCGTCCACCACGACGTGCCGGTCTTTTGTCGTTGTCTCCGCCTTCTCTTTGTTTGAAAGCCATGTCAGTTCAGTCCTTCCTTATTAAAATGGCAAATCATCGTCCGATATATCGATCGGTTTTCCATCGCCCGAAAAAGGATCTTGAGTATTGTTGTTACGCGAGAAATTATTGTTATTTCCGCGTCCACTGTTACCGCCGCCACCATAGGATGGTTCTTCTGGTACATTTCCGCCACTTGGCGCATTGCCACCTTCACGATTCTGCGAGGATTCCAGGAAACGGACATTATCGGCAATAACTTCAGTAACGTATACACGTTTACCTTCGTTATTTTCATAATTCCGTACTTGGATGCGGCCTTCCACGGCTGCCAGACGCCCTTTGCGCAAGTAATTGGCACAGGTCTCAGCCAGCTGTCTCCAGGTTACTACCGGGATGAAGTCCGCTTCGCGTTCACCGTTCTGGCCCGTAAAGTTGCGGTCTACGGCAAGCGTAAACTGCGTTACGGCAACACCAGCGGGAGTATAACGAAGTTCCGGGTCACGGGTCAACCGACCGATCAGAATGATACGGTTCAACAATTCAATCCCCTCCTTATAAGCGATTCGTTACAAAGCTTGTCAAGATCTTAGGCAACGTCGTTCGTAATGAGATAACGAATGACTTCGTCGGAAATCTTCATGATACGTTCCAATTCGGTAACAACTGCAGGTTCTGCAGTAAAGTTAACCAAAACATAAACGCCATCACGGAATTTCTTGATCTCATACGCAAGACGGCGTTTACCTTGCACATCGTGCTTTGTAATTTCTCCGCCGTTGGAGATGATGCCTTGGAATTTTTCGACTGCTGCTTGAACGGCTTCTTGTTCAATGTCAGGACGAATAATGTACATGACTTCATATTTGCGCATAATTTTCACCTCCTTATGGTCTGCGGCCCCTAATCACGTCAGGAGCAAGGAACGAGCACAAACATAGACTCGCACCAAATTAATATACCAAATTGCCCTAAGGAGTGCAAGTTATTTTTATCAATAAGGTTTATTGGGTACTTTTTGGTTACATGAAGAGACATCGATCCGAGCACAATAACACCGCAATTACTCACTCTATACAAGGAGGAATGGTCTAATGGGCGAGCAAACCGAATACGAAAAAGGCGATAAAGCTCCAAATCCGGGCATCTACACAGAGGTTGGCGAAGCGCGAAGCTTCCACACTCAAATTCAAAATCCAAAACGAATCGAAATGAAGAGGGGTGACACCTTTCCGGAAACCTCAAATAAAGACCGGAAGTGGAAGAAGGTTGAAAAAGCCCGGGTTCATTAATTTTTAAGATCACAAGTATAAAAAAAACATCATGAGACATACTATTCTCAGGCAGTACAAAAGAGAGGTGTGGTTCCGTTGGACGTCGTAGACGAACACAATCACAAGGATTCTGAATCAGCATCTATTGTAAGTCGGGGAGAGTAAAGGCTTCCCCTTAAAAAAGGGATAAGCCTGGCACAACCTGCATCACTTTAGCGGCTATAGACAGATTAAATCCGAACGTTATCCATGTACTGCCTCTTGAGAGGGACCTGAAAAGGTCCCTCTTTTGTTTGTCGCTTGAACTGACATTACAAATAACAAAAAACCCTTCGTTATCTCAACGAAGGGTTCATAAGCTAAGGTATGTAGAACTGAAGTGGCGGAGAGGGTGGGATTCGAACCCACGCACGCTGTGACACGCCTAACTGATTTCGAGTCAGCCCCCTTGGGCCTCTTGGGTACCTCTCCGCAGCAAGAATTATTGTAGCATGCCAACTTTACTTTTGCAAGTTTAATTATTCGCTGGCTTCTCCTGCGGCTGAACGCAACACCTTTTTCATGTTTTTCTCGAACTTTGCACGGGGAATGAGGACACTGTGATGACAGCCGGTACATTTAATCCGGATATCCATTCCCATACGAATGATCTCCATTTCATTAGTGCCGCAAGGATGCGGCTTTTTCATGAGAACAATATCACCAAGCCCAAAAACCTTCCGTTCCATTACTGTCCCTCCTCTTCTCCCTCATGGGTAGCGGCCACCTGTCTGCCCAGTCTTGCTTCTGCCGGATTACGTTCCCTCTGTGCCGCTTCCAGGCTCTCCACTTCCATTGCAGCCCTTGCAGCCTGTTCTGCCGCCTCACGCGCTTCCTGCTCGGCCTTAGCAGCCTCCAGAGCACTCTGCTTCTCCAATGCCTGTTTAATATCACTCTGGATCTGCCGCTCTGCAGCATCTCTTGCATTCGGAAGACAATTCGCTGCCACCCGGATCACATACTCGGAGGTGCTCATGGACTGAATCCCCAGAACATTCGGATAGGCAATAACATTTGGATTCCGCTCTTCTATCCCTTTAAGAGCTTCGCCGATCAAGGCGAGTGTCCCCTCAAGACCCCGTTCAATCTTCACCGGAACATCCACAACCGCCAAAGCATTGGCCAGTGAATAGTTAGTAACGTTGATAATTGTGCCATTTGGGATTATGTGTACTTCACCAGTACTGCTTAGCAATCTTGTCGTTCTGAGACCAATCATCTCTACTGTCCCTTTGTAAGTTCCTGTCTGGATTACATCACCAACAGCGAACTGGTCCTCAAAAATAATAAAGAAGCCGGTGATTACATCCTTGACCAAACTTTGTGCTCCAAACCCGATGGCAAGTCCGACTACACCAGCCCCTGCCAATAGTGGACCCAGATTGAAATGAAATTCGGAAAGCACCAGCATAATCATGACAAAATTACAGATGAACGTAACCACATTCTTCAGCAACCCGCCTACGGTTGAGAACCTGCGGTTATCCCCTAATAGTTTTCCGCGTGTCTCCCTTTCCATCGACCGGTCAATCACCTTAGAGACAACTTTAATAATAACTCGGGTCAAAATGAAGATTAAAAGAATACGCAATCCTGCAAATAACACATTCGCCCACATCTCCGCATCTGTTACCACGTTCCACACCTCGTCTTTGAACCGAACTGCATTTTGCACAGCTTTGCCAGTAGTCAAGGTCTCCAGAATCCACCTATTCATCCAACCCCTCCTTTTCTCCGATTAATTCATAACCGTCACTCTTATTCGCTCTAAAAATCCCACGTATCTCAACATTCTGTTCCTTTACAATCTTGCGGACCTCTCCCAGTGCTCCCCGAAAGAATTGGATCGACATTGCACACCCGGCAGTAATCTCCTTCGGAGTGGGGAAAATATCAATTTCGATTTCTGCATATTCAAGCAGCATCTCAGCACGCAGCGCCTGTTGGGTAGAGTCAAAGGCAATCAGCAGTTCCTCATTCATGTGCAAGCCTCCTTCTGGGTTTATTGTCCTATCTCTATCGAGTGAAGTATAAAAAACATTTTTCATCCATATACTAGGATCATCAGCAGGCTCTCAAACCAAAATATCCTATGGCTTATCTGCTGGTATTTTCGCATACGCTCCGTCTCAGAAAGGAAGATCATATGAATTCTTCTTCTAAAGCTGCCTCATTGCCGGAACCGTCTTGTTTAAAAATATCACATGCTGATCCCAATATCTATTCTGCTATTACACATCGGCTGCTGTTTCATTTCTCCCGCACCCACTCAGACACACCAATCATTATAGTCTGTGTGGGTACAGACCGTTCAACCGGCGATTCACTCGGACCACTTGTCGGAACGGCATTAGCCCGCTTTCACAGTCCCTTGTTTCATTTGTATGGTACCTTAGACGAGCCTGTACACGCTGTGAATTTAGAAGAAACTCTTACCCTAATTCACGAAAAACACAAACATCCATTTATCATAGGCATTGATGCCTGCCTGGGTCATTCCGCCAGTGTCGGATGTATTCAGGTTGTCGAAGGTCCACTGAGGCCCGGAGCGGGGGTTAACAAGCAACTTCCTCCTGTCGGAGATATCCACCTCACTGGAATTGTGAATGTCGGCGGATTTATGGAGTATTTTGTCCTGCAGAACACAAGATTAAGTCTAGTCATGCGGTTGTCCGACATCATTGCTTCCAGTCTCTATTCTGCTTTAAGACAATGGAACCTTCATGCTAGATCTGCTGCGACGCGAGAGCAATAACTTCCTTTTCTTCGGGTGACAGCGGATATTTCGATTCTCCGCCCTCAAGAGGTTTAGAGTAAACATATGAATTTTCACGGTTATGAAGACTAGTCAAGACAACCCCACTCCGATTATCGTCTATGATAGCAATCGAGAAGCTCAGGTCATTCCCCCGCTCTCCAAAAGCATTGTATCGTTTCACTGCAACCTTTGACTTCATGCCTCGGAGTTTGACCTGTGCTGCCTCAATCATTGTCTTGTGCTCCCGCTGCGTTTCTTCCAGCATGTCCCCCTGGTTTCTTAGATCGATTAGTAAACTTTCCAGGTCTTCCACACCATTCCCGGTCATCATTGCCTCATATTTCCGCCGCATTTTACGAATCCTTGCTCCCTGAACAATCAATGTGATTGCCAGCACCATGATAATTAATGCAAACCCCATGATGAATACCGACAACTGCTCAGAAATCACTTCATTTAACTCCGACATGTACAGACCATCCTTCTGTATAAATATAAGTGTAGATATATTCCGTATTAATCATCTTACTACCTCTTTTTCACACATGACCATGCATAACATTGGTGCCAATATATGTTTGCTTGATATATTATTTTTTCTGTCCATACATTTCTGTTATTGCAATCAGCATTCTGTGAATATCCTTATCTGTTGAAGTGACGCCCACGCTTGCTCTTACAGCCCCACTCTTAAGTGTTGATGCAGCTTTATGGGCTAACGGAGTACAATGCATACCTGCGCGTACAGCAATATTATATTCACGATCGAGGCGATGAGCGATATTTGCTGAATCCTCCCCCTCAATGACAAAGGCCACTATCCCACTTCGTTCCGAACCTATCTCAGGTCCTAGCAGCTTCATTCCAGGAATAACAGACAACCCTTCCATGAGCTTCTGGGCTAAATCCCATTCCTGACGGTGGATATTCTCCAGACCCAGAGACATCACCTTCGTCACTCCTGCCAGCAGTCCGGCTATCCCCACCCCGTTTTGCGTGCCTGCCTCATACCGGTCCGGACGCACGCCAGGCTGTTCGCTATTTTCCGACTGGCTCCCAGTGCCTCCATGCATCAGAGGGATCAGATCCAGCTCCGGCGCTATATACAACCCTCCAGTACCCTGTGGCCCCAGTAACCCTTTATGCCCTGGAAATGCAAGCAGATCTATATTCATTTTTTTTACATCAATAGTTAATGAACCTGCACTTTGAGCAGCATCCACCAGAAAGACTGCACCATTTGACTTGGCAATATCTCCAATCTCACCAATAGGCAAAATACTTCCTAACAGGTTAGAGCTGTGATTGCATATCACCATTTTTGTGTTGGGCTTAAAGGTCCTTTGCAATTCAAGCAAATCCACTTGTCCTTCACGATCAACCTTCACATAATCAATGGAGATACCCAGGGTTTGACGCAAAAACTCCAAAGGTCTACGCACGGAGTTATGTTCCGTCATTGTTGTAATAACATGATCCCCTGGTTGAAGTGTACCCTTAATGGCCATATTTAGCCCCATTGTAGTATTGTGTGTAAAGGCAATATTTTGGGCATTAGAGACAGAAAAGAGTTCAGCTAGTTTACTTCGTGCTCTCACAAGTACACGCCCGGCTCCTATGGCTAATGAATGACTCCCACGTCCGGCATTCGCTCCGGAGTTTTGTAGTGCGTCCATCATGGCCGAGCCAACCTCAAGCGGTTTTGGCCACGAGGTTGCCGCATGGTCCAAATAGACCAATTCCTCCATTTTCTCACCCTCCACCCTTTCATCAAAAAACATACCCCTCCATATCCGTTTCAAGGGATATCTCAGGATATGTTTTTAGCACAGATATCCATATCAGTTGCCCAATAGTTCCAACAATCTTTCCAGGTCTTGGGCACTGTAATAGTTCAATTCGATTTTCCCTTTTTCTTTACCCTGTTTGATTTTCACTGTTGTTTTGAATCTCTCACGCAATAACTCTTCAACATTATCAATATACGGATCACGCTTTACTATCTTTGCCTTAATTGCCCCAGTTGGTTTACGGTCCAAATTCTTAACAACCTCTTCCAACTCTCTAACGCTCCATTGCTGTTCCACACATTGTTCCGCTAGTTGTTTAACAGTTTCCGGGTCTTTAAGTGCTACAATAGCTCTGGCATGACCCATGGAAATTGTTCCACGTGAAACATATTCCTTCACCTCTTCCGGTAAGGAAAGCAAACGCAGGAAATTTGCGATGTGCGATCTGGACTTCCCTACCTTCAAAGAAAGCTCTTCCTGGGTAAGTGCGAATTGATCCATCAACCCTTGGTATGCAACCGCAATCTCCATAGCATTCAAGTTTTCACGCTGCAAATTCTCAATCAGCGCAATTTCCATAACCTGTTGGTCGCTTAGACTACGGATAACTGCTGGAATAGTTGCTTTACCACAAAACTGTGATGCTCTGAATCTGCGTTCGCCGGCAATGATTTCATAGCCTTTTAGAACACTCCGAACAATAATCGGCTGTATGACTCCATGCTGTCTTATCGATTCTGCCAATTCCTGAATGGCATCTTCATTGAAATCCTTACGCGGTTGGTAGGGGTTCGCCCGCAATTGCGCTAAAGGGATCTCCACAACTTTATCATCTTCGTTAATGGATAAAGATGGTATTAGTGCATCGAGTCCTTTCCCTAAACGCTTACTCATAAGAAATCACTTCCTTTGCCAACTCCAGGTACACTTCTGCACCTTTGGAGCGATTATCATAAGTAATAATGGATTGCCCGTGTGAAGGGGCTTCACTTAGTCTCACATTACGCGGAATAATCGTTCTGTATACCTTTTCCTGGAAATACTTTTTCACTTCTTCGATAACCTGAATCCCAAGATTCGTCCGGGCATCCAGCATTGTCAGAAGCACTCCCTCTATTTTGAGATGAGGATTAAGATTTTTCTGAACCAGACGAACCGTATTCAACAGTTGGCTCAAACCTTCCAATGCGTAATATTCACATTGGATTGGAATGATAACGGAATCAGCTGCGGTGAGTGAATTTATGGTAAGGATACCCAATGATGGCGGGCAGTCAATAATAATATAGTCGTAATTCGACTTTACGGCATTTAAAGCCTTCTTCAGCTTTAGTTCTCTGGAAATAGTGGACACTAATTCAATTTCCGCACCAGCCAATTGAATAGTTGCCGGAATAATATGGAGACCTTCAATTTGTGTCTCTAATATCGTTTCTTGGGGATTTGCTTCATTAATAAGAATATCATAAATGCAATTTGCTACATCCGCTTTGTTGATGCCAACGCCGCTAGTAGTGTTTCCTTGTGGGTCGATATCAACAAGAAGCACTCTTTTTCCTAAAGTAGCCATTCCGGCACCTAAGTTTACAGAGGTTGTTGTTTTACCAACACCACCTTTTTGATTTGCTATAGCAATAATCTTGGACACTAATTTCACCTCGAATTGTTAGGAAGAATCATCTTGTAGGTCGTGAGTTGTAACGGCGCTAACCGCCTGCTGAGCTATGGCATCAATTTCACGAAAAATATAAGCAAGTTTCAGATAAGACTCACATTTGGGTTGTTTGACAATACTCCGGTTCAGGTCACAGAAAAGGCGGCCAATCACCTCAGGGCCGCCTTCAGCTTGTTAAAACCATTTATCGTTTTGGGATTTGAATGACAATCTCGTAATGGTCACCGCGGTCGTTTTCAGAGGTTTTAATCTCCATTCCCGAACCGGAAACCATATCTATGGATTGACGAATTGTATTAAGAGCGAGACGAACATCCTTAGTGTAGGAAACCCGTTTTGATTTTTTGGTTTGATTAACTGCTTTATAGAAGGCAATACGCGCTTCCGTTTGTTTCACATTCAACCCTTTGGAAATGATCTCACCCAGAACCTTTAGCTGCATTTCAACTGTATCAAGCGATAGCAGTGATCTTGCATGTCGTTCTGTAATTTGTCTTTCCATTAATGCTGTTTTCACTTGTTCAGGGAGATTTAGCAAACGGATTTTGTTGGCAATGGTTGATTGACTTTTTCCAAGCCGCTGCGCCAGGCTCTCTTGTGTCAATTGGTGAAGATCGATTAATTTTTGGTATGCAATAGCCTCTTCAATTGAGGTCAAGTTTTCACGCTGCAAATTTTCTATTAAAGCTATAGAAGCAGCCTGTGAATCATTGAACTCACGAATAATAGCCGGGATCGTTTCCATCCCCAGTTTTTTAACTGCTCGCCAGCGCCGTTCTCCTGCAATGATCTCATATTGGGAATCACGCATACGAACGACTATCGGCTGGATAACCCCATGAGTTTTGATAGTTTGACATAGCTCGTCTATCTTTTCGTCATCAAAAATTGTCCGGGGCTGATAAGGACTACTAATGACCTCATGAACCGGGATCTGTTTGACCTCTTCTCCGCTGCTCCGCTCGGTAAATCCAAAAAGCTTGGTGAATTGTTCTTTCATTCCGTTCATAACCACCTAATTTCGTTATAGTACGATCTTCTTGACCTTGCCTAGCGAAAAGCTTATCGTACAGCAAGTAGAAGCGGCTACGCCGTCCTCAAAAGAAGCGTATGCTTCCGGAGCAGCGATACTGCGCGTCGCCTTCAGGTATCCGTTTAATGAAATAACCTGAAAACCGTCCCAGGCTTACGCCTTCATATATTGGAGATTCTGCAGCGAATGAATCGCTTACGCATGAAAAGTCTTACTATATTATTCTATCACTTTTTAACCTATAATCCTATTCTCCAAAGAGACCTATTTTTCCTGCATTTCATGCTTTAATCGTCCTAAACAAAAAATCGAACCTCTCCAAAGAGAAAAGGTTCGATTTTTTCACTTGTTGAACGGATATCGTAAAATGTTTCACGTGAAACAATTAAATTAATGGAGCTTTAGCCGGCATTCCTGCTTTGCGCGGATATTTTGCCGGGGTCGCGCCAGTTTTATGGATTAAAATAATATGCCTGGCTGACTCTTCAACAGGCAGACTGAAGGATTCCACCTTGCGTAGTTCAGCACGTAATTCCTTAAAACTGCGCTTGGCCTCAGTCAACTCCTCGGTAGGATCGTTGCCCTTCATCGCCGCAAAAACTCCATCTTTTCGGGTAAAGGGAAGGCAAAGTTCATTCAACAGCGATAAACGTGCAACAGCTCGTGCTGTTACCAAATCATACGCATCACGGTGAACAAACTGACGTGCTATATCCTCAGCCCTTCCATGAATCAATTGTACATTTTGTAATTTCAATGTATCACAGACGTGTTGAAGAAATGAAATTCGTTTACTAAGTGAATCTACGATGGTAAGTTTCAAATGCGGGAAACAAATTTTCAGAGGGATTCCAGGAAACCCAGCACCTGAACCGATATCCGCCAGTTTATTCACATTCTCCATATTCATGAAGAAAGACAGGGAAAGTGAATCATAAAAATGCTTCATGTACACTTGGTCGCGTTCAGTTATGCCGGTAAGGTTCATTTTCTCATTCCATGAAACAAGCTCTTTGAAATAAAGTTCAAATTGCTCTAACTGCTTTGGTGTTATTGTGATTCCTTGTTCTTGCAGTAAAGCAGTAAACTGAGCTGCAGTATTATCCATAGATTATCCTTTCGCTGCTGTCACACGGTTATAATGCTCCAGGTGTACAAGGAGTATTGAAATATCAGCCGGGGTTACACCGGAAATTCGAGATGCCTGACCAATAGAGATAGGAGCAATTTTAGTCAGCTTTTGCCGGGCTTCCATAGCCAGACCATGAATTTCATTGTAGTTGATATCGTCTGGAATCTTCTTTTTCTCCATCTTTTGCAGCTTTTCCACATGCTGAAGCTGTTTTTCAATATACCCGGCATATTTGATCTGTATTTCTACCTGCTCCTTCATTTCTTCATCCAAACCTTCAGGAGAAGGTGACACCAGATCCACGAAGCTGTAAGTAAGCTCCGGGCGCCGCATCAGTGTCAGCAGGTTGCTTCCATCAACAATGGGCGCGGATTCGTACTCCGCAAGTGCAGTGTTGACATCGACAGGTTTCACCTTGGTTTCACGAAGACGAATGATTTCACGCTCTACCTGTTCTTTTTTCTCCAGGAAAGCTTCATATCGCTGTTCTGGAATCAGACCAATATCATAACCAATTGGTGTCAAACGCAAATCAGCATTGTCATGACGAAGCAATAAACGGTATTCTGCACGTGAGGTAAGCAGCCGGTAAGGCTCATTGGTTCCTTTGGTAACCAAATCGTCAATCAGAACGCCAATATATCCTTGAGAACGGTCCAGTACAACTGGCTCCTTCTCCTGTACCTTGCGGGCCGCATTAATACCGGCGATAACTCCTTGTCCTGCCGCTTCCTCATACCCGGATGTCCCGTTAATCTGTCCAGCTGTGAACAAGCCAGGCAGGCGTTTGGTTTCCAGTGAAGGCCAAAGCTGGGTTGGAACCATTGCATCATATTCAATCGCATAACCATTGCGCATCATTTCTACCTTTTCCATCCCAGGAATAGATCGCAGCACAGCCAATTGGACGTCTTCAGGAAGGCTGGTAGACAACCCTTGAACGTAATATTCAGCTGTGTTTTTGCCTTCAGGCTCTAGGAAGATCTGATGTTGCGATTTATCGCTAAAACGCACCACCTTGTCTTCAATGGAAGGACAATACCTTGGACCTGTTCCTTCAATAATACCCGTAAACATCGGAGCCCGGTGCAGATTATCATTGATGATCTGATGAGTAACTTCGGAAGTGTAGGTCAGCCAGCAGGGCAACTGTTCATTATCAGATGATTTGGTTTCAAAGGAAAAGAACTTCGGCTTCTCATCTCCTGGCTGAATTTCAGTCTTAGAAAAATCAATCGTATCCTTATGCACCCGTGGCGGTGTGCCAGTCTTAAATCGAACAAGATCAAACCCAAGTTCGCGCAAATTCTCAGAAAGTCTAACCGAAGGCTGCTGATTGTTCGGCCCGCTCTCATAAGTCAACTCACCCATGATCACTTTGCCGCGCAGGTAGGTTCCTGTAGTCAGAATGACTGTTTTGCTATGGTATACCGTTCCTGTCTTTGTGATGACACCGGCAACTTTTCCATCTTCAACAATCAGTTCCTCCACCATCCCTTGGCGAAGGGTCAGATTTGGAGTTTTCTCCATGGTTTCCTTCATCGCGTGCTGATAAAGAAATTTGTCTGCTTGTGCACGTAGCGCATGAACTGCAGGACCTTTACCGGTGTTAAGCATGCGCAGTTGAATAAAGGTCTTATCAATATTGCGGCCCATTTCACCGCCGAGAGCATCGATCTCACGCACAACATGCCCTTTGGCGGGACCGCCAATGGACGGATTACATGGCATGAAGGCTACCATGTCCAGATTAATTGTAATCATCAGCGTGCGGCAGCCCATTCGTGCTGCGGCAAGTGCAGCCTCGCAGCCGGCATGGCCTGCGCCAATGACCACTACGTCATAGCTGCCTCCATCAAAGTTCATAGGTGTTACCTCCTAGTTTCTTCTTTTTATAGTGGATACGCTTATCAAGCGCAGTTATTTCCCCAAACAAAATTGTGAAAAGATTTGATCCAAGAGCGAATCAGCAGCCGTATCTCCAATAATCTCTCCGAGCTGCTCCCACGCAAGGCGTACATCAATCTGAATCATATCTATAGGAATATGCATATCAGCAGCCTCGTAGGCATCCTGCAAGGATTTATAAGCCTTTTTGAGCAGAGCAATATGCCTTACATTGCTTACATAAGTCAGATCCCCTGATTCAAGCTTACCTTCAAAAAAGAGCTCAGAGATTGCTTCCTCCAGCTTATCTAAACCTTCCTCCTCCAGCACAGACATCGGAACAATGCTCGATTCGCTGAAATAAAAGAGCAGTTTATCTTTGTCCAAACGGGAAGGTAAGTCCATTTTATTCATGATCACCAGTGCTTGTCTACCTTGGATTTGTTCCATTAATGCCAATTCATCCTCATGAAGCTCATCGGCTGAGTTCAGAACAAGCAGGATAAGATCAGCATCACTAAATGCCGCCTTGGAGCGTTCAACGCCGATTTTCTCCACAATATCCATTGTTTCGCGAATTCCAGCAGTATCAAGCAGCTTTAGCGGTATATTGTTAATCGTTACATACTCTTCTATAACATCACGCGTTGTTCCCGGAATATCGGTTACAATCGCTTTGTTGTCACGGGCAAGCGCGTTAAGCAAGGAGGACTTGCCAACATTGGGACGGCCGACGATTGCAGTCGTAATGCCCTCGCGCAGTATTTTTCCTTCATTTGCTGTCTTAAGCAGTCTGTTGATGCCATCCATAACCTCTGTGCTTTTATCTTTAATAAATTCAGCAGTCAAGGATTCCACATCATGCTCAGGGTAATCAATATTCACTTCAATATGAGCCAGTGTTTCAATAAGTGTATGGCGGAGTGTGTGAATACGTTCAGACAAGGAGCCGCTAACCTGCTTCAGCGCAACCGAAAAAGCCCGGTCCGATTTCGAACGAATCAGATCGATTACCGCCTCCGCTTGGGAAAGATCAATACGTCCGCCCAAAAATGCGCGCTTAGTGAATTCCCCAGGTTCCGCAAGTCTAATATCCTGCTGCAGCAGAAGATCCATTACTCTCCGAACCGAGATCACACCGCCATGTGCACTTATTTCAACCACATCCTCAGTAGTAAAAGAACGTGGTCCCTTCATCACAGTGACCAGCACTTCTTCCATTCGTTCTCCGTCATCGGGACTGATGATATGCCCGTAATGAACGGTATGCGATTCCACTTCTGTGAGCGGTGTCTTACTGCGAAACAATGGAGCCACCTGGGAAATCGCTTGGGGGCCACTGACCCGGATAATCGCTATCCCGCCTTCGCCTAATGCCGTAGATACAGCAGCAATGGTGTCACTAAGCATACTCTGTTCACCTCAATTTGTTCTACACTTCAGCTCTGGCTGAATGAATGATTTTGTTCATATATTCGAAAAAAACAATGACCCCTTACATTGGTCAAGGAGTCATTGCGGCAATATAGTCTCTACTTCAATGTGATAACGACGCGGCGGTTCGGTTCTTCACCCTTGCTGAGTGTATTGACCTGCCGGTGGTCCTGTAATCTGGAGTGAATAATCTTCCGTTCCTGAGGGGACATTGGCTCCAGAACAACCTCTTTGCGGGTACGAACAACTCGTCCAGCCAAGCGGTCAGCCAGCTCTTCCAGCGTCTTCTTTCGGCGTTCACGGAAATTCTCCGCATCCAGCACAAGCCGGATAAAACTATCGGAATAACGGTTGGCAACAATATTGGCCAGATACTGCAGAGCATCAAGAGTTTGTCCTCTTCTGCCGATCAGCAGCCCCAGGTCCGGACCGGATATTTGTAGAACAGTCGATTCCTTGGCATGAATGATTTCAACTTCCACCTCGAGCCCCATGCTCTTGGCGACATCCACAATGAAATGAACGGCCTCTTGGTAAGCATCCTCTACCGGGTGTCCGGAATCTTGGCGTGGTACACCGCCGGCAGCCTCTTGTTTGCTCTCTCTAGTTGACTGATGAGGCAGTGACGGAGCACTCGCCGCTGATGCCGGTGCGGCTTCGGTAATCAAGGTCAGTTCGACCTTGGCACCCTTCGCACCGATCAATCCCAGGAATCCTCTTGACGGCTGTTCCAGTACGTTGACCGTTACCCGGTCCTTGTGAACTCCAAGCTGGTTAAGGCCTCGTTCTACAGCTTCTTCAATGGTTTTCCCTGTCGCGACGACTTTGCTCATTTTGACTTTTTGGCCTCCTTATTTCCTTTGCTGCTGTTGCCTTTCGCAGCAGGAGTAACATCCTTGCGGGCGGAGTTATTCTTACTCTTCACCAGATTGACTTCTTTGGTGCTACCGGTGCCTGCACCAGCAGTAGCAATAGCCAATTTGGCTTTGTCATTGTTGCGGTACAAGAAATAGTTCTGAATAATGGTATACAAGTTACTGTAAAACCAATACAGCGGAAGTGCAGACGGGAAGTTGTAGGACATGATGAAAATTAGAACTGGATATACCATCATCATGAACTGCATAGGACCCTGCTGTTGTACAGGGTTCATCTTAGTCATCATCCGGGTCTGCAGGAATGTAGTCGCTGCTGCCAAAAGCGGAAGGATGAACAGATGATCGGGCTTGCCGAGCTGCAGCCACAGGAACGAGTGTTCACGTAGAGACGGATTATAATAGATTGAATTGTAAAGCGCGATAAAGATCGGCATTTGCACAATCAGCGGCAGACAGCCGGCCATTGGGTTAACCTTGTTCTCCTGGAACAGGCGCATCGTTTCTTGTTGTACCTTTTCAGGCGTATCTTTATATTTTTTCTTAATTTTCTCGAGTTCCGGTTGAATAGCCTGCATCGCACGCGAGCTTTTTACCTGTTTCATCGTAAGCGGCAGGATGATTGTGCGGACAATAATAACCATTACAAGGACGGCTAAGCCATATTGTCCATTAAACCATTTAGCAAAGGTATCCAAGGCTGTGGCAAAATAATAAACCACATTACTCTGCCAGAAGCTTCCGTGCTTCAAATCCTCCGTAGTATGCGTCACAGTTGTTGACGACGGAGAGCACCCCGACAGAACAGCAATCATTAATACCATTACACCGAGGAGAAGAAACCATTTTCCTCGTTTAGTCTTCAATAGAGACACTTCAAAACCCCTCTCTTAAACATTCCATTGCACCGTAAATCATATCATATTTATGAATACAAATAAACAAGCCCATTCTGCCCCTATTACGCGCGTGAAGCCTTGAGCAGCTTGGCTTTGCGAAGCACATGAAGAACGCTTTTCTCCAGTTCGGCATAATCCTTGGAGAGTGCCCCTTTTCTTACGATAAACACCATGTCAATACCTCCGGAAATTTCCGGTTCATGATGTCTGACAATCTCCTTGACCAGCCGTCGCATCCGATTGCGGACAACCGCGTTTCCGACCTTCTTGCTGACCGACACTCCAAGCCGGAACCGCTCCACCTCTCTTCTGCTGAACCAATACACCACGAACTGATGATTGGCAAAAGACTTCCCATGGCGGTATACGCGGCTGAAGTCGGCGCGGTTTCGTAATCTTAGACTTTTGTGCACGGGAATCTCCTATTCAAAGACCGGACTCAAAGTGCTCCGGAATTTTATCTTCTAATTAGTATAGTCATCGGGGAGCCGACATAAACAGCTCTTGTTCTGAACACTACTTCATCCCACATCAATTATATTCGTACATTAAAAAGCCCCGCAAAGTGTAGCAACGCTGTCTTAGGCGCATTCCACTGCAGAGCTGAATAATTCCATACAATGAGAAGAAACCGTTGCCCTTGTTTCTTTCTAGTGTGAGAACCGTTTCTGACGGTATATAAGGAAGTAATTAATTTACGGATGTAAAACAATACGTCCCCAACATTTAAAAAAGGACCACCGTAGTGGTCCTTAAGTGGCCTAACTTACGCACTCAAAACTTTTCTGCCTTTCAGGCGGCGGGCTGCCAGCACTTTACGGCCGTTTTTCGTGCTCATTCTTTTGCGGAAACCATGCACCTTCTTGCGTTTGCTCACATTCGGTTTGAACGTCGGTCTCATGTATTGCACCTCCCTTACAGGATCATATTTACTGTCATATAAGCAGAAACGGACTAGGCCGTCCTTGAAGTAGGGACAGTATCTACAAGTATTATCATTTTAATTTGGAGACATATCCTCACAGAAAACACCTTTATATATTAAAGCATATAATCGATTCAAAAGTCAACCTTGTCCGCTTCCCCTTATACATCCTCTTTTTAATGCATTTATCCACAATGTTTTTTCCTGCAAAATAATCCACAGCGTTTTACAGTTATCCACCTGTGATTAAAAAATCAAACTAAATACTCACAGCTTCGAACAACCTGTGTATAAAAAAATCGCCGGCATAGGAGATCATGTCGAATGGTAAACAAATTATCAACAATATCTAGTGTTGTTCTTAAAAATTATACACAAGTGATTGAATTTGTGGATAAAATGGCCGCGCACATTGAAAAACAAGGGGGGTTTTGCTATGATGGTATTACTTTTGAATGTGAATAGATTTGTTTGTTCCCTATATTATCAACAAGCTGTGGATAAAGTTGTGAACAATTCAAATTTATCCATGTTTTTTTGTCTCTATATATTGCCTATTGGGGATAAGATTCAGCACCAACCCATTTTCTTCGACATTTCCACTTCATGGCTGATGCCACATTTGGAAGATTTAAAGGAGTGACAGTCTGTGGACAGCCATACTTCCGAATTATGGCAGCAAATTTTATCGATTATTCAAACCAAACTAAGCAAGCCGAGCTTTGATACCTGGTTTAAGGCTACGAAGGCGCTTACGTTCGGCCCTCAGGCTCTAATCATCTCGGCGCCTACAACCTTTGCCGTAGAATGGCTGGAAAGTCGTTATACAAAATTGGTAGGAGCTACTGTTTATGAAGTTACCGGTGAGCAAGTTGAGGTCAGATTTGTCATTGAGGAGAACAAACCGGCCGAGCCGGTAGTTCAACAAATGGCTCCTTCTCCAGCGGTATCGCGTGAAGAAGCGCAGACCCATTTGCTTAATCCCAAGTACACTTTTGATACGTTCGTCATCGGTTCCGGCAACCGCTTTGCACATGCTGCCTCACTGGCAGTGGCAGAAGCACCGGCCAAGGCTTACAATCCCCTGTTTCTTTATGGAGGCGTAGGATTAGGAAAAACTCACTTGATGCATGCAATCGGACATTATGTGCTCGAGCATAACCCAAATAACAAGGTTATCTACATCTCGTCTGAGAAATTCACCAATGAGTTCATCAATTCCATCCGTGACAACCGCGGAGAAAGCTTCCGTAACAAGTACCGCAATGTTGACATTTTGCTCATTGACGACATTCAATTCCTCGCCGGCAAGGAGTCAACGCAGGAGGAATTTTTCCATACGTTCAATGCTTTGCACGAAGAACGCAAACAAATCATTATCTCTAGCGACCGTCCCCCAAAGGAAATTCCCACATTGGAAGAACGGCTGCGCTCCCGGTTTGAATGGGGACTCATCACCGATATTCAGCCACCGGATCTGGAGACGCGAATTGCCATTCTGCGTAAGAAGGCCAAGGCAGAGAACCTCGATATTCCGAATGAAGCAATGATGTACATTGCCAATCAGATCGATACGAACATTCGTGAGCTTGAAGGTGCTCTAATTCGCGTAGTCGCCTACTCGTCTCTGACCAACCAGGATGTCACTACTCATCTGGCAGCCGAAGCCCTCAAGGATATAATCCCTTCCAGCCGGCCAAAGATGATTACAATCAATGATATTCAGCAAAAAGTCGGCGAATATTACAATTTACGCATGGAAGACTTCAAAGCGCGTAAACGCACCAAGGCTGTAGCTTTTCCACGGCAGATCGCCATGTATCTCTCCCGGGAGTTGACGGATTATTCGCTGCCTAAGATCGGAGAGGCATTCGGAGGACGGGACCATACAACCGTTATTCATGCCCATGAGAAGATTACACAGTCATTAAAGGTAGACCAGGAGTTGTACAAAGTGGTAAATAATCTTGCGGAGAAAATTAAAAATCCTTCATAAGAGGAACTAAGAGCCTATACACAATCTATACACATGTGGGTAGGCTTAATTTTATGCTGTTTTCGGGGTTATCCACATAAACGGAGCCCCTACTACTAATACTAATAAATAACTATAATAATTCATCTTCTAAGAGCCGCGTTTCGTAGAGGAAGAACCATCACCCATTTCCCAATTTTTCAGCTAGGAGTGAAATCATGAAAATAAGCATTCTTAAAAATGAACTCAACGAATCGATAGGTCACGTATCCAAGGCAATCTCCAGCAGAACAACCATCCCGATTCTGACCGGGATCAAGTTTGAAGTCAGCCATCAGGGGGTTACTTTGACTGCCAGCGATACGGATATCTCCATCCAATCCTTTATTCCTGCTGAAGATGACAGCCATACGATTGTAAAAGTCGAGCAGCCCGGAAGCGTTGTGCTTCCAGCCAAGTTCTTCGTTGAGATTATCAAGAAGCTTCCCTCCAAAGAAATTCACATGGAAGTCAAGGAAGGCTTTCAAACCTATATCTCTTCAGGTTCCACCGAGATTCAAATCGTAGGCCTTGATCCCGAGGAGTTCCCTGTGCTGCCTAGCATTGAGGAGAACGAGACCATCTCAATGCCTGGTGATTTGCTGAAAAATATGATCAAACAAACTGCTTTCTCCATCTCCACACAGGAGACAACTCCTATTTTGACAGGGATTCTGTGGAATCTTAGCGATAATGAATTCAAGTTCACAGCGACCGACCGCCACCGTCTGGCGACAAGAGCTGCACATCTGGAAGGTACTGAAAGTGTCCAATTTGCTAATGTTGTCATTGCCGGTAAAACGCTGAACGAACTCAGCAAAATTATTCCGGACCAGAATATGCTGGTCGACATTGTAGTGGCTGACAACCAGGTGCTGTTCAAGATCGACAAGGTGCTGTTCTATTCGCGGATCCTTGACGGGATTTATCCGGATACTTCTAGAATTATTCCGACTGCCTACAAAACAGAACTAACTTTAGATACAAAAAAACTTAGCGAATCGATTGACCGTGCTTATTTGTTGTCCCGCGAGGAAAAAACGAATATTGTACGTATGCAGACGCTGGATAATGGGGATGTTGAAATTTCATCCAGCTCATCGGAGCTGGGTAAAGTACGAGAAGAGCTGGAAGTCATTGATTTTAAAGGCGAACCGCTCAAGATCTCCTTCAACTCAAAATATATGCTGGATGTGCTCAAGGTGGTTGAGAGTGAGCAGCTCGTAATTGCTTTTACAGGAATGATGAGTCCGATTATCCTGAAACCGCTGGATGAAAGCCGTAGTCTGTATGTCATTCTCCCGTATCGTACAACGAATTAATGCCGCTCTCCATGCACATGTGGATAAGTGGCTGAAAGGACGAAAATCATGAAAAAAATACTTATCCACAGTGGATATATTAAGCTCGACCAGTTTTTGAAACTCTCTGATTGTGTATCCACAGGCGGGATGGCCAAAGCCTTACTTCAGGAAGGACACGTATGGGTCAACGGAGAAAAGGAAGATCGGCGTGGAAGAAAGCTGTATCCGGGTGATAAAATAGAGGTTCAGGATAACGGCGTTTTCGAAGTCGAAGGCGGCGGAATAAAAGAGTAACACTTCGGGGAGGCACAGCTTCGTGTTTGTCAAAAATATCGGTCTGCAGCATTACCGTAATTACGGGCTGCTGCGTCTGGAGAACCTGGGCGATGTAAACCTGATACTTGGTCAGAATGCCCAGGGTAAAACGAACCTGATGGAGGCACTGTTTGTGCTGGCGATGACTAAGAGTCATCGGACCTCCAAGGACAAGGAGCTTATTTCCTTTGACGCTCCAGCAGGCTCCGCGCAAATTGTGGCCGAGGTGGAACGTAAATACGGGGATTTGAAGCTGGAGCTGACCCTGACTACTGGAGGCAAAAAAGCCAGGATTAATGGACTGGAGCAGCGAAAGCTGAGCGAGTTCATAGGTTCTTTGAACGTTGTCATGTTCGCTCCTGAAGATCTGGAAATTGTTAAAGGAACCCCTGGCATCCGGCGCCGGTTCCTTGATATGGAAATCGGCCAAGTGCAGCCGGGCTACCTGTTTCATCTGCAGCAGTACCAGAAAGTACTGCTCCAGCGGGGCAACCTGCTGAAGCAGCTTTGGGGGAAAGAGGCTGCTGGCAAAGAGCTTTTAGAAATATGGGATGCCCAACTTGTAGAGCATGGTGTTAAAATCGTCAAAAAAAGGAAACAATTCATAAAGAAGCTGCAAATATGGGCAGAAAGCATTCACCGTGGCATTACGAACGGCGGAGAAGAACTGAAACTATTGTATGTTCCCTCTTTTGGTGAGCGTGAGATGGAAGATGAAGCTGTCTTATTAGACAATTTTATGTTAAAGTTATCACAAACGAGAGATCAGGAAATCAGGCGCGGCATGACGCTGACGGGTCCCCATAGGGATGACCTGTCCTTTTTTATCAACGGAAGAGAAGCTCAGGTCTACGGTTCCCAAGGGCAGCAACGCACGGCAGCTTTATCGCTCAAGCTGGCGGAAATTGAGCTGATCCATGAGGAGATCGGAGAGTATCCTGTGCTGCTTCTTGATGATGTTTTGTCCGAACTTGATCCCTATCGTCAGACCCAGCTTATCGAAACTTTTCAAAGCAAGGTGCAGACTTTTATCACCGCCACCGGGGTTGAAAGTCTGAGTGCCGATAAATTAAAAGGCGCAAGCCTATATCATGTGCATGACGGGAAAGTGGAGATCTAAAGAGCGGAGGAAGACCATGTATATTCATTTGGGCGGGGAAAAGATTATTCGATCCTCAGAGTTAATTGCTATATTTGATATCTCGATTGAGAAATCCTCCAAGGTATCGAAGCAGTTCATTATTCATTCCGAGCAGGACAAAAAACTGGAACGAATCGGTGAAGAGGAAGCGAAGTCCATTGTCGTAACCAAAAATACTGTATATTACTCCCCTATCTCCTCCTCCACTCTTAAAAAACGAGCCAAAATCTTGCTGGAAATATAATGTTGTATGATGTACAAGAGATAATCTGAAAGAAGTAGGTGAAGGCATGTCAATGAATCAACCGACATATGATGAGAGCCAGATTCAGGTACTGGAAGGGCTGGAGGCAGTTCGGAAACGTCCCGGCATGTACATCGGCTCTACTAGCGCCAAAGGTCTGCATCATTTGGTCTGGGAGGTTGTCGATAATAGTATCGATGAGGCGCTGGCAGGCTATTGCGACCGGATTCAAGTGAAGATTCATGAAGATAATAGTGTCACTGTAATTGATAACGGCCGGGGTATCCCTGTCGGTGAGAATGCAAAACTGAAGAAGTCTACGCTTGAAGTCGTTATGACTGTCCTGCATGCAGGAGGGAAATTCGGCGGTGGCGGATATAAAGTATCAGGCGGTCTGCACGGTGTAGGGATATCTGTCGTGAATGCCTTGTCCGAGAAGGTGGTTGTGAACGTCAAGCGTGACGGTCATATCTACCAGCAGGAATATAGACGCGGTGCTCCGCAATATGATATCAAGGTTATCGGTGATACCGATGAGACGGGTACGACTACAACGTTCCATCCAGATCCGGAGATTTTCACTGAAACCACTGTGTTTGAGTATTCGACCCTGCTTACCCGTGTTCGCGAATTGGCTTTTCTGAACAAAGGTATTGAGCTTTCGTTGCTGGATGAACGAACAGGAACATCGAATGTGTTCAAATACGAGGGTGGTATCGTAGAGTATGTAAAATATCTGAATGAGAAAAAAGAAGCACTGCACGAAAACCCAATCTACGTAGAAGGCTCGCGGGATATGATTGCGGTGGAAGTTG
The DNA here is from genome assembly GCF_052044425.1 of Paenibacillus sp. 22594. NCBI lineage: Bacteria > Bacillati > Bacillota > Bacilli > Caryophanales > Paenibacillaceae > Paenibacillus > Paenibacillus sp. 22594. The sequence goes on from NZ_JBQENA010000003.1 coordinate 748,305, forward strand.
CTCTGCAATATAACGATTCCTATACAGAGAACATTTACTCTTTTGCCAATAATATTAATACGCATGAGGGCGGGACTCATGAATCCGGCTTCAAGAGCGCATTAACCAGAATCATCAATGACTATGCTCGTAAGACCGGAGTAATCAAGGATAGCAGCTCCAACCTGACGGGTGATGATGTGCGTGAAGGTCTAACGGCGATCATTTCCGTCAAAATTCCTGAGCCCCAATTCGAAGGCCAGACCAAGACCAAACTGGGCAATAGTGAAGTGCGCGGTATTGTGGAATCCCTTTTCGGAGAAAAACTGCAGGAATTTTTGGAAGAAAATCCAGCGGTTTCCCGGCGTGTGCTGGAGAAATCCATGCAGGCTTCCCGTGCCCGTGAAGCAGCCCGCAAAGCCCGTGAGCTAACCCGCCGCAAGAGTGCGCTTGAAGTCAGTGCCCTGCCGGGCAAGCTGGCTGACTGCTCCTCCAAGGATGCTTCCATCAGCGAGCTATACATCGTCGAAGGGGACTCCGCCGGCGGCTCCGCCAAGCAGGGACGTGACCGTCATTTCCAGGCGATTCTGCCGCTTCGCGGGAAGATACTGAACGTTGAGAAGGCGCGCCTGGACCGTATATTGTCCAATGCTGAAATTCGGGCAATTATCACCGCATTGGGAACCGGCATCAGCGATGACTTCGATTTGTCAAAAGCCCGTTACCACAAGGTTGTCATCATGACCGATGCGGACGTCGACGGAGCACATATCAGAACCTTGCTGCTAACGTTCTTCTACCGCTACATGCGAAAAATTATCGAAGCAGGCTATATTTATATCGCTCAGCCGCCACTGTTTAAGATTGAGCGTAATAAAGTCATCCGCTATGCTCAAACTGAGAAGGAGCGAGAGGAGATTATTGCCAGTTTCGGTGAGAATGTTAAAGTCAATGTTCAGCGCTACAAAGGTCTCGGAGAGATGAATGCGACACAGCTCTGGGATACAACTATGGACCCTGAGAGTCGTATGATGCTGCAGGTTACCATTGAGGATGCAATCCTGGCGGACGGAATCTTTGATACGCTGATGGGTGATAATGTTGAGCCGCGTCGCGAATTTATCCAGGAGCATGCTCAATCCGTACGAAATCTCGATATCTAATATTTGTAAGCTGTTATAGTGAACCTCCGTTTTCTCTATTTGTAATAAATATGAGAATGCGGAGGTTCTTATTTTTATCGTCTTTTAGCCAATTTGTGCCGGGAAATCGAGGAGCGGGTTCTTTTTAATCTGCCGTATGCTACTGCATAAAGACGGATTTTACGGTAAATCGTCTTATCCTGAAAGCTACTGAACACAATAATGGATGGAAGGGTATTGACCTCCAGTAGCCAGAGATCATGATGCGGATCCAAAGCTACATCAAGTCCAATCTCTTTAAGATCCGGATAAGCAGTTTCTAGCTGTGTGGCAATTTTTACTCCCAATGATTTCAACTGCTGAATGGTTGTTTTCAGTTCAATTGGACTCATATGTTCTTTAAGCAGATGGTGGACGGAAAAAATACTGCCTCCACTATGATAGTTGGTGACGACTTTTTGCGGTGCGGCTACTCTTCCCAGCATCCCCGTGGTTTCCCATGCTCCTGACAGATTTTTTTGCGTAAGTACCCTTAGATCGAAAGGCCGATCCTGATGACGTAGTAGATCAATGCCCTGCTGAATCAAATATATACGACCCTTAATCCGCGGCAATAACGCTGCATGCAGCTCTTGTAGTGATGAAAAAGCTTCTGCATCTTTTGCGTAACGAAGGATATATATTACCTTTTGTTCAACGATTATTTCGCTATTCTCCATATCATTGTTTGGATCACAATCATTGCCCGGCTGATGGCCACTTGGGCTTAAATGGACCGTGCGTTGTTCTGCCCTCATTACGCCGCTGCCGTAAGTGCCACGATCTGGCTTAATATATACCGTCCCATAGATCCCAAGCAGTTCTATTAACGCCTCTTGACTATATTTTCGCGTTTCGGGGATGAATATAGCCAGCTGACGGTTTTGTAAAATGACTTTCGTCTTAGACCATTTGCTGGATACCCGTTGAATCCTCATAGTCTACCTCCCTCAAAGTATTACAAACAATCAATCCCCTAGTTTTCTTCATGCAATTAGGATATTCATTACTCATCTGCTCGTCGTAAAAATGGATTTCATATACATAGGGTCTGGCACTAGGTATACTGAAATGTCAGGACAAGCCACCCAAACAGTGCTATAATATAAGGATATGGGGCTATGTCTTTTGGGACAAAAACAGGGATATAAGGTCATTCTTCTTGTCATTACAGTCTATGTACGGAAGACAGTGGCTGAGAGGGCGTATACCCGTATCCCACTAAAAGAAAATCATTATAGAAGATAAAAGGCTATCATGTTTAATTGTGCTACTTTTGTGAAAGTAATATAATAAAGGGTAGCGGTTTTTAACTGAAGGAGGTCCAGCAACTCATGGCTGAACAAAATAACCCGCAAGTCAAAGATCGGGACATTGGTGTGGAAATGCGTGAATCCTTTATGGATTACGCGATGAGCATCATTGTGAGCCGGGCTTTGCCGGATGTGCGGGACGGACTTAAGCCTGTCCACCGACGCATTTTGTTTGCGATGTCGGAACTTGGAATGTTTGCCGATAAACCTCATAAGAAATCAGCGAGAATCGTCGGTGAGGTCATTGGTAAGTATCACCCTCACGGGGACTCTGCTGTTTATGAAACGATGGTACGTATGGCGCAGGATTTCTCAATGCGGTATATGCTCGTGGATGGTCATGGCAACTTTGGTTCCATTGACGGGGATATGGCTGCTGCAATGCGTTATACCGAAGCCCGGCTCTCCAAAATTGCCGGTGAAATGCTTCGCGATTTGAATAAAGAAACGGTTGATTTCGCGCCCAACTATGATGGTGAAGAGAATGAGCCGGTAGTATTGCCAGCCCGTTATCCGAACCTGCTTGTAAATGGGGTATCGGGTATCGCTGTTGGTATGGCTACCAATATTCCTCCTCATAATATGGGAGAGGTTATTGATGGTGTACAGGCTATGATCAAGAATCCTGATATTACACCCATGGAACTCATGGAATATATTCAAGGTCCGGATTTCCCAACGGCCGGTTATATTTTGGGCCGTGAAGGTATCCGTCAAGCCTATCGAACTGGCCGCGGATCGGTTACAATGCGAGCCAAAGCAAATATTGAAGAGAATAACGGAAAAGCGCGAATCATTGTTAGTGAACTGCCTTACCAGGTCAACAAAGCCAGATTGGTGGAGAAGATCGCTGAATTAGTTCGTGAAAAACGGATTGAAGGCATTACAGATCTGCGTGATGAGTCCGACCGCAATGGCATGCGTGTAGTTATTGAGATGAGACGTGATGTGAACCCGAGCGTTGTGCTGAACAATCTTTATAAACACACCTCGATGCAGTCTACATTTGGTATTAACATGCTTGCTATCGTTAATAACGAACCAAAGACTCTTAATCTCCGTGATGTGCTCTACCACTACTTGCAGCACCAGATGGAAGTTATCCGTCGCAGGACGGTCTTTGACCTCAAGAAGGCTGAAGCGCGGGCACATATCCTGGAAGGCCTGCGAATCGCGCTAGATCATCTCGATGAGGTTATTGCCTTAATTCGTGCTTCCCGAACTACTGATATTGCAAGAGATGGCTTAATGAGCACATTCAGCCTCAGCGTAGAACAGGCACAAGCCATCCTTGATATGCGGATGCAGCGTCTGACCGGGTTGGAACGGGAAAAGATTGAGAACGAATATAACGAGCTTTTGGCCAAGATCGCGGAGTATCGTGAAATTCTGGCTAATGAGCATTTGGTACTGGAGATTATCAGTAATGAGCTTCAGGAGATTCGGGATAAGTATTCTGACGATCGCCGTACGGAAATCACGGTAGGTGAAGAAAGTATCCTCGATGAGGATCTGATTCCACGTGAAGAGGTTGTCATCACCATTACGCATACCGGGTACATCAAGCGTCTGCCAGTTAGCACCTACCGCAGCCAGAAGCGCGGAGGCCGTGGTGTTATCGGGATGGATACCAAAGACCAGGACTTTGTGGAGCATCTCTTTGTGAGCAACTCCCACAATTATCTGATGTTCTTTACCGATAAGGGCAAGGTTTACCGGATCAAGGCTTATGAGATTCCGGAGCTGGGACGCACTGCACGGGGAACACCAATCATCAACCTGATTCAGATTGAGCAGGGTGAGAAGATTAGCGCTGTAATCCAAGTTGAAGATGCCGACAGCGACAAATATCTGTTCTTCGCTACCCGTGAAGGGATCGTTAAGAAGACACCTCTTGAGGATTACAACAATATCCGCAAAGGCGGATTGATTGCGATCAATCTCCGTGAAGAGGATTCACTGATCGAGGTGAAGCTGACAGATGGTGAGCAGAATCTGATTATTGGTACGGCACGCGGGATGTCGATTACGTTCTCCGAGAACGATGTTCGTTCTATGGGACGCAGCGCAACTGGTGTTAAAGGTATTTCACTGGATGATAATGACCAGGTCATTGGGATGGATTGTGTAGATAAGGAACTTGAGGTACTGATAGTTACCACCAAAGGTTACGGTAAACGTACCCCTGCCCTCGATTATCGCTCCCAAACTCGTGGCGGTAAAGGGATCAAGACCATTAATCTTACTGACAAGAACGGTCCGGTAGTCGGACTGAAGGTTGTCAAAAAAGATGAGGACCTCATGATCATCACGACGAGTGGCACTCTGATCCGTACCAGCATGGATGGCATTTCTACCATGGGCCGTTATGCCCAAGGGGTTAAGCTGATTAATATCCGTGAAGACGATGCAGTCGCTACGCTCTGCAGAGCCGATAAAAATGAAGAGGATGAGTTCTCCGAACAAGAGACAGGAGAAGAGATTCTGGATGCAGCAGTAGAAGGAACTGTTGAAGAAGTTCAGTCCGAAACTGTTTCCGATAGTGAAGACGACAGCCTCGAATAAATTTATTATGGAGAGTATGGGTTTCTGCTTGCAGAGACTCATGCTCTTTTTGTGTATGTGGGGTTGAAATGAATAAATCACTGGAATTAATTTTTTAAGGAAACACCTTACCCCATCTAGTCGCTTGAGGTTATCCATACTATAATTAGGGAAGTAAAATCACTGAGCACAAGTTTCACTGAAACAGAGGGGCTGAATGTATGCCAAGCATAACGGTAGGAGAAGTTAAGCCAGGTACAAAAATTATTAAAGATGTAGTCACACCTTTGGGTGGCATTCTGTTCACCAAAGGGAAAATTATATTACCGAGGGATATTGAAATCCTGCAGGCCTTCTTGATTCAACAAATAGAGATCGAAGGTGCTCAGGGGGAGAGTACTGCTCCTGAAACAGCCAAAGCCACGAAGCAGACAGCTTCGGCAAAATCTGGTGCTGTAATCAACGAGTCTCAACTGGTCAAAAGCAATTCTCCACTTCATGATGAATATGAGAAGATGGTGGCACTTGTTAAAAAAAGCTATGCTGCGGCTGCTGCCGCCCCACTCCCCATATTGGAATTACGAAGTCAGTTAGAAGCACTAATCAGCCACTTGAAGGACTATCATGTACTGAAATTTGCACCACGCGTTCATTTGGAACAGGATTATAATTATCATAATGCGGTACTCTCTGCTTTAACCTCCTATAAAATCGCCCAGTGGTGCGGATATCCACAAAAGGATTGGATGCAGTGTGCCTTTGCAGGCCTGTTGCATGATATAGGCAACGTCAAGGTAGATGCTGCCCTGCTTCAGAAGCCAACGCCGTTGACTGCCCCTGAGATAGAGGAAGTCCGCAGGCACACGACCTATGGATACCAGCTGTTGCGTAATGTTACGGCTATCAATGAAGGTGTTCGATTGGCCGCGCTGCAGCATCATGAGAAAATTGACGGGTCAGGTTATCCGCTTCGTATGGAAGGCAGTCAGATCCACTTCTATGCTAAGATTGTGGCCGTTGCAGATATATTCCATGCCATGACACTTGTGAAGGCCTATAGAAAGGCACAGTCACCCTATCTTGTATTAGAGCAGCTGCTTACAGAGAGCTTTGGTAAACTTGATCCTGTCATTGTCCAAACGTTCATTCAGAAAACAACTAACTTATACAACGGTACAAGAATACGTCTTAGTGATGGTCGCCACGGTCAGATTATTTTTACAGATCGGAGTAATCCCACCCGCCCTATGGTGCAAGTGGAAGGTGCAATCGTTAACTTAATGCTGGATCGGGAATTGTATATCCAAGAGATTATTGCTTAAGGCTGTCTTTGCTGCTTATCCCATAAGGCTGTTTCCCTTCTTAGCTGCTAACAATGGGTGGTTAAGAATGGAACAGCCTTTCTACTAAGCATCTCTAAAATAATGCTTGCAATGAAACGCTGTACATGGTATATTCTTATTCCGGCCAAGAAACATCAACGCCGAGCTCGAAAAGAAATTGAAAAAAAGAGCTTGCATTACTCGGCCGAACATGATATATTATAAGAGTTGCTGGTGACGAGATAATCGACACCGACAACGAGCTTGATCTTTGAAAACTGAACAACGAGTGAGTGGGATTTCACGAAAGTGAGATCCAAAATAGAGAATATTTTATTCTCGTCAGATGTTTCAAAATGAGCAATCGCTCTTTCTAAATACCAATTTGGAGAGTT